>JAZULT010000021.1:0-7268 GCA_045603225.1 Clostridia bacterium | reverse complement strand
AATGGCAAATATGAAAACTTTACTTGGTCGTGCAGCTCAGCCACAGGAAATTGTAGATTTATGTCTTTTTGTTGCATCTGACAAAGGTCAGTTCATAAATGGAGAAAATATAATGATTGACGGTGGAAGAAATGCGATGGGAAGGTGGAATTGAAATGAAAAAAACTTTTTTGGAATATGACAAAGCAACACTTACAGTAATGGTTCAGGCTGAAACGCCTGACAGAATAAAGGAGCTTATTGACAAAGCAACTCCGCTTGGTGCGGAAGCGTTCGGAATGCAGTTTGAGCAGATGAAAAGCGAGTACAGAAGCACTGATACATACAAACAGCTTTTTGAATATGCCGATAAGCCCGTATATGTAACAAATTACCGCAGTTGTCAGAATGAAGGAAAATCTGACGAAATCCTTGCAGAGGAGCTTTTAGAGCTTGCTGACTGCGGTGCAACCTTATGTGATGTTATAGGGGATTTGTATGACAGACACCCCGACGAGGTGGCTGTATCTGAAGATGCTATTAAAAAGCAAATGAAGCTTATAGATAATCTTCATGAAAAGAGTGCAGAAGTTTTAATGTCTTCTCACATTCTTCAGTATACTCCTGCTGAAAGAGTTCTTGAAGTTGCGCTGGAGCATCAAAGACGCGGTGCGGATATCTCAAAAATTGTAACAGGCGCAGACACTATGGAACAGCAGATGGAAAATCTCAGAATAGTTAATATGCTGAAAGAGAATCTCAAAATTCCGTTTCTGTATCTCAGCGGTGGAGAATGTCATATATTAAGAAGAATTGGCGGAGAGCTCGGATGTTGTATGTATCTCTGTGTATATGAGCATGACGGACTTGCAACACCACAGCAACCGCTTCTTAAAAATATAAAGGCTATAAGAGATAATATGTAGGTGATGTTATGAACTTTGAGAATAAAACAGCACTTATAACAGGTGCAAGTGTGGGAATAGGAAGAGCAGTTGCGCTTAAATTGGCACAGCAGGGAGCGAAAGTCATACTTTTTGATATAAACTATGAAAAGCTCGAAGCAGTAAAAAAAGAGATTCAGGAATATACAAATGATGTCCTGATTTACGACTGTGATGTCAGCGATGAAGAAAAGGTAAACGCACTAGTAAAAGAAGCAGAAGGAGTGTTCGGGAGCATAGATATTCTTGTAAACAATGCGGCACTCTGGAGATGCTGGGACAGCTTTGTAAACACATCGACAGAGGAGTGGCGTAAGTATATTGATGTTAACATCATGGGCGTAGTTTATGTGACAAAGGCGGTTATTCCCGGAATGCTTGAGAAAAATTACGGCAGAATAATAAATGTTTCATCTGTTGCGGGTGTATACGGTAACGCAAATATGGTGCATTATTCCGCAACAAAAGGTGCGCTTATTTCAATGACAAAGGCACTTGCAAAAGAAGTAACGGACAAAGGTGTTCTTGTTAACTGTGTTTCTCCGGGAAGCGTAAGCGATTCATCAGATTCTGATATAAATTCTTTCCAGCCGAGCGAACTTGCTTTTATGGGAAGAACGGGAACGAATGCGGAGAATGCAAATCTTATATGTTTTCTTGCAAGTGACGAAGCAAGCTACATTTCAGGACAGAATATTCAGATAGACGGATGCAGAAAGAAGCAGTAAAAATGGAAATAATACCTGTAGAATACGGAAAATCAGTTTTACCCGAGAGCATGGCTTATATAAACGGGGATAAAGAAAAAAACTGTGAAATTGTTTTTAAAGTTTATCTTATAAAAACAGATAATAAGCTTATCTTGACAGATGCAGGCTGTGAAACAATGCCGGGATTTATAATGAAAGATTTTTTGGGGACTGTAAAGGCTCTTGAAAACAAAAATGTTTTACCTGATACAATAACCGATGTTATTATAACTCATGCTCATCACGACCATATTGAATGTGTAAAATATTTTAAAAATGCCGTTATACATATTCAGAAGGACGAATATGAAAGCGGAAAAGAATATATTCCCGAAGATTTTACTGTGAATGTATTTGATAATGAGTTTCATGTTTGTGACGGTGTGAAGATTATAAAAATTGGCGGACATTCCAAAGGTTCGTGTATTGTTGAAATAAGTAAAAATGGCGAAATATATGTAGTAGCCGGTGACGAGTGTTACTTAAGAGGATGCCTTACGAAAAAAATCCCCACAGGCAGTTTCGTAAATCAGAAAGCGAGTGAGGATTTTATCAGAAAATACAGCGACAGCAAGTATACAGTTTTACTATGTCACGATGAATGATTTTTTCTGAGTGTTTTCGGAGTTGTGCCTGTGATGCCCGTAAAGATTTTTCTGAAATAATTTGAGGAAGAAAAGCCTGTTTCCCTGCTTATTTCTTCTATGGACAAATCGGTGTCGGACAAAAGGCGAAGTGCAGTCTGAATCATAATATTATGCTTATATTTTATCGGAGAAACTCCTGTTATGTTCTGAAAAGATTTAAACAGTGTTGATTCGCTGCAGCAGCATATATCTGCAAGCTGTTGTATCGAAATTTCTTCATTACTGTGCTTTTCGATATATTCAAGGGCAGGCTCAATGTTTTTCATGGCTGAATTCCTTGTGGTTGGTATGAGCTTTTTATACATGTCATCAAGAACCTTATAGAATGCAGACATACAAAGAAAATCATTTTTTTCATATGTGTTGTACATATCGTGAAAAAGTGACGGCGGATAATTTTTCAGCAGTTGAAATTTGTACTCTGACATAGACTGTAACCGTGAAAAGGAAAAATTCAGTGAATAAAATTCTACTTCAGGATTACCGGTCCACACAGAATAATATCTTGTTCCTGAGGCTATGTATACAAGGTCTCCTGCACTTGCTGTGTATGCGTTACCCTTGTAAAGAAACAATCCGTTTCCTTTCAGAACATATCCTATGCAAGGGTTTGAAAATTTTGTGTTACCTGTAATATGCCGATTTTTAAATGACAGCTTTCCAATCGAAAAGCGTGAAACTATTTTTTCTGAATCCATATTTACGTCCTTTTACAGTATAGTAGTGTTTTTTTACAGTATAACATATTGTTTATTCTGTGTCAATACATTATAATTATTTTTGAGGTGATTATTTTGAATAAACAAATTGTATTTACTGAAAAAAACAAAGCGGAGCTTCTTGATGCGGAAATAAGACCGCTGAACGATAACGAAGTGAGCGTGGAAACATACTTCAGCTCAATAAGCTGTGGTACTGAAAAGGCTAATATAACAGGTAATGAAAATGTTGGGATTGTCGGTGAACCGAATGTAATATTCCCAAGATATTCAGGATATAGCAGTTCGGGTATAGTTACATCTGTCGGTAAAGATGTAACAGAACTTAAACCCGGAGACAAGGTTGTTATGTCATGGAGTTTGCATAGAAAATATAACATTGTGCCTGAAATGAATGCTGTTAAAATAGATGATGAAAATATATCGTTTGAGGAGGCGGCACTTTTCCATATAGGAACTTTCCCTATAGCGGCACTCCGTAAAACAAAGCTTGAAATCGGTGAGTCGTTTATGGTTATGGGACTTGGAATATTAGGTCTTATGTCAGTACAGCTTGCAAAAGCGGCAGGTGCGGCTCCTGTCATTGCGGTTGACCCTGTAAAGGAAAGACGTGAAAAGGCACTTAAATTTGGTGCTGACTATGCCCTTGACCCGACAGAAGAAGACTTTTCAGAAAAGGTAAAAGAGCTGACAGGCGGCGGTGTTAATGCGGCAATAGAAGTAACCGGTCTCGGTGTTGGGCTCAATCAGTGCCTTGACTGTATGGCGAAGTTTGGAAGAGTTGCACTCCTCGGCTGTACACGTGATAAGAACTTTACTGTTGATTATTACAGAAAGGTTCACGGACCGGGCATAACACTTATCGGTGCTCATACAATGGCAAGACCTGCAATTGATTCGTCTCATGGCTGGTTTACTCAGCGTGATGATATAAAAGCACTTATGAAGCTTTCAGCATACGGACGAATTAACTTTAGAGAAATGATAGACGAAACATTCTTGCCTGAAGAATGTACAGAAGTATATACCAGACTTATAAATGATAAAAACTTTCCTGTTGTATCACAGTTTGACTGGAGGGATGTAAAATGAGAAAAATAAAAATAGCACAAATAGGAACAAGCAAAAACAGTCACGGAAATGATATTTTTAACTGTCTCAAAAGAAACAGTGACATATTCGAAATTATCGGATATCATCTCCCTGAAAATGAAAGAGAGAAATTTCCGGATGTGATGTGTAACTTTGACGGATACAGAGAAATGTCTCTTGATGAGATATTAAACAATCCTGAAATAGAAGCTGTAACAGTAGAAACAGAGGAAATATATCTTACAAAATATGCAACATTGGCGGCTGAACACGGAAAGCATATACATATGGAAAAACCGGGAGGAACAAGTCTTTCCGATTTTGAAAGACTCATCGGAATAATAAGAGGTAACAGAACGGTATTTCATACAGGATATATGTACAGATACAATCCGTATGTTATGGAGCTTATGGAAGACATTAAAAACGGTGAGCTTGGCGATATAATAAGTGTTGAAGCTCAGATGAACTGCATACATCCGAAAGAGACAAGACAATGGCTTGAAAATTTCCCGGGCGGTATGATGTTCTTTTTGGGTTGTCACCTTGTGGATTTAATTTTCGGAATACAGGGCACACCGAAAAATATAATTCCGTTTAACAGGTGCAGTGGTGTTGACGGTGTAACAAGTGAAGATTTCGGTATGGTCGTTTTTGAATACGAAAACGGAGTATCGTTTGCAAAAACATCTGCAGTTGAAAAAGGCGGATTTGAAAGACGTCAGCTGGTCGTTTCGGGGACGAAGAAAACCGTTGAGTTAAAACCTCTTGAATGGCTTATTGACGGTAATCAGTATACAGAAAGATTCACCCGTGAATCTGATGACTGGTGTAAAAAACATGAAAGTGAAAGAAGCGAAATCCATAACCGATATGATGCAATGATGAGGAGTTTCGGGAAAATGGTCCTCGGAGAAAAAGAAAATCCGTGGAATTATGATTATGAGCTTGAATTGTATAAAACAGTTTTAAAAGCTTGCGGAGGAATGTAAAAATGAGTAAAAAAGTATTACTGCCATGTGGTGGCGGTGCAATGGGAAGATTTGCGGCAAAGGAACTTCTCGACAAGGGATATCATGTAGATATACTTGACGTTAATGAGGTTAAAATTGATAATCCGAATTTCAGATGTATTGTACATAACGGATTTGACAGAAAGTTTATGAAAAATCTTCTTGAAACGGAAAAGTACGACGGTATAATTGATTTTATGCTGTACGATACACCGCAGTTTGCAGAAAGATTTCAGATGATGCTTGACAATACAGAGCATTATGTATTTTTGTCTACATACAGAATATATGCAAACTGTGATGAGATTACGACAGAGGAGTCACCGAGACTTCTTGACGTTGCGGAAGATGAAGAGTATCTTGCATCGGAAGATTATTCGCTGTATAAGGCAAGATGCGAAAATATTCTCAGAGCATCTAAATATGATAATTGGACAATCGTAAGACCTGCAATTACATATTCGCAGTACAGATATCAGCTTGTAACGCTTGAAGCCAATGCTACAATTTCAAGAATGCTTCAGGGGAAAGAAATCGTTCTTCCGAAAGAAGCAATGAATGTTGATGCTACAATGTCATGGGCAGGAGACCTCGGTAAGATGTACGCAGGGCTTCTGTTTAATGAAAAGGCGTACAGAGAAACATATACTCTTGCTACTGCAGAGCATCATCCGTGGAAGTATGTTGCCGAATGTTATGAGGAGCTTCTCGGTGCAAAAATCCGTTGGGTTGACAAGGATGACTACCTAAGAATAGTCGGTGGCGGTGAAATAAGGAATCCAAACAAATGGCAGCTTGAGCTTGACAGACTTTTTGACAGACGTATGGATAACTCAAAAATTCTTGAGCTTACAGGACTTAAGCAGGAGGACATGATGCCGCTTAAACAGGGGCTTAAAATGATGCTTGACGAGGTTGACCTTGAAGCAACATATAAAAGTGGAGTATATGATGAATACATGGATAAATATTTGGAAAGGAAGTAATTTATGAAAGCAATACTTGTAAATGATGACAAATCATTATCGTGGAGCGATGTGCCGAATCCGGTTATAAAATCTGAAGAGGTGCTTGTGGAAATTCATGCGGCGGCACTTAACCGTGCTGACCTTATGCAAAGAGAAGGTGATTATCCGCCACCACCGGGATGCCCTGAATGGATGGGGCTTGAAATTGCCGGTGTTATTGTTGAGATGGGCGAAGAAGCAAAAGCAAAATCTGACTGGAAAATAGGCGATAAGGTCTGTGCACTTTTAGGTGGCGGCGGATATGCCGAATATGTATCGGTAAAATATGATATGCTTATGCCTGTTCCCGAAAACTGTTCAATGATTGAAGCATCGGCAATACCGGAAGCTTTTGCAACTGCGTATCTGAACTTGTTTATTGAAGGTAAAATAGAAAAAGGAAATACTCTTTTAATGAATGCAGGAGCATCAGGTCTCGCAAGTGTTATTATTCCTATGGCGAAAGCTTTCGGAATCAGAGTAATCACAACTGTTTTAAGTGATGAAATAAAGGATTCAATTAAGCATCTTAATGCTGACAGAGTTGTTGTAACAACTAAAGAAGATATTTCAGAGGTATTAAAGGAAGAGCTTGAAAACGGTCACAGTGTTGACGTTGCCATTGACTGTCTCGGTGGTGAGATAATGGGCAAATGCATTCATTATCTGACACACGGTGCAAGATGGATTATGATTGCGGCACTTGCCGGAACAAAAACTGAAATCGACCTTAAAAACATATATGTAAGAAATGTTCGCATAATCGGAAGCACACTCCGTTCAAGAACTCCTGAAATGAAAGCATATATTCTTTCGGAGCTTGTGAAGAACGTGTTCCCGAAAATAGAGTCGGGCGAGGTTAAACCTACGATTTATAAGGTTCTTCCGATAACTGAGGCAGAAGAGGCTCACGCAATTCTGCAAAGAGGCGAAAATGTCGGAAAGGTTGTTCTGACAGTAAAATAATTTCACATAATGGGGGTGTTGCGTTAAGCAGCGCCCCCTTTTGGGGCTGATTGAGTTTAGATGCAGAATTCACGAAGCGAAGCCAAATGTGGGTTTTGCCGCATTTGGCCCTGCCCGAAGGCGTACGATGGTACGTCGAGTGGTGAGTTTCG
>JAZULT010000020.1:0-38067 GCA_045603225.1 Clostridia bacterium | reverse complement strand
TAGGGGGTGTTTTTTTTTGAAAATATATTTCATTCCGAATTATGATTTAAAAAAAATGGGATGTAAAAAATAGTGCAGAGCGGACGAAACGAAGGTTTATGTGATGAAATCACATAAATTCCTGCCCGAAGTCGTACGTGGGTACGTCAAGCGGTTCGTTTCGTTCGTAGTTCAATGGCATAAAAGTCAGAAAAAATCCGCAGTTTGCGGATTTTAACCAAAATTTTATTGTTTTTGATGGAATATTGAAAACATGACTACGCAAACAATCCATTGAACGGTATGTGCATTTTTTTACATTCCCTTTCATTTACCGACACAAAAATTAGCAAACACTGCACTGACAACATCTTCCGATACAGTAGCACCGGTAATTTCTCCGAGACTGTCTATAGCATCGTTAATATCAATTGAAGCTATATCCTGCGGCATTCCGCTTTCAATAGTTTCAATCGCTCTTCCGAGTGACTCACTGCATCTGCAAAGAGCTGATTTATGTCTCATATTAGTAATTATCTCACCGTTTGAGCTTACAATCTCGCCTATATTATACATTTCGGAAATAATATCAGAAAGCTTATCCGTTCCGTCATCATTTTTCGCAGAAATAAACACATCGCCGTATTTCTTCGCATCTTCATCAAGTCCCTTATCTGACTTATTTACAACGACAATACGTTTCATATCCTTTGTTCTTTCAAGAACCTTCATATCTTCACCGTCCGGCCGAACACTCCCGTCAAGCATAACAATGACAAGGTCTGCCGAATTCAGAGATTCCTCCGAACGCTCAACACCGATTTTCTCTATTTCGTCATCCGTTTCACGTATTCCTGCCGTATCAATAAGCTTTACGGGAATTCCTTTTATTGTAATATCCTGCTCTATTATATCTCTGGTAGTCCCTGCAATATCCGTTACGATTGCTCTCGCCCCACCGCTAAGACAGTTAAGGAGTGTTGATTTTCCGACATTCGGTTTTCCTGCAATTACAGTTCTTATTCCGTCCTTAAGAATACGTCCGTCATCAGCTGATTTAATAAGCTTGTTACAGTCCGATAGAGTCTCCTTAAGTGTATTCATAATATCATCAAGTGTAATATCTTCAAGGTCTTCATCAGGATAATCTATGGAAACCTGCATATGCGCCGCAAGATTTACAAGACTCTGACGCATACCTTCAATTTTCCCCGACAGCTTTCCTGTAAGCTGTGCAATTGCATTTTTCCCTGCAAGAACATTTCCGGAATTAATAACATCTATTACCGCCTCAGCCTTTGCAAGGTCAATTCTTCCGTTCATGAATGCACGCTTTGTAAACTCACCCGGCTGAGCAGGTCTCGCACCTGAACGTATTACACAGTCAAGCACTCGTTTGGTGACAACCGTTCCGCCATGCGTACTGATTTCCACAGTATCTTCAGCAGTAAACGTTTTCGGAGCAAGCATAACAGTAACAAGAACCTCATCAACCTTCTCACCGTCCTGCAAAATAAATCCATAATGCACCGTATGGCTTGCCGCATCCTTCAGATTCCCTGAAAAAACACTGTCAGCAACAGAAACCGCATCTGTTCCGCTTATTCTTATGACAGAAATTCCGCCGTTCCCCGGAGGTGTTGAAATCGCAGCTATTGTATCACGCATCCGCCATTCCCTCCTTAAGACTCATAAATCTGTCATATAAATCTCTGTTTACACGCTTCAGCGAGACAACCTTTCCGTCAGTATCCGTAAAGCAATGTGTGCTGTTTCCTGTTGCACAAAGTTGTCCGTCACTTCTGATAATTTCATAGCTGAAGCCATAACGTACATTCCCGAATTCCGACAACCTTACATTTACATAAAACTCATCACCGAATTTAAGTGAATACTTATACTCACAGTCGACACTCAGAACAGGACTGAGATATCCGAGACTTTCAATTCCTGCAAAATCAAGTCCGGCTTTTTCAAGCAGATATATTCTTGTTTCTTCAAACATACGTATATAATTCGAATGATGAACAATCCCCATTTTGTCTGTTTCATAATAAAACACTTTACGCGTATAATTATCAAATTCAATCATTTTTTTCAATAAGCTCCTGAAGCTCCTCCATAAATGTTTCAAGGTTACTGAAACGCTTATAAACAGATGCAAATCTTACATACGCTACTTCATCAAGATTTTTAAGTCTGTCCATAATCATCTCACCAATCGTATTACTCTCGATTTCTCTTGTAAGAGACTGTGAAAATTCGCTTTCAATATCATCAGCAATACTTTCCATCTGAGCCAAAGAAACCGGACGTTTCTCACACGCACGCATGAGTCCGCCTATAACCTTATTTCTGTCATACGGCTGTCTTGACATATCACGCTTAATAACCACAAGCGAAATAGTTTCCACCATTTCATATGTAGTAAAACGCTTACTGCATTTGAGACATTCACGTCTTCTTCTGATAGAACTGTTTTCTTCAACAGGTCTTGAATCTATTACTTTACTTTCTCCGAATCCGCAATACGGACATTTCATAATACCATCCCCTTTTCAGACAGAATCTTCTTCCTATATTATACACTATTTGTGATTTTTTTCAAGGGGTTTTCGCATATTTGTAAATTTTTATTAAATATTGCATAAACGGTTGACACAAGCGTTCTTTTTTGGTAAAATTATTATATGTAACAAAATTTAAGGAGATTATTAATGTTTGACAAACTGGAATCATTAAAAGACAGATTCAATATTCTTGCAGAGAAAATCAGCGATCCCGAAGTGATAGAAGATATTGACACATGGAGAAAATTATGCAAGGAACATTCCGACCTGTCTCCGATTATTGCAAAATATGATGAATATAAAAAAGCAAAACAAACAATTGCCGATGACAAAGAAATGCTTGCCGAAACCCCTGAAAAAGAATTCGAAGAAATGCTGAAGCTTGAAATTTCCGAAACAGAATCGGCACTCGAAGAGATATCGCATGAGCTTAAAATTCTTTTGCTTCCGAAAGACCCTAATGATGAAAAGAACGTTATTATGGAAATACGCGGCGGAACAGGCGGAGAGGAAGCAGCACTTTTCGCTGCTGACCTTATGAGAATGTACTCCATGTACGCTGAAACCCAAAGATGGAAAGTTGATATTCTGAGCTCAAATCCGACAGATATCGGCGGATACAAGGAAGTATGCTTCTCTATTGAAGGTGCAGGAGCTTACAGCAGACTGAAATTCGAAAGCGGTGTTCACCGTGTTCAGAGAGTTCCTTCAACAGAATCTTCAGGCAGAATTCATACCTCAGCAGTCACAGTTGCCGTGCTTCCCGAAGTCGAAGAGGTCGAAGTTGATATAAACCCCAATGACCTCAGAATAGATGTTTTCAGAGCAGGCGGCCCGGGCGGTCAGTGCGTAAACACTACAGATTCTGCTGTAAGAATAACACATATGCCAACAGGAATTGTTGTATCTTGTCAGGACGAAAAATCACAGCATAAAAACAAAGATAAGGCGATGAAAATTCTGCGTTCAAGAATATATGAGGTAATGGAAGCTGAACGCCACAAAGAAATAGCTGATGAGAGAAAATCACAGGTGGGCTCAGGAGACCGAAGCGAACGTATAAGAACATACAACTTCCCCCAGGGAAGAATTACAGACCACAGAATAAACCTCACACTCTACAAGCTTGAACAATTTCTTGACGGAAATATGGACGAGATAATTGATTCGCTTATTACCGCTGATCAAAGCGAAAAGCTTTCAAAATCAGAATAGGAGAAAAGATATGAAAAGATGGAAAAAAGTACTGATTATAATATTCAGTATAATCATAATTCTTCTCCTCGGAGCTTACGGCACATACAAGCTTTATGTCGAACCGAAAATAGTAGACCCTGCTCTCCTGAAGCTCCAGGAGGTGCTTAATGATGAAGATGTTCAGAAAGCAGTGGATGACTTTGTAAACGAAATGCTTGAAAGCGGATATCTTGAAGAAGCAGATATTCCGGAATATCTTGAATACCGCTCAGAACTGAATCTTGAACAAACACCGGGCGGAGAAGCTCAGAAATCAGCACAGTCTGCAATATCAGATACGAATACTGCCGTTTCCGGCTCAGATTTGAACACAAGCTCAGATTCTGTTCCGGCATCAGGAAGTGTTCAGCATGCCCCGACTCAGACATCGTCACCTGCTAAAACTTCCCCGCCGCAGGCTAAAGGCAAGAAAAAAATGACTCTTATCGAAAGAGCAAAAGCAGAAATGACAGCAGATGAATTCGCTTTTTCGATGTATATATACGGCAAGGTTGACGTAGGTTATGTTACCAGTAATATAGGTACAAACAGAGAAGCTGTGAAAGCATACGCAAAGAGAACACTTACAAGCGGTGAAATTTCACGCAGTCTTTCAATATACTCAAAGTATTCATACATTCTCAAGCAGTAAGGAGACAAAAATGTTCAATATAGTTCTTGTAGAACCTGAAATACCGCAGAACACAGGAAATATTGCCAGAACCTGTGCAGCAACAGGCTCAAAGCTACATATAATAAAACCAATGGGTTTTGAAATAGACGACAAGAAATTAAAGCGTGCCGGTCTTGATTACTGGCATCTTCTCGGTGTAAAGTACTATGAAGGTCTGGATGATTTCTTTTCACAGAACCCGGATGCAACATGCTACTACGCATCAACAAAAGCCGTCAACCGTTATTCGGATATAAAATACAAAGACGGCGATTATATATTTTTCGGAAAAGAAACAAAAGGTCTTCCCGAAGAACTACTGTATAAAAACAAAAATAATTGCATAAGAATACCAATGATATCTGAAGCACGCAGTCTTAATTTATCAAATTCAGTTGCAATTGTTATATATGAAGCACTAAAGCAAAATGATTTTCTGCAGCTTCAGTCTGCAGGAGAGCTCACAAAATTCAAATGGACGGAGGAAAATTAAATGTCTGATATCAAAATCGTGGTGGATAGCTCTGCCGACCTTTCACAGGAAATTCTCGGCAAATACAATATTTCTGAAATTCCGATGATGAGTGTATTCGGAGAAACATCATATGTAATAGGGAAAGATATGTCAACAGATAAGTTTTATGATTTACTTAAAACAAGCGGTATCCACCCTACAACATCACTCACACCGTATGCAACCATGTATGAAAAGCTTCTTGAAGAAAGCAAGAAGCACAAAACGGTAATTTATTTTACAATATCATCCAAAGCCAGCGGACAGAATCATTCCGCTCATCTTGTTCTTGACGATATTCTTGAAAACGGAAACCCTGATGCAGATATAAGAATCGTTGATACTATGTCATTTTCAATGCTCATCGGTAGTGGTGCGATAAAAGCCGCTGAAATGGCTGAAAACGGGAAATCTCCCGAAGAAATCATTGAAACTGTTACCGAATTTATAAACAAATGGCATGTATTGTTCGTAGTAAATGACCTGATGTATCTTGAAAAAGGCGGCAGGCTACGCAAGTCGACTGCTATACTCGGCAGTCTTCTCGATATAAAGCCGGTACTTACAGTAAACGACGGATTAATCGAAGCTGAAACCAAGCTCAGAGGCAAAAAGAAAATCTGCAACAAAATCTGTAATCTCATACACGAAGATGAAAACTTCGATGAAAACGACGGACACTTTATCATACTCCATTCCGACGATGCGCTTGCTAAGGAAGCATATGATACAATCAATGATGAATTTAAAGTGAAAGATATTACAATATGCAAACTCGGACCGTTAATCGGCACTCACACAGGGGACGGAATTGTTGCTTTTGCTTACCGTACCAAATAAAAGAAAGGACATGATAAAATGAAACATATAGTAATTCTCGGAGATGGAATGGCAGATTATGCTGTACCGTATTTCGATAATAAAACCATTCTTGATGTAGCAAACAAACCAAATATCGACTATATGTGCTCTCACGGTGAGCTCGGTCTCGTAAAAACAGTTCAGGACGGAATGAAACCGGGCAGTGACGTTGCGAACCTGTCAGTAATGGGATATGATACAAAAAAATACTATTCAGGACGTTCACCGCTTGAAGCGGCAAGCATTGGCGTGGATATGCTTGAAACTGATGTAACATTCAGATGTAACATTGTAACGCTGTCAGACGAGGAAAACTACGAAGATAAAACAATGCTTGATTATTCATCAGGTGAAATTTCAACCGAAGAAGCAAAAGAGCTTATAAAAGCTGTTGCAGCAGAACTCAATACCGAAGATATTAAATTTTATCCCGGTGTAAGCTACAGACACCTTACAGTATGGGCAAATGGTTCAACAAATGTCGAGCTAACACCTCCCCACGATATTTCAGACAGAAAAATAGGTGAATATCTTCCAAAAGGAGACGGCAGTGAGAAAATTCTTGAAATGATGAAAAAATCAGAGCAAATTCTGAAAAATCATCCTGTAAATATTGAAAGAATTAAAAACGGTAAGAATCCTGCAACTTCAATCTGGATATGGGGCGAAGGAAAGAAACCTTTGCTTTCTGATTTCGGAGAAAAATATAATCTTAAAGGAAGTGTCATTTCTGCAGTTGACCTGATAAAAGGCATAGCTATTTGTGCAGGAATGCGTTCAATAGATGTTGAAGGCGTGACAGGAACATACCACACAAACTTCGACGGAAAAGCAGAAGCCGCTCTCAAGGCACTTATCGAAGACGGCGACGATTTTGTCTATATACACATGGAAGCTCCTGACGAATGCGGACACCAGGGTGATGCTCCGAACAAAAAACTGTCAGTGGAACTCATCGACGAAAAAGTTGTCGGCAAAATCAGACGTGAACTTGATTCAAAAGGTATTTCATACAAGATGCTGATTCTTCCGGACCACCCCACTCCAATAACTCTCAAAACACATGTCAGCGACCCTGTACCTTACATAATATATAACTCTGAGAACACACAAGATACCGGTCTCACTTATAACGAAGAAAACGCGAAAAAAACCGGGATTTATATCGAAGAAGGATATACCTTAATGGACAGATTCTTGAAATAAGAGGGAATTAATGTGAAAATTCAAAATAAAACAATAAAAATATTTACAGGTATATTGATAGCAATACTTATTGCAGTCGGAATATTCTTTTCTATGCCTGTACTTAAGAAAGTTTTAAAATTCAGTTTCGGTATAATAATACCATTTGCAGTTGCATACATTTTCGCTCTGATAATAAATCCGTTAATGAAGCAAATGTGTAACAGGCTGAAAATACCGCGAACCACTGTAGCCATTTTCATTATAGTAGTAATACTCGGCGGTCTCGGAAGTATAATTTTCTGGCTTGTTCTCAAAATTATAAATGAGTTAAGAGAAGTTTATCAGGAAATAATTTTTAACCGTGAAGCAATAATCATGACAATAGAAAACATCAAAGACAGTTTTCAGGGATTCTATGAAGCAATGCCTCCCCAGATACAGACTACTATGCTGTCAGTGGGAGATTCTCTGTATGTCACATTGGATAAATTCATAAATCAGAACTCCGCACCTATCGTTCACGGTGCAGGGAACATTGCAAAGTCACTTCCAAAAATACTGATTACAACTATCGTATTTATCCTTGCACTGTTCTTCATGATTTCTGATTTTGAAACTGTAAATAATGCAGTCAAAAAACCATTCAGCAATAAAACAAAAAAGAAATTTATGTTGCTGAGTCAACAGATAAAGACTTACTTGGGCGGATATGTCAAAGCTCAATTGATTATAATGTCTGTAGTGTTTATAGTTCTTTCAATTGGACTTACTTTAATAAATATTCCTTACGCTATGCTTATAGCATTAGGTATTTCTTTACTTGATGCACTGCCCATATTCGGAAGCGGTGCAGTGTTGTGGCCGTGGTCGATAATCGGATTTATATCCGGGAATCTGAGAATAGGTTTCGGAATGATTGTAATGTATGTAATAATCATGGTAGTACGTCAAAGCATTGAACCTAAAATCGTCAGCAAAAACATCGGTATGAATCCTGTACTTACACTTATGTCAATGTATACAGGATTCAAGGCAATCGGCATAGGCGGTATGATTCTCGGACCTATTACACTTATAATCATTTTCAGCCTGTACAAGGCAACAATTTTTGACACACCGATATCTCTTATAAAAGCATATAATAAACACATTGTAAAAAAATACCGTGATACTAAAAAACAATTAATAAAATTTTGGGAGAGTGAATAACATGAATAAATATTATATAACAACTGCCATTGCGTATACTTCAAGAAAACCGCATATAGGCAACACATACGAAATTATCCTGACAGATGCAATAGCACGTTTTAACCGTTACCTCGGTAAGGACGTATTCTTCCTTACAGGTACAGATGAACACGGTCAGAAGATACAGGAAATTGCAGAAGCTGAAGGCGTATCACCTCAGAGCTATGTTGATAAAATCGCAGGTCAGATAAAAGACATTGCAGATATGCTTAATATCAGCTATGACAAATTTATTCGTACAACTGACGATTATCACGTTGACTCTGTAAAGAGAATTTTCAAAAAGCTTTATGAGCAGGGCGATATTTATAAAGGTGAATATGAAGGTCATTACTGTACTCCGTGTGAATCCTTCTGGACGGAAACTCAGCTCGTTGACGGGAAATGTCCCGACTGCGGCCGTGAAGTGAAAAAAGCAAAAGAAGAAGCTTACTTCTTCAAAATGAGTAAATACCAGGACAGACTTATAAAACACATAGAAGAAAACCCGGAATTTATTCAGCCTGAATCACGCAAAAAAGAAATGCTCAACAACTTCCTCAAAGTAGGACTTCAGGATTTGTGTGTATCACGTACAAGCTTTACATGGGGTGTACCCGTTGATTTTGATGATAAACATGTTATTTACGTATGGATAGACGCTCTTTCAAACTATATAACAGCTCTCGGCTATACTCCCGACGAAAAAGGTGAACTTTACAACAAATACTGGCCGGCAGATGTTCATATTATAGGAAAAGATATTCTCAGATTCCACACAATTTACTGGCCTATCATGCTTATGGCACTCGGTGAACCGCTTCCGAAACAGGTATTCGGTCATCCGTGGATGTTAGTTGGCGAAGAAAAAATGAGTAAATCAAGAGGCAATGTAATTTATGCCGAAGACCTCGTTCGTCACTTCGGAGTAGATGCTGTAAGATATTATTCCCTTCATGAAATGCCATTCGCTCAGGACGGAACAATAACATACGATGTATTTATTACAAGATATAATTCAGAGCTTGCAAACACTCTCGGAAACCTTGTTTCAAGAACTGTTGCAATGGTAAACAAATACTTCGGCGGTGCTCTTCCTGAAAATGGTGTTGCAGGTGAATTTGATGATGACCTCAAAAAGGTTATCGCTGACAGCATTGAAAATATTCAGAAGAAAATGGAAACTCTCCACGTTGCGGACAGTATTGATGAAATATGGAACATCGCAAGCCGTGCAAACAAGTATATAGATGAAACAACACCGTGGATTCTGGCTAAAGATGAAGCTCAGAAGGGACGTCTTTCAACAGTCCTTTACAATCTTATTGAATCAATAAGAATTATAGCATCTCTGCTTTCATCATTCATGCCTGAGACTTCAGAGAAGATTTCAAAAGAAATAAACTGCGATAATCTCTCATTTGACAGCATTAAAGAATTCGGAGCATATAAACTCGGCACAAAAGTTGGTGACGGTGCTCCTATGTTCCAGAGAATTGATGTTGAAAAGAAGCTTGCAGAGCTTGAAGCAGAATTTGCTTCTCCCGAAGAAGAAAAGATTGAAATCGCTCCATTTAAAGACTTTGTAGATTTTGAAGATTTTGAAAAGCTTGATATAAGAGTAGGTAAGGTAATCGAATGTGAGCCTGTTCCGAAGTCATCAAAGCTGTTAAGATTTACTCTTGAAGTAGGAAGCGAAACAAGACAGATTCTTTCAGGAATTTCAAAGTATCATAAACCCGAAGAGCTTATCGGTAAAAATGTTGTGTTTATCGCAAACTTCAAGCCGAGAAAGATGATGGGGCTCGAATCAAACGGAATGATTCTCTCAGCTGAACATGATGGGGAGCTTACAGCTCTTACAACAATTAAGGATATCCAGAGCGGTGCTGAAATAGTATAACTTAAAAGGGCAAAGGTCACGAACCTTTGCCCTTTTTAAACATGACAGAGGGACGTCAGGCTGTCATAAAAACAGAAAAACCTGATTTGATTAATATTTTATCATCATAAATATGCGAAAAAACGGATAAATAAACAATTTATTTGTTCTTTTTTATATATTTTATCTCTTTTTAAATTTAATTTTCAAAATTTAAAATTTTTTTCAAAAAAAGACTTGACAAATTGCTGTTTTAATGGCATAATAATTATATATGATGATAATAGGGGTAGACTCTACCCTGTAATCACTGTTTTAACAAAGGGAACAGTTTTGAAAGGATGTACATCTTGGAAGAAAGTAATAACATATCAAAAACATATAACCCTGCCGAATTCGAAGACAGGATATACAACACATGGGTTGAGAAAGGATATTTCCACGCTGAACCCAACGAAAATAAAAAACCGTTTACAATAGTTATCCCTCCGCCGAACGTTACAGGGCAGCTCCACATGGGACACGCGCTTGACGAAACGCTTCAGGATATACTTATCAGATATAAGAGAATGCAGGGTTTTGAAGCTCTGTGGGTACCCGGTACCGACCACGCAGGTATTGCAACTCAGATTAAGGTTGAAGAAGCTCTCCGTGTGAACGAAGGTCTTACCCGTTATGATTTAGGACGTGAAAAATTCCTTGAACGTGTATGGGACTGGAAGAAGCTGTACGGTGACAGAATCATCAATCAGCTTAAGAAAATCGGTTCTTCATGCGACTGGGACCGTGAGCGTTTTACGATGGACGAAGGTTGTTCAAAAGCCGTACGTGAAGTATTCGTAAACCTTTATAACAAAGGTCTTATCTATCAGGGTTCGAGAATAATCAACTGGTGTCCTCACTGCGTGACTGCACTTTCAGATGCAGAAGTTGAGCATGAGGAACAGGACGGATTCTTCTGGCATATTAAATATCAGGTTAAAGACAGCGACCAGTATGTTGAAATCGCTACTACAAGACCTGAAACACTGTTTGGTGATACAGCCGTTGCAGTAAATCCCGAAGATGAAAGATATGCAGACTTAGTCGGAAAGACACTTATTCTACCGTTAGTCGGAAGAGAAATTCCTGTTATTGCCGACGAGTATGTTGATAAAGAATTCGGAACAGGCTGTGTTAAAATCACACCTGCTCATGACCCTAACGACTTTGAAGTTGGTCAGAGACATAATCTTGAGCAGATTCGTGTAATGAACGATGATGCTACAATGAATAGCTATGCAGGTAAATATGAAGGCATGGACAGATACGAAACAAGAAAGGCTATGGTTAAAGAGCTTGAAGAACTCGGCCTCCTTGTTAAGGTTGAGCCTCACGGTCATAACGTTGGTATCTGTTACAGATGCGGAACTACTGTAGAGCCTATAATTTCAAAGCAGTGGTTTGTAAAGATGAAACCGCTCGCAGAACCTGCAATCGAAGCAGTTAAAAACGGAACAACAGGATTCGTACCTGAACGTTTCAGCAAAACATATATGAACTGGATGGAAAATGTTCTTGACTGGTGTATTTCAAGACAGCTCTGGTGGGGACACAGAATCCCTGCTTTCTACTGTCAGGAATGTGGAGAAACAACCGTTTCTAAAGAAGACATTACAGTATGTCCGAAATGCGGTGGTAAGGTTAAACAGGACGATGACGTTCTTGATACATGGTTCTCCTCAGCACTCTGGCCGTTCTCAACTCTCGGTTGGCCGGAAAAGACAAAAGAACTTGAATACTTCTATCCTACAAGTGTACTCGTAACAGGATATGACATCATATTCTTCTGGGTATCAAGAATGATTTTCTCAGGTCTTGAACACACCGGGAAATCACCATTTGAAAAAGTATTTATCCACGGTCTTGTCCGTGACAGTCAGGGACGTAAAATGAGTAAGTCTCTCGGCAACGGTATAGATCCGCTTGAGATAATAGATAAGTACGGTGCCGATGCACTCCGTTTCACTCTGGCTACGGGTAATGCACCGGGTAACGATATGCGTTTCTACATGGAACGTGTTGAGGCAAGCCGTAACTTTGCTAACAAGATATGGAATGCTTCAAGATTCGCACTTATGAATCTGACAATCACCGAAAATAAACTCCCTGATGCTGATAAGCTTGAGCTTTCAGACAAATGGATTCTTTCAAAGTTTAACAAAACTGTTAAATCTACAACAGAAAACCTTGACAACTTTGAACTCGGTGTGGCACTTTCAAATCTTTACAGCTTTATATGGGATGACTTATGCGACTGGTACATAGAGCTTATTAAAACAAGGCTCTTTGATAAGGACAGCGAAAGCGGAAAGACTGCACAGTATGTTCTTACCTATGTACTTTCAAATACAATGAAGCTTCTTCATCCGTATATGCCATTCATCACAGAAGAAATCTGGCAGCACCTACCGCATGACGGTGAAAGCATAATGATAAGCAACTGGCCGGAATACAATGAATCACTTGCATTTGATGCAGATGAAGAAAAGATGCAGCTTGTGATGGACGCTATATCAGCAATAAGAAACAGAAGACTTGAAATGAATGTACCTCCTTCAAAGAAGGCAAGCATCATTATAGTGACTGATAAAACTGATATATTCGAAAGCGGCAAGTTATTCTTTGAAAAGCTTGCATCCGCAAAAGATGTAACTGTAGTATCCAACAAAGATAATATAGATTCAACAGCTGTTCATATAGTTGTTCCGTCAGCAGAAATATACATGCCGATGAACGAACTTGTGGACAGAGAAAAGGAGATTGAACGCCTGAATTCCGAAAAGGAACGTCTTGAAAAAGAGATTAAGCGCGTTGAAGGCAAGCTTTCAAACAAAGGCTTTGTCGACAAAGCTCCGAAAGAAGTAGTAGAAGCCGAAAAGGCAAAGGGTGCCAAGTATCAAGAGATGCTTGACAAGGTTCTTGAAAGCCTTGCATCCTGTTAAACAGATATTAGATAAGCTTTATAAGTTAGAATGCTCTCGTGCGTTCGTGCTTGAGCTTTTCTATATATAAAATTGAAATAACATGTGTGTCATTTACTGGATGCAGTCGAGTAATTTGATTTCTTCCTTTTCACGAAGGAGTCATACGGCTTTTATTGGGGGCAACGGGCAAGCCCGCAGTTTTGGGAAATGAAAATATTTACCTGTACGGCAGTTATGCCATGTATGTTATTTCTTAAAAAGATTGTTTTAAAGGTTAATGCCTTAAGAAACAATCTTTTTTAAAGTCTTGAAGAAAATAGCCTTAACAACCAACATTAAAGACGCATGAAACAGCGTAATTCCACCATCTTTCAGCTTGTCGTCTTCGAAAGGCGAAAGCATTTCTTAATCCTTCGTACTAAAACATGACTGAAATTCCATCCGTTTCATGTCTGCAGAGTTTAAAAATGATAAATTTTTGTTCCGGCAAGGCAAAAACGAAGGGAATACTCTCGTATTCGTGAGGATTTTAACACAGGCGGAGCGGGAATTTATATTTTTAAACCGCCTTTAGTATTGGTCGTTAAGGCTACCGGAGGATAATATTTTGAACACATATAAAAAAGGACTTTTGGACGGGATTCCGATTTGTCTCGGCTATATCTCAGTATCATTCGCTTTCGGTCTTATGGCGACAAAAAGCGGACTTCAGATATTGTCAAGTGTTATTATATCTATGACAAATCTGACAAGCGCAGGACAATTTGCAGGACTTGAAATAATAAAATCAAACGGAAGTCTTATAGAACTGACAATTGCAATGTTTATTATAAATATAAGATATATGCTTATGTCACTGTCACTATCACAAAAAATAGATCCGAAAACAGGCACATTAAAAAGACTTTTAATGTCCTTCGGTATTACTGATGAAATATTTGCCGTGTCAATGCAACAACCGAAAAATATTTCGTTCAGATATTTTCTTGGTCTTATGACACTTCCCTATCTCGGTTGGTCATCCGGCACATTTCTAGGTGCTTTTGCAAGCTCTGTACTTCCCGAATTGATTCGTCAGTCACTCGGTCTTGCAATTTATGGGATGTTCATAGCGATTATCGTTCCACCGGCAAGAAAATCAAAACCTGTTCTGAACGTCATAATCGTAGCCGCACTGACAAGTATAGTTCTCCATATCACGCCCGTTCTCAAAGAGCTTTCGGGAGGTTGGCAGATAATAATTTCAACCGTTCTTGCGGCAGGAGTCGGTGCATTTATTTATCCCAAGGAGGATGAAAACGAATGAATACAACAAAATTCGTAGCAGCTCTGTTTATAATGGCTGCAGTAACATACATAATACGTCTTATTCCTCTTACATTTTTCAGAAGGAAAATAACAAATAAATATATAAAAGCTTTTCTTGAATATGTTCCTTATGCGGTTTTGGGAGCAATGACAATTCCCGACGTCTTTTCTTCAACCGGCAGTACACCATCAGCAATCATCGGGACAGCAACCGCATTTATTCTTGCATATTTCGGCAAAGGTCTTCTTACAGTATCACTGTCAGCCTGTGCCGTTGCGTATATAATTGATATGATTATTTAAAATTTCTAAAAAAGGGATGTAAAAAAACCGAGTTTTTTTACATCTCCTTTTTTCATTCAGTTTATTTATCTTCGATAAGAAATTCATTTTCAAGAAGTGCTGTCCAGTTTTCAAGATATCCGTCTTCGCGACGTTCAAATGAATGCGGATTTGTTGCTTCAAGAATTTCGTAATAATACCAGTCTGTAGGCTGGATATCCGGCCAATCTTTAAATCCTTCAACAAGACCATCAGCATCTGTATGACGTACTGTAAGTCTATTGATAATTGTCATAGCTTCAGCTCTTGTAATATAGTTATCAGGTCTGAATGTCATATCTTCATAACCCTGGATAATAAACTTACGTTTAGCAGCTATAATATTATTTTCTGCCCAGTGTCCTGAAATATCAGTATAAGGCAATCCAACAATATTTGTATCAATGTCATCGAAGAATCTGAGTGCAATTGTAGCAAATTCAGCTCTTGTAATCGGAGCTCCCGGTCTGAAGGTACCGTCTTCATAACCTGTAAGATATCCGGCATTTGTCATAGATGAAATACTTACATTTGACCATCTGTCCTGAGCAACATCAGGGAATACACTTTCTTCAACAGTAATTGATTCTCTTATATCTTTTCTGAGAAGTCTGTAAAGAGCTTTAGCAACTTCCTCACGTGTTATATTCCCGTTCGGCTGAACTGTACCATCAGGATAACCCATGATATAAAGGTTATGAACATCACTTTCAAATACATCTACAGGATTTATAAGTGAATACTTACCATAATAGATTGTATCCTTGTTTACTGTTACATTTCCCTTTACTTCATTAATGTATGATTTATCTTCATACCAGCCATCAAATTTATATCCCTCGATTTCCGGAACAACAATATTATCAACATTAATGGTTAACGGTGCATTTCCGTCGATAGCATCTATGAGTGAAGTATCTCCTGCGATATCGAATATAACTGTTGTGTCACCGGCTGTAGGAGGAACAACTATAGAAGTACCGCCGCCACCGCCGCCGGTTGTCGATTTCTTAGCTACAGAAACCTTCGCATACAGGTTCTTATCGTCTTTCTCACCCTTTTGCACTGCGTTATAGTAAACTGTACTGATAGGATCGCTTTCGTCACCTATATGTGTATATCCTTCCATAAATCCGACTACTTTATATGTACCGTAATCAGTAGTTTCAGCATTGTCACACTGAAGATATAAGTCCGGAAGATAAGTTTCAAGATTGTCTCTTAAATCTTTGCATGTAAGAGTTTCTCTTATACCATTTCTTTCAATACCGGCAACCTTCATTACAATAGTAAGAACTTTACTGTTCTTTCCTGAATCTTCAAGTGTTCTTGAAACCTCTTCGAAAACAGTGTTAACCTCTGCTCCGAAGCCTTCAGCCTGCTTAAGGTCCTGAGTCATGATGCCAGGAATTTCAAGGTCATCGGGGAATGTAGCTTTAATTGTAAATTCTCCTGTTACAGGTGTGCTTTCAAGCTCATCCATATCTTCATCCGGAGTAACAAGAAGAGCCTTGTCGTAATACCATTCAAACGCATCTCTGACTTCGTCCATATACAAATCCGCTCTGAAATCAAATACAGGGAAATCAGCCGAGCTTTTCTTAATAATATTTATCGGGCCGTCTTCAAATTCCTCGTCTTCACTTTCTCTTACGGTAATATCTGCATCAACATCCACATTAAGAGTTTTCGGAACAAGTATTTCACCCAATCCCGATGATTCTATAAATTCTGTTCGCGTCATAGCTGATGCAGCAGAAGTAGTTAACATTCCTACCGCCAGAAATAGAGCCATAAATCTTTTCATAAATATCTCTCCTTTATAATCTGAGTTCAAAACTCAAATTTTATACCTATACATTATGATTATACATCTAATTTCTCAATTTGTCAATAGTAAACTTGAATAAATCGGAAAATTGCACGTTTTTTTTCGGGAAAATATGTAAAAAATAATATTTACACTGCATTTATTACATAAATTCCTTATCAAATTTGGTATAAATGCATATTGAAAAAAAGGTCGAAAAATGGTATGATAATTCTAATAAAATAAGAAAGGATTTTTTTTATGAGAAAAAAAACAAAAACACTACTTGGAGCATTTTTCCTGATGTTTATAATGCTCACCTATGCGGCACCTTTTGCTGTTTTTGCAGAACCTGCAGAAGCTCCCGCAGTTGAAAGCGCTGAAGTTCTTCAGGAAGAATCAGCTGAAGAAGCCGTCCCGGCAGAGGAAGCATCCGCAGAAGAAGCTGCAGCTGAAGAAATAGCTGCAGAAGAAGCATCTGAAGAACCAACCAGCATCGGATGGCTCTCACTTTTACCGCCGATTATAGCTATCGGTCTTGCACTTATAACAAAAGAAGTTTATTCTTCACTTTTTGTAGGTATAGTAGCGGGCGGTTTAATGGCTGCAAACTTCTCCCCTCTTAAAACTATCGATGTCGTTATGAACGATGGAATTATCGGTTCAGTTTCCGGATTGGCAGGTATATTCATATTCCTTGTTATCCTTGGTATCGTTGTTGCGCTTGTAAACAAAGCAGGCGGAAGTTATGCATTCGGCGAATGGGCTAAAAATAATATCAAATCCAGAGTCGGAGCAATGCTTGCGACATTCCTTCTGGGCGTATTAATCTTCATCGATGACTATTTCAACTGTCTGACTGTCGGTTCAGTTATGAGACCGGTAACAGACAGACACAAAATTTCAAGAGCGAAGCTTGCATACCTGATTGATGCTACAGCTGCACCTATTTGTATGATAGCACCGATTTCTTCATGGGCAGCAGCCGTATCGGAATTCGCTCCCGAAGGACAGGGATTATCACTTTTCATCAAAGCAATTCCATTTAACTTCTATTCATTGCTCACACTTGTATTCGTTGTAGCAATTACATTAATGAAGTTTGATTTCGGTTCAATGCGTACACACGAATTTAATGCAATAAACAAAGGCGATTTATTTACATGCGGTGATAGGGTTGAAAATGTTCAGGTAGCCAAGTCATCAAAAGCAAAGGTTATTGACCTCATTTTCCCAATCGCTGTACTTATTATATCATGCGTATTTGCCCTTGTTTATGTAGGAGGAATTCTCAACGGCACTTCATTTGTTGATTCGTTCGCTAATACTGATGCAACTGTTGCTCTCCCATGGGGCGGAATTATTGCTCTGGTTGTTACTGTAATTTACGTAATAGCAAGAAGACTTGTTTCTTTCAAAGATGCTATGGATTGCATACCACACGGATTCAACGCAATGGTTCCGGCTATTCTTATCCTTACCATGGCAACTGCTCTTAAAAATATAACTTCGCTCTTAGGTGCAGATATATTTGTAGCAGGTATTACAGAAGGTGCTGCAGCAGGTCTTGCAAACCTTCTCCCGGCTATTATATTCCTTATTGCATGTTTCCTCTCATTCTCAACAGGAACATCATGGGGAACATTCGGAATACTTATTCCTATCGTAGTTGCTGTATTCCCGGCTGACTCAACAATCCTTATAATCGGTATGTCAGCTTGTCTTGCAGGGGCTGTTTGTGGTGACCATATTTCACCTATTTCAGATACAACGATTATGTCATCTGCCGGTGCGGAATGTAATCATATCAATCATGTATCAACACAGATACCGTATGCAATAGTAGTAGCTGCAATTTCATTTGTAGGATATATCCTTGCAGGATTTATCCAGAACGCATGGATTGTTCTTCCTATCGAGGTTGCAATTCTCATCGCAACATTACTCGTTATCAAAAAAATAACAGCTACAAAACAACAATAACCTAAAAAATAGGTGTTGCAATGAAGCAACACCTATTTTTTTTGGTTTTAATTATTTGTCTTTATAACTCCCAGTCTTCAACTTCAAAACTTCCGGTTGTCAGCAGAGTCCCGTCTGATTTTAAAGCGGTCAAATCAAAGCCGTAACCTGCATTAATCGAAACAATGTCTGTCCATTCTGCAGCTTCTTCTGTACTACTCTTCACAGACGAATCATTAGTTGCAACAACTACTGTACCGTCTGATTTAAGTCCGGCAGTCATATATTCGCCTGCAGATATATCAACTATATCAGTCCATCCCGAAACATTGCATCGACCATATGAATTATCTCCGGTAGCGACCACTGTACCGTCTGATTTTAATCCGACTGTATAGTCTTGTCCCGCAGATACATCAACTATATCTTCCCATGAAGATACCTCACATTCACCTTCAAGATTAGAACCGCTTGTGACAACCGTACCATCAGATTTAAGTCCGACAGCATGAGTAAAACCGGCAGATATAATTACTATATCTTCCCATTCCAGTGCATCTTCATACCACATTTGTTTCCCGACACCACATACAGTTCCGTCTTTTTTTAATCCCAATGTAAAGTTATATCCCGTCGCAATATTCATAATACCGGTCCAGTCGGAGACTTCGCACTGTCCATCATCATTTAATCCAACCGCTACAACCGTGCCGTCATCCTTCAAACCAACCGTATTATAATTTCCGGCAGATATTCCTATAATATTATTCCAACTTAAAATGTTACATTGTCCTTTATTATCATCTCCGGCAACAAGAATCTCTCCATCCTCGGACAATCCAAGAGCATGAATAGCCCCAATCGCATATCTAGATGAATAATAATCAGGAGATTTTTTATTATTACAGCGATAAACCTTTGAAACCCGCTTCAATTCTCCTGTTTCTTCCCCTTCTTCCGCTGTTTCAGACTCTTTATTATCCGATATCCGTTCCCGACTCTTTTCAGCCATTCGTTCACTGTCTTTAAAATCACCAAGTGCTTCGAATTCACTTTCCGCCTCGCTGTACATTTCATTTGCAAACAGACTCATTGCCGTATTATATCTGCTATTTGGAATAAAATACGAAAATACAAAATATCCGGTCAGGGCAATCAAAGCAATTACCAAAACTATAATAAATACTATCTTCTTTTTATCTGATTTCTTCCCTGAATCAATCTCACTTATTCTTTTATGGCATATCTGAATCAACGTTCTTGTATCTTTCCACTCGGGAATTTTCATAAATTCCGCCAATGCCTTTTCATAATCCTCACGACGTCCGCTATTCATGAGACTTTTTCCGATACTGTATATAGTATCATTATCATACAAATCCGATTTACCTGTATGATCTGTTGTGCGTGAAGTTCCCCTATACTTCTCAGGGACTTTTTGCTTGGTTTCGCAATAATTGCAGACAACTTCAGCTTCACCTGTAAGCTCAAGTTCATTTCCGCATATAATACATTTTGGCTTATCCATGGTACAATACCCCTTTTTATATCATATGTATATTATAACACCCTCTCTTTTAATTGTCAATACATATTTTACCAAAAACCCCTGAGACTTCTGAAAAACGCTACATTTTCCGGAACCTCAGGGGAAATTAAGTTAAATCATTATGTAATTACTGACTTTTTTTCAAAGCGTCTCTGATTTCTTCAAGAAGTACAATATCATCAGGCTTCTTTTGTTCTTGTTCTGGCTCTTCCTTTTTTCTGCGAAGTGCATTCATTACTTTAACAACCATAAAGAGACACACAGCAACAATGAGAAAATTAACTATGTTCTGGATAAGAGCACCATATTTAACAACCGACTCGCCTATTTTTATACTTAGATTTGAAAAATCTTTCCCACCTATAATTGCACCAACAATCGGCATGAAAATATCATTTACAATCGAAGTCACAACAGCATTAAAAGATGAACCGATAACAACGCCGACAGCAAGATCTATCATATTACCTTTAAGTGCAAATTCTTTAAATTCTGATATTATTTTCATTTTTCCACCTACCTATACAGAAACCGCTGTGAAGATGCAACCTCACAGCGGACTTCCCTTTAATAACTAAAATTATTCCTCAACAGGAGCACCAACAGGGCAAACTGAAGCACATGAACCGCAATCTATGCACTGAGCAGCATCGATTTCGTACTTAGCACCAGCTTCGCTAATGCAACCTACAGGACAATCACCTGCACAAGCTCCGCAGCTGATACAATCGTCTGTAATTTTATATGCCATTAGGAACACCTCCTTACAAATTTGACAAAAATTCAATACCATAAATAACAAATTCTTGTCCGCACATAATTATATCATAAATTTGATTAATCTTCAAGTGTTTTTAAAATTTCTTCGTCAATTTTTTCATTTTCTTTTCCGTTTCGGATGTTTTTAATAATTTTAATTTCGTCCGAGCGGAATTCTTGTGCAGTTTGCTGAATCTCACCTTCAAGCTTTACATACACAAGCTGCTTTAAAACATTAACACTGTCAACCTTTCCTTTACCGTCAGGCGTATCAACAATAGCACCCACACGAGGCAAAGTCCTAAGCATATCTTCGTATCCATCCTGTTCATATTTAAGGCAACACATAAGTCTTCCGCACGTTCCTGATATTTTTGTCGGATTAAGAGAAAGTCCCTGCTCCTTTGCCATTTTTATTGATACAGGCACAAAATCGTCAAGGAACTGCGAACAGCAGATAGGTCTTCCGCACACTCCTATGCTTCCAAGTATTTTAGATTCATCCCTGACACCAATTTGTCTGAGTTCAATACGGGTTCTGAACACCGTTGCAAGGTCTTTTACAAGATCACGGAAATCAATTCTTCCCTCTGCAGTGAAGTAAAATAAAAGCTTACTGCCATCGAAAGTATATTCAGCTTCAACAAGATTCATTTCAAGCTTATGTTCATCAATTTTTTTTGAACATACGCTATATGCTTCTTTCGCCTTTACTTTATTCTCTTCATTTATTCTTATATCCTCGTCTGTTGCCTTTCTTATCACTGATTTCAATGGCTTGTCAAATTCATCTTCATTGATTTCTTTTTTAAGAACAACAGTTCCGAATTCTATTCCTCTGACTGTTTCAACTATTACATTGTCACCGTCTTCAACTTCAACATCACCGGGATTAAAATAATAGATTTTACCTACCATTTTAAACCTTATTCCTATTACATTTATCATTATTTTACTCCTGCATCCACATCACGGTTGACAGATGAATTAAGATCACCGTCAACCTCATTATAGCTTTCAAACTTTCTTACAAAATTCACTATATTTACATCTTCAACTTCTCCGAGTTTAGACACATTAAGCTCATTATCGGTCATCTGACCTACATATCTGACATCATCTCCGAACATATTCCACACAAACCTGTCTTCGTCAAGAATAATGTTTTCTCCGGTCAATTTATTGTTCTCTGTGCCAAGCAAAAATCCGTTTCTGTCCTTTATTTCAATATTAAGGTATGCCACATTATCCTCTGACAAATACCCATTTATATCCATATCTATCTGATGAGTGCTACAGTACCATAAATCAATAAAATTCTTAAGGTAATTAAGCTGTTCAATTCTCATTTTCACATCACCGTATGCAAGAGGAAGTTTTTTGAATTCCACACGTGCTTCGTTTATGTTACCGTCTTTTGCCAGCTGTATACCTCTTTTATATCCGACTTCATTTTGTTTTTCAACAGAATCCTTAAATCCTCCGCCTTCGACAGATGCAAGACTTTCAAAAATCTCAAGCGCCTGTGCGTATTCGCCTTTCTGATAATGTTCCATTGCTGTAATATATCCGACTTCATTATTATATTCATCCGCAAGAGCTTCTGAATCCTTGTATTCGCCTATATTATACATCATCTCACGAGCTTCTTCGAAATTTCCTTCTTCTGCAAGAGCAACCGCCTCGTCATATTTTTCGGAAAGTTCTATATTCTGAAAATAGAACAAGACAGCTGAAGCAAATAACACAACAAATATACTTATATATATCAAACTTTTTTTCTTCATGTAATTCTCCTTACTCAGACTCGAGAACAATCACATAATGCACATTTTCTCCTGCCTGCTCGATAAATTCCGCCATATCTACAGTCACACGCTTTCCTGTAAAAATAACTCCCGTACCTGCCTCCTGCATACTTTTCACAAAGTCAGCAAGGATTCTGGATGTAGCAGATTTTCCGTACAGGAACTTAACGTCTTCAACGATAACATACCCTCTGAGAGCAAGCTCGTTTATTTTATCAATGCTGAAAGCTTCATTCATGATAAAATCACTGTAATCAAATATAACGGTATCTTTTCTGTCACTGAAAAGCAGCTCAACAAAAAGTTCATGAGCTACATCTTCCGCATCCTCAAGAACTATAACAGGTCTTGCTCCGTTACTCAATGTAAGCTCAAGAAGTTCATATGTTTTTTCACGAGTCAATGTCATTGTATAAGCCACTTTCAACACCTCACCTTTTTTATTTTAACATATTCTTTGAATAATGTCAAGGCAAAAATAAATGAATATATGATTTACTCTTTAAGAACGGATTTGTCCGTTACCGTATACTATATACTTAACCGAGGTGAGTGCATCAAGTCCCATAGGCCCTCTTGCGTGAATTTTCTGCGTACTGATACCTATTTCAGCACCGAATCCAAACTCAAATCCATCTGTAAACCGTGTTGAAGCATTCACGTAAACTGCGGCCGCATCAACCTTGTTAAGAAACCTCTGTGATTTTTCATAATCATTTGTAATGATAGCTTCTGAATGTTTTGTGTTGTACTTGTTTATATGAGAAATTGCTTCGTCAATTCCTGAAACAGTTTTAAACGAGATAATCATGTCGTTATACTCTGTATACCAATCTTCTTCGGCTGCAGGCTTCACAGAAGCATTAAGCTTTATGATACTTTCAGAGCCCCTGATTTCAACACCTTTTTCAAGAAGTGCATCAATAAGCTCTGAGATATACGGATAATCACTGTCAACAAGCACCGTTTCACAGGCATTGCACACCGAGGGACGCTGAACCTTGGCATTAAGGAGAATTTCTTCAGCCATTTTTTTATCTGCCGTTTTTTCTATATAAACATGACAGTTCCCTGCCGCAGTTTCAATTACGGGAACAGTTGCATTTTCAACAACACTTTTTATGAGACCTTTTCCGCCTCTCGGAATAAGTACATCAACATATCCGTTGAGTCTCATAAGCTCTGTTGCAGTTTCGCGCGCTGTATCTTCAATAATATTAAGACTTCCGACAGGTACACCTGCACCGTATGCCGCATTCTGCATAACCTTCATAATGGCAATATTTGAATTAATCGCTTCACTGCCGCCACGGAGAATTACGCTGTTTGAAGTTTTGAGACAAAGTGCCGCTGCATCAGCTGTTACGTTCGGACGTGCTTCGTAAATTATTGCAATTACACCGAGCGGAACACGTTTTTCACCGATAACAAGACCATTCGGACGCTTCCACATTTTGTTGACATTACCAACCGGGTCGTCAAGTTCTGCTACTTTTCTGACTCCGTCCGCAATTCCAGCTATACGCTCATGAGTAAGGGCAAGCCTATCCATCATCGGCTTCGGAATACCTTTTTCTTCTGCCGCTTTCATATCAAGTGCATTTGCCTCAAGAATTTCATCCGCTCTTGCTACAAGCGCATCAGAAATCGCATAAAGTGCTTCGTTTTTACATGTACAGCCTTCAAGCTCACGACTTGCTTTTTTCGCAAGCTCTCCAATAGCAATAAGCTTACTCATCATTATTCCTCCCCGACATGATTCTTTGAAACAAACAGAGTTCCTACAGATTTACCGTCCAATATATCATACATTGCATCTATATTTTCCCCGTTTGTTATAATCATATTAATTCCTGCCGATGTTGCAATTTCAGCCGCATCAAGCTTTGTTATCATACCGCCTGTACCTCTGTTCGAGCCTACCCCTCCGGCAAGGTCTCTTACCGATGAAATATCATAAACCGTTTCAATAAGCTTTGCCTCTCTGTTTTTATGAGGGTCACTGTCATAAAGTCCGTCTATATCAGAGAAAAGCACGAGTAAGTCTGCATCAATAAAATCAGCAACTATCGCAGACAAAGTATCATTATCTCCGAACTCAATTTCATCTACGGCTATTGTATCATTTTCATTTACAATGGGTATGATTCCCATTTCGATAAGTGCATTAAATGTATTCTGAGTATTACGCTTTCTTTTTGGGATTGAAACATCTTCTTTGGTAAGGAGTATCTGTGCAACTGTATTGTTATATTCCGAGAAGAACTTATCATAAAGATACATAAGCTCACACTGACCAACAGCGGCAACTGCTTGCTTATATCGCGTTTCCGACGGTTTTTCTTTAAGACCGAGCTTACCAACCGCAACACCGATTGCACCTGATGTTACAAGAATTATTTCCTTACCCTGATTATGAAGGTCAGACAGCACCATAGCAAGTCTGTCCATTCTTTTAAGATTCATTTTTCCTGTAGAGTATGTAAGGGTTGAAGTGCCAACCTTTATTACTATTCTCTGTGAATTTTTAATTTCTTCAGTTATATTTATCATTCTATTCTACCTCTGTTTCCACCGCTGTAAAAGGATTTTATATTTTCTGCAATTTCATCCATGCATCTTATTCTCGATTCGTATGCACCCCACGCCATATGCGGTGTAAGAATAACATTATCACATTCATAAAGTCTCGTGAACGGACTTGATTTCTGAAGAGGCTCCACTGAATAAACATCCGTTCCGAGTGCTGAAAGAGTGCCGTCAAGAACTGCATCCGTAACAGCCTCCTCATCCCATACAGCACCTCTTGAAGCATTAACCATAACAGGCCTCTTTTTGCAAAGCGCAAGACGTTCACGACTTATCATATTTCTCGTTTTATCTGTAAGCGGTACATGAATCGTAATAATGTCACTTTCTTCAAGAAGCTTTTCAATCGTAACTGACTTTTCATCAGGAGTATTCCTTGTGTAAATAACCCTGCATCCAAGAGCCTCAGCAACAGACGCAACACGTTTTCCGATATCTCCATATCCGACAATTCCCCATGTTCTCCCGTCAAGCTCATGATATACCGGTGAAACAGAATTGAATTTTCCGCATGTTGAATATTCTCCGCTTTTTGAAAAATGGTCATATTCCGTAAGATGACATGCAAGTGAAAGTACTGTTGCAACTGTCACCTGTGACACACTTCCTGATGAATACCCTGCCACATTGCATACAGCTATTCCGTTATTTTTACAGTATTCTGTATCTATATTATCATATCCGGTTGCAGTTACACATATAAGCTTTAAATTTTTGCAACCTGACAGATTACTTTCATTAAGCTTTATTTTATTAAGAATTACAACTTCACTGTCAATGATACGTCCGGCGACCTGCCCGGGAGCTGTCTCCTTATAAACCTCCGTATCACCGAGGGCTGTTATCATATCAAGAACAATATCATCACCAAGTGTTCCCGAATCCAGAACAGTTATTTTCATATAATCACCTGATTTCCAAAAAAGGGTGATGCAATTAAGCACACCCTTTTGTAGTTTTATACACTGAGTTTCTTTGCAAGCTCTATCATATCCTGAGACAAAGACTTCTTCATTGAAAGACCTTCTTCGATATCTATATCAACAATTTCACCGTGCTGTTCGCATACGATTCTGTTACTTCTTCCTTCAAGAAGAATTTCAACAGCTCTTGAACCTAGTCTGCTTGCTGTTACACGGTCACGTACTGTCGGATTACCGCCACGCTGAACATGACCGAGAATTGTAGCTCTTGATTCGTAGCCTGTTTTCTCTTCAATCTGTTTTGCAAGATCTATAACTCCACCAATACCTTCAGCAACAATTACGATGCTGTGTCCCTTACCGCGCGCTTTGCCATCAACGATGGGCTGAATAACATCTCTTTCGAGATCCCATTCCGCTTCAGGAATAAGAACTACGTCTGCTCCGCAGGCAATAGCCGCATTGATTGCAATGTAACCAGCATCACGTCCCATAACCTCGATAACAGAACATCTTTCATGACTCTCTGTAGTATCACGGATTTTATCAATTGCTTCTATAACAGTATTGAGACATGTATCAAAACCCACTGTGTAATCAGTACAACTTATATCATTATCAATTGTTCCCGGCAGAGCAATAGTCGGAAGACCTACAGCACACAAATCCTTTGCACCCCTGAAAGAACCATCACCACCGATAACAACGAGACCGTCAATTCCGGCTTCCTTAGCACTTTCATATGCTTTTTTCACACCATCCATTGTCTTGAATTCCAAACAACGTGCAGACTGCAGTGTTGTGCCGCCCTTCTGAAGAATATTTGAAACACTTCTTGCGTCCATTTCAACAAACTCACCGTTTATAAGACCGCTGTATCCTCTTTTTACCCCCAGGACCTTAAGTCCATAATAAGCACCCGTTCTTACAACGGCACGAATTGCCGCATTCATACCCGGAGCATCTCCACCGCTTGTGAGCACTCCTATTGTTTTTATTTTATTATCCATATTATTTTGTTCCTTTCAAATATATTTCTCCCCTAATATTTGTATATCTCATGTATTCAGCCTTTGCTGATAATAATATCCTGCGCCTGTTCAACCTCAGTATGAGGAACAAGTACCTCGTAAAAAGCTTCCTGGGGATTTTCTTCCTCAGTCTTCTGTCTTACCATAACAAGAATACCTTCATTTTCAAGCGCTTTCCTTAGTTTTAATACCGCTTCTCTGCCTTTAGCGAGATAAATTATAATCCACATGACGTTTCTCCTTCAACTTCAGAATCAACTACGCCGTGTTTTGTGTACAATTTTACCTTACCCCTGATTTTCACCGCTGATGTGATTTCGGTAAACTGCGCAACATAAATTTCACCTGCGTCAAGCTTCTCGGTATGATGAAATTTTGTATCTTTCCCTCTAGTTAAACCAATAATCGTCACACCGTCTTCAAGCGCTTTTACAACGATATAATCATCCATAGTTTCAGCACCTCTTTTTTAAATACAGCATACGTTGCATAATATGCCTAATCATAACTATTTTACTCCTTTTTGTCAAAAAAATCAATAGATATTTTATAAGCATTTTTAACATTTTATCTTAACATCTTTGTATATTTTTACTATTTCACAATCACATTGCTGTCTCCATACTCTTTTTTCAGTGCATCAATAACCCGGCTACTTCCGTCAACACTGCAATTTCCGGGTGCTGACGCGTATTTTTTTGAATCCTCAAAATATACTGTAATCGGTATATTACCTCTGTAATCTTTAACAGTCCTGTACAGCCTTTCAGCCTCGCTCTTTCCTCCAACGGGTAACTTCACATATATTTTTTCAATCTTTGATTCCACGGGCATATCCTTAAGAAGCATTATATCATCGCATATCACCTTCGGTTCCTCGTCAGACCTGATTGCAACACTGCCTCTTACGATAATCGCCTCTTCCGTTTCTGTATATCTGTAGTATTCGCTGTAAACCTTAGGATATACAATAACTTCAACAGAACCTGTAGTATCCTCAATTGTCATAAATGCCATCTGGGTTCCTTTTTTTGTTGTTTTTTTCTTCAATTCGGTAACAACTCCGCAAATTACTATTTTATCACCATCTTGTATTCCTCCGTCAACGCTGTGAAAATCTCCGTTTTCATCACGTTCTGCCGAAGAAACAACACGGTTTACAGTAAATGGGGTTATTCTTTTAACTTTCTCATCATATTCATCCATAGGATGTCCCGAAAAGTACAGTCCTGTCATTTCTTTTTCCATTTTCAGCATTGAACGCCTGTCATATTCGGGAATATCGGGAAAATCAATTTCAAAAGCTTCCTCCTCCCCGCCCAAATCAAACAAATTCATTTGTCCCGCAATATTGGCACGCTTTGTTGCCGAAACACCGTCAATTGCTGTTTCGTAAACCTGAATAAGCTGACTTCTTTTCACTTTCATAGAATCAAACGCACCACAGAATATAAGCGATTCAAGAGCACGCTTGTTAAGATATTCCCCTGCCATTCTGTCTATAAAGTCTGCAAAGTTCTTAAACTTTCCGTTCTTTTCACGTTCTTCTACAAGTTTTTTAATCATGGTTTTTCCGACATTCTTTACTGCCGAAAGTCCGTATCTGATAGCTCCGTCAGTAACAACAAAGCTATCCTCGCTTTCGTTTATATCCGGTGGAAGACGGTCTATTCCCATAGCCTTGCAATTCTCGGTATATCTGTTTATCTTATTCTGGTCATCAACACTTGATATAAGAGATGCCATAAATTCACACGGATAAAATGTTTTAAGGTAAGCAGTCTGATACGCAAGATATGCATAAGCCGCCGCATGTGATTTATTAAACGCATAATTTGCAAAATCACTTATCTCATCAAAAATCGAAATTGCAACCTGTTCATCAATCCCACGGCGTATGCAACCTTCTATTATTATATTCCCATTTTCGTCATCAAGACCATAAATAAAGTTTTTACGTTCAATTTCCATTTGTTCCGGTTTTTTCTTACTGATAACTCGACGCATTGAATCTGCTTTTCCGAGCGAATATCCGGCAAGAGATTTTACAATTTCAAGAACCTGTTCCTGATAAACCATAAATCCGTAAGTTACATTAAGTATATTTTCAAGAAGCGGATGCTTATATTTTATATCCTCCGGATGTTTTTTATTATGGATATAACTATGTCTCTGATTCATCGGTCCCGGACGGTAAATAGCGATACCTGCAATGATATCTTCAAGACAGTCAGGCTTCAGCTCCTGCATAAACACTTTCATCCCGTCGCTTTCAAGCTGAAATACACCGTCCGTATTACCTGATGCAATAAGAGCAAAAACCTCAGGCTTATTATAATCAATTTTTGAAACATCAACAGTAATTCCACGTGTTCTCTTTATAATACTTATCGCATTATCTATAACAGTAAGGTTACGAAGCCCGAGAAAATCCATTTTAAGAAGTCCGAGTTCCTCGACTGTATCTTTTGTAAACTGTGTCGTTACTGCATCATCTTTGCCAACATAAACCGGCATATAATTTACAATAGGCTCACCGGTTATAACAACACCTGCAGCATGCTTGGAAGCATGTCTCGGAAGTCCTTCAAGAGCACGTCCTACAGTTATAAGCTCGTGTACGGAATCATCTTCATTATATGCATTATAAAGCTCAGGACTTTGCTTCAATGCATCACCTATAGTTATATTAAGATCATTAGGGATAAGCTTTGCCACCCTGTCACCTTCAGTATATGGCATAGCAAGCGCACGTGCAACATCACGCACAACAAGCTTTGCTTTCATTGTTCCGAAGGTAATTATTTGAGAAACCTGGCTCTCGCCGTATTTTTCTATAACATAATCTATTACCTTCTGTCTGCCCTCGGGTGCAAAATCTATATCAATATCCGGCATGCTTATACGCTCCGGATTTAAAAATCTTTCAAAAATAAGACTGTATTTTACCGGGTCTACATCGGTAATTCCAAGGCAATAAGAAACAATACTTCCTGCCGCACTGCCTCTTCCGGGACCGACTGTAACACCGTTTGTCTTTGCAAAATGTATAAAATCCCAGACTATAAGAAAATAGTCAACAAATCCCATCTGATTTATCACCGAAAGTTCAAAATCAAGGCGTTCCTTATGTTCGGCGCCGTTTTCTCCATATCTGTCATAAAGTCCTGCTTCGCAAAGCTCCGTCAGATATCCGAAAGGAGTTTTCCCGTCAGGAACTGCGAACTCAGGCAGATGTCTTGTGTCAAAATCAAAGTTGAAGTCACACCGTTCAGCAATTTTAACTGTGTTTTCAACAGCTTCCGGAATAAAAGAAAACAATCTTTCCATTTCATCAGGAGTTTTCAGATAAAATTCATCAGTCTCAAACTTCATTCTGTCAGTATCCTTAACAGTCCTGTCTGTCTGAATACACATCAGGATATCCTGATATCTTGCATCTTCACGTCTTAAATAATGTACGTCGTTTGTTGCAACAATACCAACTCCGATTTCTCGTGCAATTTTAATAAGAGACGGAAGAATTTCTTTCTGTTCACGGATTCCATGGTCCTGAATTTCTATAAAATAATTATCCTTCCCAAACAAATCTGCATATCTTTGCGCAGTTTCAAGTGCGCCGCTGTAGTCGCCGGATGTAAGTTTTTTCGGAACTTCTCCGGCAAGACATGCAGAAAGAGCAATAAGACCTTCTTTATGCTCCGATAAAACATCAAAATCAATCCTGGGCTTATAATAAAACCCCTCGGTATATCCGACAGATACAAGGTATATAAGATTTTTATACCCAATTTCATTTTCAGCAAGAAGAATAAGATGACTCGATTTATTGTCCTGAGATTTTTCAAATCTCGAACCGGGTGCAATGTAAACCTCACACCCTATTATCGGTTTTATTCCTTTTTTAACAGCTGCTTTATAAAAATCAACAACACCGAACATAACGCCATGGTCGGTGATAGCAACCGATTTCATTCCAAGCTCAGCCGCACGGTCAACAAGCTCAGAAATTCTTGTCGCTCCGTCCAGCAAACTGTATTCGGTATGTGTATGAAGATGTACAAAATCTGCCATGGTATTCTCCTTTCTTAAATTGTAATTTGTCGGGACAAATTACAATAGTGAAATCCGATTTTCAATCGGGTGAAATTCATCCGCAGGATGAATGAAATTGTCCCCTTGTGACAGTGAAATCTGATGCGTTGCAACAGGTTATGGTAGCAATCGCAGGCGAATTCATTGAATTAATATTTTTAATTTGCGGGAAGATAATATCTTCCCCTACGAAAGGATTTTTGATTTTACGTTGTAGGGGCGGATATTATCCGCCCGCATATAAATTACAATTTACAAACTCTCTGCCAATTCCATTATCCTGTTCATTCTATGATTTACTCCCGATTTACCTATAGGCTTTGAAAGCATTTCTCCTAGTGTCTGGAGACTTTCATCAGGGTTTTCAAGTCTTAATTCTGCCAGCTCACGAAGATTATCCGGAAGATATTCGAGTCCGTATTCATTTTTAATTTTAAGTATTGCAGTACGTTGCTTTAACGATGCTGCCGCAAGCTTATTCGCATTTGCAGTATCACAGTTAACCTGTCTGTTAATACTGTTTCGCATTTCCTTTTCAACCTGAACCGAATAGACGGTAAGAGCACCGCCACCGGCACCAATTAAGCCAAGAATATCCGCAATCGCTTCAAGCTCTTTAGCATAAACAAGGTGATGTCCCTTGCGGTATGTTATCTTTACGGGAAATCCCATTTCTGTAAGCAGTTTTTCCATTCTACCTGCACTACGCCTGTATTTTGTATCAAATTCAAGATGATACGATCGTTTCGGGTCAAGTACACAACCACCACTTAAAAATGCACCTCTTATATATGAAGCACGACAGCAGTCAAGACCGAGCATCTCGCTTTCGAAAAGCGCATCTCCTTCATCGTCAAGAAAAAGATACGCTCTTAAATTTTCAAGAACCGACTTGTCCTCTATAAGTATTCTTTTTGATTTCTCGCCTGTTATCTGAACATCAAACCCTATACACTCTTTAATATCCTCTTTAATTCTGTCTGCAAGCATCTGATGCCCTGTAAGAAGCTTAAGCCTGTCCTCTGTAAAGTCGCCTGAGAAACCGATAATTCCGGCAAGCTCACTGCGACGGCAATACGGACAGTCCGGTCGTATTTCACAAAGCTTCTTTTTTATATCCCATGAAAATGACATTATAAATCCCCTTCAAAATTATTCTTTTCCTATATCTCTGTATATACAATTCGTGTGATATCCCGATTCCTTAAGCTTATCGGCAAGAAGATTCGTCATAGTAATACTTCTGTGTTTTCCGCCGGTACAGCCGATTGCAATTGTAAGTGTGTTTTTTCCTTCCTTAACATATAGAGGAATCAGATATTCCATCATATCAACAAGCTTATCAAAGAAAACTCTGCTTTCCTCAAAGCTCATTACATATTCCTGAACCACTCTGTCGTTACCCGTTTTATGCTTAAGATCGTCTATATAAAACGGATTGGGGAAACATCTCACATCAAAAACAAGGTCTGCATCAAGGGGTGCACCATATTTAAATCCGAACGCCATTACATGAATAAAAATATTTGAATTCTTTTTTCCTGATATATATATATCTTTAAGTCTGCTGTACAAATCATGCGGCTTCAGTGTAGAAGTATCTATCTCGACGTCACAGCTGTCATGAATTTCCTTCATAAGCTCACGTTCTGCTGTTATGCTTTCAACAAGACCCCCGTCAAGATTCAGCGGATGTACACGTCTTGTTTCCTTGTACCTTTTTACTAAAGTTGCATTATTTGCGTCAAGGAACAGTATTTCACACCGATGTCCATCCTGCTTAATAAGCTTAATCTGTTCAACAAGCTCAGAAATCATTTTACCAACTCTCGCATCAACCACAAGAGCAACATTTGAGTTTTCACCGCCTATTGATTTATACATTTCAATAAGCCTCGGAATAAGCACCGGAGGCATATTATCTATACAGAAAAATCCCGCATCCTCAAAAAATCTGACAGCCTGTGATTTTCCTGCTCCGGACATTCCGGTTATGATTACAAGATGCATAATTCTTTTTCCTTTCTGCCAAATTAATACTCTCCAACAAACTTAACCTCAGTTTCAAGTGTAACACCGAATTTTTCTTTTACAGTCTCTATTACGTGGTCTCTGAGTCTCTTTATATCCTCACACGTAGCTCCGCCTGTATTTATAATAAACCCTGCATGCTTGGTACTCACCTGAGCACCTCCGACTGATGCCCCCATAAGGTCAGAGTCCTGAATAAGCTTACCCGCAAAATACCCCGGCGGACGTTTAAAAAAGCTTCCTGCACTCGGATATTCAAGCGGCTGTTTGCTTCTTCTGCGCTCAGCATAGTCTTCCATTTCAGCAATAATATCGTCATGATTTTTCTTTATAAGCTTGAATGTACACGAAAGAATAACCGTATCATTCTTAGTAAAATACGTTTCCCTGTATCCAAAATCAAGCTCATCTATATTCTTTGTTACAACACTGCCGTTTTCTATAAACGTAACTGTTTTAACAACATTCTTCATTTCTCCGCCGTACGCTCCGGCATTCATGTAAAGAGCACCGCCAAGATTTCCCGGTATTCCCGAGGCAAATTCAAGACCTCCGAGATTTTCTTCTGCCGCCATTGCCGCAAGACGTGATAAACGTATTCCCGCCTCTGCGGTAATTTCCGTACCTTCAATTTTTATATTATTCATTTTTGTACCGATACTTATAACAAAGCCACGGACACCATTATCACTGCACACAAGATTTGAACCGTTTCCTATTATAAGATATGGGATTTCATTTTCACCGCAGAAATCAATTGCCGTCTGAAGATTTTCAGCAGATGCATCAAGAAAAGCATCACACGGGCCTCCCACTTTAAATGTAGTGTGACTGCTCATCGGCTCATCAAAAACCACATCAGGAATCAATTCTGCAATTTTATTTTTTAAATCAGTACTGAACAACACCTTCATCTCCCATACCCATATTTTTTTCCATTTCACGCATAAGTCTGTTATTAAGCTCAACCGCGGCATTATAACCCATTTTCTTCTGTCTGTTATTCATTGCAGCAACCTCAACAATAACCGCAAGATTTCGTCCGAGCTTAACAGGAACGGTAAGAGACGGGATATTTATTCCCATAATATTTGTATACTCATCCACCATACCGAGTCTGTCATACTGCTTACCCTCAACCCACGGTTCAAGATGAATTATAAGATCAATACTCTCTGTGTTTTTAACAGCACCCATACCGAATATTTCTTTTATATCTATAATTCCTATACCGCGAAGTTCAACAAAATGGCGGATTACATCAGGTGATGTTCCGACAAGAGTTTTTTCCGAAACTCTCTTTATTTCTACCGCATCATCTGCAACAAGACGATGTCCTCTTTTTACAAGCTCTATCGCAGTTTCACTCTTTCCTACACCGCTTTCGCCCATAATGAGAATACCTTCACCGTAAACCTCAACAAGAACACCGTGTCTTGTTCTTCTCGGTGCAATTTCAACATTAAGATAACTTATAAGTGAACTCATAAAAGTTGACGTTCCCATTTCCGTTCTCAGGACAGTTCTGTTATGCTTTTCCGCAGCATCGAGAAGTTCGGGGAACGCACGGATATCTCTTGTAATAATTATAGCCGGAAAATCGTATCCGAAAAACCTGTCCAGCATTTCAGCTCTGTGAGTACCGGAAAACTGTTCCAGATAAGTACATTCAACTTTACCGAGCACTTGTATACGGGTAGTATCAAAGTAATCAAAAAAACCTGCCATCTGCAGCCCCGGTCTGTTCAAATCGGAGCACGAGATATAAATCTCTCCTATATCAGTCGACTCAAAAACTCTTTCAAGCTTAAAATCTTCAATAATCTTATTTAACGAAATTTTAAATCCGCTGTTTGTCATGGCTATAACATATCCTTTCCGTGTTATAAGAATTATCGGACGATAATTCCCTATAATATATTATACTATATTTCTCCAAAAATTCAAAGCACGATTTTAAAGAAAAATATATAGAATTTTTTTCTGTTTTTTTAAATTATATGTGCAATTCCATGTTTTTTTTCGTAAAAGTGCTAAATTTTGATTTTTTTTTAAAAAACGCTTGCATTTTTATTAAAATTATGTTAGAATATTTTTTGTATTATGTTAAACTCATTTTTTTGGAGGTGTATTAAAATGGCTAAATGTGATGTTTGCGGTAAGGGAGTTACATTCGGAATCAAGATGAGTCACTCTCACAGACGTTCCAACCGTGCATGGAAACCCAACGTAAGAAAGGTAAGAGCAGTTGTTAACGGTTCAGTTAAATCAATAAATGTATGTACTCGTTGCCTTCGTTCGGGAAAAGTTGTTCGTGCCGTTTGATAAAGGTATTCATTTAAGTTACAGCTTGGCTAATCCGGTCAAGCTGTTTTTTCGTAAAAGGAAAATAATTCTATTTTAATATTAATTTAACTTTACAAATTACTTTTTTTTGTGTATAATAGATATATATAACATTTTGTAAAAGAGGTGTTAACCAAATAATGGAAAAGCTTATAATAAAAGGCGGTAACCGTCTGTGCGGGACTGTTGAAATAAGCGGTGCAAAAAATGCCGCTGTCGCTATTATTCCCGCATGTATACTTATCAATGCAAAATGCAGAATTGAAAATCTGCCCAGCATACAGGATACAAAGCTCTTTCTTAAAATTCTTCAGATGCTTAATGCCGATGTAGAATACATCGACAATAATACAGTTGAAATCGACTGTACAGGCATAAGTTCATGCGAACCTTCAAAAGAACTCACCAGAAAAATGAGAGGCTCAAGTTATCTCATGGGAGCACTTCTCGGCCGTTTCGGAAAATTCCTCATGGATTCCCCCGGCGGTTGCGATTTTGGCACAAGACCGATTGACCAGCATATAAAAAGCTTTGAAGCTCTTGGCGCAAAAATAAAGGTTATGGGTTCAAGCATAGAAGGCAGTTCTGAAAAGATGCTTGGTGCAAATATATATTTTGATGTTGTTTCTGTTGGTGCTACAGTAAATGCGATTCTTGCAGCAGCTACAACTCAGGGAACAACCATAATTGAGAATGCAGCAAAAGAACCTCATATCGTTGACCTTGCAAACTTCCTGAATGCAATGGGCGCTAACATCAGAGGTGCAGGTACTAATACAATTAGAATCAAAGGTGTTAAAGAACTTCATGGCGGAACATATACTGTTATCCCGGACCAAATTGAAGCCGGTACATTTATGATTGCCGCTGCCGCAACACGAGGTGATGTCACTCTTACAAACGTTATTCCGAGACATCTTGAACCGATAACAGCAAAACTTGAAGAATCGGGTGCACTAATCGAGGAATTTGATGACAGCGTAAGAGTATATGTCCCTGAAAACAAAACCTTCAAAAGAATTAATTTTATCGCTATGCCCTATCCGGGTTATCCGACAGATATGCAGCCTCAGCTTGTAACATTCCTGTCAACAGTTCCCGGTACAAGCTCAGCACGTGAAGGTGTATGGGACAACCGTTTCAGATACGTAAGCGAACTGAGAAAAATGGGTGCTTCAATCCGTGTTGAAGGTCAGCTTGCAATAATAGACGGAGTTGAAAAGCTTTACGGTGCATCAGTAGTTGCTCATGACCTCAGAGCAGGAGCGGCTATGATTATAGCAGGACTTATGGCAGACGGAATTACTGAAATTTCAGATATATACCATATCGACAGAGGATACGAGCGTTTCGAGGACAAGTTTGTTCAGCTTGGAGCTGACATAAAAAGAGTTACAGTCGTATCAAATATTGAACATTAAAAAATAAAGGGAGTACATTACATGGTTCGTTTTCTGTCCCTCGTCAGCGGTTCATCAGGAAATGCATCACTTATCACTGACGGGAATACAACAATTTTAATAGACTGCGGACTTTCCGGAAAAAAGCTTACGGAGCAGATGTCTGCTATCGGACTGTGTCCGTCAGATTTATCGGGAATACTTATCACTCACGAACATACCGACCATACAAAAGGAGCAGGAGTAGTTTCAAGAAAGTATAATATTCCAATATATACTACACAAGGTACATTTGATGCTATGAAAATAGGCGCTGTCAGCGAAGAGAATTTTCATGCAATAGTTCCTGATTCTACATTTGATATCGGAACAATCAGCATAACACCGTTCAGCATTCCGCATGATGCGGCAGCACCTGTCGGATTCAGCTTTTTTACTGAAAATAAAAAATATACTCTTGCAACCGATATAGGATGCATGACAGAACAGTTGTATTGCAAGATTTGCGGATGCGACAGTATCATACTTGAATCAAACCATGATGTAGATATGCTTAGGTACGGAGACTACCCGTATCATCTTAAAGAACGAATTCTCGGCAAAAAAGGGCATATGTCAAATGACCTTACAGCCGAAACAGCAATAAGACTTGCGAAAGACGGAACAAAGCACATAATGCTTGCTCATCTGAGTCATGAGAACAACACTCCGGAAATCGCAAAAATAACGACTGAAAGCGCACTGCGTGCCGCACACTTCGACAACGTAGAGCTTACAGTAGCCGGAAGATATGATGTGACTGCTTTTGCAGTTTAGAAATATTTTAAGGGGCCGTTGCCTTTAGCGCAGACCGTTCAAAAGCTCCGAAAACGGCTTAAACCCTACATTTGGAACATTTGTCAAACACTTGAATAAAGTTGAAATCCGCAATTCTCTTGCGGATTTCTCGTGTTTTTATGCTTTTGAACCATCCACGAAACTCACCACTCGACGTACCATCGTACGCCTTCGGGCAGGACAAAATGCGGCAAAACCC
>JAZULT010000019.1:0-3461 GCA_045603225.1 Clostridia bacterium | reverse complement strand
TCCTTATCGCTCAAAGAGGAAATGATGTCACTGATGTTATCCATAACTTAATCCTTCATAATTTTTTTCATTAATTCTTTAGCCTTATCGCTTTCAAGAACTTTTCTGAGCTGTTCTTTATCGCTGAGTATGTTCATAAGCTGATTTTTCTGATTCTGAGAAAGATTTTTGTCTACAAAGCTGTCAATTTTCTTCTCATCACCCTGACAATTCAAAAGCTCATTAATATTGTTTTTGTCCATCTCACTCACCTGATTCTTTCATAAATTTTAGGAGGTCAACAAATGAGAATTCTTGTTATGTCCGATTCACATTCTGATGAATATTCTGTCAGACGCGCTATTGAAGAACAAAAAAACAAAGCATCTGTAATGATTCATCTCGGAGACGGTGAAAGAGACACGGATTTATCTGCAGACCTGCTTTTCGGAATGAAGGTTGTGCAGGTAAAGGGTAATTGTGATTTCGGTTCATTGCTTAACGCCAACGAGATTATAGATGTTGCAGGTAAGAGAATTTTTTGTACTCACGGCTATCTTGAACAAGTCAAATATGGTGAATCAATACTTGAAGAAAAAGCTTCTCAATACAATGCTGACATTATATTATACGGTCATACGCATAAAGCTGTTACTTCATTCAGAAACGGAGTTTATTATTTTAATCCGGGAAGTATCAGGGAAGGCATGTACGGGTTTATTGATATAACACCGTCCGGGATTATGTGTGTGCACAGAGATATGTATGAAAGAAATTAAATTTCTGTTATTTTAATTCCGGTATAATAATGCTTAAGGATTTCATCGTATGAGCTTCCTTGACGCGCCATGTAATCCGCACCGTACTGACTCATGCCGACACCGTGACCATTGCCTGATACATTGAAAGTGAACTTTTGGTCTTTGTATGTGACGGTAAAATTATTGCTTTTGAGAGAAAAAGCGTTCTGCACTTGTGTACCGCTGAAATCTTTATTACATATTTTAATTTTTCTGACTGCTCCCGAAGCAGTCTTTTTTATATCTGAAACCCAATTTTCAGCTTCTCCTGAAATACTGCAACCGTCAAGTTTTTCCGCACACTCTTTAAATTCATCTTCACTGAAAGTTTGGGCGCTGTTAAGCTCAGGAGAAAGAGAGTCACCTATACTTGTAACGCTTTTAAGATAGGGTAAATCTCCGCCCCAGATGTCTTTAGAGTTTTCTGTTTTTCCTGAACAAAGGGCAAAAAATGCAGGTTGAATTGTTTTTGAATCGTAGGTCATAATTTTGTTTTCGACAGATGATACCGAGTTTTCAATTTTTGAATAGTAAGCATCAAACTTTTCACCCCATTTTTCTTTTAACTCCTCCTTGGAAATATAACCCTGATGCTTTGTGTAATCGTCTGACACATCAGCTTTTTTAAAATCTCCGTATTCTTTCATATACACAGCGTAAGTGTGACATGCGATCGCCTGAGCTTTAATTGCTTCTTCTTCAAATGACGGAGATATTTCTGCACAGACGGCACCTGTAACATATTCTTTCATACTCAGAGTTTTTATTTCATTTGTATCTGTTATCAACAAATCAACAGTTGACAGATCTGTTTTTGAAATATCAGGTGCTTTTTGTTTGTGAAAAACTGAGAATACGGGTTTTTCAGGTTTTTCAAATGATATGGCGGGTATGAAAACCATCGAAATTATCAATAAAACACATAAAATACAGGCAAATCTCATAAATATCTACCATCCTTTTTTCTTGACATTTTGCTGTAATTCATTATATAATATAAATTCAATAATTGTCTGATACTATGTTCAAAACAGGGAGTGATTATAATGGCAACGTATATAGACAATATCAGCGATGAGGCTCTTTCTAAGTTATGCGAAGAATTGAAGAAAAATAACCGTATAGATCCTCAGGATTTTAATAAATACAATGTAAAAAGAGGCTTGAGAAATAACGACGGTACAGGCGTTATGGCAGGTCTTACGAGAATATGCAGTGTAGAAGGTTACTATATTCACGACGGTGAAAGAGTCCCGATGAAAGGACGCCTTTCATACAGAGGTTATGATTTGAACGATATAGTTTCAAATTGCGAAAAGGAAGACAGATTCGGTTTTGAGGAAACAGCGTGGCTTCTTTTATTTGGATCTCTTCCTACAAATGATCAGCTTGATATGTTCAAGAAGGTACTTGCAAATGCAAGAGAGCTTCCGGATGATTTCGTAGAAGATATGATAATGAAGGCTCCGTCACCTGATATTATGAACAAGCTTGGCAGGTCTGTTTTGTCACTTTATTCATATGACCCGAATCCTGATGATATTTCAACGGAAAATCTTATAAGACAATCAGTTCAGCTGATAGCACAGCTTCCGACTATAATGTCTTATGCTTATCAGGTAAAGAGAAAGAATTATTATAAAAAGAGTATGTATATCCACACTCTTGACCCGAATTTAGGCGTTGCTGAATCTGTGCTTAGAACTATCAGATCCGACCGTCATTTTACAGACGAAGAAGCAAAGCTTCTTGATAAGTGCCTGATGATTCATGCTGAACACAGCGGTGGTAATAACTCCAGCTTCTCAGCAAGAGTTTTATCTTCAAGCGGAACAGATACATATGCTGCAATTTCAGCAGGCGTAGGCTCTCTCAAAGGACCGAAACACGGTGGTGCTAACATAAAGGTACACCAGATGGTTGATGAAATGATGGAGAATATTGAGGACGTAACAAATGAAGAACAGGTTTATGAATACCTCAAGAAGATTCTTCTCAAAGAAGCGGGTGACGGTTCAGGTCTTATTTACGGTATGGGACACGCAGTTTATACCGAATCAGACCCGAGAGCAGTAATACTCAGAGAACAGCTTGAAAAATTTGAAGATATAGGTGAATTTGCAGAAAGATTTGAACTTTTGAAGAATATCGAAAAGCTCACACCTACAGTTTTCAAGAATGTTAAAAATCAGACTAAACGTATGTGCGCAAATGTTGACCTTTATTCAGGTCTTGTTTATGATATTTTGAGAATACCGACAGATTTGTTTACACCGTTGTTTGCAGTTGCAAGGATACCGGGTTGGTGTGCACACCGAATTGAGGAAATTACAACCGCAAACAGAATTATCAGACCTGCTTTCAAGAGTGTGACTCACAGACACAATTATGTTCCGATAAGTGAACGTACTGTATCTGCAGGTGAAAGTGAATACATTCCAACAGAGGAGCGTGTTTAATTTGAGTATTAAGGGAAGTTCAGGCAGTCTTAAACTTAAAAGTGTATTTTCGATTTTTACCGTGGCAACGGCAATTGCAACGGTTATCAGAACTATACAGACTTATACAATAATTGAAGCTGATACGGGATTCTACAGCAGATATGATTTTACGGTATGGCTTCTCTATGCAGTGCTTATTCTGGCAGGTGTCGGAATATTTGCAATATCTTATCTTGTTAAG
>JAZULT010000018.1:0-109660 GCA_045603225.1 Clostridia bacterium | reverse complement strand
GACATCACCGATTATTTCTAATATTATTATGAAAGAGTTTGACAACATAGTCGGAGATTGGTGCAAGAAAAAGAGAATAAGCTATACCCGATATTGTGATGATATGACTTTTTCGGGGTATTTTAATGAAAAAGAAGTTATCTCTTTTGTGAAAGCTGAACTTAAAAAAATGGGATTTTATCTCAATGATAATAAGACTGTCATTGCTGGCAAAGGTCAAAAACAGATTGTTACAGGGATTATAGTAAACGAAAAATTAAACACACCGTTGTCATACAGAAGGAAAATAAGGCAGGAATTATATTACTGTAAGCGGTTTGGTATAAAGTCTCATCTACAGAGAAAGAAGCTTTCTATAAGCGAACCGGATTATTTAAAAAAGTTACTCGGCGAAGTAAATTATGTTTTATCCGTGGATAATACAAATAAGGAAATGTTAGGTTATAGAGATTGGTTAACAGAGCAAAGTAAATATATGAAAGAGTAAAAGAGGATAAATATTTTGAACATATAAAGCATATTTAAAGAAGAATTTTAGACAATGTGAAAGGAATTATGATGAAAAAATTTGATGGAATACTTATTTGTACTGACCTTGACGGTACATTATTAAAAAATGACAAGACAATATCTGACGAAAATTTAGAAGCGATAGAGCATTTCAAGTCAGAGGGTGGATTTTTTACATTTGTTACCGGAAGAATGCCTGAGTATTCTTCAGATATATATGAGAAGGTTAAACCAAATGCACCTTTCGGATGCGTTAATGGCGGAGGGTTGTATGACCACATCAAAAAGGAATATATTTGGAAGAATATAATGCCCGGTAATGTGACGGAGCTTATTAAGTGTATAGATGATACATTTCCCGAAGTCGGGATTCAGGTATGTACTTTTGAGAAAACGTTTTTTTCGAAAGAAAACTATACAACGAAGAAGTTCAGAAAACTTACAAAAGTTGAAAATATTGTATGTGGGTATAATGATGTGCATGATCCTATAGCTAAAATTATTTTCGGTACTGAAAATGAAGATGAAATTCAGGGAATAGAAAAGGCTCTGAAAGCGCATCCGCTGGCTGAAGGATTTGATTTTATCCGTTCCGAAAAATCATTGTTTGAAATTTTGCCGAAAGGCTCAGGGAAAGGCACATCTATAAGAAAGCTTTGCGAGTATCTGAACGTAGACCGGAATAAGACATATGCAATTGGTGATTATAATAATGATATATCAATGTTTTATGCAGCGAAAACAGGTATTGCTGTTTCTAATGCCTGCGAAGATGCAAAAAATGCGGCAGATTTTGTAACAGTAAGTAACGAGGAACACGCAATTGCAAGAGTTATATATGATATTGAAAAAGGAAAATTTTAATATAGAGGTATGATATGACTGATGAAATTAAAGAAAAAATTATTATTGCCGGGATTCATACCGGCTCAAATGACCCGCTTAATGATACAACAGATGAATCTGTGGAGGAGCTTGAAGAACTTGTGAAAACTGCAGGCGGAGAGGTTGTCGGTATTCTTATTCAGAATAAATCAGATATAGATACAGGAACGTATCTCGGTTCGGGCAAGCTTGATGAACTCAAAGAGTTATGCGAGAATATGCAGGCTGATATGGTAGTGTTTGATAACGAACTTTCTCCTGTTCAGCTTAAAAACATAACTGATTACATTGAAACAAAGGTTCTTGATCGTTCGATGCTTATACTTGATATTTTTGCTATGCGTGCAAAGAGTGGAGAAGGTAAGCTTCAGGTAGAGCTTGCACAGCTTAAATACACACTGCCGAGACTACGTGGTATGGGACTGGCAATGAGCCGTACAGGTGCCGGTATCGGCACAAGAGGCCCGGGTGAAACGAGACTTGAAACCGACAGACGTCATATAAGCAGGCGTATTCACGCATTGGAGGATGAAATAAAGGAAATAAAGAAACACCGCGAGCTTATTCGTTCAAGACGTAAGAAAGACGGAGTTATTACTGCTGCTCTTGTTGGATATACCAATGCAGGAAAATCAACACTTCTTAATGCGCTGACTGATGCAGGAGTTTTTGCTGAGGATAAGCTTTTTGCAACACTCGATCCTACATCACGTGCTATTACTTTGCCGGATAACCGAAAAATATTGCTTGTGGATACTGTTGGATTTATACGCAAACTTCCGCATCATCTTGTTGAAGCTTTTAAGTCAACACTTGAAGAAGCAGTTGTTGCTGATTTGCTTTTACATGTAGTTGATTCTTCTAATCCTGCAGTAGACGAGCAGATAGAAGTTACGAATCAGGTTCTTTCTTCAATAGGTGCTTCGGGAAAACCTGTTGTCGGGGTATATAATAAAATCGATTTGTGCACTGATACTGCGTATCTCAGACATTTTGATGCGAGTGTTGAAATTTCTGCAAAACAGAAAACAGGTATTGAAGAATTAATTGATGCAATATCTGAAAATGCTCCCGGAAAGAAAAAAAAGTGCAGACTTCTTATCCCTTACAGTGACGGAAGTGTTGCTTCTTACATTCATGAAAAACAGAAAGTTTTATCTGAAGAATACACAGGAGAAGGTACTGAAATGGAAGTCCTGCTTGACAGTGAGAACTTCGAAAAATATAATAAATACGTTATTGGAGAATGATATGTCTGAAAAATATGAATATAAAACAGTCAGAAAATATGCAAGGGAGACAATAATCGAAAAGAAATCACGGTTTATCGCTACTGTTTATCCTGTGGCAGATGAAGAGGACGCTATTGAAAAGCTTAATTCCGTAAAAAAGGAATATCCTGATGCAACACATAATGTGTATGCATATGTAATAGACAAAACAAACACATTTCGGTATTCAGATGACGGAGAACCGTCAGGTACTGCCGGAATGCCTGTTCTTGATGTTATACGAAAAGAAGGAATTGTTGATGTCCTCGTAGTTGTTACAAGATATTTCGGCGGCACTCTGCTTGGTACAGGCGGCCTTGTCCATGCTTATGGGAGCAGTGCAAAGGAGGGGTTGTATGCCGCTGAAATTGTAACGAGAACTCTTTGTGACGAAGTACATATAAAGACTGATTACGGCTATAGCGGAAAGCTGATTCATGAGATAGAAAGTAGTGGCTATATTCAGGAGGATACGGTGTACTCTGATGCAGTTGAATTTATAATTCTTTCGAAAATTTCAGAAACAGAAAAGATTGTTAAGGATTTTACTGATATGACGAACGGCACGGCTGAAATAACTGTGGCAGGGCGGAAATATGTATATCTGTAATATGTAATAAATGTTGGATTGCGAGGGATAAAATGAAAAGAATATTTTTTTTACTTTTGGTATTATTAACTATGACTAATAATGTCTCGGCGCAAAACGAAGAAAAGCAAAAGATAGGGAATTATTATTTTAAAATCGAAGAAGATTATTTTGCTTATTCTGTCGATGGACTGGAATATAAAAAAATAAATGAAATAGATAATGTTCATTTAAAAAGTTTAATGCCGGTTTACGGGAATGGTAGATATATTATTATAAATTCAGAAAACCCGGATAAAATGTTATCAAGTCATTATTTGCTTGGAAAAGACAGTGGACCGCTTTACATTTTTGATGAAAACCTTGAGTTAATTGAGACTTTTGAATTTAATGGAACAGTTTTTGATTGTTATTTTGATGGATATAATTTTATTGTTGATGTAATGTATAAGGAAAATCCCGCTCTTATGAACAATTCTTCTCATCCGGCATGCTCATTAGTATACGAAACTTTTGATGGTACAGATTGGGTTTTGAAGGAAAGAGACGGTTACGAAAATAAGTTTAATATAGAAAACTGTGATTACATCGAAATTGTTGATAAACCCGAAGAACTGTTTAAACAGGAGTATATACCATTAGACTTAAAAAATATTAAGGAGCTTCCTATTGCTGATGAAATGGATGCTTATCGCGTTAATACTGATTTTTTAGGTTATTTTCATAAAGTGAAATATAAAAATTATGATGGTTTAAAATATGTACACTTACCTGCTGATGCGAATACAGGTGAAATCAGAGCTGATGGTGAGTATGTTTATATAACAATAGACGTTTTTGACTGGAAATGCTACCGTATTCCGATTTCGGAATTTATAAGTGATGTAAAAATCATTCTGAATGATGAATATCTTTCGTTTGAGTACGCGCCTGTTGTTGAACAAGACAGGATTCTGGTACCGCTAAGATTTTTATTCGAGAAAATGGATGCTGAAGTAACATGGATGTCTGAGACAAAACAGGTAAAGGTTACAAAAAATGACAACTCCGTTCTGTTTACAATTGATGATGAAAGAACATTTGTAAATGGAATTGAAAGAAAAATGGATGTTTCGGCAAGGCTGATAAATGACAAAACATATATTCCACTTAGATTTCTCGCTGAAGGCCTTGGATATTCAGTAGAATGGGATGAAGAAAGCGGAACAGCGAAAATTATGTCTGAGCAATGATGGTGATTTTTTTTACATGCAAAACAGAAAAGAGGAATTACAATGATTAAAGATAATATAAAGAATTACAAAACTTATGTTTCAGCTCATAAAGACTTTGAAAGAGTTTTTGAGTTTTTGACTAATTTGGACAGTAATACAAAATTCGGGAAATATGTGATTGAGGAAGACAGGATATGGGTGAATATTTCGGAATCTGAACCTGACGAAAAAGCTGAGAGACAATACGAAGCACACAGAGATTTTATTGATATTCATTATATCATAAGCGGCGGCGAAAAGTTCGGATGCTCGGAGATTGATAAGCTTAAAGAAACTGTTTCCTATGATAAGGAAAGTGATGTTCTTTTTCTTGACGGAGAGTTAAATTCTTTGTTTCTGAAAAAGGGTGATTTTATTGTTACTTTTCCGCAGGATGCTCATATTCCTGCCATGAGTAAAATAAGTGATGACATTCTTGTGCGTGCGGTGGCAAAAATTAATATAGTTAAGAAAGGAAATTGATATGATTGATATTCCAAAAAATAATGAATTTGCAGATTTAGTATACAAAAATACACCTCAGCGTGATTTGATGCTGACATTCTTTCCGCCATATGAAAAGAAGTTTGAGAAATCTCCTGTGTACTTTATTATTTCAGGTGGTGGCTGGCATACGGAGACGAGACAGTCGATGATAGATTTTTCTATAGAGTCGGAAGAAATACTTCGTAAAGAAGGATATGCGGTTGTAAGTATTGATTACCGTGTCTGCAAAGAAGGTGTGGTTATGCATGAAATTATTACCGACTGCTTTGATGCGGCAAGATATATTTCGCATTATGCCGATGTGCTTGAAATCGACAGCGATAACTTCGTAATGTCAGGACATTCGGCTGGTGCGCATCTTGCTCTTATGGTGTCATATGCAAATCCTGATGATTTCAAGGACGGATATGAATTTGATGACAGGTTTAAGGTTAAATCTGTTGCGGCAATGAGTCCTCCGACAGCACTTTATGACAGAAGTACATATCATCTTCTTGATATCGCAGAAGTGTTTAATGATTATAATGATGAAAATGAAACTAAGTCAGGCAGTCCAATATGTTATATTTCAGAAAATTGTCCGCCTACACTTTTGTGTGCAGGTACAAGTGATTATCTTGTTTTTGCTAATTCGTCGGAGATGGTATATAATAAACTTACAGAGTGTGGTGTTAAATCGAAGCTCGTTCTTTCTGTCGGCGGCGGACATTGCTTTGAAAAAATTCATGATAATATTGAACCGAGTGTATCAATGAGCGAAATTCAAAAAATAATAGCAGAGTTTATATTAGGATGCGGAGGTTGTAATAATGCGTAATTTAATTTTAGGCACAGACTGGTGGACAGATTGCGATGATGTGGTGGCACTGAGAATTCTTGCAAGAGCTCATAAGTCCGGAGATATATGTATAAAAGGAATAGGGATTAACGGATGTATGGAATTCTCGGTTGCATCTCTTGACGGATTTTTAAAAACAGAAGGAGTGCGAGGTATACCGATAGGGATAGATGTCGATGCAACAGATTTCGGCGGTAATCCTCCGTATCAGAAAAGACTTTCTGCATTTGCTTCGGAATATTTCTCAAATGATGATGCGGAAGATGCTGTTAGATTGTACAGGCGTATTCTTGCTGAAAGCGAAGAGAAGATTGAAATAATTGAAATCGGGTTTCTGCAGGTTTTTGCTAATGTTTTGGAAAGTAAGCCTGATGATATTTCTGAAAAGACAGGAATAGAGCTTGTAAGTGAAAAGGTTTCAAAAGTCTGGATAATGGCAGGAAAGTGGGACGAAGAGAACGGTGAAGAAAATAATTTTATAAGAAATGAACGTTCAAGAGCTGCAGGAAATGTTTTATGCGAAAAATGTCCTGTTCCGGTTACTTTTCTCGGATGGGAAATCGGTGCCGATGTTATTACCGGAGATAATCTTAAAAAAGGTGATGTACTTTATTGGGTGCTGTGCGACCATGGTTCTGAGAACGGAAGAGAGTCATGGGATCCGATGCTTGTACTGATGGCATTAATCGGTGATGAAAATAAAGCCGGGTATGATACTGTGCAAGGGACTGCTTCTGTAGATAGAATAACCGGACACAATAATTTCGTACGTTCTGATGATGGAAGACATAGATATGTGATAAAGAAGAAAGATAATGATTATTATAAAAATATGATTAATGATTTGATAAAATAATTACTGATTGAAGGATGATTTACATGAATGAAAAAAATATAAAAAACTATTTATATGTATGCCCTTATTGTTTTAATGTGGTTAAGGAATGTGAATGTTTTGCTTATCCGCCTACGCTTATACAAATAGATAAAAATATGCTTCCGATAATCAGAGAGTTAAATAAAAAAATGTTTTTAACGGAAATGTGTTGTGAAGGACATATTGGTTTGAATGAATTTATGTATATTGAATTTAAGAAAAATTATAAATTTAAAACTCCGTTGCCTAAAGGTTTTGTGGGTGGTGGTAACTATATCCGGGCTAAGATAACAGGAAGTTCCGAACAGGCTAAGAAAAGGAAAAAAAGAGCATTATTAAATGATTTATATCGGTGGGCGTGTGAAATAGACGCCAGAGGAAGCAATATGTTTATTAAGTAAAAAAAGCACTTAAAGTGCTTTTTTTATATACTCAGTTACAATATTTCCGAAAACATACTCTCCCTGATATTCCAGATCAACCACATACTGGCAGTGGGTGCCATGCATTTCCTTAAGTGTAATCTGCGGAAGGTCACCGTTAAAATGTTTTAATGTTGACATCAGAAGTTTTGTCTGTTCGTACCTGTTTTCCATATCATCGTCAGAAACAATTATAAGCATTGGTGCATAGTTCTTATTTTCCGTTATATGGAAAATCGGTGCGGCTTCATCAACGAAAACTTTGCGGCTGTCAATTCCTCTTTCTCTGAGAACGTTGAAGTGTACGGTCGGCTGTCCCGCATCGTGAATAAATCCGTCTATTTCGTCGGGATTTATATTATACGGTGCAAAATATTTTTTATCAAAACAGAGCATCAGTGATATGTATCCGCCGGCAGAGCTTCCGCCTACGAATATTTTTGTTGCTTTTCCGTAATTATCTATGTTGTTTTTTACCCATGCAACGGCACAAGCCGCGTCTCTTATAAATTCGGGGTAAACGGCTGTAGGATACATTCTGTAATTACAGCTGACCAGAGCGATATTGTTTTTAGTAAGATATTCTGCAAGCTCAGGCATATCCTTATCGCCTGATTCAATGCCTCCACCGTGAAAGTAAACAAATACGGGAAATTCGTCACAGTCGGGAAGATGAATGTCAAGAACCTGTTCGGGATGATTAAAGTTTCCGTAATTTATATCTTTGAATGATTTCATCTTATACCGTTCTCCTTATCGAGCTTATAGTTTCTGTAGTACATGCAAAGGTCTGCACCTACCATGATGAAATTAAGTACATAGAAGAAAAGAACGTACCATTTTTCTGCTATCTGATTCATGTAGACAGGGTTAACAAGCTTTGAAGAAATTCCTGCAATGTATCCGAAGAAGATAAGGAACAGGAAAGAAAGACTTTTGCCGGTAGTAGTTCTTGCTTTGTATGATTTCATAACGTTCATCGGCCATGAGATTCCAAAGCTTACAATCATGATGATTTCAAGTAATTCGGGCATAATAAAACTCTCCTTTGTTTTTTCTTAATTATACATCATAAACAGCATATTGTAAATAATTAAATAAAATATAGTAGCATAACTTGACAGTTATGCTGAAATGTGATATTATTATATCGGTGATTATAATGGAATTATTACAGTTAAAATATTTTTGCGATGCGGCAAAAACAGAGAATTTTTCAAAAACGGCACAGAAGTTCATGGTGCCTTCGTCTAATATATCTCAGATGGTACATCGTCTGGAAAAAGAGCTTGGAACGCAGCTTTTTGACAGGAGTGCAAACAGAATACATCTTAATAAAAACGGACGTGAATTTTATACACGTGTAAGTCAGGCACTGAGAATGCTTGATGAAGCGAAAAAGGCTGTGAATGATGATGCACTTAGCGGAGAGATAAAAATATGCATCTGTACCAACAGACGTGTTATAACGGAAGTAATTGGAAAATTCAAGAGGAAATATCCCGAAGTTTCTTTTGTTATTCATCATACAGTGCCTGAGGAAAAAGATGATTTTGATATTATTATATCGGATACCCTTTCAAATGAAAGTGACTATAAAAAAATAAAGCTTATAACAGAAGATATAGTGCTTGCAATGTGTGAAGATGATCCTTTGCAAAAAAAAGAAATAATAACAGCGGATGATATCAGAAATTCCAGATTTATAACAATGAGTCCTCCGGGCAGTCTTTACAGTTATACGATGTCAATCTGTAAAGGTATGGGATTTGAACCGGAGATTGCTATTCAGAGCGACGACCCTTATTATATAAGAAAATATGTAAGTCTCGGACTTGGAGTTGCTTTTGTGCCGTCAGTGTCATGGGAAGGAATGTTTCCTGATAATGTTGTTTTTAAGAAACTTGATGATGTTGAAAGAACTACTTATATTTTCATAAATAATAAAAAATATTTGTCAAAAAGAACAGAATTGTTTATAGAAAGCCTGAAATAGGAGATGCGTGGTGCATCTCCTGTTTCAGGCTTTTTTTACTGTTTTGGATGTTTTATTCTTTATACTATCTATCCATTTTTCAACAGTTTCGTTTTCCGGGAATGATAAATCACCGAGAACGTATTCTTTGTCCAGCATCTCGGATTTTCCTTTTCCGAGCGGATGATAAGGTTCTATGTTAATTTCTGATACATTTTCAAGCTCATTTGCTATGTTTGCGATTCCGGAAAAATGTTCTTCGTTATCATTAATTCCGGGAATTATCGGGCATCTTAATATAATCTGTTTTCCGATACTGTTTAAATTTCTTAAATTTTTCAGTATGAGTTCGTTGGTGACTCCTGTACATTCTTTATGTTTTTCGGAATCGGTAATCTTGTAGTCGAATAAGAATATATCAACAAAATCTGCAATTTTCATATAGTTTTCTTCTTTTGAAAAACCGCAGGTTTCCATGCATACATGAAGGTCTTTTTCTTTTGCCTTCTTTAAAAGCTCATATGTAAATTCAAACTGAAGCATTGGTTCACCGCCGGAAACAGTAAGACCTCCACCGGAATTTTGGTAAAAGACTTCATCTTTCATAACTTCGGAAAGTATTGTATCAATATCTGATTTTTTGCCTACCGCTTCAAGGCTTTCGGGAATACACATTTCAGCACACTTCCCACAGGTGATACATTTGTTTCTGTCATATGTATGTATTCCGTCTTTTATCACATGACAGTTTTCGGGGCAAATACCTTCGCATGCACCGCACATTATACATTTTCTTTTGTCAAAAAAAATTTCCTGTTTTGTTGATTTTGATTCGGGATTGTGACACCAGATACAGCTAAGCGGACAACCTTTCATAAAAACAGTAGTTCTTATGCCCGGTCCGTCATTGACACAGAATTTCTGAATGTTAAAAATTGTTCCTTCACTCATAATCAGTACCTCTTTATCTTGTTTTTCGAAGTTAAAATGAATTATAACATACTTTTCAGAAAAAGTAAAGATGTTTTGATATATTTTTCCGATAAGTAACAAATGTCTTCATAAAAGACTTGACAGAATGGAAATTTTATGGTAAAATTATCGTTAGGTAAGTATGGTTAATTTTAGAAGTTCGTGAAGGGAAGAGACCGATGTTAAAATCAAATACGGAAATACTTGACGTTGAAAGCGGCTCTCTTGCTGAAGAAGCCGGAATAGAAGGAGGAGATATACTTCTTACGGTAAACGGACATGAAATTCATGACATTCTTGAATATAGATTTCTTACAGCGGAGTATGAGGTTACACTCGGAATAAAAAAGGCTGACGGTGAAGTTCAGGAAATAGTTATTGAAAATGATTATGATGATCTTGGAATAATTTTTAGGGAAGAGCTTCTTGCTGAAGCGCAGAGCTGCCGGAATAAATGCATATTCTGTTTTATTGACCAGCTTCCGCCTGGGATGAGGGAGACAGTGTATTTTAAGGATGATGACACAAGACTTTCGTTTTTGCAGGGGAATTATGTTACATTGACAAATATGTCTGATGAGGAAATTGACAGACTTATAAAAATGCGTGTTTCACCGATTAATATTTCGGTACACACAACCAATCCCGAACTCAGGGAATTTATGCTTTGCAACAGATTTGCAGGCAAAATAATGAGTATAATGAAAAAGCTTGCAGATAATAATATATATATGAATTGTCAGGTTGTTCTTTGCCCCGGAGTTAATGACGGTGCTGAGCTTGACAGAACACTACGTGATATGGCATCACTTTCACCATATATAGAAAGTGTGTCTGTTGTTCCGGTTGGACTGACAGCTTACAGAGACGGTCTTTATGAACTGAAAGCGTTTGATGCGGATGGATGCAGAAGTGTTATTAATCAGGTTGAAAGTCTGCAGAAAGGATTTTATAAAAATCTCGGAACCCGTCTTGTTTATTTGTCTGATGAGTTTTATGTTAATTCAGGCCTGCCTGTACCGAAAGCTGATGAATATGAAGGATTCCCACAGCTTGAAAACGGTGTCGGACTTATTGCAAGTATGGAAGAGGAAATTGACCATGCCCTTTCTATGATTAAGGAAAGGGAGGATGGTAGATGCATAACAATAGCAACAGGCGAAGCATCTTACAGATTTATAAAAGAAGCTTCAGAGAAGATAGAAGACAAAACAGGAGTTAAAATTTCAGTATACCCTGTACAGAATAAATTTTTTGGCGGAAAGGTAACAGTTACCGGACTTATATGCGGATGCGATTTGCAGAAGACACTTATGGAAAATAATGTGTCCGGAGAGGTTCTTATATGCTCGTCCATGCTTAAATGTGACGAAGATGTATTCCTTGACGATATGACAGTTTCTGAAATTGAAGAGAATACAGGAGTAAAACTGATACCGACCGATAATGACGGATATATATTTGTTGAACATATAATCGGAAAAGAATTAGAATTTTAAAGTGAGGTACAAAAATGAAACCGGTAGTTGCAATAGTCGGACGTCCTAACGTCGGCAAGTCAACATTATTTAATAAAATATCAGGCAGAAAAATAAGTATTGTCGAGGATACGCCCGGTGTTACACGTGACCGTATTTATGCTGAGGGTGTATGGCTTGACAAGCACTTTACAATGATAGATACAGGCGGTATTGAGCCTGCAAGTAAGGATGAAATCCTTATTCAGATGAGAAGACAGGCAAATCTCGCTATAGAAATGGCAGATGTCGTTGTGCTTATGACAAATCTGAAAGACGGTGTGACTGCGAATGATTATGATGTTGCTTCAATGCTTTTGAAAGCAAAAAAGAAAATAGTTCTTGCAGTTAATAAGGTGGATGCCCCCGGTGATGTTCCACCGGAGTTTTATGAGTTTTATAATTTAGGGCTCGGAGATCCGATTGCTATTTCGTCAGTTCATGGTATGGGTGTCGGAGACCTTCTTGATGAGGTCTGTGCAAAGTTCCCCGAAAATGCCGAAACAGGCGAAGATGAAGATGAAATAAAGGTTGCCGTTATAGGCAGACCTAATGCAGGAAAATCATCACTTATAAATCAGATTTTAGGTGAAGAAAGAGTTATCGTAAGTAATATTGCCGGAACAACAAGAGATGCGATTGACTCTCACTATGAGAAAGATGGAGATAAATTTTTGTTTATAGATACTGCCGGAATGAGAAAAAGAAAGAAAATTGATGAAGCTGTTGAAAAGTACAGCGTTATCCGTTCTCTCGGTGCGGTAGATAGAAGTGATGTCTGTGTTATAATGATAGATGCAACGGAAGGTATTGCAGAACAGGATACAAAAATAGCAGGATATGCTCATGAACAGGGAAAAGCCTGTATATTTGCTGTAAATAAGTGGGATGCGGTAGAAAAAGACACAAAGACGATGAACAACTTCAAAACGAAGCTTCGTGAAGAGTTTGCATTTATGTCATATGCATCAATAGTATTTATTTCAGCTAAAACAGGCAAGCGTGTTGACGGGCTGTTAGAAGAAATAAAGAAGGTTAACGAACAATATAACAGACGAATTACAACAGGTATGCTTAATGATGTGCTTAACGAGGCAATGGCTAAGCAACAGCCGCCTTCGGATAAGGGAAGAAGACTAAAGGTGTATTACGGAACTCAGGCAAGCACATGTCCGCCTTCGTTTGTATTATTTACAAATTCAAGAGAATTGTTCCATTATTCTTATTTGCGTTTCATAGAAAATCAGATAAGAGATGCTTTCGGATTTGAAGGAACACCTATTAAGTTTATTCTTCGTGAAAGAAATGAAAAAGATAAATAAAGGAGAATTGAAATTTGGGAATAGTATTGATTGTATTAACATGTGTTATAGCATATCTTGCAGGAAGTGTTAATTCTTCCATAATTTTATCAAAAGCTCTTTCTGGAAAAGATATCCGCGAATCCGGTTCCGGAAATGCAGGTGCTACAAATATGCTCCGTACATACGGAAAGAAACTTGCGGTTGTCACGCTGATTCTTGATGTTCTTAAAGGCTGTATCGGAGTATGGATAGGAATGCTTATATCACATCTTGCAGGTATATATCTGGCCGGTGATTCATATAATAACTCTATGCATGTTTTACCTTATTTAAAACTTTGCGGAGGGTTCTTTGTTTCGCTCGGACATAATTATCCGGTGTTTTTCAAATTTAAGGGCGGGAAAGGTGTCGCAACAAGTCTTGGAGTTCTTCTTGCACTTAACTGGATAGTAGGATTGGTAGTGTTTGTTCTGACTATCGGAATAATGGCTATTACAAAATACGTTTCCTTTGGATCGATAATGTCATCACTTATATATCTTTGCACAGATTTAGTGAGAATGTATATAGTTAATGATTTTGATATTATATATATAGTGTTTGATATATTACTTGGTGCCATGCTTGTATTCCGTCATAAGGAGAATATAAAAAGACTTCTTTCGGGTACAGAAAATAAATTAGGACAAAAAAAGAAATAAAGGAATGAGTAATTTGAAAATAGCAATTATTGGTTCCGGTAGCTGGGGAACAGCTATGGCGATATTACTGTCTGCGAAGAATTATGAAATATTTCTGTGGTCGTGGCAACAGGACGAAACAGACAGACTTAACCGTGACAGGGAAAACAAAGAGTTTCTGCCGGGATATCGGTTTGCTGATAATATAATATGTTCGCATGATATCAAGAAATGCGTAACAGGAGCTGACCTTATAATTACAGTTGTACCGAGTATAGCAACAAGAACAACTGCCAGACAGCTTGCACCTTACGTGTCAGACGGTCAGAAGCTTTTGAACATTTCAAAAGGTCTTGAAGATGGAAGTCTTATGAGACTTTCAGAGGTATATAAATCAGAAATTCCGAATGCAGATATATCTGTTATGAGCGGACCGTCACATGCCGAAGAGGTAAGTAAAGGACTTCCGACAATGAATGTTGTTGCTTCTGAAACGGAAGAAACATCAGCATGGATTCAGAAAACACTTATGAGTGAGAATTTCAGGATTTATACATCTGATGATATGATTGGTGTTGAAATGGGCGGAGCGCTGAAAAATGTTATTGCCCTTTGTGCAGGAATAAGCGACGGACTCGGATACGGTGATAATACAAAAGCGGCACTTATGACTAGAGGTATTGCTGAGATAAAAAGACTGGGAATTGCAATGGGCGCTAAGCCTGAAACTTTTGCAGGTCTTTCCGGAGTCGGAGATTTAATAGTAACGTGTACCAGTATGCATTCCAGAAACAGACGTGCCGGAATACTTCTTGGTCAGGGATTGACACTTAAGGATGCTCTTGATAAGGTTCATATGGTCGTAGAAGGCGTAAATGCGGCTAAGGCGGCATATGATTTATCTGTTAAATATAATGTTTCAATGCCAATAACGCATGAAGCTTATAATATACTTTTCGGCGGTTTATTGCCGCGTGATGCTGTTTATTCACTTATGACACGTGACATGAAGCCGGAACAGTAAAATGGTGCTTCTGTGCACAGAAAGGAATGATTATAATATGATTAACTATGATAATATGTTTGGAACAATAACCGTTTCCCCGAAGCTTATAGCTCAGATTTCCGGGACGGTTGCTGAAAGCTGTTACGGTGTTGTCGGAATGGCGGCAAGAAACAGAGCTGACGGAATAGTAAGTCTTCTGTACGGAGATAATAAAACAAAAGGTATACGAGTGCAGATTGATGAAAACAGAGCAGTTGTTGAAATTCATATAGTAGTGGAATTTGGCATAAATATTCAGTCTGTATGTAAAAGTATTGCAAGTAGGGTTAGATACACTCTTGAGGGAACAATAGGAATTCCTGTAAAAAGTGTAAATATACGTGTTGAAGGAATAAGAGTATCTGAATAACGGAAGGGTGAGTACAATTATTACGGAAATAAACGGTAAAACGTTTTCGCTTATGATGGTATCAGGGGCGAACAACTTATATAACCATAAAGACGAAGTGAATGATTTAAATGTTTTTCCTGTACCTGACGGTGATACAGGAACGAATATGAGCTTGACTGTTCAGGCACTTGCGGCTGAGGTTTTGAGTGATGAAATAACCGGTATATCAGCTGTTGCTGATAAAATGTCCTTTGCTACGCTAAGAGGAGCAAGAGGAAATTCTGGGGTTATACTTTCCCAGATTTTCAGAGGTATTTCAAAGTCGCTTAAGGGTAAGGATGAATGTACGGCAGAGGAGCTGGCCGATGCTTTCACAGCAGGTGCAGAGGCTGCTTATAAAGCAGTAATGAAGCCTACAGAGGGGACTATTCTTACAGTGGCACGTGTTGCTGCTGAAGGGGCTGTGGCAGGAGCTAAAAATGACGACAGTCTTTTTGGTGTTCTTGACAGCTGTGTAAAGTACGGAAAGGATGCTCTTGAAAAAACACCTGAAATGCTTCCTCAGTTAAAAGAAGCAGGCGTTGTGGATGCGGGAGGTCAGGGATGGCTTTATATTCTTGAAGGTGCTTTTGAATATGTAAAAAATGAGAGTATTATAGAAACAACAGGAGAAGCACCTGTTGCACGCAAAAAAGTAACAAAAACAGTAAGAGTGGAGAATGCGGATATTAAATTCCAGTACTGTACCGAATTTATAATTCAGAGATTTTCAGCTGATAGTGATGTAGATGAATTCAGAAGCACTATTTCACCAAAAGGTGACTGTATGCTGGTTATTGATGATGATGAGGTAATAAAGGTACATATCCATACCAATAATCCGGGATTTGTACTCGAACAGGCAGTTAAGCTTGGTGAACTTCTTGATGTTAAAATTGATAATATGAAGCATCAGCACAGTAGTATTATTGAGAATAAAAACGGTGAAGCTGATAAGAAGCAGGAGAAAAAGGCTGAACCTCTTACAGATTACGGTTTTATAGCTGTAAGCTCAGGAAAGGGACTATCAGGTATTCTATATGACCTTGGAGTTACAAGAATCATTGAAGGCGGACAGACAATGAATCCGAGTACGAATGATTTTCTTAAAGCTATCGGTAAGGTGAATGCCAAAAACATTTTTATATTCCCGAATAATAAAAACATCGTAATGGCGGCAGCACAGGCTAAGGAACTTTCTGATAAAAACATTATTGTTATTCCTACTGTCAGCGTTCCCCAGTGTATTACTGCGATGATGTCGTTTAATGCGAAAAAAGATGTTGAAGCAAACGAAAAGGCTCTTAACCGTGCCATGAGAGAAGTAAAGACAGCACAGGTTACGTTTGCCGTACGTGATACTGAATATGAAGGTCATAAAATTAATAAGGGCGATATTCTCGGAATGATTGAAGGCAAAATCAGTGCTGTCGGAAAATCACCTGAAGGAGTTGCGGAAAAGCTTATTGAGAAGATGACGGATGAGGATACTGAGTTTATTACACTTTATCAGGGAAAACCTGCTAAGAAACAGCCTGCAGAGGATATGACAAATAAACTTACTGACCTTTATGAAGACTGTGAAGTCTCTCTTAAAAAAGGCGGACAGCCACTTTACTATTATATTATATCAATAGAATGAGAAAAATGATATGAATAAAAGTGTTCAGTATTTAAAAGGAATCGGGGCGGCGCGTGCCGCCTCTTTTGCAAGGCTTGGAATTCATACTGTGGAAGATTTACTTTATTTTTTTCCGAGAACGTACGAAGACAGGTCTGTAAATAAAAATATTGAAGATTGTATGATAAATGAAACGGTATGCCTGAGCATAACCGTTTCTTCTGCTGTTCACGAGACGAGAATACGAAGAAATATGGCTATATATACTGTAACTGTTTATGATGAAACAGGGAGTATGCAGGTTGTATGGTTTAATAATAAGTATGTCAAAAATGTTTTTTCTCCCGGTCAGAAATATGTTATGTATGGAAAAGTAGGGAAGTCGAGAGGAAAATTACAGCTGGAAAATCCAATATATGAAAAAGCCGGACAGGGGAAATATACAGGAAAAATTGTTCCTGTTTACCCACTTACAGGCGGACTTGTTCAGAAGAATGTTCAGAGCGCCATGTCGGAAGCACTTAATTATGTTGGTGAAATAAATGAATACCTACCGGATGATTTGCTTGAAAAATATAAAATTCAGGATATTAATTCTTGTTTAAATAATATACATTTCCCGGACAACCTTGATTGCTACAAAGTTGCCAGAGAACGGTTTGTATTTGAGGAGCTTCTTATGCTTCAGCTTGCTCTCTTTAGCAGAAGAAAGACAAATGAGCGCGAATCGGGAATAGTATTTGAAAATATTTCAGGAGGAAAAGAATTTAAAAAGAATATCCCGTATAAGCTTACCAATGCACAGCTCAGGGTTATAACTGATATGGTTCATGATTTTGAGTCCGGCAAACAGATGAACAGACTTGTTCAGGGTGATGTCGGCTCGGGTAAGACTGTTGTTGCCGCTGCCGGCATATTTCTTGCTTTTAAAAACGGATATCAGAGTGTAATGATGGCTCCGACTGAGATACTTGCACGTCAGCATCTGGAAACGCTGACGGAGATTTTTGATGGTCTGGGAATAAATGTTGTACTTCTTACAGGAAGTCAGACTGCTAAAGAGAAAAGGGAAGTTTATGAAAAAATCTCGGACGGCAGTGCTCATGTTATTGTCGGAACGCATGCAGTTATTGAAGATAAGGCTGTATATAATAAGCTTGGACTCGTTATCGCTGATGAACAGCACAGATTTGGTGTAAATCAAAGGGCAAGATTATGTGCTAAAGGAAATAATCCGCACATGCTTGTAATGTCAGCAACACCTATACCAAGAACACTTGCACTTATTCTTTACGGCGATCTTGATGTGTCGGTAATAGACGAACTTCCGCCCGGTAGAAAACCTGTAAAAACATATGCAGTAGATGAAAAAATGAGAAACCGTGTTTATAATTTTGTGGAGTCAAATATCAAAAATGGATATCAGGCATATGTAGTGTGTCCGCTTGTTGATGAAACAGAAACACTTGACCTTGAAAATGCAACGGAGTTTGCGGATAAACTCCGGGGAAAATATCCTGAACTGAATATAGGTTTAGTCCACGGCAGAATGAAGTCTAAGGAAAAAGATGAAGTAATGGAAAAGTTTGCCTCAGGAGAAATACAGCTTCTTGTTTCAACCACTGTAATTGAAGTTGGGGTTAATGTCCCTAATTCAAATATTATGGTTATAGAAAATGCAGAACGTTTTGGACTGTCTCAGCTTCACCAGCTTCGCGGTAGAGTGGGAAGAGGTGGTGAACAGGCATATTGTATTCTTTTTGCGCAAGGCGGTGGAGAGATAACGAAGAAGAGAATGGAAACTATGTGTAATTCAAACGACGGATTCTATATATCAGAACAGGATTTAAAACTCAGAGGCCCCGGTGATTTCTTTGGAACACGTCAGCATGGTTTACCGGATATGCGTATTGCAAACTTATTTACTGATACTGATATTCTTAAAAAAGCTCAGGAAGCGGCGCGTGAAATATACGAGAATAATCTGATAGAAAGAAAAAGCTACTCAGACCTGAAAAATAAAGTATTGAAGGTTATTGAAAAAGCAGAAATAATGAATTAGTATAATTCTTATTATCCTGGACATATTATTACTGAGAATTTTATGTCAGGAGGAATAATCATGTCAAAGAATAAGGCGGCAAAAGAAGCTAATGAGAGATTTAAAATGGAAGTGGCAAACGAACTTGGATTGAATCTTTCAAAAGAAGGAGCTAATCTCAGTGCTAAAGAAGCCGGAAGCATCGGCGGAAGAATGGTTAAAAAAATGATAGAAGAATATAAAAAGAATATGAAGTAATAGCCTAAGCAACCAACACTAAAGGCGGTTTGAAAATATAAATTCTCGTCCCAACTGCGTTAAAATCCTCGCGAATACGAGAGTATTCCCTGCGTTTTTGCCTTGCCGGAACAAAAATTTATTATTTTTGAACTCGTATGACCTGAAACGGATGGAATTTCGGTCATATTTTGGTGCGGAGGACGAAGAAATGCTTTCGCCTTTCAAGGACGACAAGCTAAAAGATGGCGGAATTACGTTGTTTCAAGCGTCTTTAGTGTTGGTCGCTTAGGCTATGTTGATTGCCGGGCAAACTGTTTTGCTTGCCCGGCAATCATATATGTAAAGGGAATTAAAATGTATTATGTATATTTATTAAAATGTGTTGATAATTCTTTATACTGCGGTTATACCGATGATATAGACAAACGGATAAAGGTACATAACTCAGGCAAAGGTGCAAAATATACCCGTTCGAGACTTCCTGTTTCGCTTGCGTATCACGAGACCTTTGAAACGAAAAGTGAAGCTATGCACCGCGAAGCGGAAATAAAGAAATTATCACGTGTCGAAAAACTGAATCTTATCGAAAAATAATATTCACGATTATTGCTGGAGTTTTGCAATCTGGGCTATTATTTTTTCTATTTCATATCCATGCAGTTCTTCTTTTCTGTCGCTTTCCTCCTGCTTGATAGCTATTTCTTTTTTCTTTACGTCGTTTGCGTCGGCTGTTATGTCGAGTTTTCGCTCGGCGAGAGAATTGCTTATTGAATCCTGAAGCTTTTTATATTCCAGAGCCGCAATTTCGTTTGCAAGAAGTCCGTTTTTGTATTCACGTTCAAATTCCAGTTCCTTTTGCTTTGATAAATAGTCTCTGTTGTCAATATTTCGTTGATAGTCTGATTTCAGGGCTTCACTTATATCGTGTCTTAAATCACGGTTTGCATTATTTTCGAAATCATATATATCTTTTGGAGTCCCGAGCTTTGAAAGTGTTTCAGAATCCTCTTTATAGCGGTTTTTATACCTGTCATAAGCATCCCTGTAGAGTTCGGGGATTTTATCGTTCAGAGCTTTTATATAAGAAAAATATGCATTGTCAGCAGCTGCAATAGCTGCTGAATTTCCATATCCTCCTGTACGTGCGGCGAGACTTCCGTAAGTGTCGTTCATAGCTTCTCTTCCGTTTCTCATGTACATATCTTTATATGACTGATATACAGGGTCATCCTCAGGATTGTAGCTGAATTCTTCTCTGTCGACAAGTCTTCTTACGAGATTCTCTATGTCTTCGGTATATTTGCCGTTTTCACCGTAATTACGGTTCCACACGTCAACAGGAGAGTAAATATTACTGTTACCGAAAGCTGTTGTTATGGCTTTTTTTATGTCGTTAGCAGAAGCATATGCCTGACCGTCAATAATGATAGTATTCGGAACCTGAACACCACCGACTGACACAGTTCCGTCACCACCGTATTCCACAAGATTTGAAATACCGGTGCCGGATGCATATGCTGTTACATCTGTCAATGAGTTTCCGGAATCTCCATAAATTTTATTTACACCTTCAATAAATCCTTTGGTGTTAATTTTTGTTGTACCGTCATCATTTCTGTCAGGCTTGAATATAGCTTTGTTTTTGTATGTTACATTTTCGCCGTCCCAGCCTATATCGTTGTTGTTAAATCCGAGTGCATTTAATCCGGCACGTATACCAAGATTATCTGATGTAAAACTGTTTTTGTTCGGATTTGTTATTTTTTTAATTGTTTCATTTTTCATTGCTGTATTCCTTTCTTTTATATGAACGGACTGTATAACCGTTCTGTTTTTATTTCCGGTGACTTTGAAGGGATTGGATTTCTCATGAGAAAATATCTCATAGCATCGTAGTCGTGATCCTCGCAGTCAGTATCAATGTCTTCCACTTTGTTTTTATCGTATACAAGGTGGGGGATGGTTCTTATAAAGTCACGACAGGTGTCAAAGACATACATCATCGGGAAACCGTTTTTATCAAACGCAAGCCTATGATGAACCTGCATTTTTCCGGGGATACGTTTGTTATCACCTTTTTCGAAGTAAATCCCTTGTTCATTAAACAGATTGATAATTGTTCCTGCCATGCCACGGCTTTCGTCCCATATAGCAGGGTCTGCAATACCGATAATATGATTTCCGTTCTCCTCGCTGTCTTCGATTTCCTTAATTGCTTTTGCAACAGCCGATGGTTCCATTTTAAGACCTGTATTCGGAGTGTCTGTGCATCCATATAACTGTCTGTAAAGATAGGCGATACCCTGTTCATCAACAGCCCACCACTGAACTGCAAACGGCTTTGTATAGCCGTAGTCAAAGCTTCTGTAGCGTTTCCAGTGTGATGGGATAGGAAACGGTTTAATAACATGTGTGTTTCGTCTGTCTTCGTTTTCGGGATGGTTTTTCCATTCTGTAAATACCTGGCCTGAAAATGTATCCCAGTCTCCGTAAAGGAGGGCATTTTTCTGTGCTTCGGGAAGTGAGGCAAGGTTTGCAAGATAATTCGGGTCGTTGTTTAACAGCTCCTGATTATCAAACACGGATGAAGGAATAAATACCCTTGTTCGTTCAACCTGCTTTATCTTTCCGTCGGGCATACGTACTTCTGTTTTAAATCGTATAGTAGTATTTGGTGGTGCGGCTGTTATAAATCTCTCTTTCACCCAACCATGACCGATACCACCGGGATTAGCCGTTGCTCTTATGTAGACTCTGACACCGTCACCGTCAGCACGGTTACGAGATATTAGATACTCGTATTCTTCTCTTGTAAAATGTGTAAGCTCGTCAAAACCTATAAAAGCAAATGAAAGCCCCTGATAATTAAGGTAACTGTCCTTGTTTGCCATTGAGCCGAAATAAATCCTTGCTCCGGACGGGAATTTCCATACGTGTTCGGTTGAATTGTATACAGCATCGGGGAATGCCGTTTTATAAATTTTAAGAGATTTTAAAATAAGCTCTCTGAGCTGCGGAAATGTTTTTCTGAATAAAATCGCTTTATAATGAGGGATATGAACCTGTCTCAGAGCTTCAGCAACCAATGCATCACTTTTTCCTCCTCCTGCTGCACCGCCATACAGAACCTCGTATTCATTTCTTGATTGGAAAACCGCCTGACGAGGCTGAGGTTTCCATATAACCATTAATTATCACCTTCCTTGTTTACATCTGCAAGAATTACTATACCGCCTGATTGACTCTCGGAATCAGTCTGCCTGTTGAAATCGCTTTCAAGAAGAAATTTTGCACCTGCAGAAGCAGATTTGTCAAATAACATTCTTTCGGTGTATGCTTCAAGTCTGAGCAATGCACGTTCTATGATATTTTTTGTAATCCTTCTTTTTCTTATTTTTTCAAATTCCTGTCTTGAGCTGCATCCTATGGCATATGCCAGTGATGACAATGTTGCAGGCTGTCTTTCTGTCAGAACAGGAATGCCGGATTTATCAGTAAGAATATTCCCGTCAGAGTCATACTGATAATCAGGTTCAAGTGATGAAAAGTATTCATCAATTTTTTTCTGTATAGTGTTGTTTTCGTAATTGTTCATTTACATACCTCCTTGAGCTCGTTTCAGCTCTGAATAAATATTAGCATGTTTTTGGGTAGAAAAAATTTCAAATTTGCGAAAAAAAATGATTTTTTGGTTAAAATCTATATTAAATTGTGTTTTTTTTTAATAAAAATATAAAATTTGTTTCTTGAAAGAGCGGGGAATATATGTTATAATTATCATATATGATTTCAAAAAGGGGGGTTTTTATGCCTATACGTATTCCTGATAAATTACCGGCTACATCGGAACTCAGATCTGAAAATGTTTTTGTAATGAGTGAAACAAAAGCTATGCATCAGGATATAAGACCTCTAAAAATTGCTATAGTAAATTTGATGCCTACAAAAATTGCAACAGAAACACAGCTGCTTCGAAAGCTGAGTAACTCTCCTCTTCAGGTAGAAATTGACCTTATTCAGATGGACTCGCATGTTTCAAAGAATACACCTATTGAGCATCTTAAAGAATTCTATAAATCATTTTCTGAAATTAAGGATACGAATTATGACGGTATGATCATTACCGGAGCTCCGGTAGAAAATCTCGAATTCAGTCAGGTTGATTACTGGAAAGAGCTTGAAGAGCTTATGGAATGGACGAAAACTCATGTAACATCCACTTTTCATATTTGCTGGGCGGCTCAGGCAGGACTTTATTATCATTATGGTATAAAAAAATATCCACTTGAGAAGAAATGCTCAGGAGTGTTCAAGCATAAGGTGAATAGAATAACTTCGAAGCTTATGCGCGGTTTTGACAATGAGTTTTACGCACCTCATTCGAGACATACCGAAGTAAGGGCAGAGGATATAAAGAAGGTTAAAGAGCTTGAAATTCTTGCCGAAAGTAAGGAAGCCGGAGTTTATATAGTGTTTACCAAAAAGGGAAGACAGATTTTTGTAATGGGTCATTCTGAGTATGATGCAAACACTCTCAGAGATGAATATTTCAGAGATCTGGAGAGAGGTAAGAATCCTGAAATTCCGGTAAATTATTTTCCGAATGATAATCCTAAAAAGAAGCCTGCGGTTACGTGGCGTGCGCATGCATCACTATTGTTTTCAAACTGGCTTAATTATTATGTATATCAGATTACACCGTATGATATTAAAAAGATAAAAAAGTAATGAAAGGAACAAATTGAAATGAGTACAAATGTTTTTGATGTGTTAAAAGAAAGAGGTCTTATTGCACAGACTACACATGAAGAGGAAATAAGAGAACTTCTCGGTAAGGAAAAAGTCACATTTTATATTGGTTTTGACCCGACCGCTGACAGTCTCCATGTAGGTCATTTTCTCCAGATGGTTGTAATGAGACATATGCAGCTTCATGGTCACAGACCGATTGCACTTGTTGGCGGCGGTACCGGAATGGTTGGAGACCCGAGCGGTAGAACAGATATGCGTAAAATGATGACAACAGAAATAATAAACCATAATTGTGAATGCTTCAAGAAACAGCTTTCAAGTGTTGTTGATTTTTCAGATGGTAAAGCTATTATGGTTAACAATGCTGATTGGCTCAGAAATCTTAATTATATTGAATTCTTAAGAGAAATCGGTTCATGCTTCTCTGTTAATAAGATGCTTGCAGCTGAATGTTTCAAACAGAGACTTGAAAAGGGTCTTTCATTCCTTGAATTTAACTATATGCTTATGCAGAGTTATGACTTTCTTATGCTTTCAAGAGAGTATGACTGTAAACTTGAGCTTGGCGGAGATGACCAGTGGAGTAATATACTAGGAGGTCTTGAGCTTTGCCGTAGAAAGGATCAGAAGCAGGTTTATGGTATGACATTTACGCTCCTTACAAACAGTGAAGGACAGAAAATGGGTAAAACAGCAAGCGGTGCTGTATGGCTTGATCCTGAAAAGTTCTCACCGTATGAGTTCTATCAGTACTGGGTAAATGTTCAGGATGCAGATGTAATCAAATTTATTAAAATGCTTACATTTGTTCCTATGGAACAGATTCGTGAAATGGAAAAGTGGGAAGGTCAGGAGCTTAATCAGGCTAAGAAGATTCTCGCATACGAAGTTACAAAACTTGTACATGGCGAAGATGAAGCTGAAAAATGTAAGAGTGCCGCAGAAGCAGTATTTGGCGGTGGCGGTGTAAGTGCTGATATGCCGACTACAGAAATTCCTGATGCAGTAGGAAAGGGAGTTCTTGATGTTGTTGTTGAGTGTGGAGTTGCAGCTTCTAAATCAGAAGCGAGAAGACTTGTTCAACAGAATGGTCTTTCAGTCAACGATGCAAAAGTGACAGATGTAAATGCTGTTGTGACAGAAGATATGTTTGTTGACGGAAGTATGATAGTTAAAAAAGGTAAGAAGGTATTTCATAGAATCACTAAATAAATTTCTGTAAGATGAAAAAAGGGGCGGCTCAAAAATTGAACTGCCTCCTTTTTTCAGGTATTGATTTCCATGCATGATTTTTTAATTTTGTCGGGCGCGAAGCATATATTTTTTCTTTGTTGCCAATCCACCGCGTATATGACGCTCAGCTTTGTTTTCAAGAAGAACCTTGTGAACATTTTCTGCAAGCTCACGGTTTATTTTTAATAAACGTTCACTAACGTCTTTATGTACGGTCAGAGCTAAATATAACGTTTGAACTTATCCCTATATCCGACAAAGATTTAAGGTAAATATCAACTGTTCCGTCAGGGAAGACAGTCATTTTGTCAATTACTCTTTTTATTTGTTCGTTAGTCATTTTTTCGACAGCAACAATATCTTCGATTTCGACAAATGTATTATTGATAATTCTTTCAAGATTCTCTCCTGTATCAAGGTTTAATTCCGTTGCTTTAAGGCTGTTTTGAAGCTCGTTTATTTCTGTTGTAATCTGTTTTGTTTTCGTGTTAAGTTCATCTCTTGAAATTATATTGTCGATATACATATTCATATATTTTTCTTTAGTCGAGTTTAGTTTTGAAATTTTTGTGTTTAATTGCTCGACTTGCCGGATGTTATCGTTTTTACTGTTGTATATCCTTTTAAACTCATTGATAACGTTTTTCATTACTGTACCACGATTTTTGAGTATATCAGCAAAATATTCACGTATAGCCTCAATAAGGTCATTTTCATCAACAACCATGTTATTGGCGCAGAAATCTGTTCCATGAGTGTTTCTTCCGCTGCATACCCATGACACATATACATTTTTATATTCTCGTCTGCAACGCCTAAAGCTTGAGCCGCATTGACTGCATTTGATAAGAGAGCTGAAAATATGTTTCGAATTATTACGATTCCCGTTTGTTTTAAATGAAGTCCTGCGTGATTTCATTAGATTCTGAGCTTTTTCGAATAAATCGCTTTCAATTATTTGTAAAGTATCGTTTTTCGTAATCATCCACTCGGACTCTGAATTTTTTATACGTTCACCGGTAAGGAAATCTTTGATTTGCTCTTTGCCGTTAACTATTTTTCCGACATAGATTTCGTTTGAAAGTATCCTTGCTACAGCATTCTGAGACCAGTTGCATCCACGTTTTGTTTTTATTCCCGATTCGTTAAGTATACGTGATATTTTTGCCGCACCTACACCTTTGTTAACGTATAGGTCAAAAATATAACGCACGGTTTCAGCTTCTTTATTGTTTATTGAGAGAGAAAAATAATCTCCGGGAATTTTATCGTAGCCAAAAACAAAATTCGGAACTTTGCCATTTTCAGCATTTCTTTTTTTTGAAAATTTTATCCTTTTTGATGTGTTTGCACTTTCTTCCTGAGCTACAAGGGCAAGGGTGCCGAGAATCATTTCTCCATCTTGCGACGTGAGATTGGCATTGACAAAATTGCAGGCTATACCCATTGTTTTTAGTTTACGTATACTCTGAAGAAAATCAACTGCATTTCTCGCAAAACGTGAAATATCTTTTACGACAACCATGTCAAAGATTCCTTTTTCAGCGTCTGTCATAAGCTTAAGGAATTCTTTTCTCTTATTAAGCTTTGTTCCGGATATACCTTCGTCAGCATATATTTTTACAAGATTATGGTTATATTTTTCAGCAAATTCGCTGAAAAATTTCTTTTGAGTGTCAAGACTGTTCATCTGATCATCTGTGTTTGTAGAAACACGGCAATATGCAGCTATATTCATCGTGCACCAACTTTCTGTAACGTTTATAAAACGTTCTGTTATATCTTTATTATATCATAAATGTGTATAATTGTCAATATGTATTTTTTCAGATGTAATTTTTTTTATTTCAGAATCAACTTTTTTGATACTTGCTTCCAACAATATTTCCATTATTGTTTTTTCGTGTTCGTGTTTAGTATTCGGATTGTGGAATGTGATTTTAAGCTTGTCCTTTCTCATTATTATCACTCCTTTTGATGATAATAATGTATATTATTATATTTATCAAAAAAGAACCTTGTACAAATATCTGTACAAGATTCTTTGTTGAATTATCGGTTATATAGAAAAAATTATATTTTTGTAATATCAATTACTGATATTACAGCACCTCTTAATGTTGAGAATTCTTTAGTTGTATTAACGGTATATATAACATATAAATTACCATCACTTTCATATGCGACCGGATAGTGCCATACCCATCCAATTCCAAGCTCATTTGAATATTGATTCTGAAGAGTAACGGCTTTATAAAATTTCATAGTACCTGGTTCGCTGATAAATAATGCAAGATGTTCTCTCCCGGGAGCGATGTTTCCTATAATATAGTTTCGTCCGTCCGATAGGGTTCCGGAATAGATTTTTGTGTCACTCAGCGGAATATCGTGAGCTATCGGGCCTGACCATGTTTCGCAGTTGTCTTTTGATATGAATACAACAGGAACCTTGCGCTCGTCGTTACGCACGAATGAATATACTGTATCACCGTCAATAACTGCAGATGCTTCGGGATGAATAAACTTTGCTCCGTCAGCGAGATTTCCGTCTTCCTGTATTTTTACAAGGCGCCATTCGGAATCAATTTTTCCTGAGTCGGAAATAAGTACAGCCGGTGTATTTGGAAACTCATCAAGCTCACCAATTCTTCCCATAAGCATAAGCTTTCCGTTATTGAGCTTATATACATTTGTGTTCAGTTTAAACGGTATGGGACGAGACCACAGCAATTCAAAACGGTTTTCTGTTTCGTTGTATTTATACAAATCCAGAGAATGAATGTGGTCTGCGGAAACCATCTGATTAAGGAACAGATAAAGTGTATCGTCATCAATACCGAAGACGGGAGGACAGAAAAGAATATTTCCACTTTCATCATCAGCGACGATTTCGGGTCCGGACCATGTTTTTCCGTTGTCATCTGATGTTGCAAATCTGATTGGTGTTCTGCCGTGAAGTTCATGCTTTATGTTATTATACCATGAAGCAAATATTCTGCCGTGATATTCAATAACCGTTGCTTCGTGAAGGAATGCATATTCATCATCCGGCATTGTAACCGTATATGTGTGAATATCATTGTTTTTTTCAACTTCCATGTCAGGATTTGACAAAAACTCAATGTTTGGAAGCATGTTGTAGTAAATTACATCCTTATCCTGTTTATCGCTGTTTTTTAAAAGATTTCTGTAGCGTGTGGGTGATACTTTTTCTGATGCAAGGAAAATCTTACTAAAATAGCTTGAACTTCCGAATCCGCAATCGTGTGCTATATCACTGATTCTTTTGTCACTGTGTATGAGCATATCTTTCGCTTTTGAAAGCTTTACACTGTTTCTGTAAGCGGTAACAGTAAGTCCTGTTACTTTTTTGAAAAGATGCGCCATATAGTATACACTCATTCCGATTTTATCAGCAATTTCATTTACAGTTATGTCATTTTCGAGGTTTTCGATAATAATCTCTTTTATACGTTCAACAACCGGAACGGGTTCTTTTTCTACGGACGAAACAGAGCGTATGAGCGAAATTATCTTTTTGACTGTTGTTTCATCGTTTTTATCTGTGTTCAGAATGTCAATTAATTTGTCAAGCTTCTCACTGTCGAGCTTATACATGTTCATGCAGTTTATCTGATAATGCTCAAAAAGTGTGCTGATTATATCCTCTGCAGATTTTCCTGAAAGATTTTTCGCAAGCTCAGCATCTGTATATTTATCAAATTCTCTGAACGGGTTTTCGTGTTCGTCTGCATACTTTCCAAGCTTTGAGGCAACTACTTTTAGTTTACTGCCGGAACTTACAAGCTTTCCGGCGATGATATCATCTTCCGTGATTTTTGAAACAAGAATTTCTCTGGCACATTTATATACTTCATCCATAGAATTTAAAAAACCGCCTCTTTCACGGTCATATGTAATATAAATATAGCCATCTTCGTTTTCTGTTGCATCGGGGTAGGAAACATCGCTTCTCTCGTCAAGCATAAGTGTATATTTCCATGTTTTTCCGTCATCTTCTGAAAGCATTGCTGCAAGATTATTTCTGCCTGTGAAGTTAATGTGATTTATAAGAAGAATTCTTCCTGATTTAAGGCGTCTTATATGGAATCTTGAGCATGGACCTTTTATTCCGCTGTCCACACCCGGAGTCCACGTTTTTCCTCTGTCGTATGAATATGAAACGCCAATGCCGTAAAATGTTCTTACATACATGGCAAGAGTTCCGTCGGTGAGTTCGAGAATCATATGCTCATCAAAGCATCTGTCCGGGACATCTACACCTCCGAGTTTTTCAATTGTTTTTCCGTTATCAACAGATTTATATGCGAATGCAAGTCTGTCTTCGTCTTTTGAGTTATATTTTGTCTCTATTGCGTGAACGGTTTTTTTCCAGACAGCGGTGGGGAAAAGCCATTCGCCTGTAGTAAGAGCAACAGGCTTATTCATCATGACCTCACCGCCTATTTCAAATGGTTCGCTCCATACCAGCTCATCAGCATCAGGGTTGTTACAGATTGAACCGTAAACTGCGTGGTCCATGGCAAGAGCCCATGTGAACCATAATCTGCCCAAAGGGTCTATCCAAAGGCATGGGTCGTAGCATCTGTGGTTTTCAAGATATGCAACAGCAATCGGTTCGCTGAAGTTTTCTCCGTCATCGGATTTGATAATAAATGAGTAGTTTTCAAATTCCTCTTTTGTTCCGCCGGAATAGAAGGTAAGAAAAATACGTCCTTTTTTAGTAGCTTCGATACTGGGTATGCCTTGCCATATTCTGTGTTCTGAATTGTATTTTTTTAGTTTGTTTTTATCTGTAATAAGCATATTACCACTCTCCTTTAAGTGTATAATATCACAGTATTAAAAAAAAATATATAACAGAATTGCTTTATCTTATATCAATTAAAGAGACTGTTGCGTTAAGCAACAGTCCAGGATGGATTATTCTACTGATTCTATAATTGCATACTTACCGTCATTTCGTTTGTATACTACATTCATATTATTTGTTGTACTGTTTTTAAAAACGAAGAAATTATGACCGAGCAGATTCATCTGAAGTACAGCTTCCTCAGGAGTCATTGGTTTGATTGCAAATTTCTTTGTTTTAACAATCTCAAATTTCTCTTTGTCTTCACCGCCTGAGTATTCTTCGCCACTTATCATTTTGCTGTCCCATGCTGCATCGGCTCTGAGTTTTTTAGCTAGTCTTGTTTTATTTTTTCTTATCTGTCTTTCTATAATATCTACAATTCTGTCTGTAGCGCTGCATACGTCGACATCTGAAACTTCGGCTCTGTATACCATACCTTGAGAATATACGTTTGCTTCAACATATTCCATGTTTTTGAGAGCACCGACGACTACTCTGGCTTCGGGCTCATCTCCGAAAAATTTATCAAGCTTTGAAAGCTTCTTTTCGATATAGTCTTTTGCCTTGTCCTTTAATTCAATTTTTCTTGCAATAATCGTAAATTTCATAAATGTCACTCCTGTCTTTTTGTTATACAGCTTTTGCTGTTATATAATATATACCCACTTTTTTTTATTTTAAACATTTTTTTAACAAAAAAAGTGCCGAAGCACTTTTTTATTTAGAATATTTAAGTAAAAACTCTGCATTTTTCCATTCGAGTTCACTGACATTCAACTGATCATTGCTGTAATTGTAATTGTTATTTACACGATACCATGACTTTGAATTGAAATAGTTCTGCAAATCTGATTTTTTGAACTGTCTGCCGTGGCGTGCAAAAATTTCATTTCTTGCAATGTCAATCTGAGATTTTGAAAGACCGTTCAGGTCATCTGCAGTCAGAAGAACCGAGTTTGACTGTGGAAGTACATAATCAGTTGAGTTAAATGATGTAACATTTGTAAGATTGTAAATAGGCAACCCGTTATAATACAGTCCGGATGTTGTTCCTGTTACAGAGTAAAAACCTTTAACCCCTGTTATAAATTGACCTGCATTGTAAGCATAATATTCAGCTCCCGCCACACTGAATTTAATAAGTTGACGCTGCGATGCAGAATCGTTAACATAATCTGTTACCTGAATGAGCTTTGATAACAAAGCTTCACCCTGAGGTATGCTCGTTGCGGCAACTGAGTTGTCCGCCGTAGCTTGAGGCGGAACCTTTTCAGAAGTGCTTTGCTGATTATTTACAGAAGTATTATTCGCAGCAGGTTTTGTTGTCGATGATGGTTTCTTTGGTGAAGATGGTTTCTTTGTTGATGACGGTTTTTTTGTCGCTGACGGTTTTTTTGTTATTTCGGTCTGATTTGTATCAGGCACCTGTATAACTGTGTTGTCTGTTACTTGTGCCGGGTTTTCGTTCGGAACGATTGTCGGAATCCCTGCTGTAGCAATGGCAGATTCTTCAGGTGCCGGAAGCTCAGGAGAAGCTATTGGCGTTTCGCTTGGCTCAATCGATTGTTCGGGTGTTTCCGAAGGCTTATCTGTGATTACAAGCGGTTCATCTGTTGATGTTCTGTCAATGTTTTCTTTGCCTAACCATAAGGCAACAGCTGTTATAAGTCCGGCCAGTAAAGCAATTATCAGCACGATTAAAATTATTTTATTTCTTTGTTTACGTTTTTTCTTTTGAAGTCTGCGTTCTTCTATTGCAGCGAGTTTTTCGCTTTTCTGTGCACCGGGTGTCATTTCGTCCTCTTCTATTATTTGCAGATTTTCTCCGCATTCTGAACAATGTAATGCATCATCGGCATTTTCATGGTAACAATTTGGACATTTCATAAAATTCATTCCTTTCATTGCCGTTTGTTTGATATTATAACCATACAGTATATATTATAAACCAAACAGTCAATTATGTCAACCTCAGTAATATTAAATTTGTCTTACTTCTTTTTTTCAAACATGAATTTTCTTGCATGAAGAAGAAAATCAATTTTTTTGTATCCGCAGAAATAGCCAAGCTCGCACGAAACTGCTATAAATATTATATAGGAGATTAATCCTGTAATGCTTGAATTTGAACCGACTATATTCACGAATGCATAAAAAGGAGATGTTAAAAACAAATACAGAAGCTGGCATATAAGACACGGAGCTGAAATTCCGGCACCGGCTGTAGCTTGTTGCGGGAAGAAAGCCCATGCTGCTTTGTAACATAAAAACGAAAAAATCACCAGGCCGATAATACCTGTTGAAAGAACTAATCCTTTAAGAGGATATGATTTACGTTGAATATTGGGATTTGCATCCTTTTCAGCAATGTCAAAACAATTTGAAAACATCGCAAGAAATGCGGAAAATGCGCATAGTGATGTCAATATGTATTTTGCGGTAGATTTACCATCCATAGTGAGCATTGCAACTGTAAGAAATATCATAACAGTGCATGTAATAATATGTGTTTTAATTAGTGTTGATATCTGATGTTTTGTTTTATAATATTTATCGTATGGCATTTTTTTACTTCCTTTCGTTAATTACAGGCGGCGTGGCATCCGGCTATATATCCTGTTGACCATGCCCACTGAAGATTATATCCTCCGCAGTTTCCGTCGATGTCGAGGATTTCGCCTGTAATATATAAATTATTGCATTTTGTGGATAACATACTTGTATGTTCAATTTCTGAAACAGGAATGCCGCCTGATGTTATCTGAGCATTATTCCATGATTCGGTCCCTGTAATATGTACCGGGAAATTTTTTGCAGTTTTAACAATTGATGAGATTTCCTTTTTTGACAGAGAAGCACAAGGAGCGTTTATGTTCTGAATTTCGCTTTGGTTCAGAATGGAAGCACCAAGTCTTTTGTGAATGATTCCTGTGAAAAGGTTTTCTGTGTTTTCGAACAGGGAAGAGTTACGGCTAATTATTCTGAAGAGTTCATTCTCATCGTAATCTTTAAAAAAATCTATAAAAGCAACTTCGCTATCAGTTCTTTTATAGTACGAAGAAAGGTAAAATGCCGGTGGTCCTGAAAGACCTGTGTCCGTAAATAACAGCTCACCACTGACAGTGATTTTGTTAAGTGTAAGGGAAGCATGGCATTTGATTCCTTTAAGACCTTTAAGATTTTTATTGTCAGTTTTCAGCTGAACAATTGACGGTTCTAATCGGGTACAACTGTGACCGAGTTTTTTTAAAATGTCGTATCCGTTTCCGCCGCATAATCCCGGTGAAGCTTTCCCGCCGGCTGCAAATATTATTTTATCAGCAAATACATGCTTGTTGTCGTATGAAATTATTTCGAAAACGGAATTTCTCTTTTTTATATCCGATACATCGAAATTACATTCTGTTACAACACCGAGTGAATCAAGTTCGTTTCTCAATACGTCAAGAACAGATGTTGCTCTGTCGGAATAAGGATATATTTTTCCTTCATCTTCGGTTTTCAGGAGAAGTCCTATTTCTGAAAAAAATGAGATAGTTTCATTGGTCCAGAACTGAGCTGATACTGTATTTATGATATCGGTATCCATACCGTGATATTTGTCGATATCAGAATTTATATTTGATAAATTACATCTTCCATTTCCGGTTGCAAGAATTTTTTTGCCGATTCTGTCGTGTTTTTCGTATATGGTTACATATGCACCACACCGTGCGGCAGTAATAGCAGCCATGATTCCGGAAGCTCCTCCACCTATTACAGCAATGTTCATCTTATCATCCTTTATTTATTTGTACTTCCAAATCCGCCGTTGCGTTCACCGTCTGCACTGTCATTATAAGTAATACCGAATGGAGTAAATACACCCTGTGCGAATGCTTCGCCTGATTTGACTGTTACGGTTTTGTTTTCATTGGAGCAGTTTGTTATCTTTATCATAATGTGACCTTCATTATCACTGTTATAGTAATCACTGTCTATTACACCTACCGTGTTATTAAGCTGCAGACGGTATTTGAAACCCAGTCCGCTTCTTGGGTATATCATAAGTACCCATCCATTTTCAATTTTTGAACGGATTCCGGTAGGGATTTTTATTGTTTCGTTTGGTTTGAGTGTGAAATCAACAGGGGAGTAGAAGTCGTAGCCTGCTGAACCTGCTGTTGCTCTTGCAGGAAGCTTCAATGTTTTGTATGCTTCCACTCCTCCTTTTCCGAATTCGCCGTTATAATCAGTTACAAACTGATTTTCGCTTACTTTTTGAAATTCTGCTATTCTGTTCAATTTTTTTTACCTCTTTTACGTAATATAACTAATTGTACTACATTTTTTTATATTTGTCAATCTATAAATTATGAATAAATTGTTTACTTTCTAACGAATATCCGGACAGACTCCTTCAAAATCAAATTCCGGGATAAAGCTTTCGGAAGCGGATTCCCCTTCCTGGATGAAAGCATTTTCAACACCGATATCTATTGCAAAGTCAATTACGTCATTATATTCATCAGATGTAAGCTTCCGGTTTAGTTCGGGATATTTGTCAGAATGTATAACCGGAGTGTACTGACTCATAATACTCATGTAAATGCTGTTTCCGTATCGATTATGCAGATATTTTATAATTTTTTTTGATTCGTCGGTGTTTTCGGGGAGAACGAGATGTCTTACAATAACACCGGAGATGAGCTTGCCTTCCGCGGTAAATATACATTCTGGCTTCTGACGAACCATTTCGTCTATAGCTTCAGCTGCTATTTTAAAGTAATCAGGGCAGGAGGAATATTTTTCTGATATTGAAGATGATATATACTTTAAATCAGGAAGATATATATCTGCGATTCCGTCCAGATTTTTTATAGCGTATTTTTTTTCATATGCTGATGTGTTATATACAACGGGAATGCCGAGTCCTGTTTGCTGTGCTTTTATTAATTGAGGTATAATTTGAGAAATGAAATGACCTGCTGTGACCAAATTTATGTTTTCTGCACCTTTGTTTTTTAGCTCGAACAATATATTGTAAAATCTGTCTTCCGAAATCTCAATTCCTGAATTTCCGTCAGATATTTTTTTGTTCTGACAGTAAATACAGTGAAGATTGCAACCGGCGAAAAATATGGTGCCGCTTCCTTTTTTGAACGAAATACACGGCTCTTCCCATTGGTGAAGAGCCGCTCTTGATATTTTGATTTTATTTCCTGTTCCGCAGTAGCCGGTACCTGTTGTACGGTCTGCACCGCAATTCTGAGGGCATAAATAGCATTTACTCATATTAATTTCCATAGCCTTTCTGTCCGCAAATAGTAATTAAAAATATATACACAGCATTGCCTGTGGACTGACAAGGCGTATAATGGAAATTATGTCCATGTGCGTTTTCGTCTGACAGGACGAAAAATTCGCACGGACGATAAAATCCGCCAGAGGCAAATTAACGTGATTTTTCACGTTAATTATTTATTCCGTTTATAAGCTTGTTTGCATATTCGCTGTCTACAAGTTCCCAGTCAAAGCTGTACGGTTTAACTCCTGAATATCTAAGCTGTTGCCATATTGTTTCGTATGTTGAAAATGGAACTTTTGAAGTATAAATTTTGTTTTCTTCAAAATCCTGAACGAGGAATTCTATATTTTCTCCGTCTTTTTTTCCGAATACGCATTTTCTATGATTTTCTTTTTCGGGATCCTGAGATAATATAAGAAGCTTTATTATTTCAATTGCTTTATCATTCAGTCCGCTGTCAAAAATAAGAATTTTTTCAAGAAGAGAATTGTATTCATATACAAATCCAAGATTATATTCGTCATATTCTTTCAGTTCGCCTGAGGATTTTGAATGTTCACATACGCTGTTAAATAACCTGTCCTTAAGATTATCATCATTGCATGGATAAAATGAGATAAGAAGTTTTTTTTCTTCATCGTGGTATAGCATTGGTGAGGGAATGAGCCCCATGTGTGAGCAGGACGAACATCTGAATATATTTACGTTTCCTGAAAGCAAATCTTTTTTTAAATCTTCGCTGTCTTTTACTGTTATAGAATCCCAAACAGTAACCTCCTGCAGTTGACCGCAGGAGGGACATTTTATTTTCTGACTTGAATTAATACTCATAAATATTATTACCTCTTTATATCTCAGTTGTGAATTTATGGATTACAATACCTGTTGCGGGTTTGGGGAATATTGATACAGCTCGTTTCGGCAAAAGCTCACTTGTGGCAGTAAGCTCGTCAAATTGCCATCCGCGTACCGGGTTCATTGCAAACAGACATGAATATTCTCCCATATCTACGGATTTAACACCATCGCTTAAAGAACGTGTATACTCGATACGTGTATCATTTTCAGAATCCATGTTCAGTTGTTCTTCGAAAATAAGCTTGTTAAGTACACACAAATCAAGACTTTTATATACATCCGATGCATCAGGCATAATCTCGTCGAGGTATTTTTTGTTTTTAAAAGTGAATCTGTAAAAATAATCGTCACCGGTATACATTGCGAAAATAGTTTCTTTTCGCTGAGTGGATATCTGCTTTCTGAGTGTTTCCGAAAAATCGTCATCCATCTTATCAACGATAATTTTCTCTATACGGAAAGTATCCTGAAGACCGGCAATGATGAACGATTCGTTGAGATTTTTTTCGTTACTGAGAAGTCTGTGAACAGGTAACTGAACTCTGCCGTCTTCGTTTGAATCAGAAATGAGTGCCATTATGTAATTATACGATTCTTTACCTGTATAACACGGTGACTTTTTACATTCATTTTTGTAATCAAGACCTGCTTCGTATCGATTGTGACCGTCTACGATAAACATTTTCTTTGAAATAAGTGCGTTTTCAATATAGTTGACTGTTTCTTCATCGTTTATAACCCAGAGCTTGTGTGCGATTCCGTCGTTTTCGGTTACAAAGTCCATTTCAGCAGGAGACTCTGAAATTTCTGCTAAAAGGGCGGATAATTTTTTATCTTCGTCAGTATACATACAGCTTACAAGGCTGTTATTTGCCTGAGTTGCTTTAATCATATGCATTCTGTCAATTTTCGAGTCAGTGCTTGGTTTTTCGCAGGGAACTACAGAACCTTCGCTGTAGTCTGTAAGTTCGAGAAGACCTATTATGCCGCGGTTATAGAATTTTTCACGGTTAACGGTAATTGTCTGTTCATAAATATAAAATGATTTTCTATCTTCTTTAATAAGTATTTTATCTTCTATCCATGTTTTAAGAAATCCTTTTGCACGTGAATAGCAGTTGTCAGTTTCGGTATCTGTTTCATAAGTGCGCTGTGATACAAGACGTGCAGCATTGTATGGATTTAAATCATAACAACTGTCAGTTTGTTCATCAGAAAGAGAATCGTAAGGCGGAGCCATTACTTCTCCGGGGTGTTCTATTTTGTCCTGATTGTATCTGTATCCGCGGAACGGTTTTATTATCGCCATTTTTCATCCTTCTTTCTATAAATTGTATGTGTTAAAACAGCATCAATATGTAATACTAATACAGGAAATTGATATTCCGAATAATCCGCAAAGCGGAATGAAAGGAGACATAATTATGTCAGGAACCAATATTAAAAATTTCAGCAAGGGCCTTGCGTTTGGTATGGCAGTAGGTGCTGCTGCTGTATTATTTGCAGATCCGCTGAATGACAGACAAAGACATAAGCTTCATAAAAAAACAGAGGGTGTTTTTAAAAACATCGGCGGAATGATTGATACTGCTATGGATTTTATGCATTAAGGGGTAATCCTTAATGCATAAATATATACTATTATACTTAATTTACATAATTTTTTCAAGTTTTTAGAATGATTTTTAAAAAAACTGTAATATTGCACAACTTGAGAAGAACGTTTTGTAATATTTGCTTAAATGCCGAGCTTTTCTGCAATCTTTGAAGCGATTTCAAGTGTTTTGAATTTTATGTTAATGTTTTTTCTGTCAATTATATTTATTGTTTCATCACTGAGTCTGTTTTCGAGATTTTCATTATATCCGAATACGGATTTCGTAAAACACATAGGAGGGGAGAGGACACACCACCAGTTCTGACCTTTTCCGTTTCCGAGTGTTATTCTGACAGCTGTGTATTTTCCGTAAGGAAGTGAAAAGTTTTCATAGTCTCTTTTTGATATTGTGTATTTCCCAAAATCTGCTTTCGCGCGGTAAGGTTTGTTGGATTCGTTTAAAATACGGTTTGCGACTGTTTCCATTGTGTTAAGGTCAGGAACTGCATTTGTCCGATTTGAAAAATCCAGAATAGCATCTCTGATTTTAAGTTTTATCTGTTGATCATCACTGCTGTTGCTGTTTGCAAGTATGTGAAGTCTGATAAGGTTACTTTCGAGCTCGTTACGTGGCTTTTCACTCCATGCAAAAACAAGAATCGAAGTAAATAAACAGAAAAGAAATATATAAATAATTTTTTTCATAAAAAAACCTCCTGCAGATATAATATCCCGCAAAGAGGTTTTTTAAACATAACCTTAGCAACCAACACTAAAGACGCCTGAAACAGCGTAATTCCGCCATCTTTCAGCTTGTCGTCTTTGAAAGACTAAATCATACATTTGAAATGATTGTTTTTGTTGTTATTCCGTCAAGGCGTCCGAGTTTACCGGAAAGTGCGTTTATTGTATCTGCTGAGCTTTCAACAGCGACACTTATGAGGTTAACACCGTTTTTTCTGCGAGGGAGTCCCATTCTTCCGATGATTGAATCTCCGAACTCATTGAGGATTTTATTTACATCCATAATAGAATCTTTTTTTTCTATTATTATACTTACAATTGCTAACTTTTCTTCCATAATAATTCCTGCCTTTCGGGTTTTTTAATTAATACTTTGTTTTTGAAAGCTAACATATATCCGCCTATACATACAGGCACAGCAGCAAGTATATCTATAGCGGAATGCTGTTTCAGAAATACTGTTGACAGACATATAAGAACTGTAGTAATATCGAAGAACAGTCTCCATTTCAGTTTTTTGAGTCGTTCCATTTTATGAGCGGCATACATTACAGCAACAGAGCCTATTACGTGCATTGACGGACAAACATTTGTGTTTGTATCGAATTCATACATCTGCGCCATTATTCTTGTTAAAATATTATTTCGTTCAAAAGATAAGGGGCGAAGGTTCTGACATGTCGGAAACAGTATGTACATAATCAAAGTAAATGTATATGTATATATTATGAACTTAACATATTGTCTGTATACATTTCTGTCAGTAAAAAACGAATAGAAATGCATTCCTACCATGAACACAAACCAGAAAAAATAAGGTATGACAAATATTTCGTTAAACGGTATAATGTCATCCAGGCGACAATGAACTATATAATATTTTTCCGGAGTATACATTTTTTCCAGAAACTGGAAAATAATTCCGAAAACAGGCCAGAAAATAAGAAGATACAAGCTTTTAAATGAAATGTTGCCATCTTCCTGTTTGTCTGCAAAAAGCCGGATAAAAATTTCTTGAAATTTTTTCACGTTTATTCTACCTTTATATTATTTATGGTGGAGCGGGCAACGGGAATCGAACCCGCAACCTAAGCTTGGGAAGCTCATATTTTACCACTAAACTATGCCCGCATACATAAAGTATTTTACCATAAACTGAGTTTTTTGTCAAGTATTTTTTTTAATTACTCATTAACATGTTCCATGCCTTGATGGATAATGGTACGGACATGGTCGTCTGCAAGAGAATAAAATACTGATTTGCCGTCTCTTCTCGTTTTTACAAGTTTCGCTCTTTTAAGCGCATTTAATTGATGGGATATGGCGGAGGATGTCATTTTAAGGACAGCGGCAAGGTCGCAGGTGCATACTTCGGCTTCAAAAAGAACGAATAGAATTTTCATTCTTGTTGAATCACCGAAGACCTTGAAAAGCTCTGATAAGTCGAAAAGCTTTTCGTCTCCCGGCATTTTTTCGTTTACTATTTTCAGAAGTTCCTCATGAACTTCAGGTGTTTCACATGTTTCATTGTACATATTTCTTATCTCCTTTTAACGAACGTATAGCATTTAAAACTGCAATAACCATAACTCCTACATCAGCGAAAATGGCGAACCACATATTCGCAAGTCCCGCAGCTCCGAGTGACAGGCATATAATTTTTGTTGCAATTGCAAAGTATATATTCTGATACACGATTGTCATGCATTTTTTTGATATTCTGATAGCTTTAACTATTTTTAATGGGTTATCATCCATTAAGACTATATCTGAGGCTTCGATTGCTGCATCTGAGCCTATGCTGCCCATAGATATTCCTATATCGGCACGGGAAAGTACAGGTGCATCGTTTATACCGTCTCCCACAAATGCGAGTTTCTCATTTTTGTCGCATTTTTTCAGAAGCTGTTCGGCTATTTCAAGTTTATCTGCGGGAAGGAGTTCGGCATATACTTCATCAATATTAAGCTTTTCAGCTATAAGAGAGCCGGAAGTTTTATTATCTCCTGTAAGCATTACAGTCTTTTTTATCCCGTTTTGCTTAAGTAATCCGATAGCTTCGGCAGAATCTGGTTTAATTACATCAGAAATCAGAATGTATCCTGTATATTTGCCGTCTGTTGCTACATGTACTGCAGTTCCGGGATGCGTGCACTTTTCATATTTTAAATTAAGCTTTTCCATAAGCTTTTCATTTCCTACCGATACTGAAATATTGTCAATCTCAGCAATTACCCCCATTCCACTGATTTCTTTGACATTTTTTACACGTTCAGGTTCGACAGCTTTTTTGTAAGCTTTTCTTATACATGAACTTATCGGATGATTCGAATAGATTTCTGCATGTGATGCATATTCGAGTAATTTCTTTTCTTCAACACCGTTTGTGTGTATTTCTGTCACTTCAAAAACTCCTTTTGTAAGAGTTCCCGTTTTGTCAAAAACGATATATTTTACTTTTGAAAGTGTCTCCAGGTATTCAGAACCTTTAATCAGAATTCCGGCATTACCTGCACCACCTATAGCGGCAAAGAATCCAAGCGGAATGCTTATAACCAAAGCGCACGGACAGCTGATTACAAGGAATGTTAAGGCTCTGTATATCCATACGCTCCATTCAGTATTGTTTGAAACCAATAATTGCAATAGAGGTGGAATGAAAGCGAGAAGCACAGCACTTATACATACTGCTGGGGTGTAATATTTAGCAAATTTAGAAATGAAGTTTTCGGATTTTGATTTTTTTGAGCCGGCATTTTCTATAAGCTCAAGAATTTTCGAAGCCGTAGATTCTTCAAAAGCTTTTGTGGTACGTATTCGAAGAAGCCCGGTCATGTTTATACATCCGCTTTGAACCGGATCGCTTTCTTTTACATCTGTCGGAAGGCTTTCACCGGTTAATGCACTTGTATCAAGCGTTGAAGTACCTTCGATTATAATACCGTCAATCGGAATTTTTTCTCCCGGTTTTACGATTATAATACTTCCAGTTTCAATATTTGACGGGGAAGTTTGAATGATATTGTGATTTTCGTCTTCGATATTTGCATAATCAGGACATATATCCATCAGATTTTTTATGTTTTTGCGGCTTTTAGATACAGCATAGCTCTGAAAAAGCTCTCCAATCTGATAAAAAAGCATTACTGCGCAGCCTTCTGTATATTCTCCGAGTATGAATGCACCGATTGTTGCTGATGCCATTAAAAAGTTTTCGTCAAATGGTTGAAGCTGAATAATTCCTGATACGGACTTGCGGAGAATATCATATCCGGCAATTGTATAGGGAACCAGATACAACATTAGTTTGTATGTATTATCAAAAGGGAGCAGTGTAGTAACAATTAAAAATACAAATGAGATTATAATTCTGAATAATAATTTTTTTTGTTTTTTATTCATATTTACCTCCGATTATAAATAAATCTCACAATCTTTTTCGATTTTTTTGCATGCTTTTATAATTTCCCGGATAACCGAGTCGATGTTTGCATTATCTTCGAATTCAACAGTCATTTTCAGCGCCATGAAATTAACGGTTGCCATTTTAACTCCCTTAATTTTGTTTGCGGCAATTTCCATTTTGTTTGCGCAATTCGCACAGTCGACCTCAATGTTATATTTTTTCAACATAACAAAACCTCCATTATCAAAATAACAATTGAACAATTGTTCAATTGTATGTATTATATCACAATATATTTATTTTGTCAAGGGTAAAATTTATTGACAAATTTATTTTTTAGGTGTATAATTGTAATAAGTATTACAAATTTTGGAGGCATTATGAAGAAAATATATTGTGTTGAAGATGATAGCAATATTCTTGAACTTATTGAATATACACTGGAATCAATGGATTTTGACTGCAACGGTTTTGGATGCGGAAAAGATTTTTTCGGATTTCTTGAAAAAGAAATCCCTGACTTGGTTTTACTTGATATTATGTTACCTGATATGGATGGAATGGAAATAATGAAAAAAATGAAGGAATCACCTGTGTGGTGTGATATCCCGGTAATTCTTCTTACAGCAAAAACAAGTCAGATAAGTAAGATAAAAGGCCTTGACGGCGGAGCTGATGATTATATTACAAAGCCTTTTGATGTTATGGAACTTATTTCAAGAATTAATGCGGTTCTGCGTAGGTGCAAAGTAAGTAAAAAAGAAGAGAATCTTCTTGTATATAAGGAATTATCCGTAGATGAAAAGGCAAGAACAGTTTCAAGCTCTGATAATCCGGATATTCAGCTTACGTTCAAGGAGTTTGAACTTTTAAAATTACTTCTTATAAACCGAGGAACGGTACTCACAAGAAATGTGCTTATGAACAAGGTGTGGGGTACTGATTTTGAGGGAGAGACGAGGACTGTTGATGTTCATATAAGAACGTTACGTCAGAAACTCGGTAAATGCGGTGAATATATTGAAACTATAAGAAATGTTGGATATAAAATCTGATAACGGATGTGATAATTGTGTATAAGAAAATATACAAAACAATGAAAATAATGTCTGCTGTAATACTTGTTATTATGGCAATACTTATTCTGACAGTATTTTATACAGCAATTGGAATCAATAATGCAGATATGAGTCTTTTTGTGCCGGTGACGGTCGGGATTGTGGTGAGTGCTCTCCTGATTTTTGGACTAAGTATGATTTTTGCAAAAAATCTTACAGCGGATATTGTGAAGCCTATTGAAAATCTCGGTATAAACTCAGATATAAATGATGACGTTTATCCTGAGCTTGTACCGGTGCTTAAAAGAATTTACGGTCAGAGTGCGGAAATAAACCATCAGATGGAAAGAGTAAACCGTCAGAGGCTCAGACTTCAGACTGTTGGTGAAAATATGAGCGAAGCCCTGATTGTGCTTGATGACCATTCTGAGGTTATATCAGCAAATAATGCAGCTGTATCTCTTTTTGGCGGAAAGGAGCTTAAACACAGGCTTTTTTCGGAGGTAACTGAAGATGAAGAGTTGATTTCATGCCTCCGTCTTTCACTTGAAGGAAAAAAAACGAGTGTTTTATATAAAGTATCTGAAAGAGGATACAGAGTTTTTTTTAGTCCTGTGTATGAAAAAGACGAAGTCAGCGGTGTAGTTATTCTTGCGGTTGACATAAGTGAAGAAATGAAGACTGCTGAAATCAGACGTGAATTCTCAGCAAATGTATCTCATGAATTAAAAACACCGCTTACCACTATTCTCGGATATTCTCAGCTTATCAACAATGGAATTGCAAAGGAAGAAGATGTAAAATCTTTTACGCGGAAAATAGAACACGAATCTGCACGTATGATAGCTTTAATTGATGATATTATAAAACTTTCGAAGCTTGATGAAAAAGCTGAAAGAGATGAGTTTATACCTGTAAATATCAGGAGATGTGCAGAGGAAGCTGTCGATCTTCTTTCTGATAAGGCGTCTGAAAAGGGGGTTGAAGTGAGAGTTGTCGGCGGAGAGCTTACAGTAGACGGAAATCCGGGGCAGATTAATGAAATGATATACAATTTATGCGATAATGCTATTAAGTATAATAAAGATAATGGTAGTGTGACGGTGAATATTACAGAAACAGGGTTTGAGGTGTCGGATACCGGTATAGGTATTCCTGAAGAGATGCAAGAACGCGTTTTTGAACGTTTCTTCCGTGTTGATAAAAGTCGTTCGAAAAAGGTGAGTGGTACAGGTCTCGGACTTTCAATTGTAAAGCATATAGCATTATGCCATGATGCACAGATTAAACTTGAAGGAATTCCGGGAGGGGGAAGTAAATTTACTGTGAGCTTTCCTGTGAAATGATAAAAAAACTACCGGGTAAGTACAGATAAACCCGGTAGTTTTTTCACTGTATAGGAAACTGCGTTCCTATACAGTGAAAAATTATTATATTGCCATGCATTTTTGTTTTTACCAATTGATAATTTTATCAACCAATTCTCTTTGCTCTGTACTTGTTTTTCGTAGGTAAATTCTGGTCGTTTCAATGCTTTCATGTCCCATCAAATCTGCGAGAAATGCAATGTCGTTACAACGGTCAAGAAAGTTTTTTGCAAATCTGTGCCTGAATGAATGAGGGTATACGACGGCAGGGTCTATACCATATTTTTCGGCAAATTTTTTCAGGTATCCGTATATTCCTCGTGTTGTTATACGTTCGCCTTGCTTGTTTATAAAAATAAAGCCATATGTTCTGTCTGTTTCTTCAAACCATTTCAGTGCTTCTTTTTGTAGTTTTTTCGGTATGTATATTCTGCGAATTTTACCGCCTTTTGAATATAAATCAAGATGTCCGATTTTTACATGCTCAACTTTAATCTGAATAAGCTCACTTATTCTTGCACCGGTTGCCGCGAGAAAACGGACAATAAAGTAACAGTACATTTCACCGTCACGCTTCAGCCGTGTTTTGAAGTAATTGTAATCGGCTTCGCTTATAACATTCTCAAGAAATGTTTTTTGCTGAACTTTTATAAAAGACAGCTTCAGATTTTCTTTTTTTATGGATTCAAGATAGCAATTAATCGCGCGTATTCTCAGGTTGACTGTTTTTGGTTTGTATGTTTCAATGAGCCAAACTTTGAAATCTCGCAGGTTTTTCGCTGAAATTTCGTCATACTTGTTGACGTATTGTCTGAATGCAGACAAATATGAGTGGATGGTGTTCTCTGATAAATTTGTTTTTCTTAAATGTCTTTCAAAATCTTTTAACATGGAAAGACCTCCTTTCGATATAATTGTAACATAATTCATCGAAAAAAGTAACAAATTATTAAATATTATCCAAACGTAAGTGTGTCATTTTTTTGTCCCTGTTGTAACATGAGCATATGCTCATGTTATAATAGGGACAAGTGCTGAAAATACGGTAATATCAAGGGTTTCAGAGCTTGGTGAATCGGATGACAGCGAAATGCCGTAAAAAAAGCGGTGGGATTGGAAAGATAATTTATATCAATTTGATGAAAATTTCTTGAGTATATTGACAAAAGGTCGGTATTCCGATATAATAGTGTATAGTATATGGTAAGGACGGTGTAATTATGACTCTTCAAATGCTATTAAATAATGAAAATATAACAAAATACCATTTGTCAAAGATAAGCGGAGTGCCAAAAACAACCATTATTGATATATGCTCAGGAAAGAGTTCAATTCAGAAATGTTCGGCAAAAACTGTATATCAGATTGCTAAGGCTTTAAATTTATCTATGGAAGATATAATGGAGCTTGATAATAAGGAAATAACGAAAGGAAAAAATAATAATGAATAGGAAAGAATTAAAAAATAATATACGGTGGGTTTACATGATTATCGGTGTTATTGCTATGCTATTTGCAGGTGTTCTGTATGCATGGTCTATTTTAAAAGCACCCTTATCTGCGGAATTCGGATGGGGAACATCGGAGCTTGCACTGAATTTTACGATTGCTATGACATTCTTTTGTGTTGGAGGTTTGCTGGGTGCATGGTTGTCAGGACGTGCAGGACACAGAAATGCACTTATAACATCGGGACTGTTGTCAGCGGCAGGATTTATATTGACTGCTGTTTTGCGGGATGTGCCTGTGGGTGTGCTATACATAACCTACGGTGTGTTGGCAGGTCTTGGAATAGGAATTGCTTACAATGTAGTCATAGCGACTGTCAGTGCGTGGTTCCCTGATAAAAAAGGTCTTTGTTCAGGTTGTCTGATGATGGGATTCGGAGCTTCTGCGCTGATTCTCGGTAATGCCGCAGATGCTATGTTTAAAAGTAGTTTAGGCTGGCGTACAACCTATGCGGTTTTGGGAATTGCTATTTTTATAGTTATGGTTATAGCCGCTTTTCTGCTTAAACGTCCCGGCGAAGAAGCGGGTTTGATGCAGAATAATACAGAGAAAGAAGACTCAGGGGAGCAAGGCTTAACATCTTTGCAGATGCTTCGTCAGCCTTCTTTCTGGATGGCATTTTTCTGTATTTCATTCCTGGCGGCTGTCGGAAGCTCGGTTATCAGCTTTGCAAAGGATATGGCACTTTCGGTTAATGCTCCTGAAGCTCTGGCGGTTTCTCTTGTTGGAGTGCTTTCTGTATGTAACGGAATAGGTCGTATTTTAACAGGTGCGGTTTTTGACACAATCGGTTGCAGGAAGACAATGATTTGTGCAAATATTCTTACTATTTGTGCCGCGGCTATTACATTACTTGCAGTATATGTGAATTCGCTGTTTTTGTGTATTGTGGGACTTTGTCTTACAGGACTTTCATATGGAACATGTCCTACAATTACCGCTGCGTTTACCTCGACATTTTTTGGGTTAAAATATTTTTCGGGGAATATGGCTCTTATGACATTTACTGTAATGGTAGGCTCGTTCGTTGCTACTGCATCGAATAAGGTTCTTGAAGCAACCGGTGGATATACATTTGCATTTTTAATGTTATTGTCTCTGACTTTTGTTGCATTTTTGCTTAACATTTTCATTCGCGAATCATGATTATTTTTTTTCGGACAGAAAGGATAAGGAAATTGATATGAAGAAAATACTGATAGTAGTTGATATGCAAAAAGATTTTGTAGACGGAGCACTCGGAACTGCGGAAGCTGTTGCGATTGTGAATAATGTAGCTGAAAAAATTGAAAATTTTGACGGTGATATTTACGTAACTTATGACACTCATTTTGAAAATTATATGGATACAAGTGAAGGTAAAAATCTTCCTGTTCCACACTGTATAAAAGGAACAGAGGGATGGAAGCTTAATGATAAGGTGCAGGAAGCCCTTATCTTAAAGAAATATGAAGAGATTGAAAAAATTACTTTCGGAAGTGTAGATTTGCCCGAGATAATCAAGGGAAAATATGATGTAAATGATATTGAAATTGAGCTTGTGGGACTATGTACTGATATATGTGTTGTATCTAATGCATTGCTTCTTAAGGCGAATTTTCCGGAAATTGCAGTTAAGGTTGATGCGGCTTGCTGTGCAGGAGTAACTCCAGAAAGCCATAATGCTGCACTCGTAACCATGAAAATGTGTCAGATTAATGTAATTGGAGAACAAAAATAATTGAGGTGAATTTTTATGTTTAATGCTGAAAAAGTTAAAAATGACTGCGTCGAATGGATAAAGCAGTTTTTTGAAGAAAACGGAAAAGGATGTAATGCTGTAGTAGGAATTTCAGGCGGCAAAGACAGCTCGGTTGCAGCGGCACTATGTGTAGAAGCTCTTGGAAAAGACAGAGTTATTGGTGTTCTGATGCCGTGCGGAGAACAGCATGATATTGATATGGCGTATATGCTTGTAAATCATCTTGGTATAAAATACCATGTTATAAATATAAAAAATGCAATTGACGGACTGATGGGAAGTATGCCGGAGGATATTGAGATTTCTTCACAAACAAGGATAAATCTTCCACCGAGAATCAGAATGTCAACATTGTATGCTGTATCGCAAAGCTGTAACGGTAGAGTTGTTAACACTTGCAATCTTTCTGAAGACTGGGTCGGATATTCTACACGCTACGGTGATGCGGCAGGAGACTTTTCTCCTATGAGTAATCTTACGGTTACGGAAGTAAAGGAGATAGGCCGTCTTCTGGGGCTTCCGAACGAGCTGGTGGACAAGACACCTATAGACGGTCTCAGTGATAAAACCGATGAAGATAATCTCGGTTTTACTTATGCTATGCTTGATGTTTATATAAGAACCGGTGTTTGTGAGGATGAAGAGATTAAAGAACTTATTGACAGAAGACATAAAGCAAATCTTTTCAAGCTTCAGCTTATGCCGGCGTTTGTACCGGAAATCTGATTTTTGTAATTAAAAAGCGGCAACACTAAATTGACAGTGTTGCCGCAAATTTATTATGAATCATTTAATGGCATTAATGAGTTCTTTTGCTCTTGCTTTTACTTCGTCTTCTGTCCAGTCGGGATTAATACCGATATGTGCTGTTTTTGAAAGTAAAAGAAGGCTGTTTTTGCACATGTCTGCGTTATAATCAGGAACACGGTTTGCTTCCATTTTAAATGGGTTCATAAGCGGATGTGCCGCACCTTTTTTGTTCATGATTACATCCCAGTTTGAATATATATGCTTGCCTGTGTCGATTGGGAGTGTTACACCATTTGCTTTTTCAGCTAAGTTTCTTGCTTCTGCTTCAGAATTGAATTTAAGAGTAAGAGTTGTTGAACAGTCTCCGTCTGCATCGTTTGACGGAATGAATTCAAAATATTGTTTAAGTTCTTCCATGAGCATTTTTTTATTCTTTCTTAAATCTGAAAGTATTCCGTCAAGCTTTTTGAGCTGCTGTCGCATAATTGCGGCTGTAATTTCGTTTGTTCTGAACTCAGTACCACAGAACGGTTCTGTTTCAAAGTTTTCCATTTGATTTCCGAAATACGCAATAGCACTGCTGTCGTGATAGATAAGACCTTTTTCAAATATTGATTTATCGTTTGTGAGAAGAGCACCGCCTTCGCCTGCACTTATAACCTTGAAGTAGTTAAAGCTTAGTGCACCTGCATCTCCTATTGTTCCGAGACGTTTACCTTTATATGAACCGCCTACAGCCTGGCAAGCATCTTCGAGAACTGTAACGTTATGTTTTTTTGCAATTTCCATGATTGCATCCATGTCACACGGATAACCCTGCATATGTACGGGAAGTATAACCTTTGTTCTGTCTGTGATTTTTCTTTCCACATCTTCAGGGTTTATCATAAGAGTTTCATCAATTTCTGCAATTATCGGCATTGCACCGACTGCCACAACCGCCATTGCAGTAGCAATGTATGTGTATGCAGGAACAATAACTTCGTCGCCCGGGCCTACGCCGAGACCGATCAGGGCAGATGTGAGTGCACCTTGTCCTGATGTCATTAAGAGTGCGTGGTTGATACTGAAAAGTGAGCGTAATTCCTTTTCGAAATTCTGTGTTTCCTGAAGCTCACCTCCATTTACTTTAAACAGCTCTTTTGCTTTAATTACTTTTGCGACAGCATCGATTTCTTCCTGTCCCATTCTATACATAATTTAAATCCTCCTGTTTTAATTAAATTTTTCGAGATATTCACGACTGCGTTTCAAAGCTTCGAACGGATTTTCACCCTGACAGTCGTCCTGTTCTACAACGAAGTATTTTACATTTGATTCTTTTGCTTCGTTGATTATTCCGTCCCAATTGAGATTTCCATCACCGATTGCGGCAGTAAATATTTTTTCGTTGTTCTTGCCGAAATCTTTCAGATGAAGTATTTCAATGCGGTCTTTCAACATTTTTATATGCTGTCGTACATCGCCGCCACCATACTGTGTCCAGTATGTATCAAGACAAAATAACACTTTTTCTTTTGGAGTATTGTCAATAAAATGCTGAAGAATTGTTTTGTTTCCGTATCTGCAAAACTCATGTGCATGATTGTGATACATAAATCTGAATCCATGTGGATAGATGTTATCTGCAATTATATTTATTTTGTTAAGTGTGTCTTCAACTTCCTTATTTGAATGATAACCCCATACACCATCTATTGTTGTGCCGTGACCACCGATACCCATAATTGTTACTCCTAAGTCTTTGTGGCGTTCTATTGCTTTTTCGAAGTTATTGTACATAAGACCGAAATCGTCAAAGCTTCCGCAGATTTCAAGACCAGCTTCGTCAGCGAGTTCTCTGAACTTTTTATATGAAACCGAATTAAAAGCTCCGCCTGTTTGAATGTTGTCGTATCCTATTGATTTGATTTTTCCGAATGTTTCACGGATTTCATTTTCATTTCCGAGAAAATCACGGACAGTATATAACTGTACACCGATATTCATTTTATTTCTCCAGCCTTTCTATATTTCTTAATGTTTCTTTTACAACGTGGTAATCTGCGTCATCTGTATATTGCTGAACGTTGCTTTGAGTCATATTGTATAAGAAACACTTTATTTCATATCCTCCGCGTGATATCTGATCCTGAGTAGGGAGGTAACTCATAGAACCATTTGTATTAGAAAGTGACAGTACTTTTAAATCGGGAGTATATGTATCAATTCTCATACCGATTTCTGAAAACATTTCGTATGGAAATGTAGCAAATACAATATTCCCTAATCTGAAAATGACTTGTTCAACTTTTCCGTAATCTTTTTCTACATACCCGTTTTCATATGATTCTTTTACAGATTTATAGTATGCACATATATGTTTCTCAAATTTAAAAACATTTTCGTCAAGTTCGCTTAATGTATGACAAGCCTCTTCTTTTGATATGCGGGGCTTAAGAGGAATTTTCAGAGTATCTGAAGCGACAGCTATGTCAATATTTGAATAATTATCAATTGTTTTGAATATATTGCAGGCATCTGCTGCGGCAATATTACCAACTTCAGGTACAAATTTTATTGTTGCTGTCGTTCCTCCTGTTGAAATTCTCGGACCTACATCACCTTCAGGACCGTTGAAGAAGGCAGTTATTCCTCCTGACAGTTCGTCAACTGCGTCTGTCATTACACCTGACCAGTCTCTTGAAATTTCCGTGTTCGGTCCTGCTACCGTTCCGTGACATCCGTAGTGAATAATATTTCCTTTAATTTCTCCTGTTTCGGTTTTAAATGAAATAACAGTCATTTCAGGATTGTACGGTCCCCATGGAGACTGACCGAGATACACATTGTTATCAATTCTGAGTTCACGTCTGTTGATACCTGTATTGCTTGTACCTGAAGCAATTCCTACAGATACGGGTTCTGCATTTTTATATGCGTTTTCGCAGGCTTTTATAAGTGCCGGTCTGAAAATTGAATTATAATATTCGTAATCAATATCACCCCAACCGATTGCATTAACAAGTGCCGGACCTGAATGTGTATGTGTTGCCGATATTATTATATTATTTTTGCTGAGTCCGAATTTTTCGCTCAGTTCTTCTCTCAGAGAATCACAAAGGCTTGTATCAATCAGACACACTGTTGCTGTAATCATAAAAGCCTTTATATTGTTTTGCGAAAAATAGAAAGCAGTTACTGTAAGCTTGTCGTTTATACTGTCGGAGTATATATCCGGTCTGTATCCGAAAAGTCTGCCTCCTATTTCGGGAGTTATATCCTCACGACTTATTCCTGTTAAAAGTTTGTTGTTCATAAATTAACACCTCCTGATTTGATAATACTACATTTCAGCATTGTTTTCAATCCTTAATAGTCCGATAAAATTCCCAAAAATTTACCGGTATGTATTGACAGTATTATTTTGTTCTGGTATAATGACAAAAAGGGAGTGATGAATGTGCTTTATCAGAATATGCTTATCGGGGAAATGCCATATCGGGTGTTTATCGGTGAAACGTATAAGTTTGAAAACCATAAACATCCGGAAATAGAACTCAGCTACTGCGTAAGTGGTTCGTATGAAATAATAATGAATAATGTTACATATAAAATAAACGAAGGAGAGCTTGCGGTTATAGGTTCGATGATTTCCCACGAATTTCCGGATGATGGTGATGCGGTAAGACTTACGATTGAAGTCGGACCTGTTTTTCTTTCGGGATATTTCGAAGCGCTTACAGATGTGACTGCCAATAATCCGGTACTTAAAATTAATACAGACAAGCATAAAGAAATATATATTCTTATAAATGAAATTATTGAACTTTTAAAAAATCCGACTGACTTCTCGGAGTTGATTATCAAAGGGGATATGTATAAGATTTGCGGATATATTTTGAAAAACTTTGAAAAAATGAATGCATCTGAAAGAACAGTTAAAATGCTTCATAATATGATTAATGTGGAAAAAGCATTTGAACTTATATATCAGAAATATATGACTCCTCTGACAGTTGAGGATGTGGCAGAATACTGCGGGTACAGTAAAAGTAATTTTTGTAAGACGTTTAAAAAAATCACAGGAGAAACTTTTCATAATGTGCTTAATAATTACAGGGTAAAAATGGCTTGCAGCATGCTTATGGGAACGGCACTTTCTATAGAAGAAATTGCACTTAAATCTGGATTTTCTGAAACAAAAACATTTTGCCGCGTGTTTAAAACGGTAATGGGAATGACGGCAGGGGAATATAGAAAAATGTAAAAAAGGTGCAGACTGTATGAAGCATATATTTCATACAGTCTGCACTTTTTTTATCTTATAGGAAATTACTCGCAACGTGAGTAATTTTGCTTATTACAAAAAAGTCTACTTATGGAAGTGAGCTGTGCGAACGACAGTCACAATAGTGACTTTTTTATTTGCTTTTTGGTTCAGGGGATTATTAAGATTAAAGCGGATATTTGTGCATATAATGCATAGTTTTGAATTCATTTCATTATCCATAATTTTTCCTATATTCTACTAAATATTTATAGCATTTTCATCCAACAAAAACTTTTCAATACCTATATACAAAATCCCATTGTCATCATGCCAGGGGATTATATTATCTTTTACAACAACAATTTTTTTAAACGAATCACCTACACGATTGAGTGAGCGCACTTCCTGTTCTCGTTTATCTTCGTCTGAAACAGAGAGAGCTGACTGAATATAATATTTTTGGCTGCCTTTATTAGCAATAAAATCTATTTCAAGATTTGCTCTCTTACTCTTTTTATCTTCGCCTCTATAAAAATACTCTATCGCACCAACATCTACGCTGAATTCCCTGTAGATAAGTTCGTTATAAATAATATTCTCCATAATATGATTTTCTTCCATTTGTCGGAATTGAAGTCTTGCATTACGAAGACCAACATCACTGAAATAGTATTTTAGCGGTGATCCTATATACTTTCTGCCTTTGATATCATAGCGTTCAGTCTTATACAGCATGAATGCATCTATAAAAAGGTCGAGATAACGACCAACAGTAGCATTATCTATATTTATTTGTCTTTTGCTTTTGAAAGTACTTGCTATTTTCCCGGCATTAGTGAGAGAACCGATTGATGATGAAACTATATTTAATATATCGTCAAGAACATATTTTTCGTGGAGAATTTTGTTCCTTTCCATAATGTCGCTAAGATATATTTTATCAAAAAGAGTTTGAAGATATTTTGCCTTATCTTCGTGTCCGCTCTTTTTCATTACAAGGGGTAAACCACCATACGTATAATATTCCTGCCAGGCATCCCGCTTGTCGCCACTGAAAGCATTGTAAAATTCAGAAAAGGATAAGGGATTAACTTTTATTTCATCACCTCTGCCACGGAACTCTGTAAGAATATCTGAAGAAAGCATTTTGGAATTACTACCTGTTACATAAACATCTATATTGTCATGCTTCATAAGTCCTAATAAAACATCTACAAATCCTATTTTGTCCTCAACATCTTTTATATATGGATTTTGTATTGACACTACTTTTTGAATTTCATCAAGAAAAATGTAATAGGTTTTGTTTTTATCGTTTGCTTTCGAACGAAGATATTCGCCAAGCTCCAACGGATTGCGATATCTGATGTTTTCATCATCATCAAGAGCGAGTTCGATTATACAATTTTCTTCTACACCTATAGACAAAAGGTAATCTTTATATATATTGAAAAGTAAAAATGATTTACCGCTTCTTCGTATACCTGTAATAACCTTTACAAGGCCATTCTCCTTTTTGTTTATAAGCTTATCAAGATATTTTTTTCTTTCAATCATAATAATACCTCTTTCGACAATTTCGTGTATTTTCACAATGTTTATGTTTCAATTATAGCATATCCAATTTTAAAAGTCAATATTACTTTCGATAATTTTGTGTATTTACACATGGTTACTGATTTGTTGGGTTACATGTATATGAAACAGGGGATGTAAAAAAAGTCCAGACCGCAAAAAGGAGGTATAAAAAAACCGAGTTTTTTTACACCTCCTATAACAAGGTAGTTATATAATTTATCTGTTGTAAAATTCTTTTCTGAATTTATCTGTTCTTCCGTGAACCGATTTAAGTGTTTCTTGGGAGCCGGGTACTTTATCAAAATAATTCTTCATGGCAATTCCCTCTTCTACGCATAAATCATCATGTGTCGGGAAATAGTATTTCAGAAGAAACTGAGTGAATTTCACCATTCTGTATGGTCCGGTTATTCTTACCGATTCGCTGTTCTGGTATTCAAGAGCAACCGAATAAAGCTCTGTTATCGCTTCTTTCAGCGAGTCGAAATTCAATTCTCCTTTAGCAAAGAGAACAGTTTTACCCATTTTAAAGTAACATGCAGGGTCTGTTCCGTGCGAATCGCTTGAACCTACAATCGGTACTTTCATACCCTCCGCACGAAGTTCATTGTAAAGAGTTGCCTGAAGACAGTTTTCCTCAACATTCTGACCGCTTACAGCTTCAAGTGCATCATACTTATTATTTTCAAGAAGCCATTTAACAACTGTCGGACGCATATTATACTCATCAATAGTTATCCAGTAGGGGTGTGCTATAATTGCAAATCCGCCAAACTCATGTATACGGTCTGCTATCCATGTCCTGAAAGCACATTCGTATGAGTTCACACCTTCGGGAACGTTAAGAGTTTTTTCGAGTCCTGCGATTTCGGATTTGCATTTTTCGGTGTTTTCGTTGAAATAATCCGTAATGCTTCTTTCGGTGCCAAGACTGACAGCATGCATATATCCGCCCATTTTTGTTATATGTACCTCTTCACCCTTGAAAAGCTTTATATCTACAGGAACATCTTTGTATGCTTCAATCATCTGTACAGACGAACTGTGCACATGATGGTCTGTAAGTGCCATAACGTCAAATCCGGCTTTTCTGTAATTTGCCGCAACAACTGCCGGCTCGTCCGCACCGTCGGAACAGCACGAATGTGAATGAAAATCTCCCATATACGGATATCTTTCAAATAAATCCTTTTCAAGGGAATATATATGAAGCTTAAGTACAAAGGTTTCATTATCTTCAGGAGAAATTTTCAGTATCCATTCCTGCTCGTATGTAAATGTGTACTCAAATTCAATGCATCCGTCAGACGGTACTACTCTTTGCGTATCATATGTACCGTAGCATTTGTTTTTTCTGACAGTATCATAGTCTGTGAGAAAATTTGTTTTCGAAGACAGCTCCATGGGAACAAACTTAATAATATATGCACTGTCATCAAATGCAAAGCTGTTTCCGAGCGGGCTGATTTTTATTTTACTTTTCACTCCTGATTCAACTATACGGGGAGTGACTTTAAAATTGCTTTCCTTTACTCCATATGACGGTTTAATCATTTTGATTATATACTCCTTTATTCAACTATTTTATCTTTATCAGCATAAAGTTTGTCAAGAGACTCTGTAACGATGTATTCTCGTCCCTTTTAAAATATCCACATTATAACATACATATGCAGTAATGTCAATATATTTCTTAAAAAATTGGAGTTTTAAACCGGTTAATTTTACAACGTAGGGACGGATTATCTGCTTGCATATAAATTTCGATTTAAGAAAACCTATTGACATTTTATTCTTCATAATATATAATGCTATTAGGATATATGGTTTTATATTGTGAATGTTGAAAAAATTGAGAATAAAGAAGCTTCCCCCTACAACCATAATAATTAATCAGCGGTTACTTAAGGGGAAGACTTTAAAAATTTTTGTCTCTAATAGTAAGATTGTCGAATGATGTCGAAAAAAGAAAAGAGGTAAAGTAATGAGCAATTTAATTGCAAAAGAGTATAAATGTTTTGAAGACATAAAGCATAATAAAGAAGATGGAACAGAATATTGGTTTGCAAGGGAATTGGCAAATGTTCTGAATTATAATAAATGGGAAAATTTTAATAAAGTTATAAAACGTGCAATGATTGCTTGTGAAAACAGCGGACATGATATTACTTACGATTTTCCTGAGGTCAGGAAAATCGTAAAAGCAGGTGCAACCCAAAAGCCGGTTTTAGACTATGAACTTACAAGATATGCTTGCTATTTGATTCTTCAGAATGGCGATCCGAGAAAAGAAGTAATTGCACTTGGACAAACATATTTTGCTATACAGACATATAGACAAGAAGTGGCTGACAGATTTAATCAACTTGATGAAGACAGCAGAAGATTAGTTGTTCGCGGAGATATAAAACAATGGAATCAACTTCTTGCTGAAACTGCAAGAAATGCCGGAGTTATAACAAATGAAGAATTTGCAATTTTTCAAAATGCAGGATACATGGGACTTTATGGAGGACTTGATGTTGAAGATATTCATCAAAGAAAAGGACTTGCGGTTGGACAGAAAATTCTTGATTATATGGGTAGCACGGAACTTATTGCTAATCTTTTCAGAATTTCACAAACTGAAGAAAAAATAAGAAAAGATAAAGTTGACAGTGCAGAAATTGCTACAAAAGTCCACAATACAGTTGGCAGAGAAGTTAGAAAAGCTATTGAGGAAATTGGCGGTACAATGCCTGAAGATTTACCAACTCCCAAAAAAAGTATTGCTCAAATTGAAAAAGAACAGATGCAGAGGCTTAAGAAAAAAGCAAAAGAAGGAAGGCTCATGCTTGATGAGTAATGTTATATGTTTTTTTGTCCCTATTGTAACACGAGCATATCACATGAGCCCAGTAAAAGGAGTAATTTTATGTTTTTAAAAATATTTCCGTTCAGGGATGCATCTTATTATGATGATTACTATGATGAATCAATAAAGCTGCTTTACTTGCCCAGATATTTTCACGGTACTGATGTTCAGTATGAATTTGACGGGAAATTGGCACATCCGCCTCTTGATTCTCTTGAATATGCACATCTTCTTCTTGACAGAAACGGCTTGGAGGATATAACAAGAGCAATAGATATTATACAGACGGTTCTGTCCCTTCAGTGTATGGACGAGGGGGAGCATAGAGGACTGTTTCCTCAGTATGTAGAGATGGTAGCTGTGCAAAAGCATTATACATTTCCTCATAATTTTGAGTTTCCCATTGCATTTTTCGAGATACTTAATTATTATGAAAAAAAGCTTCCGGCAAATCTTGTTCAGCGGATGCTTAAAGCCTGCTATAATCAGGCACTGTTGTCTGTTGAAGGTAAAACCTCGTATGCAACACCGTGTTCAACCGTAAAGCTCTGGGAAGTATATACGCTGTTCAGATGCGGTAAAATATTCAATGCTCCCGATTTTATTAACTGCGCAATATCTTCTCTTAATGCTTTTTGTTCGGGCACGACATTTAATGGTAATATATGGGAGTATAATTCTTTCTATGAGACATATGCTGCAAGTGAAATACTTATGATGATAAAAAGAGATATCCCTGATGAATTGTGCCGAAGCATTGCAGATACTGTTTATGATATATTATGGAAGGCAATTGCAAAGAATTTTCACACAGGCGTTCAGATTCTTTCCGGTCCTCAGGCAGATGTATCGCGTGTTATTCCATGTGAAGTATTTCTCACATTTATAGCATGTGCAACCGGAATTAAATTAGATAATACTATTAAAAATCATAAAACGAAGATTCTTTCAAAGTGTCCCGAAAAATATCTTCCGTATTTCAAGAACGAAAATATAAACAGATTCAATCAGGATATAATAAGTCGTGGAAATACTTACAGATATTTTGTAAAATCCCGGATAGCATCGAATTATATGCAGTCTGATTTTGCTATAGGAAGCTTTAACCACGAATCTTTCTGGGGAAGTCATGAGAATTTTATAGGGTACTTTAAGTCAGATAACGTATGTGAGCCTTATACAATTAAGCTTGATGTTTTAAATAACAGTCATGACTTTTCCAGTGCCGAATTGCATTCGGTGCAGTTTAAGGAAACAGTTATAGGTAATATTATTTTTTCAACGAATTTCGGTGACATTCATCCTGACCTTACACCTATAGACGGCAAATTTTTAACATCTGATTTCCGTATCAGATTCAGCATATCGGGTGATGTAAGTAAATTAAGTGTAAAGAAAAATAAAAATGCAATATGCGTAAGGTTTAAAAATACTACCGTCAGATTTAAATATTCATATGTAAACATAGACGGATTTAAAACAAAAATTGTTCTGAACCAGGAGAAAGATGCGTTATATTTTGATATTGTGGTCGTTGAGTCGGATGAGGCTGTTGAAATAAATCTTCTTGAAATCGAAAAAGCGATATGCCTCTTTGCGTTTAACATCAGCTCTGACGACAAACCGCTTGATGAATGTGACTATCGTTTTGATAACGGATTCATGATAAGTAAGATAAGATGCGATGAGAATGAGCTTATGTTAAAAACACCGTATAAGCCTGATTACCGTGAATATACGAATATATTCGACGAGCAGTACATAAATAATATATGCATCGAAGAATATCTTACAATCAATCAGGTTAAATCTGAACAGTACGAGTATATCGCAACATCAGGCTTTGATATTAAATCTATCATGTTTACCGATAATATACTGTCAGAGGAGCTGGGATATTTCAAGAGTCTTACGTTTGATACTCTGAAAACTCAGACGAAAGCCTTTTTTGATAATCTAAACAAATCTGAGCTTACTCTTGACGCATACAAGAGATATTCTATATTTGCGCTTAAAGCGATATTTGAATTTGCGAAAAATCATAATTACAAATTTGAGCATGTAATAGATAACAGTTATTTTGATATTTTCCAGAATATAACGCTTTGCAGTTCCTATAATGAAGTAAGGGAAATGATTGTTGATGTTGCAGTTAATCTTCAGAATATGTATTCAACATTCAACAGTCAGCAGAAGAAGATGTCAACAACGAATATGGTAATAGACATTATTGCAAAGAATTATCAGAATCCCGATTTGTCACTAAGTATGGTTTCGGAGATGCTTGGCATAAGTGAATCGTATATAACACGTATTTTCAAGAAGTCCGCAAATACAACATACGTAAAATATGTTATCCGTATCCGTATGGAAAAGGCGAAGGAGCTTCTTCTGCAGGGATATACTCAGGAGGAAACAATAAAGCACTGCGGATATCTTAATATTTCAAGCTTCAAACGTTCGTTTAAAAACTATTCGGGTATGACAGTATCTGAATGGCTGAGAGAAAATAAATAATAATTGAGGTACAATTTTAAAAGAGAGTGTTATTTAATGCAACACTCTTTTTTTTATGTATAATTTGGTTCGTAAAATGCAATTTTGTAATTAAATGGAACTTGAAAATGTATTTTATATGTGATACAATTAAGATGTAAAATAAATGAGGAGTTGAATGCATTATGAAGATGAAAAAACTTATTCCTGCTTTTGTTCTTGCAGGAACGATGTTTTGTACCGCATACGGAGAGGGGATTACAGAAATAACCCCGATATACAACGGTAATATAGTCACGCTCAGAATTGATACCGAAGAAGCAGAAGGTGACATAATTACTGCTTCAGTTATTAAAAAAGGCGATGAAAATATTTCTTTCAATGCTTATACTATAAAGGAAATTAAAGCCGGGAAAGACGGAATGGCAGAAATAACCTTTGAGATGCCTGAAAATAAAGAAGGAATTTCCACTGACGGAGTATATATTCTGTCTCTTAAAGGCGAAGGAAAAGAAAAGAAGCAGTATGAATTTGATTTCGTGAGTATGTCTTCAAAATCAGAGCTTTGTGAAATTCTGGCATCAAGTGACAGTGATGCTCTTAAAGCGATACTTTCCGAAGACTCCGGATATATAAAAGCTTTAAGTAGTCTCGGAATTAATATGGAGATTTACAATTCGCTTGAAAAAGATATCTGCAAAACATTTGCAGATGCAGAAAAAGATACTGAAAACTGCGTAGACGTTTTAAAGGCAGTAATCGGAGCAGAGGCGGTAAAAGAAGGATATACACCGCTTTCCGGAGTACTTGAAATGATAAATCCCGTATATGAGGATGTAAATTATGCAGAGATTGGCGATGAGACTCTTAAGACGTATGCGGAAGAATATCTTGATGAAAATAAAGAAGATATTACATATGAGAATTTCAGCGATGAATATAAAGTCCTTAATGTTCTTTATAAAATAAATAATGCAAGATACAACGAGCTTTCAAAGCTTATGAAGGATAATGAAAAGCTTTTAGGGCTTGACAAGGATAATGCGTATGAAGAATACGAAGACCTTTCTTCGTCAAACAAAACAAAGACACATGAGAATATGGTAAGAAAATTAAAAAGCAATCCGCTTATAAATGTCTCGGAACTTTCAGACCTTATTGAAGATTCAATTCCCGAAAAGACGTCGTCAAAAGGAAGCTCAGGCGGTGGAGGCGGAGGCAAAGGTTCGTCTGCCGCAGTAACAGACTTCAAAGTTTCGGTTGTTGAGAAGGAAGAGACAAAGCCTGAAGAAACAACAGCTTTTACCGATATGGAAAACCATGCATGGGCAGTTGTTGCAGTTTCTGACCTCTATAAAAAAGGAATAGTATCAGGTGTTGGTGATGGCAAATTTGAGCCTTCAAGAATTGTTACGAGAGAAGAATTTGTAACGATGCTTGTAAGAGCATACAATATCACTCCGGGCGGAGAACCGGTTTTTGAAGATGTTCCTGAAGGTGCATGGTATGAACCGTTTGTAAATGCGGCATATGCAAAAGGAATTGTAAACGGAGTTTCGGAAACGGATTTCGGAACAGGCAGTTACATTACCCGACAGGATATGATTACAATGATAGCAAGGCTGAGCGAGGCGGGCGATGCTGTCAGAAGCATTGACGAAATCAATGATTTTGATATTGTCAGCGATTACGCCAAGGATGCTGTTAAAAAGCTTTATGAATCAGGGATTGTGTCGGGTACCGGCGGCGGAAAGATTTCACCGCTTTCAAATACCACAAGAGCAGAAGCGGCACAGATAATATTCAATGTACTTAAATAATACAATACGGAGGTAAAACAGAGAATGAAGAAAATACTGGCTTTGCTGTTGACTCTGGGAATGTTTCAGATACCTGTAATGGCTGAAACCCCGGTGACAGATGACGCAGAAAAAATTAATACACTTATAAATCTTGATATTCTGCCTGATAAATATGAAGAGAATTATAAGGCTCTCGGTAATGTTTCATATAAAGAATATCTTACGGCTGTAGCAGGAATGATGACCGACAGCGTTCCTGAGGATATAATGGCTTTTGCAGTGAATTATAACCTTGTAAAACCGGATGAAAATATTGCCTCTGATAAGGAAGTTACATACGATAAGGCAGTTCAGATTCTTGTGCGTGCGGGAGGATACTCGGAAAAAGTTCCCGGTAATAACTCGGTTAATGCGTATATGAAAACAGCAGGCTCAAGAGGTATCACAGACGGATTAAAAAAATCGAATACCGACAGAATTAATTCGGGCGATATGATAGAGCTTCTTTATAACGCAGTTGACGCACCTGTTACAGAATATAAGTTTGAAAATAACGGATATAAGGTGATTGAAAAAGAAGATGAAACAATTCTTTCAAAATCACGTGATATATACGAATATGAAGGAATCGTAACCGATAACGGATTTACCGCACTTGACGGAGACAGTAAAGTCGGAGAGGACTTTATACTTGTTGATGACTTGCAGATGGAAAAAGGCGATAGCTATAAGCTCGATTTTCTCGGCTGTAATGTGCGAGTGTTCTACAAAGAAAACAATGACGAATGTGTATTCAAATACGCACAGCCTGTTGACAATAAAATATGCGAAATAAACAGCGATGAAATTTCTTCTGTAAGCAGTGATATGTCGCTTGTCGGATATTACAGCGAAAATTCTGCAAAGAAGCTTAAGATTGATGCGGCTGTAAAGGTTATATATAACGGACATGTATATTTTGATTATACAAAAGAGGATATGACAGCTGAGAATACAATGCTTAAATTCATTGACAACAACAAGGATTCAAAAACAGATGTAATTCTTATAACGTCATATGAAAACGTGTTTGTCAAGTATGTAACTGAGTATGACAGCAAGCTCGTAAACAGTTATTCATATGAAGGCGCAATGAACAATGTGGATATTTCATCTGATTCTGATGATTATGATGTCAAATACATATATAACGGAGAGGAAATTGAAAATCCTGTTATAAATCCGAGAAATGTTATAAGTATCGCAACTTCAAAAAACAGCGAGCCTGTAAGAGTTGTTTACATTTCGGATAAGTCGTTTACGGGAACGCTTGAATCTCTTACATCCGAAGGTGAGTATGTTATAGACGGTGAGGTTTACAGTGGAGCACCTGAATTTGAAAAGGCAAGAGCGTTAAAGGATGTTGCTGTTCCTGAATTCAAAATAGGAAGCGACTATATATTCTATGCTGATATGAACAATAGGATTGTCGGTGTTGCTTCAGCTGATACAGGTGCACTTTCCTACGGAGTTATGCTTAAGCTTAATTTAGATGAAGACGATGAAAAAACTGTCGTAATCAAGTATATGGACACTGACGGAACATGGTACACTGAAGAGGTTAATAACAAGGTAAAGCTTTATAATGAAGATTATGAGGGCAAGAACCTTAAATCTGATGAGCTGTACAGAGCAGTTTCAAAAGGCAGTAAGGTAGAGCCTCAGGTGATACAGTACTCCAAGAACATGGACGGTAAGATAAACCTTATCAAGACCGCGGTTAAAACAACAGAGTATATGCCGGATAAGCTTACTGTAAGAGACTCTGTTTTCGGATGCTACCGCTGGACATCAAAAATGTTCAGCTCAGCAAACGGTCCGCTTCTTTATGCGGCTGATGAATACGTGGTGTTCACATTCCCTGCAGAACTTAGCTATGATGAGGATGATTACGGAATCGGAAGCGAATTTAAAACAGATAAGGATTTTACTGTAGTTCCGTATAATACAGACGAGTTTATGACAAGCGACTGTTTCGTTATTGAAGGAAAAGCGGGAGGTACATTAAATAATGAGGTATTCATTGTTTCCGGTTTTTCAGAAGCGGTAACCGGTGACGGAGATGTTAAGAAGGTAGTTCACGGAAGATTCGGAACATATTCCGATATTTCCATGATAGCTAAGGAAGATTATATTTTTGACGGTCTTTCAGTGGGAGATGTTGTGAAATTTTACATTGACGGCAGAGGAAATGTTGTTGATGTTGAAAGTATATACAATGTATCTTCAGGATATACCGGATTAATGGATGTAGATTACAGCGGTACTGCGGCAGGATATGTAAGAAAGGTTGACGGCGAAAAGAAATCCATTGTAATTGACGTAAATGGTAAGGAATATGTTCTTAAGAGTACAGGACGCGGAACCGGCGGAGCTGTTAAAGTATATCTTAACGATAAAGAAGAGGGCGAAGCTAAGATTGTGAACTACTCGGATATTCTTGTCGGAGATTACGTAGTTGTCAGTGTTATGTGGGCTGAAGCCAATAACATCATAATTGTAAGAAATTATTAAGGAGTGTGAGAGTATGAGAAAAGTATTAAAGTGTATAGCATCTGTTCTTGCCCTCGGAATGGTTTGTTCATATGCGACCGCATGGGCGGACGATGATGCAACATTGACGATTGAAAACTGGAACGTTGTGTACAATGAGCCTGACTCAGTACAGCAGGGACAGATGGGTTCAGCATATATACCAATGGATAAAGATAATTGTTATGCTGATATTTCCGAAAGTGAAAGCTTTGACGGAGATAAGAGTATATATCTTACTCATGTAAGAGAAGTAAAGCAGAACAATACAAGTATAGAGCTTTTGTATGATGCGGCAACAGGGATGACAAACGGCAGTACATATACAATTTCATTCGCTGTAAAAGGCGATTATGAAGAATCGGGAATCCTTGCAGGTTTTGGCGAAAGCAGTCATCCGAGAAACGGTGCATTCTTCTCGGTTGATAACGCAAAGTTTACCAAGGCAGAAGATGGCGACTGGACAGTTTACTCTGCTGATCTGAAATACACCACAGGTGATGAAGTAAGAATCAGATTAACTCATGGCTGTGACGGTATGTATATAGATAACGTGTCTGTTACAGATGCAGACGGAAAAGAGTATATTAATAACGGAAGCTTTGAATCTTCTGATGTATTAAGACTTGAGGCGGGTATTCCGGATGTGTGGTACGGCTCAAAAACATACTATGCTACAACAGAGGACAGCTATTCGGGAAAAGCATCTCTCCGTATAAAAGGTAAAAAAGACGGAACAGAGCTTATACAGGGTGTAGATTATTCAACCTCATCTTTTTATAACGTATCATTCTATGCGAAAATTCTTCCGAATACCGATTATAAATGGATGGCAAAAGTTTATCTCGGTGCTGTAAATGATACAAACCAGCATCTTAATGCGGCAGACTTTACAATGACTGAAACCGATAAGGAAGGCTGGGTTAAATTTGAAGCTCATGTGAAACCGGGAGCTGACGGAAACTTCCACATTTATAATCAGGCAGATAATGGAGTGTTTGATATGTACCTTGATGACATATCGGTCGTAAAGGACGGAGACCCTGAAAATATCAACCTTGTGAGAAACGGAGGCTTTGAAGATTATACCGTTTCTGAGCCTGTTATAAACTCTTTTGAAAAAACGGGGTATAAGGAATATACACTTTCATGGACTAACGGAAGTGTAAAGAGTACAGCTGTCAGGGTGTATGTTGACGGAGCTGAAGTTCCGGCAGAAGGCGCAGACCTTTTGGGTGATGCAGAAAACAGCATAGTAATCCGTGATGTGGAAAATACAGAAAGTCATACAATTAAAATTGTAAACAAAATAAACGGTCTTTCTCTTTCAGCGGCTGAGACTGTGGAGAGCGAAGCTGTCGACTTTGAAATAAGTGAAATTACACTTAACGGTGGAGATAATAAGTTGATAAGCGGAACCAATACCGCATCGGTAAATATTTTAAACTACAATTTAACAGACGGTATCAAAGGAGAGCTTATCGTGCTTCTTGAAAAGGGAAGCCTTACAGTTGCTGTTTCAGGCACAGCTGTAAATGTCCCGGCAGGAGAAGAAGTGACAGTTGAAGCTTCTGTTCCGGCAGGAGATATGACTGACGGAGAATATACACTGTCGGTATTTTTGTGGGACGGATTTGACGGCATGACACGTCTTTGTCCCGGAACTGTATTTTCTGAATAATTTATTTATCTCATCGGGCAAGGGGTAAATAGTTATTGAATAAATCTATAAAATTAAAGGAGGAACTTTAAATGAAAAAGAAAATTTTATCAATGATTTTATCAGCTGCAACATTACTTTCATTATCAGCTCATGTTGCTTATGCGGCTGATGTATGGAAAACCATTACGGGAACAGTTGGTGCTCCGTGGGGGAATGTACCGTCAACTTACTACGTAACATCTGATGCATATCATACAGGTTCAACATCACTTTTTGTGAACGGAGACGTAACAGGCGACCAGCTGAATATGTTTCAGAACATCGGGATGCCGGATACTTCATCAAATTATGTTTTGACTTTTTATGCAAAAGAAGCAAATGAAGCAAATCTTTCAGACGGTGCAGGACTTTTCTGGTCATGGAACATTCAGGTAAGATATTCAACCGGTTCAGGTGTAGAACATCTAAATGCAGGTGCATTTACAAGAACCAAAGAAGCAGGTGACTGGTGGAAGTACACAGCTACATATAAACCAACTGACGGCAGCGACCCGAATCTTCATATTATTTTTAACAGAGGAAGAAACGATATTCCTATATACATAGATGATATTTCTCTTGTTAAAGAAGGAACAGATACAAACCTTGTTAAAAACGGTGGATTTGAAGATTATAATGCAATCAAGCCTTCAATCGGTGTAACTCCGGGTGACGGAAAGCTTACAGTAAATTGGACAAACCCTGCAATTGCATCGAGTGTAATAACTGTTACCGTAGGTGATATAACAGTTGATACAAGCTCTGCAGACCTTAATGCAAATGCATCAAACAGTGTTGAAGTTACAGGTCTTGAGAACGGCACAGCTTATGAGGTTAAGGTTACTAATACCACTGCGTACGGCGACTATTCTGATAGCTTTACAATAATGCCAAGAGCGCTGACTGTAGGTAAGGTAGAGGGATATAACGGAAATGCAGCATATTTCCGCGCAACAACAAGGGATAGCTACAGCGGAAAAGCTTCACTGAACATTACCGGAACGTGGCCGTCAGGTGTAGTAGAGCTTATACAGGGAATCAATTATGAAGTGGGAAGTCAGTATAAAGTAACTGTTTACGGAAAAGGATTGTGGAATGCATGGAACTATAAGGTGTTCCCGGGCGGATGGCAGCCGGCAAATCTTAACTCCTGCACAAAAACAGATGCAGGAAACGGCTGGACAAGATACGAGTACACATATACACCATCAGATGACGGAAATTTCCATATACAGCTTGTAGACTGTACTGCAACTGTTGATGCACTTATTGATAATATAACAGTTGTAAAAGTCGGAGACGAAACAAATACAAATATACTCGCTAACGGTGATTTTGAAAACTTTACTGAATTAAAACCTGTTATTTCTGTAAAACCGGATGACGGAAAGCTTACAATAAACTGGACAAATCCTGCTGTAGCATCAACAGCAATAAGCGTTACTGTTGGTGGAGAAGCTGTAGATGTAAGCTCTGCAAGTCTTGAAGCAAATGCTTTAAACAGCGTTGAAGTTACAGGTCTTACAAACAATACAGCATACGAAGTTGTTGTAACAAACACAACAGCCTATGGCGATGGTTCAGACAGCTTTACAATCATGCCGAGAGTAAGCATGTCAGGTACTGCTCAGGAGTATTCAGAAAACCCGATATTTACTGTAACTACAAGTGACAGTTACAGTGGAAAAGCGGCACTCAGAATTAAGAGTGATTCGGCAGTTTCGGGAGTTAGCGAAATAACCTGTAAGACAGACTGCGAAGTAGGTGTACAGTATGAAGTTACATTATACGGTAAAGGAATCTGGAATCCGTGGAACTACAAAGTGTTCCCGGGCGGATGGCAGCCGGCAAATCTTAACTCCTGCACAAAAACAGATGCAGGAAACGGTTGGACGAAATATGTATATACATATTCTCCTACAGATGAAGGCGGATTGATTAATTTCCATATTCAGATCGCTGATACAGACAGAGCAACAGATGTTCTTATTGATAACATTTCAGTTGTAAAGGTCGGAGATGAAACAAATACAAATATACTTGCTAACGGTGGTTTTGAAAACTTCACAGCGCCTTCAGATGCCGCTAAGGATGCATATTTTGACGCAGGTTACATTTGCTGGACAGTAGACGGAACTCCTGATTGCTTCAAGGTATACAAGGTGGTTGACGGACAGCGCAATCTTATCAACGTAACAGAAAGCGGAAAGGTTGACTACTGTGAAGTTGGTGCGGTTAATAACGGTGACGAATTCGTTATTACATCAGTTTACGGTGGATATGAAACAAAGGGTGTAACTATTAAGGCAGAGCTTTCAGTTGAAGCAATCTTCGGCACAGGAACAATTGCTGAAAACGGTAAAATCACAATTACAGAAGAACTTGACGAAATTCAGGCAGGTACAGTAGTTGCAGGCGTTAAGATTCTTAACTATGTGTCAACAGCTGTTAAACCTGACGTTTATGTGGCGCTTTACAATGGTGGTAAGCTCGTAAGCGTGAACAAGATTTCTGTTGCACAGATTCCTGCGTTCACAGCATCAGAAGCTGCTACAATTATAAATGTACCGGAAAGCAATGAAACAGACAGCTATTCAATTAAAGTATTTACATGGAATGCTGATATGTCAGCAATTTGCGGAGATTTCCTGCTTGACTGATAATTATATATTGGTAAATTGTAATTTATATGCGGGCGGATAATATCCGCCCCTACGGCATTAAATTTGAAATTATTTCGTAGGGGAAGATATTATCTTCCCGCAAATTAAAAAGATTATCATCCCGACAAATTACAATTTACCGTAAAAAATGTTAACTGAAAGGATTGTAGTATGAGAAACATAATTAAGAAGATTGGTTCAACAATTTTATCGGCAACAGTTTTGGTAAGCACTCTTTCTTCGCTTACATCTTATGCGGCAGAACTTGAACTTGCTAAATGGACTCTCGAAAAGGGGGCAGATACTGAAATTTCACTTGATACTCTTGTGGCACGCGGAGGCAATTCGCTGAAATTTGTCACTAAGTCAAGTGCTGCGGCAAGTACTACAGTTCCCGTTGTTGCCGGTGAAACCTATAAAGCAGAATTTTATGTAAGAGGAACGAATGTTTCTTCTGCAAATGTTACAATCGGCGGAGCTTCGTATTCGCTTAAGCCGGTTGCTTCCACTTTTGAGTGGACAAGGTATTCTTTTGAATACAAAAGTCAGTCAGATAACCCGAAGCTTAATATAAGATTTGCAGTCAGCGGTCTTGTTCAGGGGTTCTGGCTTGACAGTATAAGTTTTTATAATGTAAATGATAAAAATGTGAACCTTATAGAAAATCCTGATTTTCTCGAAGGTGCTGAAACAGATGAAATTGAAAGCGAACAGCTTGGTTCTCTTGAAGAACAGTTTAACAGTATTAAAAAGAAAGATACTTTTACTGTAGATGCTCTGAACTCCGTTCTTGGCGGTCTCAGAAATATACCGATAGAGAAAGCGGAAAATATTGCAATTGACGGTAAAATGGACGACTGGGAGGAATATGGAGTTGCAGGACTCCCTACACTTTCTTCTCAGTACGTATATTATGATAAGGCATTTCCTATGGATATAAATGCCGGACTTAAAATGGCTTATGACGAAAAAGGATTTTATTTCGCTTGCCGTGTTCAGGACGATATTCATACATATGAGGACAGCTCAAACTACTGGCAGAAGGACGGAATTCAGTTCGCTCTTTCAAGAAAAAGTGACTCCTACGGCTATGAAATAGGTCTTATGTACAATTCCGATACGGGAGCATCAAATATTTATACAACAGCTCTTACCGATACGGAAATTAAGGCTATGAACTACAAGGCAACAAGGGAAGGGGATATCACAACTTACGAAATCTTTATCCCGTGGACAATCTATTACGGTTCAGTTCAGCCGGACGATATGCTTTTTGGATTCCTTATAAACGAAAACGACGGCACGGGCAGAAAGAACTGCCTTGAGCTTTCACCGGGTATTGCGGAGGGTAAAACTAACGCAGAGTTCCCGTTTCTTGAATTTATCAGCGATGATAATACATGGTACAGCTGGCTTGACGGTGAGAGAAAACCTACAATAAATACAGATTACACATATGATTTCTTCTTCGTAAACTACAGCCAAACAGCTGATTTTGAATTTGAAATGCCGAACGGTGAAAAGGTAACTGCAACTGTTCCCGAAAATACAGGTGTAAGAAAAGAAATCAAGATTAACTTTGAAGATTCGGGTGCGAATGATATTACGGTAAAGGTAAACGGTGACAAGAAAGTTAAATTCAATGTTAACGTTATGCCGAATAAAAGCAAGGTTGACAAGTATACTCTTATTTTCAACAATCAGCTTAAAGAAATTGAAAAGCTTATGAGAAAATGCGATAAGCAGGGAATTGCCTATGACGATGAACGTGCTTATTACAAGACAGTTGAAATGTTTGTCGGATTTATGAACGACGACGCAGGCAGAGGAGACTTTTCAAAGACGGATTACTTTGTAAAGGAGCTTTCAGAGCTTTGTGACGGTATGATAGCTTCACTTAATGCGTATCTTAATGGCGAGAAGATATCTGTTCCGGCACCGAACTATGTTGTAACAGGCAATGACAAAATTGTCGGAAGTGAAATATATGCAACAAATGAAATTAACGGTACAATCGTTGAGATGCCCACAACATTTATTGGTTTCGGTCATTTCGGAACTATCGCAAAAACAATACCTGAATTCAGGGATTACGGCTTTAACACACTTCAGCTTGAAGTGGGACCGAGTACGCTGCTGAGATGGAGAGGCGACGTGCCGAACTGGGCATTTGAAGTAAACGGTGCAAAAGCAAAGGCTACCGTAACCGATGTTCAGAAGGCAAGCGGAAATAAAGCACTTTCGCTTTCAAATACTTCCGCTGTACAGCCGAATGTGTTTGCATCACTTACGCAGTCACTTCTCGTAAAGCCGAATACAACGTACAGATTCGGATTTAAGATAAAGGCAAGACAGGCAATCGGATTCTGGTATACGCTTAACAATTTTGATAACAGAAATTTTCTCCCTGAAGATGTATCAGACTGGACAGATATAGAGTCAACGTTCACAACCGGTGAAAATCAGGAGTTTGCAATCTTCAAGCTTGCTATTGACGGACCTATGGAAGAATGTTACATAGATGATGTGTATGTATATGAAGAAGGCTCTGATGTAAACCTTCTTGAAAACCCCGGCTTTGAAAATGAGGACGACACAATTTTCTGGGAGCTTAACTATCACTATTTCCAGACAATGCTCGGCTGGATAAATGATGCTGAAAAGAATAATGCGGCTCTGACACTTCTTATTTCTCCGCATTATCTTACCGACGGACTTAAAGATAAGTATCCTGAGCTGTACCCCGGAACACAGCACACAAGCCCTAATTATAATGTAAACTCTGACATTGCAAGACAATATATAGAAGAGTATTTAAGAGCTATTTTGCCTCTTATAAAAGACAAGAAATCTATTCAGACAATTACACTTGCGAATGAACCGCATCTCGGACCTGCGGGAAATACAGGCTTCTATCAGCCGAGATGGGAAGAGTATCTTAAAAATAAATACGGCACTATTGAAAGACTGAATGATGCATGGGCAAGACAGTATAACGATTTCTCTGAAATTACTATGCCGCTTACTCAGAGCTATGATATGCAGTATTATGATTATATGCTCTTTACAGATGAACAGTTCCAGAGCTGGTATCTGTTTATGAAGGATATTATAAGGGAATACACTGATGTTCCTGTTAATGTCAAGATAATGACAACTACCGGTGAGCATGACCATCAGGGTGTTGACAGACGTTATAAAACAGCATTCGGTATGAATCCTGAGCCTCACGCAGAGTTCTGTGAAATCAGCGGCAACGACGCTATTTTGTTCCCGAACTGGGTAATGTCAGGTGAAGAAGGCGAGCTTGAAAAGAGCTTCTATTACGATTATCAGATTTCGCTTCGCAATGCACCTGTTGCAAATACTGAAGACCATATCATATTTGACCAGGATTCGACCTATAACGATTTCTATGCAGACTTTGTTGAAACAGACCTGTGGCAGGGTGCGGTACATGGAAGAACGATTTCCGATATATGGACATGGGAACGTGCGGGAGGAAATACTACATCTGTATTTAACGGACTTTTCCTTGACCGTCCGGACTGTGTTGCTGAGGTTTCTCATGTAAATAATGACCTTGCAAGATATGCCTTCGAAGTAAGTGCGATTAAGAATGAAAAACGAGATGTTGCTATTCTCTATTCGATTTCTTCACGTATATATCAGCCTGAGTACATGAACTCAGTTTATAAAACATATGAAGCTGTTGCCTATAACGGTAAGAGACCGCATATTCTGAACGAAGAGATTATCGGAAAGCTTTCAGAATGTAAGGTGCTTATTATTCCGAGAGCGGTTCACTGTAAGGCAAGCGCGGTTGCCGAAATCAACAAGTTTGTCGAAAACGGAGGAAAGGTTCTTATCCTCGGTGAAGACAGCTTACAGCTTACGGAAGAAACAAATACAAAGAATGACGAAGCTGTTGTAAAGAACATTCTTTCAAAAGCTAAGGTTTACCCATGTAAGCCGGATGGGTACTTCCTTTCAGAGCCTACAGATGTTGAGTATTGCGACTATGTTGAGGAATTCCTCAGAGAAAACAATATGCAGTACGTACGTCTTGTCGATGCCGAGAGCGGAGAGACAACCGATAATATTGAATGGCTCCACGGAACAAAAGACGGAAAGCTCTACATTAATATCAATAACTACAATATAGGTGAAACTAAAAATGTAAAGATTGAAGTTGGCGGTAAGATTATCACAGCTTCAAAGGAGCTTCGTAGTCAGACAGCCCAGGGAGAAGTTATTACACTTGAACCATATTCACCAATTCTTCTTGAAATTGAAAACTAATATGTGAGGTAAAGGAAATGAAGTTTATTTTGCAGATGGATCCGAGTGTTGGCGCGCTTGGGAAAATAGAAAAGGAAAAGTTTATTGAATGGTTGTTTTACTGTATTGACGTACAAGAGTGTAATGTAGATATATTCTTATGGGAGACAGACTGCTTCATGGAGCAGGAGACAGTAGCGAATAATCGTTCTCCTTATTATTCTTTCAAAGAACGCGGAATAGACATGATGCAGATTATTATTGATGAATGCCATAAGCGGGGAATAAAGGCGTATTTTCATCATAGATTTTCTGAGGTGGAAAGAGAAAATCCTGCACCGGATTTTGATGAAAACGGTAACATTGTTCCGGAGGGGAGAAATAAAATCAAGTATGATAATCCCGACTGGATAATCAAAACATGGTGGAAAAACGGACTCTGGAATCTTGCGTCAGAGGGTATGCAGGACTTTAAGCTTGACTATCTTGTGCGAATGATGGAAAAGTACAATTTTGACGGAATATGTATTGATTATCTGAGGCATCTTCCATGTTTGCCTGTGGGCAGACAATGGGAGCTGCGTGAATGTGCAACCGGATTTATGTGCAGACTAAGGGAATGTATGGATAAGCTTGGTCGCGATATTGTTGTAGGAGCAAAGCTCCCGGAAAATCTTGAAGCGTGTCGTTGTGACGGATTTGATGTGGAAAGCTGGGTTGAAAGAGGCTGTGTTGACTTCATTGTGGCAGGCTCACGCACAATCAATCCGGATATTGTCGGCTATAAAAATATAACATCAGGAACATCTGTGGAAATATATTCGTGTTGGGATACATGGCATGTAGCTGATGCGTATCATTTTCAGAATGCTGATTTTTATCATGGCATGATGTCAAACTGGAAAGCACAGAATGTTGATGGTATTGTCGCGTTTAATTATGCACCGGCACCGTACAGCGAATTGCAAAAGCTTTTGCCGGAGGATGAAATTTATTACTCATCCGGTGATGAGTATTACGATTTTTATAAAGAATTTGAAAGGGCGGAGGATAATACGCTTCGGGCATGTTACGTGGCAGACAGAAGAGGCGGTTATCCGTATCTCAGTGGCTGTGGTGGTAATAATGTGTTTGCACCTCTTCCGGCAGGAATTCCAAATGATGAAACTTTGCTCGATATTCCTGTCGTAATTGAGCCGAAATATGAAAATGGCAGAAAAGTAAGTGTAAAGCTTGTAATTACGAACGCAAAGAAGGACTGTGACAGATTCAGGGTGTTTTTGAATGGGGAAGAAATAAAAGAATTAAATACTGATTTTCACTATATTGATTCTCAAATTTTCTGGCCTGAAAATCAACCTGTTTCATTGAGACATTCTTGCCATAGTGAGAATCCTTCAGAAATGCTCATCATAACAGCTATAACTGACAGCAAGCTTCTCAAATGCGGAATGAATACTGTTTCTGTTTGTGTAGTAGACAGAAGAAATTATATGATAGACAGTATTAATGTAGAAAAAACTGAAATAACAATTATATAGGATAAACCGGGAAGTTTAGAAGTGAATGGATAGGAGGAGAAGCAAAATGAAAAAAATAATTAGTAGTATTTGCGTATCTGTAATGTTTTTTTCAATAACAGCAAATGCTGCACGCATTGACCAGGCGAACGAGCTTAACAGTCTTGTATCCCAAGCGGAAAGTCTTGGCTACAATGTTGATTACGAAAAAGCGGCGGCGGTTGTTTTTGAAAAATTTGCTGACATTGAAGACAGAGATGCGGCAAATTCCGACAGAACAACAGCTCAGAAAAACTACAACACTCAGAGCATGGACAGAATTTACAATGAAACAAAAACATCTCTTGAATCATTTATAAATGGTGAGAAAACAGGTTGGGGAGCTATCAGCTATCCTGATGCAAGCAAGAGAACAGTAAAAGGAAATTCATTTGCTGATGCAAACGGTAATCCGTTTCAGTCAGTAGGTTTCGGACATTTTTCTTCGATATTCGATGATGCGGATATGCTTAAAACAGCCGGAAGCAATAATATTCAGAACGAAATAGGACCGTCAACAGTAGCCCGTCAAACAAATGTTTCAATGTGGAAGATTCTTAAAAACAACGGTTGTGACGCCGATATATCTGTTGTTGCGGAAGCGGACGGAAACCATGTTATGCGTGTCGCAAATCGTGTAAATGCTTCTGAAAAACCGAATACATATGTACTTATTAGCCAGAATGTACCTGTAAAACCGAATACAAATTATCTCATATCTTTTGATGCAGTTTCAAGTGCAGAGGCGAATATTATTATTCTTCCGGACTCATGGAATAAAAGAGAATATGTAAAGGTTGGAACGCAGAAGCAGACATATAATATAAGCTCACGTTTCAAAACAGGAGCAGAGCAGAATTATACATGCTTTATGATAGTTGTTGAAAATGCAGTGACTGTCGATTTAGATAACATTGTATTCAAGGAAATGACTACCGGAGAGAATATTCTTAAAAATCCGGATATTGAAGATGACGGAATCTATTATTTTGAAATAGACCCTCTTATCAATAAGCTTGAGAATATTAAGACAGTTAAAGAAAAGGGATATTCTGTTGACTTGCTTATCTCACCGCACTATATGCCCACATTTATGGAAAATGCATATCCGGAAATGGCAATGGATAACGGATTCCTTACATATAATATCAATTATCCGGCGGCTGAAAAGTTTATTCGTGACTATGTAAGCTTCATTGCTCCCATAATTTCAGCTTATGACTGCGTTGACAGTATCTGTCTTTCGAATGAGCCGAATTATAAGAGTGTGTTGAAAGCAGATTTTTACAATCCGCTGTTCAGACAGTGGCTTCAGAAAAAGCATGGTACTATAGAAAATTTGAATGCTGCACATGGCTCGTCATATATATCATTTGATGCTATTTCTATTCCGAACGGAAATACTGATGCTCAGCCGAAGGCAAGTGCTTTGTCTTATGAATATACCTTGTTCAATGAAGAAGTATTTGCAAACTGGCACAAGATGATGGCTGACATAATAAAACCATACGGAATACCTGTCCATTCAAAAATGCAGGATTACCTTTTTACATTTGACGATTATTCAATCCGTAAGCTTAGAGCAGGAACAGATGCTGAATTGTTTGCAGAATTCTGCGACATAGCAGGTAACGATGCTTGTATATATAATTCAAGCTATGGTGAAGGCTCACAGATTTCAACGATGATGTGGTACGACTTCCTTTCATCTGTTACCGATAAGCCGGTTTATAACTCGGAAGACCATGTTATAGAAGACAATAACACAGATTTCTCTGACAAGCAGGCACAGAATGTGAGATACTCTCTTTTAAGCGGTGCTGTTCACGGACGCAGCGGCTCATCGCTCTGGACATGGCAGGAAGACTATAGTGCAACAGGTCTTTTCTATGATATGCCCTACAGCATGTACCTTACATCAAAAACAATGCTTGACATGGCAAGGCTCAATAACGAGCTGAACGCACTCCGTACAGCGGAAAATGATGTTGCTATCTTCTATTCTAAAGCATCACGTCAGATGACAATATCAAGATGGATATCAACGTATTCCGAATACGAAGAAGCACTTAAGGACTGCTACAGCGCAGTAACTCCTCTCGGTGTTAAAACAGGATTTGTAACAGAACGTCACCCTGAAAATGTGAACAAGTACAAGGCAGTAATTCTTCCAGAAGTAAGATATATTCCTGAAGGCGCTGTCAAGACTATCGCTGATTATATGAGAGCAGGCGGCAAGGCTGTTATTTATGGCTCAAATACTCTGGGATATACAGAATATGGTATCAGCAAATCAACAGATGACAGACAGTATATTAAGGATAACGCAATATATGTATCTTCACAGACGGTGAATAATTACGCAACTGCCCTTGGAACAGCAGGACTTGATGTGGTTTCCGTTAAAGACTCATCCGGTTCGGTTGTAACCGGTGTTGATGTGAAGGCAACAGAATACAAGGGTGATAATCTTATCTTTATTACTAATCTTAACAGCAGTAACAAGACAGTATACCTTGACGATACAACAAAAATGGTAAATCTTCTTACAGGCGATGAATCAGAAGGTGAGCTTACTCTCGTTCCTTATGAACCGGTAATTCTTTCTCCTGTAATAGAAGAAGAACCGGGAGAAACTGTTGTTCTTGGTGAGAATTCTGTTGAATTTGATGTAACATACATTCCTGAAACAAGCGAAAACATTAAAATGGTTGTTGTTGTAAAAGATGAATCAGGTGCTGTTATAGGCGCTTCCTATCAGACTCTTGAAAAGGTAAAGGGAATTACATGTGAATTCTCAGGAAGCATTGACTGTAAGAATGCAAACAGTCTTAATGTAGTTGTATTTGATTCAGATACAGATGCAATTATATACACAAATACCATAAATTGAATTTAAAAAAGACTGTTGTAAATTATGATATTTTATATAAATTTATATAAAATAGAACCTAAAAGAATGAAAGTGTTGACTTTTTGATATAATTAGTATATAATAATATCAAGGAGGTGTTTTCTATGGCACAAGCAACATTTAGTGTTCGTATGGACGAAAATTTAAAAAAGCAGTTTGATGTATTGTGTGCTGATTTTGGAATGAATGCAACAACAGCATTTAATATTTTTGCAAAGGCGGTTGTTCGCGAAAAAAGAATTCCTTTTGATATAGTTTCAAACAGGAGCGACGTAACTTTGGAAGATGGAATGCAGGCATTTCTTACTTTAAGACAGCAGGCGAAAATTAATGATGTTCAGGATTTGACCTTAGCTGAAATTAATGAGGAGATAAACAAGGCTCGCTGCGGGGAGGACGAAGTATGAAATGCTATGCCGTCATGAAGTAAATCTGCTCTGCAGATTTATGAAGCGAAGCGTTTCGAATGTGCCGCAAGGCACACTTCATTACCGAAGGCAACTTCATTAGCGATAGCGACTTAATGTTCCGCCGGGAACGCTTCATTGAAAAAAAGCATCAATCTTGTATCAAGACTGATGCTTTTTTTCTGGTGCCGATGACCGGGGTCGAACCGGTACGGGAATTTCTTCCCACGGGATTTTAAGTCCCGGGCGTCTGCCAATTCCGCCACATCGGCATTAACAATATTTAATATTATAACATAATTAAAAAATATTGTCAATACTTTTTTGAAAAAAAGTACTGTTTTTTTGCTGTTTTTTTGCTGAAACTACTCTGTTTATTCCGCAAAGGTCTTTTGTAGCTTCAATTTCTGAAAATCCGTTTTCGGCTAGTATTTTTGAGACATCGTCTGCCTGGTCAAATCCGACCTCAAATACTATCATTCCTCCGGGATTCAGTATTGATTTTGCAATATGTGAAATGCGTCTGTAGAAAACAAGCCCGTCTTCTCCACCGTCAAGGGCAAGATGCGGCTCAAAATCACGTACATTTCTGTCGAGTGTGTCAATAACCTTTTTTTGTATATACGGCGGGTTTGATACAATCATATCATATTTCATATCGGGAACGTCATTTAAAATATCGCATTTAATGAGCTTTACGGAAACGTTGTTTTCCTTTGCATTAACCGATGCGGTTTCAAGAGCCTTTTCGCTTATGTCCAGAAGAGTCACATCTGAGTTTTTTACATGTGCGGCAATACTTATGCCTACGCATCCGCTTCCTGTACCGATGTCTAAAACTGACGGTGCGCTCAAATTTTCAAGGAGTGAAATCGCTTTCTCAACGAGAGCCTCGGTGTCAGGTCTCGGAATCAGAACATTCGGGTTTAAGTGAAACCTGAGACTCATGAACTCTGTTTCGCCTGTAACATACTGAAGCGGTTCACCGTTTTTTATACGGTTTGCCATTTCGGTAACACGGCAGTAGTCACTGTCAGAAATTTCACGAAAATCCCCTAAAATATAGTCTGTCACAGAAATGGAAAGAGCCTCTGTAATCAGAAGCTCTGTATCTCTGAGTGACAGGATTTTTTTTATTTCATTTTTTAAATCTCTTATCACCATTTATCGTCGTTTTTATCCTCCGGTATTACTTTTAAGATAGAAGCAATAGCCACCTCAAGCTGTGAGTCGTCCGGCTCTCTTGTTGTCAGTCTCTGAAGCCAGAGCCCCGGCTTTGTCATTGCACATACGCATTTATTCTTACTTCTGCCTGCAAGCTTTATAACCTCGTATGAGAGACCGGCAACAACAGGGAGGAGCAGAAGACGCATCAGCACGCGAAGAATTATTCCTGTTTTCGGGAGACATGAAAACAGAATAATGCTTATAATCATTACAAAAAGCAGGAAGTTCGTTCCGCATCTTGGGTGGAAACGTGTGTATTTTCTTGCGTTTTCGACAGTCAGTTCCTCGCCGGCTTCGTAGCAGGCGATTGTTTTATGTTCAGCACCGTGGTATTCAAATACACGTTTTATATCCTTCATCTGAGCAACGAGTGCCATGTATCCGAGGAATATTACCATTCTGACAACACCTTCGCATACACTTGTAAAAGCTTTTGTCCCGGCAAAATCAAAACCGGAGAGAAGTGCCTCCAGTCCTCTTGTAAGTACAGTCGGAAGAAGAATGAAAAGACCGACACTCATTATAAGTGAAAGGAAAATTGCAAAATATATTACAACATCCTTTATCTTGTCTCCAAGCTTATCCTCAAGCCATTTTTCAAACTTGCTTTCTGACGGCTCGTCGTCTTCGATATCTACAAATTCGGCTGAAAACATAAGTGCTTTTATACCTATTATCATGCTTTCAATAAAGTTTACACATCCGCGTATAACCGGGAACTTAAGAATTTTATTTTTCTTTTTTGTTCCGTTTTCATCTACCTTGAATGTTATTTCTCCGTCAGGCTTTCTGACAGCAACAGCCGTTTTATGAGGACCTCGCATCATTACGCCTTCCATAACTGCCTGACCGCCTATAGAGGTTATATGTTCTTTTGTTTTTTCTTTTTTACTCATTTTAATTTCAATAGCCTTTCTTTTTAACGTTTTTTGATTTTCGGTGATATAACTCGTATATAATAGTTCATAACATATGACAGAAGAAAATCATACACGATTAATATACCGATACTTGCGATAACGATTATGTTTTTAAATTCTATGCCGTCTATTCCGATTTTCTTCACTGTAAAGTCAATAACAAACGAGACTGCAGTGAAAAATACAAGCTTTATAATCCATTCAGCGATAAGTTTTCCGAGTGATTCGATTACCGATTTAAGCCATGGATAATAACACAGAACACAGCAGAAAAATATTGTTATAAGTCCTGCCATACCGCTTTTCGGTACAAGTATTGCGGCAAGAAAGCCTGCGGCAATACCACTTATGAGCGCTGTTATTTTCTTTTCGCTTTCAACGCAGACGATTGCCGGCATAAGCGTTGCAATAAATGCAACCGAAGCTCTTCCTGTCGGGATCAGAGCTGCTATATATAAAAACAGAACCGACAATCCGCAGCACATTGCTCCGATTGTCATGTCACGGGTTTTAATCATTTCTACCTCCGTCAACATCAATACTGTCAACTTAATTTTGACAATATTGCAGTGAAATCTTTTGTCTGCAGACAAAAGGTGAAATCTGACTGTTGTCAGATGAAATTCGTATAAATACGAGTGAAATTTGCAATTTGTACTGCAAGTTAAGGAAGAAATCGCACAGCGATTTCAGATTAAAAATTTCTTATTTTGAAAGTATTACTTTCAACAGCAGGAAATAAGGTCACCGCCCAGACATTCACAGCAGCAGTCTGCTATCATAAGATTTGAACAGCATGTGCATGGGTCATTTCCTACACATCCGCCTGTGTTGTATTGTCTGTATGTCGTATTTCTGCTTTCTATATTGTTAAGTGTTGCACGGTATTCAAAATTATTTGGGTCCATCTGTACAGCTGTACGTATATGGTTAATGCCTGAGTCGTACATGCCCATATTTATTTTACATACACCGGTGAGGTAGTTCCATTCGGCATTGTGCGGCATCGACTGAAGCATCTGCAGTGCCGCAGAATAGTTACGGCGGCTGATAAGTATACGAACCTGCTGGAAATCTGTTCCGCCTGCGTTTGTACCTGAGTATCCGCCCGAATATCCGGAGCTGCTTCTGCCGGAGCCTGATTTGCCTGATGTAATCATATCATAAGCCTTGTTTACTTCCTTGAGCTTTTCAGCGGCAAGGTCGGCAAGCGGATTATTTACGTATTTATCCGGATGATATTTTTTTACAAGCTCTTTATATGCTTTTTTTATAGTTTCCTCGTCAGCAGTTTCGCTGACGCCAAGAACCTCATATGGATTCAAAATCAATGCACATCCTTTGTTTCAGTTAATATGGAATCTTGTTTTTCCTTAAGACTCTCATAAAGAATATTTTTAAGTATTTCACCGTTTTTATAAATTTTCATAAGGTCGAATGACGAAGCGGCGTTCTGAAGCGTGTAAGTCAGACTTACCGTCAGATTGGGAATGAGCTTTTTCTTGTATTCCGCAACATCCGAACCGCTGTATGCAGACAAAAACGGATTGAAGTTTTTCTTTTTGAAATCTTTTTCTATATCAGAAAAAGCATCTATTATATAAATCCACCGTCCGATATTGTATCCGAGCCATGCGGCAGGGCGTTTGTTTTCGCCTGTGAAATCGGGTGAAAACAGTTTTTCTGTTATGAGTGCAAAACAGTTTGCACATAAATCAATATCGCTTGAATTGTTCTTTTCAAGAACAGACAGCTCGTCAAGGTGTGTTTTTACATCTTCTGCGAGACCGGGGTTGCGTTTTGAAGCTTTTTTATATGCCCTGCGGAATGCTGCACAGCCGATAAGCGCACGCAGTGAGTGGTCGTCATGCAAATCGTCTTTGAGCTTGCTGTAGTATAAAATTGCGGATGCATCTGCCGCATAGTCAACACAAGAATCGTTAATTATATATTTACGCTTATGCAGAGGATGAGCGATGCACGGGCTTTCACGGTATTCTGATACGTCTTTCGACAAGGCACTCAGCAAAATCGCAAGAAAAGTCATGTCATAACTGAGACCAAGTCTTGACATCTGCGAACAGCGCTTGCCTGATGCATGGCACAGACCGCAATAGTATGCCCTGAAATTAAGGTAATCTTTAACCTTAAGCTCTTCTTTGAGTATATTTACATATCCAAACATAGTTTTTCACCTTCCTACAGTATATATCGTATCGTGAAAAATTTCAACCTGTTTTCGGTAAAATTTAAAGTCTGTTCATATTTTTTGAATATTAAATAAAAACAGAGGTATAATACTTATAAAATTTATCATGAAATACAAGGTGATTTGCACATGAACATGAATGAAAAGGAATATGGGGAATATGTCAAAGGAAAAGTTAAAAAATCTCCGGTCTTAAAAGACTGCGTTATGGCGTTTCTGTTCGGAGGAAGTATATGTACTGTCGGTCAGGTTATTCTGAATCTTTATATGTCTTCAGGGCTTACGCAGGAGAATGCGTCCACAGCGACTTCAATAACACTTATATTTATCGGTGCGCTTCTTACAGGTCTTAATATTTATCCGAAGCTTGCAAAATATGCCGGTGCGGGAACAATAGTTCCGATTACGGGATTTGCAAACTCTATTGTATCTCCTGCTCTCGAATCCAAAAATGAGGGGTTTGTTTTAGGTGTTGGGGCAAAGCTCTTTACAATTGCCGGACCTGTTATACTTTTCGGTTGTCTTGCTTCCGTAGTTTGCGGTATTGTTTATTACATTATGTAATAAACATGCCTTTATCTGAATATAATATATAAAAAGGGGGATATATCAGATGTATAACTATGAGATACTGAAAAAAGATATAGAAATGCTGAACCCGGTTGCGGCTGAGGCGGCAAGTCTTGGTACAAGTGTAATGGGACGAGATATATATTGCATAAAAATCGGACGCGGAAAGAAAAAGGCGGTTTTAACAGGCGCACACCATGGTCTTGAATATATTACGTCTCTTTTTTTGATGAGGTTTGCGGATTTATATACACAAAGTGCTATTTCCGGAGAGGAGATGTTCGGGTATGATGTAAGGAGGTTCTTTTCGGAAACTACACTGTACATAGTACCGATGGTTAATCCTGACGGTGTTGACATAGCCGTAAACGGACTTGATATAACCGACGAATTTCACAGACAGCTTATAAGCCGTGTCGGCATACACAGCTTCCGGAAGGTGTGGCAGGCGAATGCTAACGGTGTTGACCTGAACCATAACTATGATGCACTGTGGCACAGAGTGGTCGAAAAACCGTCACCGTCGCTTTTTGGCGGTGAGTTCCCCGAAAGCGAGCCTGAAACGAAAGCAATATGCGGACTGCTCAGAAATGTGAATGCTGATTTGCTTATATGTTTTCATTCTCAGGGTGAGGAAATATATTATGATTTTGACGGGATGGAAGAAAAGAAATCGAGAATGATAGCAGAAAAAATGGCACAGGCAAGCGGATATGAAGTGTCGCATCCGACGGGAACGGCATCGTACGGCGGATGTAAGGACTGGTTTATAAAGGAGTTCGGAAAGGCTGGATTCACTGTGGAAATCGGTAAAGGGAAAAATCCGTTGCCGGATAGTGTGATTAATAAGATTTTTGAAGAAAATGCAAGACTTGTTTTTGCGTGTATTGAGGAGTAGAGGAATTGTAATTTGTCAGGATATATTATAATTCACCTGCATAAAACAGCCTGAGCAACCAAGATTAAAAAAGGTTGCTCAGGCTGTTTAATATTAATTTTCCGCCTGAATTATTGCCGCTTTAACAGTATTTTTCATAAGCATCGCAATTGTCATAGGTCCGACACCGCCCGGTACGGGTGTTATTGCGCCAGCAACCTTTTCTGCGCTTTCAAATTCAACGTCTCCGACAATCTTCTTTTCGGCAATTCTGTTTATTCCGACATCTATTACAACAGCTCCGGGTTTAATCATATCACCTTTGATAAAGTTCGGAATTCCGACTGCGGCAACAAGAATGTCTGCATTTTTTGTTTTTTCTGTCAGGTCAACGGTTCTTGAATGACAAATTGTAACTGTTCCGTTTTTGTGGAGAAGGAGCATACTCATCGGTTTGCCTACAATATTGCTTCTTCCGACTACAACACATTCCTTTCCTGAAACGTCGATTCCTGATTCTGCGATAAGCTCCATTACGCCTGCCGGTGTACAAGGTACAAAATCGAAATCTCCTACCATTATTTTACCTACATTCACCGGGTGGAATGCATCAACGTCCTTTGACGGGTCGATTGCGGCAATTACCTTTTTGTCGTCAATGTGCTTCGGTACAGGCATCTGAACGAGTATTCCGGATATTTCTTTTCTTTTGTTAAGTTCGTCTATAAGCTTTAAAAGCTCTTCTTCGGTTGTTTCGCCCGGGAGTGCGTATTCTTCTGAATAGATTCCACATTCCTCGCATGCTTTTTTCTTATTGTTTACATATATACGGCTTGCCGGGTCGTCACCTACTATGATTACCGCAAGTCCCGGATTAATGTTTTTTTCCTTTAATACTTCTACTTCGTTTCTGAGCTCGTCCTTTATTCTCTTTGAAACTTCTTTTCCCAGTAACAGTTTTGCCATTATTATTCCTCCCTGTATTTTGGCTTCTTTCCGGTCTCAGCAGACATCTGTCCGAGAAACCTATTAAATCTTCTCTGTGCGCAATCTTTAGCGCTTCATAAACAAGTTTTCGGTTTTCAGGTCTTCTGAATTGCAGAAGAGCTCTTTGCATTGCCTTTTCCTTGGGTGACTTCGGAACGTATACCTTTTCCATTGTGAACGGATTGAGCCCTGTATAGAACATACAAGTTGATATAGTACCGGGAGTCGGATAGAAGTCCTGAACCTGCTGTGGGTTTATGCGGTGGGCATTGAGGTATTCCGCAAGCCGTACTGCATCGCCCATGGTACTTCCGGGGTGACTTGACATAAGATACGGTACGAGATACTGCTCTTTGCCGATTTTCTTGTTTATTCTGTAAAATTTATCTGAGAATGCGTTGTAAACCTTGTTTTCGGGTTTACCCATACATTTCAGTACATTATCTGATACATGCTCCGGAGCGACTTTAAGCTGACCGCTTACATGGTGCTCACACAGCTCACGGAAAAATGTATCATTTTTATCTGCCATTACGTAGTCAAAACGTATTCCTGAACGGATAAACACTTTTTTAACACCTTTCAGGTTTCTTAGTTTCCTCAGCATATCGAGGTATTTATCGTGATGAACCTTCATATTTTTGCATACTGACGGGAACATACACTGTTTGTTTTTGCAGGCACCGAGTTTTTGTTGCTTGTCACAGCTGCTGCCTGTGAAGTTTGCAGTCGGACCGCCTACGTCATGGATATATCCTTTGAATTCAGGGTCCTGAATCATCAGCTCTGCTTCCCTGACAACAGAATCAACACTTCTTGAAGTTACTATTCTGCCTTGATGAAACGCAAGGGCGCAGAAGTTACAGCCACCGTAACAGCCTCTGTTCGCAGTGATGCTGAATTTTACCTCTTTTATTGCTTCAATTCCACCGTACTTTTCGTACATAGGGTGATATGTCCGCATATAAGGCAGTGAATACACGTTGTCCAGTTCTTCGGTAGTCAGCGGTGTCTGAGGTGGGTTTTGTATAAGATATTTATCACCGTGTTTCTGAACGAGAGTTTTTCCGGTATATGGGTTCTGTTCATAGTATTGAAGCTTGCATGACTCAGCATATTTCCGTTTATCCGAAACACATTCCTCAAACGATGGGATAATTATTCCGTCACTGTCAGGTGTGTCCGACAAATAACACGTTCCGGGGATATGCTTTATTTCCTCCACAGGTATGCCTGCCGCAAGCATATCAGCTATTTCAACAACCTGACGTTCGCCCATGCCGTACATAAGAATATCTGCGCGTGAATCGAGAAGCACGGAACGGCGTACCTTGTCGTCCCAGTAATCGTAATGTGCAAAACGTCTGAGACTTGCTTCAACTCCGCCTATCAGAAGCGGAACTCCGGGAAACAGCTCACGTATGCGGTTACAGTAAACTATTGTTGCTCTGTCAGGTCTCTGCCCTGCTTTGTTTCCGGGAGCGTATGCATCATCAGAACGCTTTTTCTTTCCGGCTGTGTAATGGTTTACCATGCTGTCAATGTTCCCGGCTGTTATAAGAACACCGAGTCGGGGACTTCCGAGCTTTAAGAAATCATCTTTTTTCTTCCAGTCGGGAAGCGGTACAATACCGACAGTGTAGCCGTGTGATTCAAGTATTCTTGATATTATTGCATGACCAAAGCTTGGGTGGTCGACATATGCATCTCCGACAATGTAGAGAAAATCAAGCTGACTCCAGCCGCGCTTGTCCATGTCCTGTCTGCTGACAGGTAAAAAATCAGTGCTCACATTAATGTCCTTTCAGTTATAAACATGAATTTACATAAGTATATCACATTTCATATATTTTGTCAATTATTTTGAAGTTAAAAAGAAGATTATTAATGTCATTTTAAACATTGAAACAAACGTTATATTGTATATTGTGTCGAAAATTCTGATTTTAATTGATTGTCGGAATAATTTCTGATATAATTTACACTTAGGAAAATGTTTTTCTATTTGTAGTTAGAAAGGTGGAGTTTTTATGAAAATATGTAACAGCTGCGGAGCTTCAATACCTGATGACAATGCCGCTTTCTGTAACGTTTGCGGTGCGGCTCAGCCGAGGGTACAGCAACCGTTTCCTAATTACGGAACCGGTGTAAGAACACCTGTAACAAAGGAAGTGTTTTTAGAAAACTATGCTTCTCCTGATGTAAAAAAAGGATTTAAGACTGCCGGCATTATCGGTTATGTCTGTGCAGGATTGTCTCTTGTAGTAAGTGTCGGTTCTCTTGCTGTAATAGCAGAATACCTTGATACGGGAATTCTCGGATACATAATTCCGGTTTTAATTGAGATTATTCTTATGGTTATTTTGTCAGCAGGGATTCACACGAAACAAAGCAAGGGATGTGCTATAGGACTGACTGTTCTGGGGGTTGTGGGATGTGTTTATTCGCTGATAACTTCCGGAAGAGCAAGCTCATGGCTTATTATTGCGGCAGGTGCTGCAGGGTTAAGTGCGTCCAAAAAGCTTGATAAAGAATATGACGCATATGTAAAACAGATGAACGGAAACATTCAGTATTGATTAAAAACAGGAGTGCGAAAACTCCTGTTTTTAAATTTTTTATTAATTTACTCAAAAAGACTTGAAATTTTTATAAAAAGGTAGTATTATAATAAGTAATAGGTAATAGGGAATAGTGAATAAGTAAGGAAGAGTATTATGAAAAAAATTATTTGTGTTATTTTCGGAGGAAAATCACCTGAGCATGACATCTCATGCATTTCGGCTTCCTCTGTTATCAGAAATCTTGACAGAAGCAAATACGATATACATACAATAGGAATCACAAAGGACGGTAAATGGTATCTTTATACGGGAGATGTAGACAGTATTGAAAGCGGTGACTGGAAAAACAAATCCAACTGCCTGAAAAAAGCTGTTATCTCACCCGACACTTCAGATGGTGGTATTCTCGTATGGGATGTTGACGGAATAAAAACAATAAAAATCGACGTGATATTCCCTGTTCTTCACGGAGAATACGGTGAGGACGGTACTATTCAGGGACTGTTTGAGCTGAGCGGAATAAAATATGTCGGTATGGGCGTTGCGGCAAGTGCCAACGGTATGGATAAAACACTTACAAAAATTGTGTTCTCAGATGCGGGAATACCTCAGGCGGACTGGGTAACGGTTACTGATGTTGATGATGTTGATTTGAAAATTAAAGAGATTGAAGCGAAGCTCGGATATCCGTGTTTCGTAAAGCCAGCATCTACAGGCTCGTCTGTCGGTGTCGGCAAGGCATCTGACAGAGAAGCACTTGACAAGGCTATAAGATATGCTCTTGAGTTCGGAAGAAAGGTTCTCGTTGAAGAGAATATTGACGGGCATGAGGTTGAGTGTTCCGTTCTCGGAAACAAAGAGCCGAAAGCAGGAGAAGTCGGAGAGATTATTCCCGAAGTTGAGTTTTACGATTTCGATGCAAAATATAAAAGCGGTACAACAAAGCTTCAGATTCCGGCAGATGTTTCGCCTGAAATCAGAGCCGCAATCAAGGAGTATGCCGTGAAGGCATTTAAAGCTCTTGACGGTTCCGGCTTGTCGAGAGTCGATTTCTTTGTAAGATACAGCGATAATAAGATAATCCTTAACGAAATCAATACAATGCCCGGATTTACGAGTATCAGCATGTATCCTAAGCTGTGGGCAGCTGCAGGGATTGAATATGCAGAGCTTCTTGATAAATTGATAGAGCTTGCGGAGAGCAGACAGAAGTGATGGAAAATTTTTCGAAGAATGTAGAAATTGAAATAAAAACAGTTCAGGCTTCTGACGGTGATAAAACGAGTTATGTGAATAAATACAGTGGTAAGATGTTCTTTAAAAACGATACATTTCACATATACTATGATGAAACTTCGGATACGCTTGACAAGAATATAAAAACTGTTGTGCATGCGACCTACGGCAAGGTCGAAATATGCCGTAACGGCACTTACAGTACACGGCTTGTGTATGAAAGCGGTAAGGTATATAAAACAGTTTACAAGATGCCGTACGGTGAAATGCCTATGGTGATTAAGCCGTCAAGAGTTCTTACTGCTCTTGATGAAAACGGCGGCAAAATCTGTCTTGATTACAGAATGTCTCTTGCAGGACAGGATTTTGAGAATAATGTTGTTATTACAATTCAAGGAGAGGAACATGATTAAAAAAAGATTAACTGCCATACTTTCGGCAGTAACGTTATTTCTCACGGGAAGTAATGCGTTTGCTGAGTTTGTACCAAGTGAGGAATATGACGTATTTGAACAGGTTGCAGGTTATATAGCAACCTATTATATAGATGATTCGTTGGATGACTTTGATATAATGGTAAGAGCACTTTCGAAGTACCTTGACGGTGACGATGAAAAGCTTGTTGCGATTTTAAAAGATATGCTGTCATCTCTTGATCCGTACAGTGAATTTTTCACGGCTGAGGAGTATCAGGGATTCGTGAATGATATCAACAGAACATTTTACGGAATTGGCGTAAGTATAGAAAAACGTGAGGACTATGTTGAAGTGACAGGCTTTACTGCTGACAGTCCTTCACTTAAGGCAGGAATTGAGCCGGGCGATAAAATTTCAAAGGTCAACGGTGTTGATGTAAAGGGCGAAAGCCTTAATTTTGTACGTAATATGATTGTCGGAGAGCTTGGAACGACTGTAAACGTTACCGTGCTTCGCGGCAGTGAAGAGTTTACTTATACCATTACACGTGCTGAGGTTAATAACAGTACGGTTATTTATTCAAAGCTTGATGACGAAGTTGCGTATATTCAGATTGTTGATATGTCTAACCACACAGCATCTGAGTTTAAGGAAACTCTTGACAAGGTAGATGCAGACGGAATAACAAATATAATTCTTGACCTCAGAGGTAACGGCGGCGGATATCTCAGCTGTGCTGTTGATATTGCAAAAATGATAGTTCCGGAAGGTAAGATAATCAGTACAAGATACAGACAGCCTTTTATGAACAAAGATTTCTATTCTGAATTAAAAACAACTAAATACAAATTTAATGTATTGGTGGACGAGCATACAGCAAGTGCGGCTGAAATTCTTGCGAGTGCACTGCAGGAGTCAGGTGCCGGAAAGCTTTACGGAACAGAAACCTACGGAAAAGGTGTAATACAGACGACTTTCCCTCTTTCAAACGGTTCAGTTTTCAAGCTTACTGTCGGACAGTATGAAACACGTGACGGAAACAGTATCCAAGATGTGGGAATAACTCCTGATTTTGAAATAGAAAACAAAAGAACTGAAATCGACACAAAGAAGTATACGTCATTTACTCAGAAACAGAAATGGTTTGAAGGCGATACTGATGTCAATGTTCGTGCCGCAAAGGAAAGACTTTATCTTATGATGTACTATAATGGAGATATTGACGATTATTTTGACAGCGAGCTTACGGAAGCGATAAAATTGTTCCAGCAGGATAATAATCTATATCCGTACGGTGTTCTTGATATTAATACCCAGACTACTATAAGCAACGTTTTCGGTGAGCTTGAAGTTATGTCTGATGACCAGCTCGACGAAGCGTTCAAGGCGTTTACGGGAAGAGCATACTTTACCGAAGAAGAAAATTAAAACTAAAATCCCCTTTGAACAGGTTTCCTTACTTCATAGGATTTTCAAGTATATCTTCAATATTACAACCGAGAACACGGGAGATTTTGTAAAGGGTTTGAGCTTGTGCTTTGTCAATGTCATTGACTTTTTGTTCATACATTTGGATTGAACGGAGTTTAACGCCCGACATTTCGGAAAGCTCGGACTGTGATATTCCTCTGCTTTCACGGATGCGTTTCAGCTTTGTTTCAAGCTCGGTTTTGTTATAAAAGCTCTCCATACTGTCTATAAACTGTGTTATATCCATTTCGTGATATACGGAATACATATTAATAATTTCAGACAGCGGAACGCGCTCAAAAATATCCTTGAAGCGGTGTCCCGAAGCCCACTGATATTCAGCAAGTGCCCAGCCTGACCAATATTCGGGAGAAGCATCTTGGCTGTTTATAGCGGTGGGTATTTTTTTATCCTTATACGCTTTTTTTATAATTTCACGGGCAAGCTCTACACCCGACATTCCCGAAAGTACAGCAGGATTTCCGATTTCAAATTTTTGTGCATATCCCGTTGTAACAAAGAGCGAAGCAATCCAATCTGCTTTAAAACCGCAGTCGTTTATGGCATAGTCAAGCATATCTGCAAGACATTCCTTTGCATCATTCAAATATAATTCGCTGTATGCGTGGGTCATCATTTTTCAGCTCCTCTCTCAGTATATCCATTACAAAAATATCATTTCGGTAGGATTTGCTTTTTTTGATTTCCTGACGGTATGTTTTTCTTGCTGTCGTATCTCTGTCAAGAAATTTTGGATAGTATATGCTCCTATCAACAGGGGATGCGTCTGTAAAATTAATCTGTTCAAATGCTTTTTGCGATACCAAAACAGTCTGTTCTCCAAGCTTGCCGAGCTTTAATGCCTGATTTAAGCCGCGAAGCGGAAGTCCGTTTGATACAAAGCTCTCTGCATATCGAAAATATGAATCATCAGCACGATAACCAACAATCACATCATAGCTTGATGTGTCAACAGAATAATGCTCTATAATATAATCCCTTGCATCAACGGCAATTTCGGAACTCAGCTTAAATGTGCGATATTTAAGTAGCAGCGCAATCCAATTCAAAACAGTATGATTTCCGTCCATTAAATTTAAGATTTTAAGTCCTTCTGTATTTAATTCATAACGATTGATAAATCCGTCTGTGTTTTGCTTGCAAGCCCATTCCTTTGCCATTTCCTCTGAGCGTGTGCAGTAAAAGCCTTTTCCGTAATCATTATGTTTATTTCCTATATTTATATCCGGCACCTCTATAATGTGGTCAGTTCCGTGCAATAAAGTCATTGTATTCATATATACCTCCTGTATCATTACGATGTTACAATATTATTATATCATTACAATGATAGTTTGTCAATCCTTTCAGGAAGATTTTTTTCGGGTCGGATTTAGCCATTTAATGTGCAAGTAGCGCATAAAATGTCATTCTGTATAGGTGTACACTTCACCACATTCGAAATATCTGAAGCTTATTTCGGGAATTAATTTTGCGAATTTTTCTGTTACCCACATCATTCCGTCACGTTCTGAGCCCGCATGTCCGAGAATAAGGAGAGCTTTTTTGTGTCCGAGCTCAGCACAGTCACGTGCGTATTCAGCAAGAGACCATTCACATGCTTCACCGACGATAAGGATTTCACATTCGTCGCTTTGAAGCTCTTCCATAAGACCGCCCGGTGTACCGAACATTCCTGATATTTCGCTGCATGGCAAATCACGTGTTCCGCATATACGGACGTGTTTTATATTAAGGTTCTTTTCGATTTGTGATGCAACCTCAACAGGTGTCATCGGCTTTTTAAGATGCATACGAAGAAGGTCAAATGTTTTAGTAAATTCTATGTCGCAGTCAAAATTCATTTTTTCGATTTCTCCTGCCGCTATTTCATCATGTACCGCAGCATGGGGATGATCGTGGTATCTGTAAATTGTCATGTTTAAGTCGTCAATCAGCTTTCTTTTTTCGTTCTGGATTTTCTCATCTTCTTTTCTGTCAAGATGGTCGTAAAAAGTGGGTTCGTGAGTGATAATAAGCTCTGCGCCCCATTCGTGTGCCTGCTTTATTATATTCGGAGTTGCGAACATAGTCACTGCGACTTTGGAAACCTCAGCTTCCGGATTTCCTGCTATCAGTTGGTCGCATCCCTTCGATAAATCTTTTTCTGTAGCTGATAAAAAAAGCTTTTCTATCAATGCTTTTGCTTTCATTTTTGTAAAATCCCCTTTCGTTTTTCTCATTATACATCATTTAAGTTATTTTAATTTAAAAGCCAGTCGAGCACATTTATTTGTTTTATACCATTATGTGATGTAAGTGGTTCGTCGTCCATGGTAAGAAGATATTTGGGGTTATGGTCAGTTATACTGTCAAGGGGTTTCAATTCTCTTTCAAGCGTTGTGTCGTCTGCTACCGTGTAGGCAACCTGATAATATTCAATTCCCTCGTCGTTTGTAGCGATGAAATCAACTTCTGATGTTCCCAGCTTTCCGACGCATACCTCATATCCTCGCCTGAGCAGTTCCAGATAAACAATATTTTCAAGAATATGTCCTCTGTCTGCTCTTTTTGTTCCGAGCAGATAGTATCTCAGACCAATATCTGCAACGTAATACTTTCCGCCGGTTTCAAGAAGTTGTTTGCCTTTTATGTCATAACGTTCTGATTTGTAGATAATAAAACTTTCCTGTAAAGCTCTCAGATAGTTTTCTACGGTGCTGACACTTGTTTTGCTCCCTGATGATGTCAGAGCGTTTGCGATTTTTGTTGCTGATGTCGGATTGCCAATGTTATCAAATATAAAACGAATGACATTTTCCAACACCGGAACATCGAGAATTTTTTTTCTTGATACAATATCTTTAAGGACAACGGAATTGTATATGCCCTCAAGATATATGGATTTAGCTTTTTTTCCTTCCAGCTCCAATATATACGGGAACGAACCGTTTTCAATATATTCACGGTATTTCCTTGACAAATCCGTTTTGTCATTTAATCCGGCAATGAACTCCCTGAAAGACAGAGGAAGCATCTTTATTTCCACATATCTCCCTGAAAGAAGTGTTGCAAGCTCGCCTGAAAGGATATTGGCATTTGAGCCGGTTATATACAGGTCTACGTTTTTGTTTATATACAATCCGTCGCAAGCTTCCTGAAAGTTTATAATTTTCTGCACTTCATCGAGAAAAACGTAGTTCATTTTATCCTGAACGAGTTTTTCGTTTACATAATCGTAAAGGTCACGCGCGCTTCTGATTTCGTCATATTCAGGATTTTCAAGATTTATTGATATAATCTGATTATCCGGTATACCTGTGCTTTTCAGATAATCTCTGTATATTTCGTATAGAGTTGATTTTCCGCATCTTCGGATACCTGTTACAACTTTTATAAGTTGTTTGTCTCTGAAAGATATTAAAAGATTCATATAATTATCTCTTGGTATCATAAATTCACCATCCCGAAAGTTTATATAATGATTATAACAAAGTGTGCGTAAAATGTCAAGTTTGTAAAGTGGATTTAACAAACTTTGTTGAATATGGCAAGTTTGTCTATTTCATATTATGCATTTTTATGGTTAAACTAATACGGAGATTTTTGAAAATCTTTTATTTTCTGTGTTTTTTGTTTATTTTTTTGGAAAAACTATTGACTTTTCTTTTTTTATGGTATATAATTAAAATGTATTGTTTTTGTTTTCTAACTTTTATCTTATATGAAAGGCAGATTTATATGGAAAAGTTTTATAAAGAACAGGTTGCCAAAAGTGACCGTATAGATAAGCTTAAAGAAGCATTGTTTGCCGAAATGCCTCAGGTTGAAGCGGACAGAGCTGTTATCCTTACGGAATCGTATAAGAAAAGCGAATGTGAGCCGATTATAAAAAGACGTGCTCATGCTTTCAGGGATATCTGTGAAAGCTTACCTATTATAATAAGAGACAATGAACTTGTAGTAGGTTCAAATGCAATAAAGCCGAGAAGCTGTCAGGCGTTTCCTGAGTATTCTTTTGAATGGCTTGAATCGGAGTTTGATACTCTTGAAACAAGAAGCGCAGACCCGTTTTACATATCGGAAGAAACAAAGGTAAGACTCAGCGAATGCTTCAAATACTGGAAAGGCAAAACCACAAGCGAGCTTGCTACGGCTTATATGGCGCCCGAAGCACTTCGTGCAATAGAGCATAATATTTTCACTCCGGGTAATTACTTCTATAACGGAGTAGGTCATTTTACGGTTAAATATGATGAGGTTCTGAGAATAGGTTTTTCCGGAATTTCAAAAAAGGCTAAAAAGGCACTCTCAAACTGCCGTCCGGGTGACGGTGATTATTCCGCACGTTCGGCATTTCTTGAAAGTGTTATAGAGTGCTGTGATGCGGCAATTCATTATGCAAAGCGTTATGCAAGATTAGCCGCTGAAATGGCTGAAGCATGTGGTGATGAAACACGTAAAAAGGAGCTTATGCAGATTTCAAGAAACTGTGACAGAGTTCCCGAAAACGGTGCAAAGAGCTTCTATGAAGCCTGTCAGTCGTTCTGGTTTGTTCAGATGCTCATTCAGACGGAATCGAGCGGACACTCAATTTCACCGGGACGTTTTGACAGATATATGTACCCTTACTATAAAAACGACCTTGACAAGGGCGTTATAACACGTGAGCAGGCTCAGGAGCTTATTGACTGTATATGGGTAAAGCTTAACGACCTTAACAAGGTACGTGATGCGGCTTCTGCAGAAGGCTTTGCGGGCTACAGTCTGTTCCAGAACCTTATTGTCGGAGGTCAGGACGAAGAAGGAAACGACACAACAAACGACCTTTCGTTTATGTGTATAACGGCATCAATGCACGTTAATCTTCCTCAGCCGTCACTCTCGGTAAGAGTATGGAACGGAACCCCGTACGAGCTTATGGCTCATGCAGCAGAGCTCACAAAAACAGGTATCGGACTTCCTGCGTACTATAATGACGAAGTGATTATTCCGTCGCTTGTAAGCCGCGGCCTTACACTTGCCGATGCAAGAGACTACAATATAATAGGCTGTGTTGAGCCTCAGAAATCAGGTAAAACGGACGGCTGGCATGATGCGGCATTCTTCAATATGTGCAGACCGCTTGAGCTTGTGTTCTCAAACGGAGTCGATAACGGCGAGCAGATAAGTATTCAGACAGGCGATGTTGAACGCATGAGTACCTTTGAAGAGTTCTATGACGCATATAAAAAGCAGATGGATTACATGATAGAGCTTCTTGTAAATGCCGATAATGCTATTGATACAGCGCACGGAGTAAGATGTCCGCTTCCGTTTGTATCGTCAATGATAGATGACTGTATAGCAAAAGGAAAATCAATGCAGGAGGGCGGAGCTGTTTATAATTTCACAGGCCCTCAGGGATTCGGTGTTGCCAATATGGCAGACTCGCTCTATGCTGTTAAAAAGCTTGTGTTTGATGAGAAGAAAATCACAATGAAACAGCTTAAATCCGCACTTGAACATAACTTCGGAAAGGATGACGGCTCGGCAACGGATACAACTGTTGAGATAGTAAAACAGCTTGCCGCAAGCGGCGTTCAGGTAAACGAAGAACAGATAAAAGATATATATAAGAAGGTTTCCGAAGGCGGAAGCTCCGAACATTCACGAATCCGTGATATGCTTAATGAAGTACCGAAATTTGGAAATGACATAGAAGAAGTTGACGCATTCGCAAGAGACGTTGCCTATACATATACAAGACCGCTTGAAAAGTACAAAAACCCAAGAGGCGGCATGTATCAGGCAGGACTTTATCCTGTTTCTGCAAACGTACCGCTCGGTGCGCAGACAGGAGCAACGCCTGACGGAAGATATGCGCATACACCTGTTGCTGATGGTGTAAGCCCTTCGGCAGGCAAGGATATAAACGGTCCTACGGCTTCTGCGAACTCCGTATCGAGACTTGACCATTATATAGCTTCAAACGGAACACTCTTTAATATGAAGTTCCATCCTGCGGCACTTGAAGGTGCTTCGGGGATTGACAGCTTTATAAATCTTATAAGAGGTTACTTTGACCGCAAGGGAAGTCATATGCAGTTCAATGTCGTAAGCCGTGAAACGCTTATAGATGCTCAGAAGCACCCTGAAAATTATAAGAGTCTTGTTGTAAGAGTTGCAGGCTACAGTGCGTTGTTTACAACCTTGTCAAAATCTTTACAAGATGATATAATAAACCGAACAGAACAACGAGGTTTTTAAATTGGATAAAACCGCCCATATCACCGCCTTCAAAAGCTCGGAGTATAAAAAACATACACCGTCGCTTGTTCAGGCAGTAATCTGAACGGTTTTCTCTCAATTTAAGGAAGGAAAAGGTATGAACTATTTAAACGAAAAAGGCAGAATATTTGATATTCAGCGGTTTTCTGTTCATGACGGTCCCGGGATACGGACGATAATATTCCTGAAAGGCTGTATGCTTCGTTGCAAATGGTGCTGTAACCCTGAATCTCAGGAGTATGCAATTCAGTCAATGGTAACGGACGGAAAGACGAAAATAATCGGTAGAGATGTTACTGTCAGGGAGCTTCTTGAAGATATCACGAAAGACAGAGTGTACTACAGACGTTCCGGTGGCGGCGTAACGCTTTCGGGCGGTGAATGCTTCTGTCAGCCTGAGTTTTCAAAAGCGATACTCCGTGCATCAAAGGGAAACGGTATTAATACTGCTGTTGAATCTACCTCTTGTATGGAATATTCAAAAATAAAACCTGCACTTGAGTACATAGACTACTACCTTATGGATATAAAGCACATGGACTCCGAAGTACATAAGAAATATACAGGAGTGAGCAATGAACGTATCCTTGAAAATGCAAAGCTTCTTGCAAAGGATGCGAAAAGCCTTACAATTCGTGTTCCTGTAATTCCGGGAGTGAACGATTCGGATGAGCAAATCAGAGCAATATCTGAGTTTACCGCATCTCTCGGTACAGTAGGCGAGCTTCATCTGCTTCCGTATCACAGACTTGGTACTGATAAATATACAGGGCTTGGCAGGACGTATGAAATGGCTCATGCGGAGCTTCACAGCAAGGAAAGAATAGAAGAACTGAAAAGTATAGCCGAAAAGACAGGACTGACTGTCCTTATAGGAGGTTAAAATATGGACGAACTTCGTGACAGAATGCGTATAATACAGGAGCTTGTTCCCGGTAAGCAGATTACAATTGCCCACATAATCGCAAATCCTGATGAGGTACTTTATCAGAAACTGGGACTTGACCCGGCGGCTGAGCACAGCGGTGCAATCGGAATAGTGACAATGTCACCGAGTGAAACCGCTATAATTGCAGGAGATATCGCCATTAAGACATCAGGAGCAGAGCTAGGGTTTGTAGACCGCTTCAGCGGAACGCTGATTGTGACGGGAACTGTATCACAGGTTGAAGAAGCGCTCAGAGCTGTCTGTAATTATTGCGAATCGAAACTCGGATTCACAGTCTGCGATATAACAAAAACATGAAAAGAATAATATTCATGGGCAGAAGCGGAGCGGGAAAAACAACACTTACGCAGAAAATCAAAAATAAACCGATAGAATATCACAAAACACAGTATATAAATTTTCACGACATGATAATTGACACTCCCGGAGAGTATGCGGAAAACAGCAGTTTAGCCGCGGCACTGGCACTTTATTCGTATGAAGCCGATGTGGTTGGGCTTATGATAAGTGCCACAGACCAGTATTCTCTGTTTCCCCCGAACATTACCTGCATGGTAAACCGTGAGGTGGTGGGAATAGTAACGCATATTGACTCAGACGGTGCAAAACCTGAACGTGCGGAGCGCTGGCTCAGGCTGTCGGGATGCAAAAGAGTATTCCATGTAGCGTCCAAATCGGGTGAAGGTGTGGATGAGCTTGTCAAATATTTGTCGGATTGTTGAAAAATTACTGAAATTTTTTGGTTACATTATGGTAAAATACAAGAAACAAAGAAAAACAAAGAAAAAACCACAAAATCTATTGACAAACGGATTGATATGTTGTATAATGGAAACATGAAAACAACAATACCAATATAATAATTAATGAAGGAGTTAGAAAAATGGTATCAGAGTACGAAATCAAAAAACAAATTTGCGACATCGGTAAAAGAATTTACGACAGAAACATGGTCGCAGCAAACGACGGTAATATCTCCGTTAAAATTTCCGAGAATGAATTTCTTTGCACACCAACAGGCGTAAGTAAAGGTTTCATGACACCGGAATATATCTGTAAGATTGACAGACAGGGAAATATTATTCAGGCAAACCCGGGCTTCAAGCCTTCATCAGAAATCAAGATGCACCTTCGTGTATATGACAAGAGACCTGATGTAAACGCTGTTGTACACGCACATCCGACATTTGCAACAAGCTTTGCAATTGCAGGTATTCCGCTTACACAGCCTATCATGCCTGAAGCTGTAATCACACTTGGCTGTGTACCTATCGCTGAATACGGTACACCTTCAACAATGGAAATTCCTGACAATGTAGAAAAGTACCTTCCTTATTATGATGCTGTACTTCTCGAAAGTCACGGTGCACTTACATATTCAGATTCACTTCTTGCGGCTTACCACAAGATGGAATCAGTAGAATTCTATGCAGAACTTCTTTATAAGTCAAGACAGCTTGGTGGTCCTAAGGAATTCTCAAAAGAACAGGTTGAAAGACTTTATGAAATCAGAAGACAGTTCGGTATGACAGGTAAGCATCCTGCAAACCTTTGCCAGAACAAGACAAACGGATGTCACAGCTGTAACGGTTCATGCGGCGGCAACTGCGGCGGACATGACGACCAGGATGAACTTATTGCTAAAATTACAAAGCAGGTAATGGAGCAGCTCGGTAAATAAAAATGAATGACGAGAAAATCCGTGAAATAACTGAATCTGTTATAAAGCAGTTATCTTTTAAGATGAATCTTGAAACAGCGAAAAAGCTTGCCGCAATAGTTGAGGAAAAGGCACGTGAAATCGGTGTTAATGCCGTAGTGGCCGTATCTGATGAGGCGGCACGTCCGGTGCTTGTTGAGTGTATGGACGATGCGTATATCGCAAGCTATGATGTTGCTTTTAACAAGGCATACACGGTTGTTGCACTAAAGATGCCGACAATTGAGCTTAAGCCGCTCAGTCAGCCGGGTGCCTCGCTTTACGGTATTCAGTTTACAAATAATGGTAAAATAGTTATTTTCGGCGGTGGTGACCCGCTTAAAATAGGCGACAAAATTGTCGGCGGACTTGGTGTCAGCGGCGGAACAGAGGAACAGGATACTTTCCTTTCAAGGTACGGTGCTGAAATATTCAGTCAGCTGATCTGATAAAGGAGTTGAATAAGATTGAATCAAAACGAAATTGAACAAATAGTAAAACAGGTTATTGCAGGAATGCAGGGGAATACTGCTCCGGCTTCTGCTTCAAACGACAGTGTGCCTGCAACAAGCCGTGTTGCTATGCTTACAGCTCTTGAGCATTATGACATTCAGGAATATCCTATTCCTGAAGTCGGAGATGACGATATCCTTGTAAAGGTTGAAGGCTGCGGTGTCTGCGGTACCGATGCTCATGAGTTTAAAAGAGACCCGTTCGGACTCATCCCTGTTGTTCTCGGTCATGAGGGTACGGGACGAATCGTGAAAATGGGTAAAAATGTTAAGAAGGACAGCGCAGGAAAAGACCTTAATATCGGTGACAAGGTTGTTACATGTATGATATTCAAGGACGACCCTCAGATTGAAATGTTCGACCTTAACAAGAAAAATATCGGCGGTGCAGATGTTTACGGGCTTCTCCCCGACGATGACAAGCACTTAAACGGATGGTTTGCGGATTACATACTTGTACGTAAAGGCTCATCTATATTTAATGTAAGTGATTTAAGTCTTGACCTTCGTATTCTTATTGAGCCTTGCGCAGTTCTTATCCATGCGGTAGAACGTGCAAAGACAACAGGAATACTCAGGTTCAATTCAAGAGTTGTTGTTCAGGGATGCGGTCCTATCGGACTTATCTGTATAGCAATTCTCCGTACAATGGGTATTGAAAATATCGTAGCTGTTGACGGTGAAGAAAAGAGACTTGAATTTGCTAAGGAAATGGGTGCGACAGCGACTGTGAACTTTAAGAACCATCAGGGAATTGAAGCTCTTACCGAAGGCGTTAAGAATGCATTCGGAGGCTATCTTGCAGATTTCGCATTCCAGTGCACAGGTACACCTGTTGCACTCAGCAATATGTATAAGTTTATAAGAGACGGCGGCGGACTTTGTGAGCTTGGTTTCTTCATAAACGGCGGAGATGCAACAATCAATCCGCATTTCGATTTATGCTCAAAGGAAATCACACTTGTCGGTTCATGGGTATACACACTCCGTGATTACGCAACAACATTCGATTTTCTTAAGCGCGCAAAGGGTATCGGACTTCCGATTGAGAAGCTCATCACCCACAGATATCCGCTTTCACAGATTAATGAGGCTCATGAAACAAACCTTAAGATGGAAGGTCTCAAAATCGCAGTTATAGCGGACGACATGATATAAGTTAAATTTTTAAATTTAAATATAATTTTTTAGGAGGAATTTTAAAATGGCACAGGAAGCACTTGGTATGATTGAAACAAGAGGTCTCGTAGCATCAATCGAGGCTGCAGATGCAATGGTAAAGGCTGCAGAGGTAACACTTATCGGAACAGAGAAAATCGGTTCAGGACTCGTAAGTGTAATGGTAAGAGGTGACGTAGGAGCAGTTAAGGCTGCTACAGAAGCAGGCGCATCAGCTGCTCAGAAGCTTGGTGAGCTCGTTGCTGTACACGTAATTCCACGTCCTCACAGCGATGTTGAAAAGATTTTACCAATTCTTAAATAATTGTGAAAGGCTGATTTGATATGGCTAACACGAAAAAAGTTAAAATAAACGGTAAGCCTGAAGAAGAAAAGGCAACACCCGCAAAAAAAGAAGTTAAGGAGGTACGCAAAATGGCACAGGAAGCACTCGGTATGATTGAAACAAGAGGTCTCGTTGCTGCAATTGAAGCTGCAGATGCAATGCTCAAAGCTGCAAATGTTGAACTCGTTGGAACAGAGAAAATCGGTTCAGGACTCGTAAGTGTAATGGTAAGAGGCGACGTAGGTGCAGTTAAAGCTGCTGTAGAAGCAGGCGGAGCAAATGCCGCTAAGCTTGGCGAAATTGTTGCAACTCACGTTATTCCACGTCCTCATAATGATGTTGAGAAAATTTTACCGTCCATGAAATGATTTGAATTTCTTTGATTTGTAAGGGATTACGGTTTGTCATAAATGCCAAACCCTATGCGTTTATGACATTCCGCTTTCCTTTGCAGTAATTCAGGAAAGGAAGAAAATTATGATTATAGGAAAAGTTGTGGGAAGTGTTGTATCAACACGCAAGAACGAAAAGCTTGTAGGTAACAAGTTTATGATAGTAGAACCTGTTTCTTCAATGAACAGCGGACGTCTTGTAGCCGTTGACAATATTGGTGCAGGAATAGGCGAATATGTTCTCGTAGCTCTCGGCAGTGCCGCAAGATTCGGTGTTGATAACAGCGAAGCTCCCGTAGATGCCGCAATCGTCGGAATAGTAGACGACCCGGTGGAATGAGGTTAATATGCAGTTTGATGAATTAGCGGGAATCATGAAATCCTGCGGCGTAGTCGGTGCCGGAGGTGCCGGTTTCCCATCTTATGCAAAATTAAATAAAAAAGCGGATACAGTAATACTCAACTGTGCAGAGTGTGAGCCGCTTTTCAGAATGCACAGACAGCTGCTTGCAAGATATACTTATGAGATTCTCACAGCGCTTGAATTTGTGCGCGAAGCGGTTGAGGCGGAAAGAATAATTGTTGCCGTTAAACCGTCATATAAGGATGCAATCAGTGCAGTGCGTGACAGACTGGAAAGCTTTCCGAATGTCACCGTAAAACCGCTACCTGAGGTTTATCCTGCAGGAGATGAAGTGGTTACAATCTATGAAACAACGGGCAGAGTAGTTCCGCCCGGCAAAATCCCGATTTCTGTGGGATGCATTGTTTTTAATGTTGAAACAATGCTTAATACTTACTACGCTGTTACCGAGATGAGACCTGTTACTGAGAAATATGTAACAGTTGGCGGTGCAGTTAAAAATCCAACTACCTACCGTGTTCCGATAGGAATGCGTTTTTCGGAGCTTGCAGAGCTTGCCGGAGGCAGTACGGTAGAAGATGCCGCATATATGTCAGGCGGTGTTATGACAGGAAAGCTTGCGAAGGAAACTGATGTTGTCACAAAGACAACAAACGCAGTTTTAGTACTTCCCGAAAATCATCCTGTCATTGTAAAAAGAAAAACAAGAACAACTATGAATATAAAACGGTCGATGAGCTCCTGCTGTCAGTGCAGAACGTGTACTGACCTTTGTCCGAGAAATATGCTCGGTCACCCTGTTGAGCCGCACCTTTTCATGCGTGCTGTTTCAAAGGGTATGGACAGCGACATAAAGGCCGTATTAAATACAGCGTACTGCGTACAGTGCGGAGTATGCGAAATGTATGCCTGTCCTCAGGGACTGGCACCGAAAACTCTTATGGGTGAATGTAAGGATATGCTTAAGCAAAGAGGAGTTAAGCTTGACGAACCTGAGTTTCAGCCTGTAAACCCCATGAGACCTTACAGAATGGTTCAGATGAAACGACTCTTAGGCAGACTCGGACTTACTCCGTATGTCGTAAAAGCACCACTCGTTGATGAGAGCATTGAACCGAAGGAAGTAAAAATATTAATGAGCCAGCATATCGGAATCCCTGCAAAACCGATTGTGAAAAAGGGCGATACGATAGAAGCAGGACAAAAAATCGCAACAGTCGGCGATAAGCTCGGATGTGATATCTATTCGCCAAAGAGCGGAAAAGTGATAGAGCTGACGGATAATTATATGGTAATCCGTTAATAACTAAATTTGATTGAAAATAAACAAGGAGTGGTTTATATGCATGATACAGCCATTGAAATGGCTAAAAGGCTTTTGGTTGACAGTATATGGAAGTCTGCTAACCTTGAAGGGCTTGGAACTACATTTCCAAAAACAGAAGCCATTCTTGCTAATGCTCCTACGGAAACAAGATCAGAAGAAGTTCTATTTGTTATTAATATGAAAAGAGCATGGCAATTCTTGTTAGATAATTTAGATAGTCCCAATAATATAATGTTACTGAGGGAATACAACAAGGTTGTAGGAGAACTGCTGTTTCGTAATAACGGAGAAATAAGAACTTTTCCGGTGCAGATAGGCGGTACATCGTGGGAACCTGAATTGCCTGATAGTGCGGCTGTTATATCTGATTTGGAAGAAATAAACAGGATTGATGATATAGAGCTAAAGGCTTTAAAGTTCTTCTGCTTTGTAGCAAGAACACAGATGTTTGTAGATGGAAATAAACGTGTGGCACAGTTGATAGCTAATAAGGTGCTTATTGAAGAGAATGTAGGAATATTTCAGATACCTATTGAAAAACTGGAACAGTTTAAAATGCTTTTGATTGGTTTTTACGAAAATGCTGACGATACTGCAATAATAGACTTTATGAAAGAGTTTTGTATCAAAAGAGTGTGGAAGGATTAGAAAAACTCATTAAAATGTGCAAAAACAGTCTGACGTCCCTAACTGTGTTAATGAGCCGGCATATCGGAATACCTGCAAAACCGATTGTGAAAAAGGGCGATACGATAGAAGCAGGACAAAAAATCGCAACAGTCGGTGATAAGCTCGGATGTGATATCTATTCACCAAAGAGCGGAAAAGTGATAGAGCTGACGGATAATTATACAGTAATCAGGTGATTATAAATGAAAAATGCAATTAATGAAATTCTGAGTAAAACAGAATCTGATATAAAGAAAATTTCGGAATTTTCACCGGAAGCGGTGACAGTTACGGAATATGGATATCTTGTTAAAGAAGGAGTATGGACAGATGCTTTTCAAAAAGCCATTGATGATAATGAGTATATATACATACCATATTCCGATACACCTTATATAATAGACCATACTGTTACAATACCGTCGGACAGACATATAAAAGCGGAGCATGGTGCAGTTATAAGGCTTGCGGAAGGTACTGACGTGCTTATGATTCGAAACCGTAATAATACAGACGGTACGAATATTATGCCTTCGCATGATAATCGTGATAAGAATATTTCCATAACCGGTGGCAGATGGGAAGAAACCCATACGGTCAGAGCCGGTTATCAGAAATCAGGAAAATATGATGGAGAAGGAAAATTTTTTGGTGTTTCATGTTGTATGCTGTTCAACAATGTTGAGAATCTGTATTTATCGGATGTGACTATTGTACGTGCAGGAGGATTTGCTGTTCAGATTGGTGAAATAAAAAATGCAGTTTTTGAAAATATTACATTCGAATCGTGTTTTGCGGACGGACTGCACATAAACGGAAACTCTGAAAATATTATTGCCAGAAATATCAAAGGTCATGTTGGAGATGACCTTGTAGCTCTTAATATGTATGACTGGCAGAATTCATCGGTCACATTCGGACCGGGGAAAAACATATTGTGTGAAAATCTTGAGCTGTCAGCTGATAGTAAGTATAAATCCCTGCGTATTTTGCCGGGAATGTATTATTTTGATGATGGTACGAGTGTTGATTGTTCGCTTGAAAATGTTATTATAAAAAATGTAAAGGGAATAAAGACATTTAAAATATATTTTCAGACACCGCCTTACATGATAGGGAGCAATCCCGAAAGAGGCGATATCGGTTCTGTGAATAATATATTTTTCGAGGATATTGATATTGAGCTTGACGAGCCGATTGATAAACTGAATCCGTATCTGGATTCGGATATGCTCAGAGGCAGTTTTGCGTCTTTTGAAACAGGTTCACGTATCGGAAACATCTCTCTTGAAAATATCAGAGTAAATCTTAATAGAGAAAAGTGGCCCTTATCTTACTTTTTGTGTGACGGACCTAAATCTGTGATTTTGGGTAAAAATGAAGTGTTCGATCCATATGTAACATCTGTGATAGAAAATCTTACATTGTCAGATATATCTGTTAATGGCAGAAAAGTTGAGGATATAACACCATATATACGGGAAATTGAATTCCGAGATGTAAATAACGATGGAAATTCAACCGGAAGAGGTGTAATTAAGAATATTATTTGTAAATAAGTTTTTTGAGAATACTTATTCTTCAAAACACTTTATATAAAAGAGAGGAATTATTATGGGAAAAGCAATAGCGGTAGTAGAATATATGACCGTTGCCACAGGTGTAAGTGCCGCAGATGATATGGTAAAAACTGCGGAGGTTGAGCTTATACAGGCAGAGGTTGTATGTCCCGGAAAATACATAATTTTAATATGCGGAGACCTGAGCGCAGTAAATGCGGCGGTTGAAAGCGGAAAAGGTAAATACGGAGATAAGCTTGTGGACAGTTATGTTCTGGGTAATCCTCATGAGGATATTTTCCCGGCAATATACGGTGCTACCGAGATTGATAATCCGAAGGCTCTCGGTGTGATTGAAACGTATTCTGCGGCTTCAATTATTTCCGCAGCAGATGTTGCGGCAAAAACTGCTGAGGTACAGCTTATAGAAATCCGTGTCTGCAAGGGTATGTGCGGTAAATGTTACCTGTTCCTTACAGGTGAGGTTGCGGCGGTCACAGCGGCAATTGACAGAGCAAAAGCACTTGCCGGTGACAGAGGAATGCTCCTTGACACAGCGGTAATAGCAAACCCGGACAAGAAAACATGGTCAAACATTATATAGCAATATCGTCAACTTAACGTTGACAGTATTGCAGTGAAATCTTTTGTCTTAAGACAAAAGGTGAAATTTGCCTGTCGGCAAGTGAAATTCGCATAAATGCGAGTGAAATTTGACGCAATGCGTCAAGTTAAGGAAGAAATTGCATAGCAATTTCAGATTTAAAATCCTTAAGTTGACAGTATTGAATTATATAGGAGGATAAGGAAAAATGCTGGATGAAAAATACGTAAGCGAGATTGTTGCAAAGATAGTAAACAGTATTGATGTAAAAGATGCCTGCAGAAAGCAAAAGGGCGTATTCGATACAATGGAAGAGGCTCTCGAGGCTGTAAGCAAAGCACGTGAGCTGTACAGAGGATATTCTATCGAACAGAGAGAAAAGATTATTGCGTGTATCAGAAAGTTCACGCTTAATGAAGCAGATGCAATGGCAAAGCTCGGTGTTGAAGAAACAGGAATGGGAAATGTTGCCGATAAGATTGTAAAGCATCAGCTTGTCGCAAACAAAACTCCCGGAACAGAAGACCTTCACCCCACAGCAATAACGGGTGACCAGGGACTTACACTTATCGAAATGGCACCTTACGGAATAATCGGAAGTATCACTCCGTCAACAAATCCGAGTGAAACAGTAATCTGTAATTCAATCGGTATGCTTGCCGCAGGAAACGGTGTTGTATTCAATCCGCATCCTAACGCAAAGAAAACAGCTAACTATGCAGTTGACCTTGTAAACCGTGCTGTTTTAGAAGCAGGTGGCCCTGAAAATATAGTAGTATCAGTAAAGAACCCGACAATGGATTCGTCAAACGTAATGATGAAATCACCTATCGTCAGAATGCTTGTTGCAACAGGTGGTCCCGGTGTTGTACGTGCCCTCCTTTCATCAGGTAAAAAGGCAATCGGTGCAGGTGCAGGAAATCCGCCTGTTATCGTTGACGATACAGCCGACATCAAAAAAGCCGCACGTGATATCGTAAACGGTGCAAGCTTTGATAATAACCTACCCTGTATAGCCGAAAAAGAATGTTTCGCATTCTCAAATATAACAGATGAACTCATTTCCGAAATGACTAAAAACGGTGCTTACCTTATTAAAGGTGAACAGGTTAACAAGCTTCGTGACATAGCACTTGTAAATAAAGACGGAAAGTATGATATAAACAAAAAATGGGTAGGCAAGGATGCTAAAAAGTTCCTCAAAGAGCTTGGTATCGAGTCTGATGCAAAACTCATAATCTGTGAAACAGACGAAATGCATCCGTTTGTACAAGTAGAAATGATGATGCCTATTCTTGCAATAGTCAGAGTTAAAGATATTAATGAAGCAATCAAAATGGCAGTAAATGCAGAACACGGAAACCGTCATTCAGCGCATATCCACTCAAAGAATATAGACCATCTCACACAGTTCGCGCGTGCAGTTGAAACAACAATCTTTGTTAAAAACGCACCTTCATACGCAGGTATCGGTGCAGGCGGTGAAGGCTACACAACCTTTACAATCGCAGGCCCGACAGGTGAAGGTCTTACAGCGGCACATTCATTTACACGTCAGAGAAGATGCGTTATGGTGGACGGTTTACATATCGTGTAATTGTCATTGTAAAATTGCCCATATCACCATTTTCAAAAGCTCGGAGTATAAACATACACCGTCGCTTTTTCAAACGGCAATCTGAACAATTTTACTGCAGACAAGGTTTTAGGAAAGCCCATATCACATCATTTGAAAGGAAATAATTTATGAAAGCACTTGGAATGTTAGAGGTGTACAGCTTTTCAACAGCAGTTGCGGCGGCAGATGCGGCGGCAAAAGCGGCTGATGTATCAATTATAGCATTTGACAGAAACCGTCCGATTAACCCTGATGTACCTGCTCCGCTTGTAATGGAAATTAAGATGGAAGGTAACGTTGCGGCTGTAAAGGCGGCGGTTGAAGCGGCAAAGGAATATGCTGAAAGCGAAGGAAAGTTTATCGTTTCCCACGTTATCGCAAATCCTGCCGATGATACTGAAAAGATGGCATACCTTGTTGATATAAATAAAGATAAGCATAATAAAAAAATGCCTAAGTCCATGAAAGGCGTGCCTGCGGCAGAATCTACAGGTGAAGCACTCGGACTTATTGAAATACAGGGACTTGTAGCATCTGTTGAGGGACTTGATACGATGCTGAAAACTGCCGATGTCCGTCTTGTACATATTGAAAGACGTCTTGGTGGACGTCTTGTAACGCTGATAGTTGCAGGAAGCGTTTCTGCAATTAAAGCGGCAGTTGAATCAGGAAATGAAGCCGCAAGTGTACTTGGTACTGTTTACGGTAAAGAAGTAATCCCACGCCCAAGCGGAGAGATACTTAAATTCTTCGATATGGAGAGCAGATAACGTGATTTTCACGTTATCTCCCTCCGGCGGATTTTGTTGTCCGTGCGAAATTTTCCGTTCATACGTGAACGGAAACGCACATGGACATAATTTCCATTATACGCCTTGTCAGTCCACAGTCAAGGTTGTATATATTTTTCATTACTATTTGTGGACTGAAAGGCTATGGAAATTAAAATGAACGAACAGGAAATAGCAAAGGCTGTCAGAGCCGCAATTGAAGCCGTAAGGGAAGACCACGGCGAAATAAAAGTCGGCATATCCCAGCGCCATGTGCATTTGTCAAGAGAAGATCTTGACACACTTTTCGGTAAGGGATATGAGCTTACAAAAAAGAAAACACTCATGGGACGTGAATTTGCATCAAACGAGGTTGTAACACTTGTCGGACCGTCTCTTAAATCTATAGAAAACGTTCGTGTTCTCGGACCTGTCAGAAAAAATACACAGGTAGAGATTTCAAGAACAGATACATTTGTTCTTAAAGTAAGTCCGCCTGTCAGACCGTCAGGCGAGGTTGAAGGCTCAGAGAAGCTTGTGCTTGTCGGCCCGAAAGGCAGTGTATATCTTAAACAGGGCGTTATAATTGCAAACCGTCACATTCATCTTACTCCGGAATATGCCGAGAAGCAGGGGATAAAAGACAATGATTATGTTGATGTAATGATTGACGGAATAAAGCCTACAAAGTTTTATGACGTTCAGGTACGTGTGCGTGACGACTTTAATGTAGAAATGCACGTAGATACCGATGATGCTAACTCAGCAGGGCTTAAAAACGGTATGAGAGTAACGATTATCAAAAAGGTGTGATTAATATATGTTTGCACTTGAAAGACAGAACAAAATAATGGAAATCCTGAACGCGGAGGGGCTTGTATCCGTTAAGGAGCTTAGTAAAACTCTTGACGTGACGGAGGAAACAGTACGTCGTGACCTTGAAAAGCTTGAGAAAAAGGAATCATTAAGGCGTACGCATGGCGGAGCTGTGCCGATAGACGGCTCAACATATGATTTATCTCTTGAAAAAAGAAAAAGCACAAATGTTGACGAAAAAGCACGTCTTGCAAAAATTGCCGCAGGATATGTTGTATCGGGCGATACGGTTTTTCTTGATGCATCGACTACGACATTTTTCATGGCAAAGGAAATAAAAAGACTCAGCAATATTACGGTTATCACGAACTCAATGCGTGTAATTGCAGAGCTTGACGGTGTTGAAAATATAAAGGTAATCGCAGTCGGAGGAATACTCAGCCATAATCAGTCTTTTGTCGGAACAATGGCTGAAAAGGCGATTGAGGAAAACTATTTTGCAGGTAAAATGTTCTTTTCGGGGAAAGGCGTAACTGCTGCAGGAATACTTGAAAGTAACGAACAGGAATGTGGAATAAAGAAAAAAATGCTTGCAAATTCAAGTACCAGATACTATATCTGCGACAGCTCTAAAATCGGCAGAGTAGGATTTGTAAAGCTTACAGATTTTGACGGAATAGACTGCTTCATAACAGGTGAGCTTAACGACAGGGCAATAAGACTCAGACTTGAGGAAAATGAGGTTGAAATTATTTCTGATAATTAAATATAACCGGGGGAGGTGTAAAAAAACTGAGTTTTTTTCACCTCCTTTTTGTGGCAATACTGTCAACTTAAGCTGAATTTTGCATTATAATCAAAAGATAACCTGTTGCAACGCAACAGATTTCACTGTCACAAGGTGACAATTTCATTCATCCTGCGGATGAATTTCA
>JAZULT010000017.1:0-6086 GCA_045603225.1 Clostridia bacterium | reverse complement strand
TTTAGATTCACTTCTGATCATTTTATCTTTTTCATCATATTCATATTTCTGAAAAATTTCTGTATCGTTTTCGACTGAAATGAGATTTCCTCTTTCATCGTATGTATAAGTGACAGGACTGTAATTAGAATTTTCATACATTATTATCTGGCCGTCTTCATTATATGTTGATTTTTCTTTGAGATTGTTACCCTCTTTTGAAATACAATTACCATTTAAGTCATAAGTATATTTAATAGTGCCATAGAGTGTTTCTTCTGAAATGAGATTTCCATTTTCATCATAAGTATATATATCACGGAATTTTTCTCCATCTTGTTCCCCTTCTGAGCATATAAGTCTGTTTAATTCATCGTATTTGTTTTCGACATAATTATAGCCGTCAGTCTCATAAATAATATTTCCGCTTTCATCGTATTTTACATCTGTCCAGTCGTCGCCTTTTCCTTCTGTAGATACAATGATTCCTTTTTCGTTATAAGTATTTTTTACAGTGTAACCGATGGAATTTTCCATATACAGTAAGTTATATAATTCATCATATTCATATTTAGTCCACTGTCCGTCAGAAAATTCTTCGTAAATACAATTACCATTTTCGTCGTAGGTATATTTTACGGAATATCCTTCTGAGCTCGAAGATTCAACGGGAACTGAAACCTTTGTTTTTACCTTAACTGTACTTGCTCTGTCAATCCATTCGACTTCCATATCAAATGCTTCTGCACATGCTCTTACAGGAATCAGTGTACGGTCATTCTTAATAAATGGAGCTACGTCAAGTTTAACTTCTTTTCCGTCTACAAGCATAATGTCATTGTCAACAGTCATCTTCACTGTATGACCGTTTTTTGTGGATGTTACAGTTCTTGTTTCGCTGTCATATTTAACTTTTGCACCTATTGCTTCAAAAACAGCTCTCAGAGGAAGCATTGTACGGTCATTTACAAGAATAGGAGCCACCTTTGTCTCTATCTTTTCACCGCCTACGATAAGTTTAATATCTCTTTCAGATTCAGCAAAAGCAGCAGGAGTAAGGATTCCTGTTAAAATAGTTGATGTAAGTAACATTCCGATTAATTTTTTCTTCATTTTTTCAAAACCTTTCTTTTTTATAATATTTTAAGTTGACAATTTATGTAATTATGATATAATAAATATAAATAATAAAAATAGGGGGGTATAAAAATGAATGTATCTGAATTAGCGAAAAAAATCAACGGAAAAATTATTTCAGGCAGTGAAAAAGAGCTTGAAGGCTGTTATATAGGTGACTTGCTCAGTCTTGCAATGTCAAAAGTTCAGGAAAATAATATATGGATAACAATTCAGACTAATATAAATTCAGTAGCTGTGGCATCTCTTACAGAAGCGGGATGTATTGTCATATGCGACGGATTTACACTTGATGATAATGCGCTTGTTAAGGCAAAGGAAGAGGATATTTCAGTAATATGCTCCGAAATGTCAGCATATGAAATTGCAAAGCTTATATAAGGTGTAATTATGAAGCTTTATTATGATTTACATATACATTCGGCACTTTCTCCTTGTGGAGACAATGATATGACACCGAACAATATTGTCAATATGTCAATAATAAAAGGTCTTGACGTTATAGCTGTGACTGACCATAATTCATGCGGAAATGTAGAATCTGCAATGAAGGTTGCAGACGGAAATATACTAGTAATTCCGGGCATGGAAATTGAAACTTCGGAAGAAATTCATATTGTGTCATATTTCCCGGATTTAGAACGGGCAAAAGAGGCTGAAAACGGTGTCCGCAGTGCAATGAGCGGAATAAAAAACAGACCTGAAATTTTTGGAAATCAATATTTTATGGACGAAAATGATGAGATTGTAGGAGAAGAAGAAAATCTTCTTGTAAGTGCTACAACTCTTGATATTTTTGAAGTATTCAGACTTGTAAAAGAATGTGGCGGGATTGCTCTTCCTGCACATATTGACAGGTCTTCTTACAGTGTGATTTCAAACCTTGGAGGTATTCCTGAAGATCTTGATATTTCAGCTGTTGAAATAACTCCCAAAAACCGACATGAATGGGAAAAGAATTACAGTAAATATAATATTTTGTCAAATTCCGATGCCCATTATCTTGAAAATATTTCAGAACCGGAATTTTGTATAGAAATATTCAATAAAAGTACTAAAGAAATACTAAATTTTTTGTGCAAAAAGGAGTAAGTTATAAATTTATCAATCTTTTGTTGAATTTTTGAATAATAAATGATATAATGATATGAGAAAATTTGATATGACTATATTAAGTTTTTCATTATGTCTTATGTGAAACTAAAGGGAAAGGAATGGTTATATTAATGAAAAAAGTTAGTGCTGTACCTTTTAATGGTACAAAAGAACAGGAAGAGCAGCTTAAAGCAGTAATTGAAGCTCACAAAAATGAAAAGGGCGCTGCAATTCCGGTACTGCATAAGGCTCAGGAGATTTACGGATATCTGCCTATCGAAGTACAGACCATTATTGCTGAAGGTTTAAATGTACCTCTCGCTGAAATCTACGGTATTGTTACTTTTTATGCGCAGTTCTCACTTAATCCGAAGGGCAAGTACAATATCGGAGTTTGTCTCGGAACAGCATGTTACGTTAAGGGTTCGGGAGATATTCTTGAAAAGTTTAAGGAGATTCTCGGAATCGATGTAGGAGAATGTACACCTGACGGTAAGTTCTCTATTGAAGCAACACGTTGTATCGGTGCCTGCGGTCTCGCACCTGTTGTAACTGTTAACGATGATGTTTACGGACGTCTTGTTGTTGACGATGTAGAAGGTATACTCAAGAAGTACGAATAATTTTCACAGCGGAGAATTGTTATGAAGGAAATATCGCTTCATATTCTTGATATAATGCAAAATTCGATTACCGCTGATGCAACTTTAGTTGAGCTTTTCATAAATGAAAAGGAAAGCGATGATGTTTTTGAGTTTTATATTAAGGATAATGGCAGGGGAATGGACAAGGAGTTTCTTGAAAATGTTACAAGTCCTTTCACAACAAAAAGAACTACCAGAAAAGTAGGACTCGGTATTCCGCTTCTGAAGCTTGCTGCTGAAAATACAGGCGGAGGAATAAGAATAGAATCCGAACCGGGTGTCGGAACAAAAATAGATGCTTTTTTCTCATATTCCAGTATTGACAGAATGCCGCTCGGAAACATAGCAGAAACTGTATTTACACTGGTTACTTCTTATACTGATATAGATTTTTTATACACTCACCGTGTGGATGACAAAGAATTTGTTCTTGATACAAGACAAATGCGTGAAATTCTTCAGGGGGTACCCTTTAACGAACCGGATGTATCTGCGTGGATTTTAGGATATCTCAAAGAAGGAGAAGAGGAATTGTATTTGTAATATTAAAATGGAGGTATAACTCATGAAAAGTTTAGCTGATTTGGAAAAGATTAGACAAAATGCTGCTCAGGGTGTTGGTATCAGAAGAGATGATCACGGCACAAGAGTTGTTGTCGGTATGGCAACTTGTGGCATAGCTGCAGGTGCAAGACCTGTTATGGCTGCTTTCACTGAAGAAATCAATAAGAGAAATCTTGCAGGTGTAACAGTCGTACAGACAGGTTGTATAGGCGTTTGCAGACTTGAGCCTATCGTTGAAATTATTGAAGATGGAAAAGAAAAGGTTACTTACGTTAAGATGACTCCTGAAAAGGCTCAGAAGGTTGTTCTTGAACACCTCGTTAACGGTAACGTAGTAAATGAATACACAATCGGTAATGCAGAATAATTTAAACACCGACAAAATTTGAAAGGAATGATAAAAAACATGGATATGGTTAGAGGTCACGTTTTGTGCTGCGCCGGTACAGGTTGTACTTCATCAGGAAGCTTAGCTATCGCTGAAGAAATGGAAAAGCAGCTTAAAGCAAACGGTCTTGAAAATGAAATAAAGGTTATTAAAACCGGATGTTTCGGTCTTTGTGCTCTTGGTCCGATCATGGTAGTTTATCCTGAAGGCGCATTCTACAGCAGAATTGAAATTTCAGATGTTAAAGAAATAGTTGAAGAACATCTTTTAAAGGGTAGAATTGTTAAGAGACTCCTTTATCAGGAAACAGTTGAAGAAGAAAATATTAAGAGTCTTAATGAAGTTGATTTCTATAAATACCAGAAGAGAGTTGCTCTCCGTAACTGTGGTGTTATAGACCCTGAAAACATTGATGAATATATCGCTGTTGACGGTTATAAGGCACTCGGTAAGGTTCTTACAGAAATGACACCTGAACAGGTAATTGACGAAGTTACAAAATCAGGTCTCCGTGGACGTGGAGGCGGCGGCTTCCCCACAGGTCTTAAGTGGAAGTTCACATATAACTCACAGAATGATCAGAAATATGTTGCATGTAATGCCGACGAGGGTGACCCGGGTGCGTTCATGGACAGATCTATTCTTGAAGGTGACCCGCATTCAGTTATCGAAGCTATGGCAATTGCAGGTTATGCTGTAGGAGCTAATCAGGGATTCATCTATATCAGAGCTGAGTATCCTATCGCTGTAGGAAGACTTCAGACAGCTATCGATCAGGCTCGTGAATACGGTCTTTTAGGTAAGAATATATTCGGAACAGATTTCTCATTTGACCTTGAAATCCGTCTTGGTGCAGGTGCGTTTGTCTGCGGTGAGGAAACTGCTCTTATCACATCAATAGAAGGTCACAGAGGTGAACCCCGTCCTCGTCCGCCTTTCCCGGCAGTATCAGGTCTCTGGGCTAAACCGACACTTCTTAACAACGTTGAAACATACGCTAATATTACACAGATTATAAATAACGGTGCTGATTGGTTCACATCAATGGGTACTGAAAAGAGTAAGGGTACTAAGGTATTCGCTCTCGGCGGTAAGATTAAGAACACAGGTCTTGTTGAAATTCCTATGGGTACAACACTCCGTGAAATCATCGAAGGTATCGGTGGCGGTATTCCTAACCGAAAGAAATTCAAGGCTGCTCAGACAGGTGGTCCTTCAGGCGGATGTATTCCTGCTTCTCTTATGGATACACCAATTGATTATGATTCACTTATGGCAATCGGCTCAATGATGGGTTCAGGTGGTCTTATCGTTATGGACGAAGATAACTGTATGGTTGATATCGCTAAATTCTTCCTTGAATTTACAGTTGATGAATCATGCGGTAAGTGTACACCGTGCCGTATCGGTACAAGAAGAATGCTTGAAATTCTTGAAAAGATTACTGAAGGTAAAGGAACACTTGAAGATATTGATAAGCTTGAAGAGCTCTGTTACAGCATTAAAGAGTCTGCTATGTGCGGTCTCGGTCAGACAGCTCCTAACCCTGTTTTGAGTACACTGAAGTATTTTAAAGATGAATATATTGCACACCTTCGCGACAAAAAATGTCCGGCAGGCGTATGTAAGAGTCTGCTTCAGTATGTAATTGAACCGGACAAATGTAAGGGATGCAGTCTCTGTGCTAAGAAGTGCCCTGTTGATGCTATCAGCGGTGAGATTAAATCACCTTTCGTAATTGATCCTAACAAATGTATCAAATGTGGCGTTTGCCAGGCTTCATGTAAGTTTGGTGCTATTGTAAAACGCTAGGAAGGGGAGATAGAATTATGGATAAAGTTAATGTTATTATAAATGGCCAGAGCATCAGCGTTCCAAAGAACTACACAATTTTGGAAGCTGCAAGAGAGGCCGGAATTGATATCCCAACCCTTTGTTACCTCAAAGATGTAAACAAAGCAGGCTCCTGCAGAATGTGCATGGTTGAAGTTAAGGGTGCAAGGAATCTTCAGGCAGCTTGTGTTTACCCGGTAAACGAGGGCTTGGAGGTTAACACAAACACTCCTGCTGCAAGACAGGCAAGAAAAAATACACTTGAACTTATTTTGTCAAACCACGACAGAAAATGTTTAACATGTGTACGCAATAGAAACTGCGAATTACAGAAACTGAGCGAAGAGCTTGGCGTAAGGGATATCGCATTTGAGGGCGTAAGAAACGAATACGAAGTTGACGAGTTGTCCCCGTCAATTGTTAGAGATAACAACAAATGTATTCTT
>JAZULT010000016.1:0-2023 GCA_045603225.1 Clostridia bacterium | reverse complement strand
CAGGCAGGTCGTAACCTTCTTATATCCTTCAGAGAAAGTGTTACAAAAGAGCTTGATGCAATTATAGGAGAAAATGTTTCATCGGTTTATTCTTCAGGTGCGCTGGCTCAGCTTATTGCTAAAGCCGTTGAATGTTGGTTATCAAAGCCCGACACAACTGATATATCCGTAATTTTAAGCAGTGATGATCTTGCAAAGCTTGAAGCATCTCTTTTGACAGAGCTTAAAGCAAAGCTTATAAGCGGAGTTACGCTTAAAGCCAATGATAATTTTGACGGCGGATTCCGAATTGCAGTAAACGATGACGGAGCGTATTATGATTATTCAAAAGAGGCCGTTACCGATATGCTGTCAAACTATCTTAGTCCCAAGATTACTGCGTTATTGAAAGAGGCTGAATAATTATGGCGGAGTATTATCTGATATCTCAACTGCCTTCTCTGGATGGTTTGGGTGAAAACACACCGATACCGGTTACCGAAAATCAATTCTTTGAGTTATGCAGCCGATTCTTAGGAAAAAAGGCTCTTAAAGAACTTAACAGAATAACTCTTATTCCATCAAGAACTTATGAAAAATCATCATCTGCTCTGATTGAAAAATGGAATGAAGGTGAACGTAATCTTCGCCTTGCATTAGCTAAGCTTCGTGCAGATAAGATGAACAAAAATTTTGATGCAGTAATGCAGTCTTTTCCTGCAGGACTTCTGCAGGCGGTGCGCACTGCCATTGAAATTGAAAGTCCTATGGAGGCAGAAAAGTTTCTCAACCGCTACCGTCTTGAGTTTCTGGAAACACTCAGACCAATGGATTCTTTTTCGGAAGAATTTGTGTTCTATTATTGTCTTAAACTGAAGCTCCTGGAGCGCATGAGAAAATTTGATACACATAGCGGTGAGACCGCATACAGAAAAATCTATGACTCAATTATGAGTGAGGATAAAACGGAGGTTATACAATGACCGCAAACAAAGGTAAAGTAGTAAGTATTAACGGCAACCTTGTATCTGTAAGGTTTGAAAATAATGTTTCGATGAATGAAATTTGCTATGTTAATGTTGACGATACCAAACTCAAGAGTGAGGTTATACGCATACGAGGAAATATCGCTCAGATACAGGTTTATGAAATGACAGGCGGCATCAAATGCGGAGATGAGGTTGATTTTACCGGAGAAATGCTCTCTGCACAGTTGGGTCCGGGGCTTCTGGGGCAGATTTATGACGGACTTCAGAATCCTCTGCCCGTGTTAGCTGAACAGGCAGGCTGGTTTCTTGAAAGAGGAAATTATGCAGACGGACTTGATTCCGAAAAGAAATGGGAATTCACCCCCACTGCAAAAGTCGGGGACATTCTTCGTGCCGGTGAATATATAGGTACAGTTCCTGAAGGTCCATTTACTCATAAAATATTCATTCCCTTTAATTTGCTCGGAATATACACATTGAAATCCGTTGCAGAAAAAGGCGAATATACGGTAAACGAAGAAATTGCGGTTTTAACTGATGAAAGAGGCAGAGAAATCTCTGTTTCTATGTCATTCAAGTGGCCTGTTAAGCGTGCAATCAAGTGTTACAGTGAAAGATTGGCACCTGTCGAAACAATGGAAACAAAGGTTCGTCTTATTGACTCCTTCTTCCCGGTCGCAAAGGGCGGAACTTATTGCACTCCCGGTCCTTTCGGTGCAGGTAAAACAGTTTTACAGCACACCACATCGAAATATGCAGATGTTGATATCGTTATTATTGCTGCCTGCGGCGAACGTGCAGGTGAGGTCGTTGAAACGCTGACAGAGTTTCCTGAGCTTACTGACCCTAAAACAGGACGCTCTCTTATGGAAAGAACAATTATTGTATGCAACACTTCTTCAATGCCTGTTGCATCCCGTGAGGCTTCGGTTTACACCGCAGTAACACTTGCAGAGTATTACAGACAGATGGGGCTTAATGTTTTAATGCTTGCTGACTCAACATCACGCTGGGCTCAGGCTATGCGTGAAATGTCAGGCAGACTTGAAGAAATC
>JAZULT010000015.1:0-28492 GCA_045603225.1 Clostridia bacterium | reverse complement strand
CAAAAGCATAAAAATACGAGAAATCCGCAAGAGAATTGCGGATTTCAACTTTATTCAAGTGTTTGACAAATGTTCCAAATGTAGGGTTTAAGCCGTTTTCGGAGCTTTTGAACGGTCTGCGCTAAAGGCAACAGCCCCTTTTTTATGGTTGTGAAATTCTTAGTAAATCTACAAGCTGAATAAATTCATTTCTGAGACCGAATTTATCTTCGCCTATTCCGAGTTTTGCTGTTTCGATTACAGTGTCATAAGTTGAAGAGCCTTTGTATTCAGAGTCGTTCAGTATCATACCAAGCTCTGCAACCGCAGCTGCAAAGTAAAAATCTTCGTCAGGAATCTCGTTAAGTTCGGATGAAACAGGGTATTCAACCAATATACTTTCATCTCCATCAGGCTTTTTATAACGTATCTTTACGTTCATAAGCTCATCGCTTCCTGTTGTGGTTACGGTCTGATATTTGTATTCTGTATTCGGAGTGGAAGACTGAGGTTTTATTTCATAAAGGACAGTAACACATGCATCAGAACCGAGTTCCCCTGCATCTTTTTTGTCGTCTGAAAAATCTTCTGCATTCAGAATTCTGTTTTCGTAGCCTATCAGTCTGTATTCGGAAACCTTCTCAGGATTGAATTCTGCCTGTATTTTTACATCTTTGGCTATAGTGTAAATTGTTTTTGACATGTCATCTACAAGAACTTTTTTTGCTTCACGAAGATTGTCAATATATGCATAATTTCCGTTACCGCAATCTGCAAGTGTTTCCATTTTACTGTCTTTGTAATTATACATTCCGAATCCAAGTACGCTAAGGAATATTCCTTTTTCTCTTTTCTCTGTTATCAGCTTTTTTAAGTCACCTGTTGAAGATGTTCCGATATTGAAATCTCCGTCTGTGCAGAGGATAATCCTGTTGTTTCCGTTTGTTTTAAATTTTTCTGCCTGTTCGTATGCTAAGTTTATACCGTCAGCACCTGCTGTTGCACCGTACGCTGTCAGATTGTCAATCGTATTCAGTATTTTTTCTTTTTCTGTTGCGGGTGTGGGTTCGAGAGCAACTCCGGTACCTGAGGCATATGTTACTATAGAAATCTTATCATTTTCTCCGAGATTGTCAAGTAACATGGACAATGATTTTTTTACGAGGGGAAGCTTGTTATAATCATTCATCGAACCTGAAGTGTCAATTAAAAATACGATGTTTGAAGGCATTTTTTCTTTAAGTTCTTCGCCCGATACAGTCAGTTTCAGTAATTTGTTTTCAGAATTCCACGGACACGATGAATATGTATAATTAACACCGAGAGGATGTGATTCATCCGGGTCTGCTGATTTATAATCGAAATAATTTATAAATTCTTCGGTGCGTATTGAACCGTTTGGTATTTTCTGTCCGTTCAGTATAAATCGTCTGAGGTTGCTGTATGATGCTGTATCTGTATCTATCGAAAATGTTGAAAGTGGAGACGTTACTGCATTTTTAAATATGTTTTCATCGTTTGAAACGTATTCTTCTGTATTAAATTCAGTAATAATATCTGCAGAATAACCATATGAAGGACCTTTGGTTTTTTCTGCTGCCGTATCTTCGGTCACAGCAACAGCTTCATCGTATAAAATGTTGTTGCCCTTACTTCCACCGCTGCCTCCGCCTGAAGAGGTGGGTGCCTGTGGAGAAGCATAGTAATAAGGATACAGTAATGAACTTTCGGAATCTTCTTTATAATCCAGGGCGTTAAGAATAAGAAGCTCTGCTTCACCTCTGGTAATACTGTCGCCTATAATACAATGTATATTTTCAGTAAGAGAGTATTTCATTGCTTCTGAAATATAATTGAACGGATATTTCTCATTATTTCCGATTCCTAAAATACGGCATACGATACTTATTGCCTGTTCATAAGTAATTTCTTCATCCGGGCGGAATGTGTCATCGGTAAAACCGTTAATCCATTTTGCGTTCGCAGCTTGCTGAATATATGTATATGCCCAGTGTGAATCGCTTAAATCGCTGAACGAGTACAGAAGTTCGGTTGTGGATGGAGTGAATGTCGTTATAAGAATTTTTGCAAATTGAGCGCGTGTAAGAGTATCTTCAAGATGAAGTTCACCGTCCGGAAACCCTTCTAGAATTTGTCTTTTTTCTGTCTGTGTAACATCTGAATTTTCAGATGTTGCGATGTGCGGTAACGTGCACGGAATGACAGAACACAGTAAGATTAGAGATAAAACACGTTTTTTTCTGCTCATGCATAAAACCTTCTTTCATTTTTGTATTTCTATTATTAATACTTTTGAAAGTTGTAAATGGTTGCAAAGAAAATAAAAAAATTGGAAAAAATTAATATAATGAATCTAAATTTTTAAATCATATGTGTATTTAATGTTAATTTTATGTCATACTACTTGACATCATAAAGAAATTAATATATACTTATATAAATAGTTTGATCTGTATTATCGGAGGGGCTATGGGTAAATTTACACCTACTTATATAAAAAACAGTGTGTATGATATCGAAGAGACCTTTTTCAGAGATGAAAAAATAAAGTGTGTTCTGCTTGATATAGATAATACTTTAGTAGCGGATAATCATCCCGATCCTGATGAAAAGGTTTTCCGTTTTATCGAAATGCTGAAAAAAAATGAAATAAAAATTTGTCTTATTTCGAATAATAAAAAAGAAAGAGTGGATTCATTTAATGCGAATCTGAATCTCGGAAGTGTATACAGGGCTCATAAGCCTTTTGTGAGAAAAATGCTGGGTGCAGTTAAAGAAATGTCGTGCAGCAGAGAGGAAACCTTATTTATAGGAGACCAGCTTCTGACGGATATTCTTGCCGGAAACAGGGCAGGGATAAGGACGATGCTTGTTAATCCTATTAATATTTCCAAAGAAAATACATTTTTTAAATTGAAGCGTTTTATCGAAAAAAGAATTCTTATGCGGGAATTTGAATGAAAATTGACATTAGATGACTTAAATATTACAGGAAAATTTATAAAATATTTAAATATAGAAAAAAAACAGTAACAAGTATTGACGTGAGTGTTTTTTTAGTTTAAAATTAAATGTAATGGGGGAGCTGTGCGTGAGAGTTATATCAGGTTCGAAACGCGGCAGAAAGTTAATAGAGTTTGACGGCGATTTTATACGACCGACGACAGACCGGGTTAAAGAGTCGATGTTTAATCTGATACAGAGTGAAATTCCGGGAGCTGTGGTATACGATGCATTTGCCGGTTCGGGTGCTTTAGGGATTGAAGCCCTCAGCCGTGGAGCGGAATTTGTATTTTGTACCGATGTTGATGAGCGCTCGGTAAATGTAATAACTCGTAATTACAGTGATTGTTCTTTGTGTGATAAGGTAATGATTCATAAGAAAAAGGCAGTAGATTTCCTTCAGGAAACTGATGCTGAGTTTGATGTTATTTTTATGGATCCTCCATATAACAAAGGACTTGTTACACCGGCATTAAAGGTGATACACAACAGACAGCTTCTTTCGGATGACGGGATAATTGTTGTTGAACGTGACGGAGAAGAAGATTCGTTTGAGGCAAATGGTTTTCAGGTTTTGAAGGAGAGAAAGTACGGCAGAACAATTATAACCGTATTGGCAAGACGTTAAATGTTAACATAATGGATATTGGGGAATAACAAAGTTTAGTGAATAGGAGTGTTTTACATGGATAACATGGATATTATGGAAATTATTGATTTGATGGAGGAAGCTATCGAGAAAGCCTCAGCTGTGCCTCTTACCGGAAAAGTAATGATTGATAAAGACGAAATACTTGATTATATTCAGGAAATTCGTATCATTTATCCGGACGAGCTTAAAGAAGCTAAATGGGTTAAAGAAGAGAGACAGCGTATCCTTCATGAAGCTGAATCAAGAGCAGAAGCTATTCAGAAAAATGCTGAGGAAACTCAGATGGCACTTATTGATGAACATGAAATCACACGTTGTGCATATGAACAGGCAAATGAGCTTGTAAGAAACGCTTCGGAACAGGCTATGGATATTAAAGCTGACTGTGATCAGTATGTGGATGAATTGCTTTCAAATGCTGAGGACAGACTGCAGATGCTTCTTGATAAGCTTAGAGAAGATAAGTCAAGTATTAATAATCCGCTTGAAGGATAAAAATGTTATATTATGCGAAAAAAGCTGTATCTATCCGCTTGGCGGTTGGCACAGCTTAATTTTGCTTTTAAGGAAAAAATAAATTAAAGAAAAAAAGGAGAAAAAGTGAAATGTTAAGTGATATTGAAATTGCTCAAAATGCGGAAATGAATCATATTAAGATGGTTGCCGAGTCGGTTGGAATTTCGGAAGAAGAACTGGAATATTACGGTAAGTATAAAGCTAAAATATCTGATTCTGTAGCTGAAAGACTGTCTGATAAAGAAAGCGGAAAGCTTATACTTGTAACTGCGATTAATCCTACTCCTGCAGGGGAAGGTAAGACTACAACTACAATCGGACTCGGAGATGCATTGAGCAGAATGGGAAAGAAAGTAGTTCTTGCGCTCAGAGAACCGTCTCTCGGACCGGTAATGGGTGTTAAAGGTGGAGCGGCAGGCGGAGGTTACAGCCAGGTTGTTCCGATGGAGGATATAAACCTTCATTTTACAGGAGATATGCACGCACTTACTGCAGCAAATAATCTTCTTTCTGCAATGATAGATAATCATATTCATCAGGGAAATACACTTGATATAGATGTGAATAATATTGTATGGAAGCGTGTTACTGACACAAACGACCGTGCTCTCAGACATTGTATTGTCGGAATGGGAGGCAGACTTAACGGTGTACCGAGAGAAGAAGGTTTCATGATTACCGTTGCGTCAGAAATCATGGCAATACTTTGTCTTTCGAATGACATGGATGACCTTAAAGAACGTATCGGTAATATAATTATCGGATATAACAGAAGCGGAGACCCGGTATTTGCACGTGACCTTAAAGCAGAAGGTGCTATGTGTGCTCTTCTTAAGGATGCAATAAAGCCGAATTTGGTTCAGACACTCGAACATACTCCTTGCTTTGTACACGGCGGACCGTTTGCAAATATTGCTCATGGTTGTAACAGTGTAAGAGCTACAAAGCTTGCTCTGAAACTAGGTGACTACTGTGTCACAGAAGCCGGTTTTGGTGCCGATCTCGGTGCTGAAAAGTTTATTGATATAAAATGCAGACTTGCAGGACTTAAGCCGGATGCAATTGTAATTGTTGCTACTGTCAGAGCTCTTAAGTATAACGGTGGTGTGGCAAAAGCTGATTTAAAAGCAGAAAATGTAGATGCTCTTAAGAAGGGTATTGTAAACCTTGAAAAGCATATTGAGAATATGACTTCATTCGGAGCACCTGTCGTTGTTGCAATCAACCGCTTCGATACTGATTCTGATGCAGAACTTTCAGAAATTGAAAAGCTTTGCTCAGAAAAGGGTGTAAGATTTGCACTTTCAGATGTATTCGCAAAAGGCGGAGAAGGCGGACTTGCACTTGCAGAAGAAATTATTGATGTTACAGATAATATTAAATCTGAATGTGCACCTGCTTATGATGAGAATTTGACTATTCCTGAAAAAATAGATACTATTGTAAAGAAAATTTATGGCGGTTCAGGTGTTGAATTTTCGGCAAAAGCAAAACGTCAGATTGCTAACCTTGAAAGACTCGGACTTGACAAAAAGCCGGTTTGTATAGCAAAAACTCAGTATTCGCTTTCAGATAATCAGACTCTTCTCGGAAGACCGGAAGGATTTACGGTTAATGTTTCTGAAATCAGAGTTTCAAACGGTGCAGGCTTTATTGTGGCTGAAACAGGAAGCATTATGGTTATGCCGGGACTCCCGAAGGTTCCTGCGGCAGAAAATATTGATGTTGAAAATGGTAAAATAACAGGTCTGTTTTAAAGGAGAATTGCATTGAATAAAAAAACTTTTTCACCTGAAGAAACATTTTCTTTTGCTGAGGAATTTGCCGGAAGTTTGTCTGCGGGGGACGTAATATGTATGTATGGAGACCTTGGAGCAGGTAAGACCTTATTTGCTCAGGGGATTGCAAAAGGACTCGGAGTTGCCGGGAATGTAAACAGTCCCACATTTACAATAGTGAATGAGTATGATGGATATCTTCCTTTTTATCATTTCGATGTATACAGAATTGCTGACCCGGATGAAATGTATGAAATAGGATTTGATGAGTATTTATTCGGAGAAGGTGTATGCCTTATTGAATGGGCGGAGCTTATAGAAGAACTGCTTCCGTGTAATCGTATTAATATCACCATTACGCGTGATTCGGAAAATCCGGAGTCGGTAAGAAATATAAAAATAGAAAGACTAACAAACGGAGGTTCTCATGAAGGTTCTCGGAGTTGATACGTCATCGAATGTGGCTACAGCTTCACTGATTGATGATGATTTGATTATAGCAGAATATACACTGAACTTTAAGAAAACTCATTCTGAAAGACTTATGCCTATGATTGATGATATGCTGACATCATGCGGATGCGATATAGATGATGTTGATATGTTTGCTGTATCTGTCGGACCGGGCTCGTTTACCGGAGTCAGAATCGGCGTTGCTACTGTTAAAGGTCTTGCTCATGCAACTGGTAAAAAAGTTGTTCCTGTAGGGACTCTTGAAGCACTGGCATACAATCTTCCGTATGCAGAACACCTTATTGTACCTATTATGGATGCGAGACGTGATCAGGTTTATACAGGAACGTATATCTGGGATGAAGACGGCTTCAGGGAAATTGAAGCACCATGTGCTGTTTCAATTGATGAGTGTATTGACAGCTGCGGTAAGCTTCTTGATGTTATATTTATAGGTGACGGAGTCCCGGTTTATAAGGAAAGAATAATAGAAAGACTTGGAGACAGAGCAAAGTTTGCTCCTGCAGGAAGCAGTCTTCAGAGAGCATCATCTGTTGCGGCTCTCGGACTGTATAAAATTGACGAAGCTGTTTCATGCCATGAGATTACTCCTCTTTATCTGAGAAAGTCACAGGCGGAAAGAGAATATGATGAAAAACACGGAAAGGATGAAAACTAATGAAGATTGGTATCGGAAGTGACCATGGTGGTCTTGAATTGAAGGAAAAGGTAAAAAAACATCTTATGTCACGAGGCATAGAGGTGGTTGATTTTGGTACACATACATCGGATTCAGTTGACTATCCGGATATGGCAAAGCCTGTGTGTGCGGCTGTTCTTGAAAATGAAGTTGATTGCGGAATTTTGTTCTGCGGTACAGGAATAGGTATATCTATTGCTGCAAATAAGCATAAAGGTATACGTGCGGCTTTATGCTCAGATGTTTACAGTGCAAAAATGGCAAAGCTTCATAATAATGCCCAGATTATCTGCATGGGCGGAAGAGTTATCGGGGAAGATCTTGCATGCATGATAGCTGATGCATGGATAGATACAGAATTTGAAGGCGACCGTCATATCCGTCGACTCAATAAGATTCATGAGATTGAAAACTGATTTATGGAAGAACTGATATTATATCCCGGTATTGAGGATATAGGAAAAAGAGTTGATGTATATATCTCTGCCGCAACAGATATGACCCGTTCGTACGCAGCTAAGCTGTGTGACGAGGAAAATGTCAGTTGCGGTGGAGTTTTGTGTACAAAAAAATATAAAATTAAAAGTACAGAAGCAATTTGCGTAATGATTCCCGAACCTGAAATTATCGATGTTCAGCCGGAAGATATTCCTCTTGATGTTGTGTACGAAGACAGTGAGATTATTGTTATCAATAAACCTCAGGGGATGGTTGTGCATCCCGCAAACGGTGTATATAACGGTACACTTGTTAATGGAATAATGTATCACTGTGGTAAATCACTTTCAGGAATAAACGGTGAAATCAGACCGGGGATAGTACACCGTATAGATAAAGATACAAGCGGATTGCTTGTTATTGCCAAAACAAATGAAGCGCATTTGTCCCTTAATGAGCAATGGAAGAGTACGAAGCCCGACAGGAAATACATGGCACTTGTACACGGAAATATCAAAGAGGATAATTTTACGGTTGATTTACCTGTTGGAAGAAGTAAAACTGACCGTAAGAAAATGGCTGTGACGAATGACGGCAGAAATGCTGTCACTCATGTGAGTGTAATTGAGCGTTTCGGAAGATATACTCTGGTTGAATGTGTTCTTGATACAGGCAGAACACATCAGATAAGAGTTCATATGTCGTATATGCATCATCCGATTGTCGGTGATAAAACTTACGGTGTTAAAAAAGAGGAATTTAATCTCGAAGGTCAGCTTCTGCACGCAAAAACTCTTGGCTTCATTCATCCGAGAACCAAAGAAAAAAAGTTTTTTTCATCAGAAATTCCGGATTATTTTGAAAATGTTCTTAAAATATTAAGGGGACGTGCTTAAAATGGATACAGTAAATCAGACCGGTATAGTTACCGATATAGTATATTATAACAGCGATAACGGTTATACTGTTTTTGAATTTGAAAGTGACGAAGCGAAAGATATTATTACTGCAGTTGGATATACAGTTGAGCTAAAAGAGGGCGAGCATATTTCGGTGACAGGAAAATGGATTGTTCATCCTGAGTACGGCGAACAGTTAAAAGTGGAAAGCTATGAAACACTCATGCCGTCAGAGGAAGAGGATATTTTGAGATATCTTTCAAGCGGTGTTGTATATGGGGTACGTGCGGCTACTGCGAAAAATCTTGTCAATGCGTTCGGTAAAGACACTCTCAATATTATGCTGACAAATCCTGAAAAAATGTCATGTGTTAAGGGTATCTCTGTAAAACGTGCTTACAAAATACACGAATCATTTAAAGAAATTCAGGCTATGCAAAGTATAGTTATGTTTCTTCAGCAATACAGTATCAGTGCTAATATGGGAATGAAGGTATACAAAGAATTCGGACCTGATGCGGTGGATATAATAAAGAAAAATCCGTATGTGCTTTCAGATACTATAGACGGTATTAAATTTTCATCTGCTGATAAAATTGCACACGGAGAAGGGGTTCCCCACAACAGTCCGCTAAGAATAAAAAGCGGTGTAAAGTATATACTGCTTCAGGCGGCGTATAATTCGGGACATACGTACCTTCCGAAATCACTTCTTGTAGAAGATGTGGCATATAAACTCGGTGTTACAGAGGAAGAAGTTGAAAATATATTATCAGAGCTTATAATATCGAATGATATATATATTGACAAAATAAACAATGAAACAGTATATTTTCTGACGGTTCATCATAAAGCAGAAATGTATGTATCAGACAGAATGAGTATAATGTCGTCTTCTGAAGATGAGCTGCTTAGTGAACGTGAAATCGAAAAACGTATTGAAAGCATGGAGAAGATTATAGGTATCAACTATGCTCAGGAGCAGAAAAATGCTGTGCGTGCGGCTCTCGGTAACAAATGTATGATACTTACAGGCGGACCCGGAACCGGTAAAACTACAACTATTAATACAATTATAAAGCTGCTTGACGAGTTTGATCTTAAAATTTCTCTTGCGGCACCTACAGGGCGTGCTGCTAAACGTATGACTCAGCTTACAGGAATTGAAGCAAAAACAATTCATCGACTGCTTGGTGCTACAGGCGAAGAAAACGGGAGAAAGTTTACGTATAATGAGGATAATCCTATTGGTGCTGATGTTATAATTCTCGATGAGGTCAGCATGATTGACATTAATCTTATGTATTCATTTCTTAAAGCAGTAAAACCCGGTACGAGACTTATAATGTCGGGTGATGCTGATCAGCTTCCTTCCGTGGGACCCGGTAATGTACTTAATGATTTGATAAGAAGCGGAGTTATACCTGTTATAAAGCTTGATAAAATTTTCAGACAGGCAGAAAAAAGCCTGATAGTTGTTAATGCTCATAATATTAACAAAGGGATTCTCCCGGAGCTTAAGGATAAGGAGAATGATTTCTTCTTTATACCGAAGAACAATACAAACGATGTATTATCAACTATCGTTCAGCTTTGCAAAACAAGACTGCCTGCGGCATATAATGTAAACCCGTATACGGATATTCAGGTTCTGTCTCCTTCAAAAAAAGGAATCTGCGGTACGATAAATCTTAACCGTGTGCTGCAGAGTCAGCTCAATCCTCCTGATATACTTAAAAACGAATATTCATATGGGAAAACTGTTTTTCGAGTCGGAGATAAGGTAATGCAGATAAAGAATAATTATGATTTGTATTACACACGGGATATAGGTGAAAGCGGAGTGGGAATATTTAACGGTGAAATGGGAATTATCGAGGAGATATCGGTTGCAGATAAATTTATGACTATTCTTTTCGATGAAGAAAAGAGAGTTGAATATCTGTTTTCTCAGCTTGATGAGCTTGACCTTGCTTATGCGGTAACCGTTCACAAAAGTCAGGGTAGCGAGTTTCCGTTTCTTGTTATGCCTGTAACACAGTTCCCGCCTATGCTCATGTGCAGAAATTTATTTTATACTGCAGTTACAAGAGCAAAGAGTATGGTTGTTCTGGTCGGTAACGAACAGGCTGTTGAGCAGATGACTTATAATAACAGAGAAAACGAAAGATTTACGGGACTTTGTGAAAAAATCGTAAATGCAAACAATGGCATTTTTTAATTAAATAAGAGAAGGTGTACTAATGGAAATATCAGGAAAAACAGAGCTTCTTGCAGTTGTCGGGAAGCCTATAAGACATAGCTTGTCTCCGAAACTGCATAATTTTTTATCTCAGAAGCTTAATCTTGATTATGTATATACTGCGTTTGAACCTCAGAATATACCGGATACGTTTAAAGCAATCAAAACTCTTGATATAAAAGGAGTTAACGTAACCGCACCGTATAAATATGATGCTCTTGCAAATGTTGATGTTGTAAGTGAAAATGCGCGTTTTTGCGGTTCGGTTAATACTGTTGTCAATAATAACGGTGTACTTACCGGGTACAGCACTGACGGTGATGGATTGTATATGTCAATGAAGCTGAATGGTATTGAAGTTAAGAATAAAAAAATACTCGTTCTCGGAGCCGGCGGTGCTTCAAAACCAATATGTGTTATGCTGAAGCAAAAAGGAGCTGAAGAGGTATATGTTAAGAACAGAACCTTATCAAAAGCTGAAGAACTGTGCAGGGAGCTTAATGATGTTATGAATACAGATATATTCAAGGTGTACTGTGGAAACGGTGATTTTGACATTATCATTAACACGACATCTGTTGGTATGGGTACTGATGAAAATCCGCTTGATGATACGGAATTACTTGATAAATGCAGTGCGGTTGTTGATATAGTATATCATCCGAGGAAAACAGCATTTATGAAATCTGCTGAAGCGAAAAACGTTAAAGCTATTAACGGCTTGGGTATGCTGGTTTTTCAGGGTATAATTGCTTATGAGCATTTTACGGGCGTGAAAGTTCCTGAAGAATTATACGGAGAGGTTGTTGAGTTTATAGATGAATAATATATGTATTACGGGATTTATGAGCAGTGGAAAAACTGTTGTATCTAAAGAACTTGCAAAATTATCCGGCAGGGCAGTGATTGATACAGACGAAATGATTGAAAAAGAGCTTAATATGAAAATAAATGATATTTTCAGCCATTTTGGTGAAGAATATTTCCGTCAGCAGGAAACCCGTATTCTTGAAAAGGTTCTTGAAGCTGATGATGCTATTATTTCTACAGGCGGTGGAATTGTTCTGTCCGAATACAACCGTCTGATTATGCGGAAAAACGGTGTTATAGTTGCAATTATTCCTGATTTTTCAATTATAGAGTCAAGAATAATAACCGCTCGCGAAACAAGACCTTTGCTCAGAGAAGAAAACGACAAAATAAAGAAACGTTTTTTTGACAGGCTTCCTCTTTACAGGGATTGCGATGTCGAAGTTAATCCTGACATGGGAGATACACCGACGGAGATTGCTGAGTATATTCTTGAAAGGATTAAATGATATATGATTCATATATATACAGGTGACGGAAAAGGAAAAACAACTTGTGCGGTCGGATTGGCAGTGCGTGCTGCAGGAGCAGGAAAAAAGGTTTGTTTTTTTCAATTTCTGAAAGATGATACAAGCGGTGAAATTTCTGCACTTTCGCAGATAAATAATATAGATGTAGTTTCTGTCGGAAGACAGATACCGTTTTTGTTTGATGCTTCAGAAGATGAAAAAACGGAGTTGAAAGATTTTTATAAGAGTAAGCTTACACAAATACTTTCTGCAGCAGAAAAATATGATGTTTTTATATTTGACGAGGCTGTATGTGCAGTTTCGGAAGGAATAACAGATAAAGATGACATATTAAAATTTGATAAATTCGGTGAACTTATTCTTACCGGTCGTGGAGATATATCATGCATGGAAGCTTGTGCGGACTATGTAACGGATATGAAAAAAATAAAACATCCGTATGATTCGGGAATTCCGGCACGTGAAGGTATAGAGTATTGATTATGGAGGGAAATATGGATTTAACTAAAGATTTTGGAATACGCAGCGAGGTAATAAATCTTATAGAAGAATGTGAAAAACTTGTTGCAGATACGTTTAAAAAAACTGATAAAATAGCAGAATATAATCAGTGGAAGGTTATGAAAGCTTTTTTTGATAACCGTGTATCTGATGCGCATTTCGCGCCGAGCAGCGGATACGGATATGACGACCTCGGCCGTGATACGTTGGATAAGGTTTATGCTCAGATTTTTGACTGTGAGGATGCACTTGTCAGACATCAGCTGATTTCAGGTACACATACGTTGTCTACAGTTCTTTTCGGAATACTCAGACCCGGTGACACGCTTTTATCGGTAACGGGTAAACCGTATGATACTCTTGAAGAGGTTATAGGAATCTCAGGAAATCCGGGAGACGGTTCGCTGAAAGATTTCGGTATAAACTATATTGAAATACCGCTTGACAAAGACGGAGAGCCTGATTACGGTAAAATATCGGAAGCACTGAAAAGTAATATTATACGTCTTGTAACAATTCAGCGTTCAAAAGGCTACGGAGACAGACCTACATACAGTGCTGAAAAAATCGGTGAAATAGTAAAGTTTGTTAAAGATGCATCACCTGAAACTGTGTGTATGGTAGATAACTGTTACGGAGAGTTTGTCCAGGAGAAAGAACCGTCATCATACGGTGCTGATATTATATGCGGTTCACTTATAAAAAATCCGGGAGGTGGTATTGCACCTACAGGCGGATATATTGCAGGCAGGGCAGACCTTGTAGAAAAATGTGCATACCGTCTGACTTCTGTAGGGATAGGGAAAGAAGCAGGTGCAAGTCTTGGATTTAACAAAAGTGCGTATCAGGGACTTTTTATGGCACCGCATGTGGTTTCCAATGCAGTGAAATCTGCGATTTTAGCTGCGGCTGTTTTCGAAAAACTCGGATTTGAAACCAATCCGAAGTGGAACGAGGAAAGATACGATATTATAGAGGCTGTCAAGCTTAATAATGCAGAAAACATGAAAGCTTTCTGTTCCGGTATACAAAAAGGAGCGCCTGTTGATTCTTTTGTAGAGCCTGAACCGTGGGCGATGCCGGGATATCAGGATGAGGTTATTATGGCGGCAGGTGCGTTTAATCAGGGCTCAAGTATAGAGCTTAGTGCTGACGGACCTATGAAAGAGCCGTATATCGGATATCTTCAGGGCGGTCTTACTTATGAGTCTGCAAAACTCGGAATTATGATTGCTGCACAAAAAATAATTAATTTAAAAAATAATTAACAAATATTTTAAAGAAGTTTTATGCATCAGGTTGACATATTATATTTTTTATGATATAATAAAAATAATGATTTGTTCGGTTTTTGTGAATAATAGTATTATTCATATGTACTTTTGATTGTGCGGATAAAAGCATCTTAGAGAAATACGGAGGTTAATATTTTGTCAAAAAAATCAAAACTTAAAATTATACCGATAGGCGGTCTTAATGAGATCGGAAAAAACCTGACCGCTATCGAGTATGGAAACGAGATTATTATCGTTGATTGCGGAATGTCTTTCCCGGATGAGGATATGCCGGGGGTAGATATGGTAATTAATGATATATCGTATCTTGAAAAACATGCATCCAGAATACTTGGATTATTTATTACACACGGTCACGAAGACCATATAGGAGGAGTACCGTTCTTCCTGAAATCAATAAATGTTCCTGTTTTCGGAACAAGACTTACAATAGGTCTTATAGAGCATAAGCTCAAGGAAAACAATATGCTGGCTAAAGTAAAGCTTGTAAGAGTTAAATCCGGAAATACAGTAAATGTCGGAAATTGCTTTTCTGTAGAATTTATAAGAACTAACCACTCAATTGCGGATTCCTGTGCGTTGGCTATAAAAACACCGGTCGGCACAGTTCTTCATATGGGAGACTTCAAAATTGATACTACACCGATTGTAGGTGAAATGATTGACCTTACAAGAATAGGTGAGCTTGGAAAAGAAGGAATCCTGGCTCTTATGTCTGACAGTACTAATGTTGAAAGACCGGGGTTTGCTATGAGCGAACGCAGTGTCGGTGAGAAATTCGAACAAATCTTTAAAAACTGCACAAAAAGAATTATCGTCGCTACGTTTGCATCAAATGTACACCGTGTACAGCAGATTATAGATGCCGCAGTCAAGAACGGCCGTAAGGTGGCTGTTTCAGGACGAAGTATGGAAAATATTGTTGAACTTTCAATATTGATGGGGTATATGAAGGTGCCTGAAGGCGTTCTGATAAATATAGATAACATCAATAAATATAAACCGAATCAGATTGTTATTATTACAACCGGCAGTCAGGGTGAGCCGATGAGTGCTTTGTCAAGAATGGCATATTCCGATCACAGAAAGGTTGAGGTAACAAAGGATGACCTTATAATTATTTCGGCAACTCCAATTCCGGGAAATGAAAAATCGGTATCAAATGTTATTAACGAACTGTTTAAAATCGGTGCTTCTGTAATTTATAAGTCACTTGCAGAAGTCCATGTTTCAGGTCATGCATGTCAGGAAGAGCTTAAGCTTATACTTGCACTTGCACGTCCGAAATATTTTATTCCCGTACATGGTGAATGCAGGCATCTTATGCTTCACGCAGAGCTTGCAGAACAGATGGGTATAAAACAGCAGAATACTTTTGTGCTGACAAACGGTTCAGTTCTTGAAATAGATGAAGAATCTGCCAAAGTAACCGGAACTGTTCAAAGCGGAAAGATTCTGGTTGACGGTCTTGGTGTCGGTGATGTAGGCAATATAGTTCTCAGAGACAGAAAGCATCTTTCACAGGACGGTCTTATAATTGTTGTTGTTACTATTTCAGGTGAGGACAGAAATATAGTTTCGAGACCTGATGTAATCAGCCGTGGATTTGTTTACGTGAGAGAATCTGAAGAGTTGATAGATGATATACGTGACGTTGCTAATGAAAGCATAGAGATATGTATTGCCAAACATACAACAGACTGGTCAACACTTAAGAATGCGCTTAAAAACAGCGTAGCTAAGTATATATACGAAAAAACAAAGCGTAATCCGATGATACTTCCTATCATCGAGGAAGTATGACAGTAATTGATTTTTAAAGAAATAGCCGGAAATGTGTGCGGCATCTGTAATATATAAAAGATGCCGCAGATTTCAGAAAGGAAGAATAACGCGAAAAATCACGTTATTGCCTCCGGCGGATTTTATTGTCCGTGCGATATATTCGCCCGTTAGGCGAAAACGCACATGGACATAATTTCCATTATACGCCTTGTCAGTCCACAGACGAGGTTGTGTATGCTTTTCGTTACTGTTTGTGGACAGAAAGGCTATGGAAATTACTATGGCGGCAAGTGAAAATATAAAAATAGTATCACAGAATAAAAAAGCTCGTCATGAGTATTTTGTTCTGGAAAATATTGAGACCGGAATAGAGCTTTTCGGGACAGAAGTAAAATCAATCCGTGAAGGAAAGGTGAATATATCTGACTGTTATGCAAGTATTAAAAACGGAGAAGTATTTCTTATTGGCATGAATATAAGTCCGTATGAAAAGGGAAATATATTTAATCGTGATCCGCTTCGTGAGAAAAAACTGTTACTTCATAAATCTCAGATAAGGAAGCTTATTGGCGAAATAAAACAGACAGGTTACTCTCTTATACCTTTGTCAGTATATTTTAAAGGGTCAAGGGTTAAAATAGATTTAGCAGTTTGCAAAGGTAAAAAGTTGTACGATAAGCGTGATGATATCGCAAAACGTGATGCAAAACGAAATACAGACAGAGCTATTAAAGAAAAAAACAATTATTAATATGGGGCTGCAATGGCTTCGACGGGGGCAGTGAAGTGCGAAAGGCCGGCAGTGGGGGAGAACCACTTAAAAAGCTCAAACTTATAAATATAAACGCTAACGATAATTTAGCTTACGCAGCCTAAGTGCTGCCGTCTTATCCGTGAGTACCACGGCATGGAATAAGGCGACTACCAGTGGTGAACGTGAATTGCGGAGTGTTTCGGCCGCAGTCATGCATCAGAGACTACCAAACCGTAAATCGTGGCTGTACGAGTTGCGGTAAGGGAATGTAATATACAGCCTATGCCGGTAGAATTTTGTATGGATTTGTTTTCGGACAGGAGTTCGATTCTCCTCAGCTCCACCAAGCAAACCCCGTTCTGACGGAACGGGGTTAATTATTTAATTTTTTGCTGAGTTAGTAAAATGAAAGGTATTGTGAAGAAAATGATTTATTTGGACAATGCTGCAACGACAAAGCCGTCTGAAAATGCTGTAAAAGCGGTAGTTAATGCAATGGAAGAGTTCGGGAATCCGTCGTCGTTGCATGGACTTGGAATAAAATCAGAAAAAATTATAGAAAGCAGCCGTGAAGCTGTTGCGAAAAGACTTGGAGTCAGAAAAAAGGATATATATTTTACCTCAGGAGGAACAGAAGCAAACAATACTGCTATATTCGGGACAGCCTTGAATCTGAGGAAAAGAGGGAATCATCTTATAACCTCGTCAATTGAGCATCCTTCGGTTCTTGAAGCTTTTAAAGAACTTGAAAAAAACGGGTTTGAAGTATCATACATAAATCCTGATGAAAACGGAGTAATAAACGTAGAAAAAATAACAGAAGCCATGAGGGAAGATACAATTCTTGTAAGTGTTATGTCTGTTAATAATGAAACAGGGATTGTTCAGCCTGTGAAAGAAATAAGTGATATTGTTCATAGCAAATCGTCGGTTGCGGTTGTTCACTCGGATTGTGTTCAGGCATTTTGCAAGACCGACTGTATACAGAAAAAACTTGGTGCTGATATAATATCTGTAAGCAGTCATAAAATTCATGGACCTAAAGGTGTTGGAGCTTTATATATCGGAAGCAGCAGAATTAAACCGCTTTTATATGGCGGAGAACAACAAGGCAGAATAAGACCGGGAACTGAAAATGTCCCGGGGATTGCAGGGTTCGGAGCAGCAGTTTCGGAAGAATATGGGAACTGTGATATCCTGTATGATACTTTGAAAAATGAAATTTTATCGGAAATAGATGATGTAAAAATAAACGGTGATGAGAAATTTTCGTCAAAGTACATACTAAATGTTTCATTCAGAAAAATAAAGGCTGAAATACTTTTGCACAGTCTCGAAGCACGCGGTATATATGCGTCTACAGGGTCTGCCTGCTCGTCGCACAAGCCTGATCCGAGTCACGTTCTTCTGGCTATGGGAGTGGACAGAAAAGATATCGATGGTTCGTTAAGGTTCAGTTTTGATTCATCACTTACAGAGGCTGATATGAAAAATACTGCAGCTGTTCTGAAAGAAGAGGTTGCTAAAATAAGAAAATACGTCAGATAATAAAAGGAGTCGGAAATGAGAGAAATAGTTCTTGCAAAATACGGAGAAATAATTTTAAAAGGCGGAAACAGACCTCGTTTTGAAAAGGTTCTCGTTAAAAACATTCAGAATGCTTTGTGCAAAATAGATGATGTAAAGGTATCACTTGCTCAGGCTACAATATACGTAGAGCTTTCAGATCAGTCAAAAATTGATATTATTTGTGAGCGTATGACGAAAATATTCGGTCTGGTTTCTGTTACGCGTGCGGCTGAATGTGAAAAAAATCTTGAGGTTATACAGAAAACTGCACTTGAATATTGCGGAGCAGATTTAAAACCGGGTTCGAGCTTTAAGGTGGAAGCTAAACGTTCTGATAAGAAATTCCCGCTTACATCACAGGATATCGGACGTGAAGTCGGTGGATTCCTTCATGAAAACTGTCCGGGACTTATAGTTGATGTGCATAATCCTGACAATAACGTAAAAGTAGAAGTTCGTGATTTTAATGCGTACGTTTATATAGTGCAGAAGAAGATGAAAGGTCAGGGCGGTATGCCGATAGGCACAGGGCTGAAAGCATCACTTCTTCTGTCAGGAGGAATTGACTCTCCTGTGGCAGGGCATATGATTGCAAAAAGAGGTATAGAAATAGATGCAATTAACTTTTTCAGTTATCCGTATACGAGTGAAAGAGCAAAAGAAAAAGTTATTGAGCTTGCATCAATACTTGCTGAATATACCTCAAAAATAGAGCTCTATATTGTTCCGTTTACTGAAATACAGCTTCAGATAAGAGATAACTGTCCTGAAGAGCATATGACACTTATCATGAGACGTTTCATGATGAGAATTGCTGAGAAACTTGCAAAACAGCATAAATCTTCGGGATTAATAACAGGAGAAAGTGTCGGACAGGTTGCAAGTCAGACTCTTGCAGCGCTTGATGTTACAAATTCGGTTGTGGATATGCCTGTACTGAGACCCTTGATTGGAATGGATAAGGAAGAAATTATTGAAAAATCAAGAGTTATAGGAACGTTTGAAACTTCAATACTGCCGTACGAAGATTGCTGTACAGTTTTCACTCCGAAACACCCGACTACAAATCCGAAGCGTTCAACTGTAATCAGAACGGAAAGTGTTCTTAATATTGAAGAGCTTATAGATGAGGCAGTAAAAAATACCGAAAAAATAACTGTATATCCGAATGAAGCCTGAAAAGAAGGGAAAAGATAATGAATAAAGATATAAATAAAATCCCGGAAACTGTCTTTAATAAGCTTCTTGAGAAGCATATTACAATTTCTACGGCGGAAAGCTGTACGGGAGGTCTTATTGCAAAAACAATTACCGATTTTTCAGGAAGCTCGGAAATATTTTTTGAAGGTTATGTGACATATTCAAATGAAGCAAAAATGAAACTTCTTAATGTGAAGAAAGAGACTTTGGAAAGATACGGTGCGGTCAGCGAGCAGACTGCTGAGGAAATGGTGAAGGGACTAAAAAAAGCATCAGGATGTGATGTATGCATTGCCGTAACCGGAATTGCCGGCCCGGGTGGAGGTACTCCTGAAAAACCGGTAGGGCTTGTATATGTTGCTGTTTCGTTTTATGATAAAATTATTGTAAAAAAACTGAATCTTGAAGGAACTCGTGAAAACATAAGATATAATACGATGTTAAATGTGTTTTTAATTATTGATAAAGAGATTGCATAGGCTATTACTGTAAAAAACACTTGACAATTTATAAGAAATATGATATTATTTAATATATAATACAACGGAAGTCCGTTGGTAGGCAGTTCGGGCTGATAAAAAATGCTTATCAGGGCTTCTTTTATGTGGTTTTTTTTATCTTATAGGAAATTACTTGTATTATGAGTAATTTTGCTTGTTCAAAAAAAGATTACCTTTTATCTACCTATGATTGGGTGTTAGGGGTTGATGATTGAAAATCTTTTTTGTGTGCATTAGGATAACGGAAGGACAAAAGTATGGGGATACTTGAAAAGGTTAATTCATCCGATGATATAAAAAAACTTAATATTAACGAAAAGCGTGTCTTATGTAGCGAAATAAGAGAATTTCTTGTTGATAATATTTCGAAGACAGGAGGGCATCTGGCATCAAATCTCGGAGTGGTTGAGCTGACTGTGGCGATGCATTCTGTTTTTGATATTCCGGGCGATAAATTTGTCTGGGATGTAGGTCATCAGTCGTATGTAAATAAAATTATTACGGGCAGAAAAGATAGATTTGATACTTTACGATGTTTTGGAGGATTAAGCGGATTCCCTAAAACATCTGAAAGTGATGCGGATGTGTTTAATACAGGACATAGTTCAACATCAATTTCAGCGGCACTTGGAATTGCACGTGCAAGGGATTTGTCGGGTATGAATTATTCTGTTGGTGCAGTTTTTGGAGATGGCGCATTGACAGGCGGTATGATGTATGAGGCAATGAATGATGCCGGTCGAATGAAGACACCGTTTATTCTTATATTGAATGATAATAACATGTCGATTTCGAAAAATGTCGGATCGGTTTCAAAGTACCTTCGTGCTTTGAGGATAAAACCGGGATATTCAAAAGCGAAGGGGAATGTAGAAGTTTTTCTTGATAAAATACCCGGTGTCGGAGTGTTAATCAGAAAATTTATTCGAAAATTAAAAAGATATGTACGCAGAATTATTTTGGCAAATAATATTTTTGAGGATTTTGGATTTGAATATCTTGGTCCTGTAGACGGACATGACCTGGAGAAGCTTACGGACGTGCTCAGAATCGCACAAAAAAAATACAGACCTGTGTTTATTCACGTCCTGACAAAAAAAGGAAAAGGATATCCGCCGGCTGAGTATTATCCTGAGGAATTTCACGGTGTTGGATGTTTTGATAAGAAAACAGGAATGATAGGTGAGTGTCTGCCGGATTACTCAAAAGTGTTCGGAGAAGCATTATTTGAAATTGCTAAGAAAAACGATAAGGTTGTCGGTATTACCGGGGCTATGCCGGTGAGTACAGGAATGTCAGAATTTTCAAGGTATTTCAGAGACCGTTTTTTTGATGTCGGTATTGCCGAGCAACATGGAGTGACTATGGCTGCAGGGCTTTCTATATCCGGATATGTTCCGGTTATTCCTATTTATTCATCATTTCTTCAAAGAGCATATGACCAGATTCTTCATGATGTATGTCTGCAGAAGCTTCATGTTGTTTTTCCGGTTGACAGAGCCGGGATTGTCGGAAGCGACGGTGAAACACATCAGGGGATTTATGATATCTCATTTCTGTCGTCAATGCCGGGCATGGCAATTTTGTCACCGTCATCATTTGAAGAACTCAGACAGATGCTTAGTTATGCTGTCAATGAGCATGATGGACCTGTGGCAATAAGATATCCGAGAGGAAATACGCAAATACAAACAAAAACAGAATTTATGTTTGGTAAATCGTATGTTATTGAAGAAGGAACGGATATAACTGTGTATGCAACAGGACGTATGCTTAAAACAGCGTATGAAATAAAAGAGAAGCTTGGTGATAAAGTTAAGATTGTGGCTGTGCCGACTATAAGACCGATAGATATTGAAACGATTGCCGATAATGCATCTGAAATATCTGTTGTACTGGAAGATGGTATAGTGTCGGGCGGTCTTGGGAGCAGTATTGCAAAAATATTTTCGGAAAGGAATATTAATTCGAATCTGATTTTGTGCGGATATCCTGACCAGCCTATAGAGCACGGCACTGTGCATGAGCTTGACAAAAAATATGGTATGGATTCGGATTCTGTTCTGAAACGGATAAAAAGTCTGAAAGGATGAATTAAAGTTTGAGTAAAATTAGGCTTGATGTGTATATGACTCTTAAAAACATGGCAGACAGCCGTGAAAAAGCACGGGCTCTTATTATGGAAGGGCAGGTCTTTATAAAAGGTCAGAAAGCTGATAAAGCAGGTATTATGGTTTCCGAGGAAGAGACTGAAATAGAAATCCGCGGTGAAAAATTAAAATATGTAAGCAGAGGCGGACTGAAGCTTGAAAAAGCAATGAAAGAGTTCCCAATAACGCTAGAGGGGAAGACAGCGATGGATATAGGTGCTTCTACGGGCGGATTTACTGATTGTATGCTTCAGAACGGAGCTGCAAAAGTTTTTGCCGTGGATGTGGGATACGGACAATTTGCGTGGAAGCTCAGAAACGACGAACGCGTTGTAAATATGGAGCGTACAAATATAAGATACGTTACTCCGGAGCAAATAGGTACTGAAATAGATTTTGCTTCTATAGATGTTTCGTTTATTTCCTTAAAACTTGTTTTGCCTGTGGCAGAAAAGCTCTTATCGGAAAAAGGAGAGATTGTGGCTCTTATAAAGCCTCAGTTTGAAGCAGGAAAAGGACAAGTTGGGAAAAAAGGTGTTGTACGTGACAGTAATATTCATAAAGAAGTTATAAAAAATGTAAGAGGATATGCAAATGAATCTTCTTTCCGTATATCGGGAATTTCATATTCTCCGATTAAAGGTCCTGAAGGCAATATAGAATATCTTGCTTGGCTTACAAAAGAAGATAAAAATTTTGAACTTACAGATGAAATGATAGACAACATAGTTGATGCATCACATGAGAATTTAAATTGAGGTGATTAGTTTGAATTACACAGATGCGTGTATTTTTACGGGTGATAGAGTCATAACGAAAGCATACGCAAAAATAAATCTTACTCTTGATGTTGTTGGGAAAAGAAAAGACGGATATCATAATCTTGAAACGATTATGCAGTCTATTTCGTTGTTTGATTTGGTTATTATAGATAAGATGGAATCTGAGATAAAAATAACAACAAACGTTAAATATCTTCCTACAAATAATAAGAATATTGCATATAAAGCTGCGGATTTATTTTTTAAGGAAACAGGTATAAGAAGCGGTGCTAAAATATTGCTTCATAAGAATATTCCTGTCGGTGCCGGTCTGGCCGGCGGAAGTACGGATGCTGCTGCTGTTCTTTCAGGATTAAACCGTTTATACGGTAATCCTCTTACTCAGAAAAAGCTTTTGATGCTTGGGGCCAAAATCGGAGCAGACGTTCCTTTTTGCATGACAGGTGGCACAGCTTTGGCGACAGGTATCGGAGAAAAACTTGAGTATCTTAATAATGTTCCCGGGCTGTATGTACTTGTTGTAAAACCTAAATTTGGTGTATCTACAGAACTTGCATATAAATCATACGATGAGGCGGAGGATTCTATTATTGAACGCCCTAATACTGAGGCTATGCTCAGAGCAATAGAAAAGGGGAATATAAAGGAAATTTCCAAAAATATATCCAATGTATTTGAAAAAGTTATCGGAAGAAAATATCCGATTGTCAGAGGTATTAAATCAACTATGTGTAATCATGGTGCTCTTGCGGCTGAAATGAGCGGAAGCGGTTCTGCGGTATTTGGTATTTTTTCCTCGTCAAATAAAGCGGATGAATGCGCAAAGTTGTTTTATCCTGATTTTGATGAGGTATATACAGTTACAACTATATAAATTGAAAGTGAGATTTTGTTATGACTTGCAACAGATGCGGAAATATTATTCAGGGTCAAGCGGATTTTTGCCCGAAATGCGGCAATGCACTTAACGGATACGGAGCATATAATAATTATAATATGAAAAATATGCCAAATGGTGGAAACGGAACTTATAAAAAACCAAATAATAATAACAAATTACTGATTGCGATTATTTCAATGCTGATGGTGATTCTTATAGCATTTATAGGAGTATTCGCATTTGTGGTGATGAATAAAAACAATAAGAATGATAATGATTCGGTTGCAGTTTCGGATGTGGATAGAGAAAAGAAAAATGAGGATGATTCTGAACCGGAAGTGGATAAAGTAAATGATGATAATGAAAAGAGAAAAAACAGCAATAGAAGTGATGATAATGAACAAGTAGAAAAAACCGAAGACGAAAAAGAAGAGGCGTCAGAAGAACCGACATTTATGCCGGAATCTACTCCGAAGCCTACGATGAAAACCACTCCAAAACCGACAAGAAGTCCGGAAACTTCGGGAAGAACGTACAGTACATATTCTAATTCTGAACACGGAATCAGCTGTAAATATCCGTCTGATTTTGAAATGTATGATGATGGTTTGATGACATTGTATACTGTTACAAACGGTGAGGCTTATCAGAAGATTCATGCCGAAAAAACAGATTTATCGGTATCAAATTCAATGGATAATTATATTTATTATACAGGAGGATATGTTGATTATCAGACAATAGGAAGTGATTATTACGCAGTAAGACTAAAAAGTGGTTCTACCTATTATTATAAATATGCAAAATTTAAAAACGGTAAGTCTTATTCATTTGAGTTTGAATTTCCTGAATCGGAATATAGTGAATATGATGCGATTATAAATGATATATATAAGAGTTTTTCGGTGAAATAATTATATTGGGGAGTTATACTGATGAAATGTGAAAATTGCGGAACTCTTGTGGCAGAGAATATTCAATTCTGCCCGGAATGCGGTTCTAAAATAAATAAAGAAAGTACAAATGATTCATTTAACGGAACTTATCAGAATAATGGTAATAACGGTTCAGCAAACAACCGGCAAATGGGAAATGAATATCAATACAATGACCGGTATCAGGAGAATAATTCTGGAATGTACTATACAGGTGGGTATAGCGGATATCCTAAAAAAAACAGCAATAAAATGTTGCTTGTAGTACTTATAATTCTCATAGTTATTCTTATTTCGTTTATCTCGGCATTTTCTTATTTTGCTTTCATTAAACCGGATTATACGGAAGATAAAACGGAAGATACACCAAGAACAACTAAGGAGGTTGAAGAAACTCCGGAGGTGGAAACTCCGCCTCCGACGGAAACTGCTGAAATCGGGGAAGAAGAGACTGAGAAGCCGTCAGAGGAAAATTTTTATGAAATATATAAGTCGGATGTTTCATGGGAACAGGCAAATAGTAATGCAGAGTCTTACGGTGGTCATCTTTTGTATATAAACAATAGAAGTGAGTTTGAAATGGCGTGCCGTATGGCAGATGAAAATAATCTTAAAATATTCTGGATAGGCGCAAGAAGAGGTGTGGAAGATTATTGGAGTGATACCGGTTGGTTGGATGGAAAATCCATGACTTTTACAAATTGGTATGAAGGAGAGCCGTCGTATTTTTGTGACGGTGAAGTAGAAGACTGTCTTATGGTATTCAAGAAAGACGGTGTATGGAGCTATAATGATTCTCCGAATACGGGAAACAGATTTTATAAAGGAAAAACCGGGTATATAGTTGAATACGAGGAATAAACTGTTATGAAACACGAAGATAGAAGCAAAATTATCACTGTAATAATTTTATTGATTCTTGAAATAGCTATTTTGTTTAGAGGAGTATTTTTTGAAAAAGAACATGAAAAAAATGAACCAGTTGATTCTGCTGAATTAACTGATGCTGCTGATGTTTCAGATGATAATGAAAAAATGGCAGATGATACAGAAGTGAAGAGTGATGAGGAACTTAAAGAGTTCAAAGAAAAAGCAGAGTCAGGAGATGTTGAAGAAATTTTAGCGAATATGTCTCTTAGCGATATGGTATATCAGATGATGTTTGTGACACCTGAGAGTATCACCGGAATGGGAACTGTTGTTCAGGCGGGGGATAAAACAAAGGAGGCCGTAAAGAAATATCCGGTAGGTGGATTGATATACTTTACGAATAACTTTGAAAATCGAAAGCAAACTATCGATATGATAAAAAAGACTCAGGAGTATTCTGCGGTACCTTTATTTATCGGTGTAGACGAAGAAGGAGGTATTGTATCAAGACTCGGTAAAAAAACGGAAATGGGAACTACAAAACATCCGCCGATGCAGACTATAGGTGAAACAGGTGATCCGCAAAAAGCCTATGAGGTCGGAAAGACACTGGCAGAAGAACTTAAAGAGCTGGGATTTAATGTAGATTTCGCACCTGATGCCGATGTTCTTGTTAATTCTGATAATACCGAAATAGGAACACGTTCTTTCGGAAGTAATCCCGAACTTGTGGCGACAATGGTACAAAGTCTTGTTAAAGGTCTTGAAGAAAACGGAATATCATCTACATTAAAACATTTTCCCGGACATGGAAGTACGTATGTAAATTCCCATACGGGATATTCTGAAAGTAAAAGAACAATAGATGAACTCAGAGAATGTGAGCTTATACCTTTTATTTCAGGAATAGAAGCCGGGGCGGATTTTATAATGATTTCGCATATGACACCGGTAAATATAACAGAAGAAAAAGTTCCGTGTTCTATTTCAAAAGAGATAATTACAGATATACTTATCAATGAACTTGGATATAATGGGATAATTATAACCGATTCATTAAGCATGGGAGCGGTAACTGAGGAGTATACTGCAGGAGATGCAGCTGTCAGAGCTGTAAAAGCAGGTGTTGATATGATTCTCATGACTCCGGATGTAAAAAAAGCACATGATGCGATTGTTAAAGCTGTAAATGACGGTGATATCTCTGAGGAAAGAATAAAAACAAGTGTCAGAAAAATATTGAATTTGAAGTACGAAAAAGGATTGTTTTATTTTTAAAAGAATGTAAATAAAATGAATAATCAGTATTATAGTCGTAAGAAATCGACAAATGAAAAATTAATTATTACGATAGTGATATGTGTCACTGTTAGTATTATCATGCTTCTTGCAGTTGCTGTTATGTCTTTAAGAAATCTTGACGAAGATAAAACCGAAGAAGTCAGTGTGGAGACTTCAGAAAGCAACAGTCGCGAAAATGCTGAGAAGAAACATGATAATGAAGTTGAGGTTTACGAAAATCTTGACAGTCAGGAGTTTCATGATGACTCAGATGGTCAGGAATATCAAGAGGAAAGTATTCCATCTGCTACCGTAACTCCGAATAAGACTGAAGAAATTATACGAGAAGATGTCGGAGAACGTGAATATATTTCTGATGTAGAAGCAAAGGTGAAACATATCAGGAGCATATATAATGATATACAGTCAGAGTTATCAGGATATATTACTAAGGAATATGACGGAAAAAAAGTATATATTGATTCTGAAACCAATCAAATAGTAAGAATTGATATTTTACCTGACGGTAAGAGTGAATATGCAAGATTCTATTATTTCGACAATGAAGTTTTTTGCTTTGCATTTATATTTGACGGTAAAAAAGAGAACAGATTATATTTCCATAATGGCTATATGTTCAGATGGATAGATGAAGATGGCGTAATTCATGATAATGAAAGCGATAATGCGGAATTTATCGAATGGGAAGAATTTGCATTGGGTGAGATATGATTTGCAGATAAATAGAGGAACTGTTTAAAATTAGAGTATGAATCGTTTAAACAGTTCCTTTTATGTTTGAGTATATCGTAAAAAATACAACATTTGGATTGTACAAATTTAACAATAAGGAAAAAAACTATTGATAACAAATAAAATATGGTGTATAATAAAGGTATATCAGCATTTTATGCTTACGGAAAGGAATGATTTGAAAAATGAAAAAAGTACATATTGTAACATACACCCATTGGGATAGAGAATTCCGTTGGGAATTTGAAAGAACGAGAATGAGACTGGTTGATTTGTTCGATCATCTTTTTGAGATAATGGAATCAAAGCCTGATTATCGTTCTTTTTTGTGTGACGGTCAGCTCACACTTATCGAAGATTATCTTGAAATAAGACCTGAAATGAAGGATACTGTTAAAAAATACGTTCAGGAAGGAAAACTTGAAATCGGACCGTGGTACAGTTTGCCTGACTGTGCACCTATTCAGGGTGAAAGTGTTGTCAGAAACATTCAGTACGGTATTAAGAAGAGTAAAGAATACGGGGATCCTCTTATGTGCGGATATAACGTGTTCTCATTTGGTCAGATAGGTCAGCTCCCGCAGATTTATGCTGATTTTGATATTGATAATGCTATATTCTATAAATACATGGATCCGAAGAAATCCAAATACCATGAATTCATCTGGGAATCACCGGACGGAACTCAGGCTCTCGGCTCGCGTCTCGGTCCTGAAGCAAGATGGAATTTCTTCTTTGCAGGTCATATCCCGATTGTGTATGATAAGGATGCTTGGGACAAGAACTGGCAGTACAAGTGGGGAGAGCTTGGAAAAGCATTCCATACAGCAAATAAGGACGACTATGGCTGGTTCTATGATATTTTAGACCCTGAAACCTCATACCACCCTGAAAATCTTAGAAAGGGTATGGAAAGAGCATTAAAGACAGTTGAGGGAACAGCTGCACCTGATTGCGTATTGATGTTCGAGGGTACTGATTTTACAGAGCCACATCCGTTGACCCCTGAGTACATAAGGGCACTTCAGGAGGAATATTAAGGCGAGCTTGAAATTGTTCACTCAACACTAACAGATTATTTAACCGAGCTTAAGGAAGAGCTTAAAAAAGTTAAGGATTTGGATACAGTAAAAGGCCCAATGCGTGACGGCCCTGTTGGCTCAATTCACACAGATGTTTTCTCAACACACCCTGAGGTTATGATTGAGAATTCACA
>JAZULT010000014.1:0-38382 GCA_045603225.1 Clostridia bacterium | reverse complement strand
CCCTGCTGAACACATTGACACTCCTATCGACTACGAAAACCTTACAGCTCTCGGCTCAATGATGGGTTCAGGCGGACTTATCGTACTTGACGAAGACACATGTATGGTTGATATTTCAAAATTCTATCTTGAATTTACTGTTGATGAAAGCTGTGGTAAGTGTACTCCTTGTAGAGTTGGTACAAAGAGATTATTACAGATGCTTGATAAAATCACTCAGGGTAAGGGCGAAATCGAAGACATCCAGAAGATTGAAGACCTTGCTAAGCATATGAAGAGTTCTTCTCTCTGTGCATTAGGTCAGTCTGCTCCTAACCCTGTACTTTCAACACTTCAGTACTTCAGAGACGAATATATTGCACACGTTGTAGACAAGAGATGTCCTGCAGGCGTATGTAAGGCTCTCGCTCAGTATGTAATTGATTCTGAAAAATGTAAGGGATGTAGCCTTTGTTCAAGACAGTGTCCTGTTAATGCTATTTCAGGTAAGGTTAAAGAGCCGTTCGTTATCGACCAGGAAAAATGTATTAAATGTGGAGCTTGTATGTCTTCATGTAAGTTTAATGCTATTTACAAGAAATAAAGCTGAAAGGATGAACAAAGTATAATGGATATGATTAATTTAAAAATTAACGGTCAGGAAGTATCTGTTCCTGCCGGCTATACAATTCTTGAGGCTGCACGTGAAGTTGGTATTGATATTCCTACTCTTTGTTTCCTTAAGGATCTTTCAGAGACAGGCTCATGCAGAATGTGCGTAGTTGAGGTTGTTGGTGCAAGAGCACTTCAGGCTGCCTGCGTATATCCTGTATCAGAGGGAATGGAAGTTCTTACACATTCTCCAAGAGTAAAGAAAGCAAGAAAGGCTACTTTAGAGCTTATTCTCTCAAATCATGACAGAAAATGTCTCACATGTACACGTAATCAGAACTGTGAGCTTCAGAAGCTTTCAGAAGAACTCGGTGTAGATGATATCAGATATCTCGGAGAAAGAACAGAACATGAAGTTGATGATCTTTCACCTTCAATCGTACGTGATAACAACAAGTGTGTACTTTGCCGTCGTTGTGTAAACGTATGTAAAGATACTCAGACAGTTGGTGCAATTGATGCTATGGATCGTGGTTTCGTAACAAAAATCGGAAGTCCGTTCGAAATGCCTCTTGCTGAATCAAACTGTGTAAACTGCGGTCAGTGTATCGCTGCTTGTCCTGTTGGCGCTCTTAAAGAAAAAGACAATACAGCACAGGTATTTGATGCAATTGCTGATCCTGATAAATATGTTATCGTTCAGACAGCTCCTGCTGTAAGAGCAGCTCTCGGTGAAGAATTCGGTTATGAAATCGGAACACCTGTAACAGGTAAAATGGCTGCAGCTCTTAAGAAGCTTGGCTTTGATAAAGTATTTGATACAGATACAGGTGCTGACCTTACAATTATGGAAGAGGGAACAGAGCTTCTTAACAGACTTCAGAACGGCGGTAAGCTCCCGCTTATCACATCATGTAGCCCGGGCTGGATTAAGTTCTGTGAACACAACTTCCCTGACTTCCTTGATAATCTTTCAAGCTGTAAATCACCTCATCAGATGTTCGGTGCAATCCTTAAGACATACTATGCTGAAAAGCATAACATCGACCCTGCAAAGATGGTTGTTGTTTCAGTTATGCCTTGTGTTGCTAAGAAATTTGAATCTGACAGAGATGAAATGGAAGTTAAAGGTCTCCGTGATGTAGATATAGTTATCTCAACAAGAGAACTTGCTAAGATGATTAAAGAAGCAGGTATTCAGTTTACTAAGCTTGCTGATGAAAAGTTTGATAATCCGTTCGAGGAAGCTACAGGTGCCGGCGTTATCTTCGGTGCTACAGGCGGTGTTATGGAAGCAGCTCTCAGAACAGTTGCTGAAATTCTCGAAGGTAAGTCAATCGATAAGATTGAATATGACGCTGTAAGAGGAACAGAAGGAATTAAGGAAGCTACTCTCAATATCGCAGGTAAAGATATCAGAGTTGCTGTTGCTCACGGTCTCGGAAATGCAAGAAAGCTTCTTGAAAGCATCAGAAGCGGTGAAAAGATGTATGAATTTATCGAAATCATGGCTTGTCCGGGCGGATGTGTAACAGGTGGCGGACAGCCTATCTGCTCAGCTAAAACTCAGATGGATATTGATGTTAAGACTGAACGTGCAAAGGCACTCTATTCAGAAGATGAAAGATCAACAATCCGTAAGAGTCATGAAAATCCGGATATTAAACTTCTTTACAGTGATTTCCTTGGCGAAGCAGGTTCACATAAGTGCCATGAACTTCTCCATACTCACTATAAAGCAAGAGATTTATTCACAACAGAAGACTAATTTTTAAATACATGAAGAAGCTCCCTGATTATATGGGAGCTCTTCGTGTTTATATAGTTATAGGAGAATAATATGAAAAAGAAAATTTTATTTATTGTATCAGCATTTATATTGAATATAGTTTTTTTACCTTCAGTGATGTTTGCAGAAAACGAAATTGACGGTACATACGAAGGTTGGTATTACGCAAATCAGGGACAGACAGGTCTTACTCTTACGCTTGAAGACGGTGAAGGTGTTTTTGAGTTTTATAATATGCCGGGTAAATCAAATGCAGCTGATGGTTCATATACTGTAAAGGTTCAGGATAAAGGGGAAAATAATTACCGTATTGACGGTGTTGAATGGATAGAAAGACCTTCAACATACAGCTTCGTTTACTTAGACGGAGTTTTATCGGGAGATACATATAAAGGTACAGTACAGGGTAACAATTCATGGGAATTTGTACTTACAAAGAACAACAGCAAGTATCAGGAAATTTCCGATAAAACCTTTAATAATCACAAATACGAAATTTTTGATGAAGGTCTTACATGGGAAGAAGCAAAAAAAGCCTGTGAAGAAAAAGGCGGATATCTTGCTACAATTACATCTGAAGATGAACAGAAATATATAGAAAAGCTTATTTCCGATGGCGAAAAAAACGGTTACTGGTTAGGCGGATATACTGATGACGGTATAGATAATTTTGAGTGGATAACCAGTGAGGATATGAAATATACAAACTGGGGTGATGAACAGCCTGACTATGATTATGAAGATAAAATCATGATTTATAATATTGATTATTATGAGGGGAATACTATAGGAAAATGGAACAATCTTGAAAATGAAGGTGTTCAGGGAAATAACGGAATATCATTTAAATCTGAGTCACTCGGATATGTCTGCGAATGGGATGCATGGACAAATTCCGCTGAATGGGCAACACCCGAGCTTCAGAAAGCGGCAGAAAATGATTTAATTCCTGATGTACTTATAGCAAAGGACATGACACAGCCTATTACAAGAGGTGAATTCGCTGCTGTGTGTGTTAAGCTTTTTGAAGCAATGACCGGTGGAAAGTCCGTTATGTCATCTGATTGCACATTTGAAGACATCTATTATAATGAAAACAGAAACTATATCCTGAAAGCATATAATATAGACGCTGTAGCGGGAATGAGTGAAAAGGAATATGCACCTGATGCACTTCTCACACGTGAACAGCTTGCTACTATGCTTACAAGAGTTTATAAAAAAACAGAATGGCCTGACTGGACTCTTGAAACTGATGATAATTATACAATTAATTATTCAGGAGTGAAGAAATTTGACGACGATGCGGATATATCTGATTATGCAAAACCGAGTGTTTACTTCATGGTGAAATATGAAGTTCTTTCGGGAATAGGGAATAATAAATTTGCTCCCAAAAATGTAACTCCTGCTCATGAAGCAGAAGGCTATGCAAATGCAACACGTGAACAGGCAATTGCAATGTCACTCAGAAGCTTTGAAAACTTGAATGATTAATTTCAGACCTTAAAACGGCAATGCCATTTTTAATGTATGGCATTGCCGTAAAAGGTCTTTTATATTGAATATTAGAGATTTATTATCAGTCCTGTGCTATCTCTGTTATATAAATAGAATTATCACTGCCATACTTCTCGCACCCTTCCGGCTGCATCCATTCAGAAGCGGTTATAAATGAAAGATTCTCATTTACATAAGTTACTCCGAAGTTTCCAAGTCTTGCACCTCTTTCGGGAACAGCAATTTTCTCTGTATGTCTTAAGATTGACATGGTTTTCGTATCAACTTCTGCAATAAACAATGGAGCACGGTGTCTGAAAACATGGTCATTGTTTCCGGCCTTTCTCGTATATACAAGATGCAATTTTCTGCCACATATAAGCCAGTGCTGCTGTGTGTTATAGCTTGGCAAAACGTCTCCCGTATCCCATGTCCATTTTTTAACGTTATAAAAATTAAGTCCGTCATCGCTTACTGCACAGTATGCATCTTCATCGTTTCGTATTGTAAGATAATACTTCCCGTTAAACCTGCAAAGTGATGGTTCGTAAAATCCTCTTTGAATATCACAAAGAAGCTCATTCCCCATATCTTTAAGACTGAGTGTTTTACCGTCAAATCCATATTTCATGACAGCCACGCTATATGAAAACCTGTCCTTACGCGAAATATAAACAGGAATAAGTATATCTCCGTTATCTTCTTCCACAGCCTGAATACACCCTGCATGAAAGCCTGTTATATCAGCCTCTTGCGGAGCTTCAAGTATTTGTACCGGATTATATCCATCGGGTGTATATATAGAATAATACGAATCTTTTCTATTTACATCTGATAATTCATTCCCGGTATAATAAGCATAATGTCCCATTACTATAGCTTTTCCTGTTTTACGGTGGTATAAGTGCGATGCATCACACGCAACACGTCTTATATCATCAGATAACTGTTCCTCGAAAAAGGCACTATCCGGCATTGGATCAGACCAGTTTTTTCCTCTGTCAGTTGTCTCCATAATGCATAACGGTTTAAATAAATCACAACCTGTAACATCAAGATACTGAAGTGTGAGAATCCAGTTTTTTTCATCAATTGCGACTGCTCTCGGATGCACATAGCATTTTTTACCGTCATATGTTCCGTCTATCTTTTTTATTTCTATATTCATATGTACTTAAACCCCGCTATATGCTGAGAATCCTCCATCTACCGGAATAACCACACCGTTTACAAAGCTTGAAGCATCGTGGCAGAGAAGCCAGAGAAGTGTTCCGATAAGTTCTTCCTTTTCACCGAATCTGTCCATTGGTGTCTGTGAAAGAATTTTCTTTGAACGCTCTGTATATTCACCGTTTTCATCAAGAAGCAGATTTCTGTTCTGATTTGTAAGGAAAAATCCCGGTGCAATTGCGTTTACTCTTATTCCAACCTTTGAGAAATGAACTGCAAGCCACTGTGTGAAGTTTGATACAGCTGCTTTCGCTCCGCTGTAAGCAGGAATCTTTGTAAGAGGTGTAAATGCATTCATAGATGATACATTTATAATTGTTGCATCTTTTTTTCCTATTAAATCAGGCGCAAAAACTTGTGTCGGAAGAAGTGTTCCAAGAAAATTAAGGTTAAACACAAAGCTTACACCGTCCGGGTCAAGGTCAAAAAACGATTTTACACCGTCTAAATCCTCATCTCCGGGAAAATAATATTCCCTGTCGGTTGTACCCTTTGGGTTATTACCTCCGGCACCGTTAAGAAGTATATCAACAGAGCCGAATTTCTGATTAATAATCATTTTAGCCGCCTGAAGGCTTCCCTTTTCAAGGACATTTGCGGAAATGCCTATAGCTTCGCCGCCTTTTGCATTAATTTCTTCCGCGACCTTATCAGCCGCATTTCCGTTAAGGTCAAGTATTGCAACCTTTGCACCTGAAAGTGCAATTGCTTCTGCGAATGTACTGCAAAGCACACCGCCGCCGCCAGTTACAACTGCTACTTTATTTTTTAAGTTAATTTCAAATGGTAATTTCATTCTTCATTCTCCTGTTCTAAAGTAAGCTGAAATCCGTTTTTTCTTAAATTAAGTATGGTTTCAACCGTTATTTTTGCATCACAAACCATTACATCTGCATCTCCGATTTTACCGCGTGTTATCGCTCCTGCTTCTTCAAGATATGGTTCATACTGCGTATAGCACTTAGCAGGCCACGGCCCCGGACAGTTTCTTGCTATTCGCTGATACTTCCTGCCGTCATAGTCAATTGCCGTAATCGGATACGGGTCTGTCAGAGGTGCTATGACTTCATCAACCGCATGAATAATAGTATTGTTACCGAGTCCGACTCCCACAAGTAAAATCTTTGCTCCGTATCTCGCAAGCTTATTATAGCATCCAAACTCCGGCATGGGACTTTCCGCGTTTTTGTCATCATCCGTAAATTCATAAGCTTTTTCTCCGAAAGCAACAACTGAGTGTGAAAGATGGAAAGAACGGATACACGTTTTATCACCACTGTCATAAGCACGATTTGCCATTTGTACTGCAACCGTCGGCACAGCACCGATACATGGCATAGTTTCTCGAATATTAAAAACCGGAACTTCTCTTATATTACTATATGTATGAGACGGAATCACAAGCAGTCCATCGGGAACACAGTTTTTCAGTGCCGATATAAATACCTCTGCACTTGATTTCTCGCTCGTATCAATATCTCCTATTGATTTCAGGGACATATGTACAGTTATAAAATCATTTTTTTTAATTCCAAGCTTTTTTATCTGTTCTGTCAATTGTTGTTCAGTATACATTTCAATTTCCTTTCATATATGTAGTTTTCCCTGCTTCAAGCTTATAAATTTTTCCGTCCTTGTTAATCCATATATCTGTGTTTGTCGGATTTTCCGCAATAGTCTGCGCAAGATTAAATCTTACAGCCATGAACGCCTGCACGTAATCATAAATTTCAATATTTGTTGCATATCATATATCATCCTGTCTGCCGATTTTCTCTGCAAACTCTTCTATCACGTGCCAGTTATTGTCATTGTCAAACTCATAGTATATACTTTCGATTTCCCCTCCGGAAACCTCATTATTATACCCATAATTTATATTTCTTTCTCCAATGCTTCCCATATCCCTGCCATGTACATAGCACCGAGAGCTCTGTCATAAAGTCCGTATCCCGGTTTACCGGTTTCTCCCCAGATCATTCTGCCGTGATCAGGGCGGAGATATCCTTTAAAACCTGTATCATGGTATGCTTTCAGAATTTCCACAACATCAAGTGAACCGCACTCTGATAAATGTCCGCTTTCTTCAAACGAGCCATCGTCAAGAATTTTTATATTTCTTACGTGCGCAAAATGTATTCTGCCCATAGCACCGTATTTTTTAACCATAGCAGTATAGTCGTTAAATTTCGCACAGCCGAGACTTCCGCTGCAAAGCGTAAGTCCGTGATGAACATCATCGTAAAGTGCTAAAAATCTGTCGATATTCGCTTCTGTTGTAATAATTCTCGGTATTCCGAAAATAGGCCAGGGCGGATCATCCGGATGTATTGCCATGTTGACATCACATTCAGCGGCAACCGGCATAATTTCTTTTATGAAATATTCAAGGTTCTGCCACAGTCCTTCTTCTCCGATTTGTTTATATGATTCCACAAGCCCGCTTATTTCATCTGGGGAATATGACGCATCCCAGCCGGGAAGAGTCATTTTTGTCGGATCCATTTTATCAACGTCTTCTTTATAGTACACAAGCGCATTTGAACCATCCGGCAACGGCTGGTCAAGACGTGAACGTGTCCAGTCAAAGACAGGCATAAAATTATAACAGATACATTTAACTCCTGCTTTTGCAAGTCTTCTTATATTTTCTTTATAATTATCTATATAAAGCTGATAATTTCCCCTTTTAAGCTTTATATCCTCATGTACGGGAACACTTTCGATAACCTCCATTTCAAGACCTTTGGCGTTAACTTCAGCTTTCATTCTGTCTATTTCCTCCTGAGGCCATACCTCACCGACAGGTACGGAATAAACAGCCGTAACAACACCCGTCATGCACGGGATTTGTCTTATATTATCGAGGGTAACGGGATCATCGTCTCCGTACCATCTGAAAGTCATTTTCATCTGATTTTCTCCTTATTTATTCACATATTGATTTAAATGTTTTTATCCATTCATTTTTAATCATTTCATGTCCTGCACTTGTCGGATGAACACCGTCCGCAAGCCAGTATTCACTCGGAGCAAGCTTTTCAAGCTCGTCAAATTTCTCCTGAAGAGGCATAAATGTAAGATTATACTTTTCAGCAATCTTTCTTGCAGACTCAGCACGCTTTGGAGTTTCCGTGCTGAACAGCTCCCAGTTTTCTATTGTGTTATGACCTTTAAGAACGAACGGTTCCATGATAATAATTTTTATATCGGGAAGCTCTGCCTTTATTTCTTCAATAAGCATAGAATAAATTTTAAAGAACTTTTCGTTATCAACACCGTTCGGCTCATCGCCTATAACGTCATGCCATACATCGTTAATACCTATTAAAATACTCATAACATCAGGCTTTAAATTCAAGATATCGCGTTTTATTCTTGCGTATACATCAACTATACGATTTCCGCTTATTCCCTTGTTGATAAACTCATATTTTTGTGGTTCCTCCAACCCAAGCTGTGCTTTGACAAAAAGAGGATATCCAAATCCCGCTGAGTTTATATCTTCTCTGTCTCTTCCTACGTCTGTGATTGAATCACCCTGAAATAAAATTTTCATAATTTTTTCTCCTTATTCTATTGGTAGTGTCAGGATTGAATCCTGTAAAAATACTGTGTTATTTGCAATTTTTGCCGTTGTCTGTTCGCTATATAAACCTTTGTTGTTTGTATGTCTTACATAATAATTTGCATTTGCCGAAGCGATATCAATTCTGAGCTTTTCCCCTTTTTTTATAAGGAATGAGTGTTCGTCAAAATTAAAATCAATCAACACTTCACTATTCGGAGTATAATCACCAAGCTGATAGCAAAGTGATGTTATATCGTCACGAAGTCCGAAGTCACCTTGTTCTTTTGTAATGCTTATACGCATATAAAAGCAAGTGTCCTCACAGTCGGATTTAACTTTAAGCTTTGCATACATTTTACCTTTTACAAAAATATCTTTTTCAAAAGGCTTTGTATAAACAGTAATTATATCATTCCTTAAATATGGCTTGTCCTGGAAAACCGCACCATCGAAATTACATGACAAACCTCCTTTAAATTCAGGTGCATCGTACGGATTATACACATATGTAACTTCATCAGTCCCCAATTTTATTTCCATATCATCCGGCGACTCCTTAAATTCATCTGTTTTCCATACATTTTCAAACAAACGATAATACGTAATCTTTCCCGCTTCAACCGGAGATTTATTTTTACTGTTCCTTATATGGTTGAACCATTCTATTTCATAGTCATCTCCGAACTTTTCTGTTATACGTCCATTGCGATTGCCGTCAACATCCGTAAATACAATTGAGTTTTCCTCATCACACCAGTCTCCATGGTCATATGGCGAAACAACAAGAGCCGCCATGCTCCTTGTTTTCGTATCCAGACCATTCCACATGTCAAAAACTCCGCCGGTGTACAAATCATAAAAAGAAGTTGTAAAAAGAATTGGAAAATTAACATCTTTCACCGCATCCCGTGCATCACTTCCGCCAAACCGGGTATTCCAGAACTCATTATCACGGTTCGGAGACTTCAGTAACCGGTCAAAATCCTCCACCGGTTCTCCGAAAACGATTTTTGTAAAATCACTTAAAGGCAAAGTATTAAAAGTCTTTCTTGTATAATTCTGTTTAATATGTGATTTCTTTTTATACATTCCTGTATACCAGTCCCCGTGAAGACCTATTTTAAAAAATCCGTTTCGATAACAGATATTATAGCGCTCGCAGTCCTGCGCTCCGAACACCGCACCCTTAATATCTTCTGCAAAAGGAGCTGTGGCATAATGAACAGATGAACAATAACTGCGCCCCTTCAGGAAAATTTCGCCATTATAGAAATCCTGATTTCTTACCCATGCCTGCAATGCAAGTCCATCTTCTCTTTCGTTTATATACGGAATACAGTCACCGTCGCTTTTTCCTCTGCCACGACAATGCTGAATAATTATTGCATATCCGTTTCTCAGCCATTTGCTGTAATCGTTCATATATGAAAGAACAATATCTTCCTCATCGGTATTTTCGAAATAATCTACATAAGGAACTCTTATAAGCACAACAGGGAATTTACCTGTTTCTTCCGGCAGAAGAATTGCTGTAAAGAGCCGTGTGCCATTTGAGATTATATACTCATATCTGTAATTTTTCATTATTCAAACCCCTTATTTTTCAGGTAATTATAACTGATTTCAAGACTGTCAAAAGGATTTCCCTCGCAGGTATCCTGCTCAACGAGTGCATATTCTGCTTCAGATTCGTCGCAAGCTTTAATAATTTCATCCCAGTCAAGATTACCGTTACCGATTTCCGCAAAAACAGGCGTGCTGTTTTTCACCTTCAGATCTTTAAAGTGAACACATACAATATTATCTTTATGCTCATTTATGAATTTAACAGGATTAACTCCTGCAAATGAAAGCCAGTAAACATCAAGAATATATTTGAATCCGTCATGGTTCATACCTTCCGTTATAATATCAAAGACGTATTTCCCATCTATCTTTTCAAATTCAAATGCATGGTTATGATATGCAAATATAAGTCCGTTTTCCCATAATTTTTCAATTACGGGTTTAAAGTTATTTACAAATTTTTCTACCGTTTCCGCATTACCGTTAAATCCCGGCATTGCACCTATACCGCAAACCTTGCATCCGATTGTTTTGTGAAATTCAATTTCTTTTTCTATATTTTCGAGATAGTTCTGAGGAGGTCTGTGTGTGCATGCACATATAAGACCGAACTCGTCAAGAATTGATTTTACATCTTTCCCGTCGAAATCGCCTATTCCTGACAGCTGTACAACCTTGTATCCGATATCTCTTACTTTTCTGCAGGATTCGCGGAAATCTTCAAGTGTCTGGCAAAAGTCACGGATTGTGTAATACTGTGCTCCTATTAACTTATTCATGTTTAATCATCCTTTTTTAAAATTATATATTTTTCTGTATTTAATTGTTTCAGATTGGTTCCGTCTTCAAAACAGAATCCTTTTTCAAGTATTATATTTCCCGACATACATTCCGGGATTTCAACTGTGAGAATAATACCATTCTCTGTTCTTTCCCATGAGGATGAAATTTTCCCGCCGGGTGATATATGATAAGCCGAGGCATTGTCAAGAGCCTTTACAAATGAAGGTTTTATATCAACACAGCTTATGTCATTACCACAGGGATTCAGGTTTATACCTGCAAGTCTCTTAATAAACCACGCACTTATATCTCCCCAGAAATGATGATTCTTTGAGTCAGGTTTTTTGCTTTCCGGATAGAAGCTTTCCCAAAGTGTCGTTGCTCCTCTTTCAATCCAGTTTCCGTATGACGGATAATCAGGTCTTGCAATCATTTTATAAGCAAGATCGCTGTGTCCGAAATCCGAAAGTACATGAAAAATAACTCTTCCGCCGAGCACGCCGACTGCCATATGGTCATCTTTTTCGTGGATAAAATTAAGCAGATTTTCAAATGCCAGTTCCTTTTCGTTTTCCTCAAATACCCCATAATAAAGGCATAGCGCCTGACTTGTCTGACAGTTTCCGATAACGGTCATTGTATCAAAATCAATAAGATTTTCTCTGATTGCCTTTTTATAGTTATCAGCAACATTACGTGCAAAATTACGTTCTTCTTCCATTCCGACTGCATCGAATAAAAATGCCATTTTATTAGCAATATCCATACTCATAACAGAATCGGTAAGCTCAAGAGGTGATGTAGGTGGATCGACTTTGTCAACCTGACACCAGTCTCCGAGACCGATATGAATTATACCGTTATCATCTGTTCTCGACTGTATATATTTAAGATATGAAATAAACGCAGAAGCAGATTCCCTTATCATATCCGTTTCACCGCGGTATATATATACAAAATATGGGATATAGACCAGTATGCAGTCCCACGCAGGACCGTTACCCCATTCATAGCCCCAGCCTGATGTAGGAATAATGCCCGGAAGTACTCCGTTATCGTTCTGTGCTTTCCTTATGTTATAGTGCCATTCTCTGTAACTGTCTTCAGGATTGAAATTAAGCAGCATCTGTTCGCACGAAAGTGCTGCATCTGCAGTCCAGCCGTTTTTTTCACGCTGAGGACAGTCTGTCGGGAAATAATGGTAATTTGAAAGGTCACTTCTGCGTGTAATTTCCTGGAGCTTGTTGACAGTCTCATCCGAGCAACTGAAATCACCGCGTGATTCTGCCGCAGAATGAATTACTACATATGTAAGAAGCTCTTTTGTTGCCTGCTCTGGCGTGATACCCGTAACTTTAACATATCTGAACCCGTGATAAGTGAAAAAAGGTGTATATGTTTCGGCTTCTTCTCCTTTGCATATATATGTATCTTTCTGAATAAGATATTTGTCTCTTTCCCAGAAATCTCTTACAAACCATATTGACTCCACATAAAGTTCACCGTCTTTGATAAGGTCGGCATGCTGCATTTCGATTTTCTGACCTTTAACACCATCTACATTAAGACGGCATATGCCTGCATTTACTTCTCCGAAATCGTATATATATCCGTCGTTACTTTTAATAATGTTTATGGGCTTAATCTCACGTTCCGCAATTATCGGATTTGCCTGGCAAAGCTTTAATTCACCGCCAGGGGAAATTGTTTCAATAACATTGTTCCACCCCGAATCGTCAAATTCCTTTTTATTCCAGCCGTCAATTTCATATCCTGCGTCATATATCTCACCGAATCGGTAATCATCACTTCTGATTGGTGACGGTGCTGTTTTAAAAGTCTTATCGCTCAGTATTTCTATATCATTTCCTGCACTGTCTTTATATTGAAGAGAGACAGATACCATAGGTGCACTTCTGAAAGAAGATTTATCAAAATCCCAAATATATCCACCGGGATTATTCTGAAAACCGTTACCGAGGATAAGACCAATAACATTCTCACCTTTATCAAGCGGAATTTTATATTCATCATAATAAATATAATGCTCGGTATTGCTTATATAAGGCGCAAGAAATCCTTTTGTATACCGTCTGCCGTTTATATACAGTTCGTAAAATCCACAAGCTGCAACCGTAACCGAGGCAGTTGTTTCAGAATCGGAAACAAAGCTCTTTCTTATATACGGTGCAGGTACATAATTTTCAAACGTATTATATTCATTCGTACACTTAATAAAATGATTTTTCATATACTTATTTTAATTCCTCCGTTTTTAGCACTTTCATATATCGCAAACATAGTTTTCATTGTATTTTTAATGTCCCTGAGTGAAAAATATTCACCGTCATCATAATACCTTTTTATGAGCGCTTCGTGGCTGTTTCCCCAGTAGTCTTTGCCGATTGTCGGTTTTGAATCTGTTTCAAGAGTTACGCCGTTAAGGTAAAGTTTGTTGTTCATGTAGCATATCCTGCCTTTTTCGCAGACGAATTCCACATGCGGCTCGCTTCCGCCCTCAAAGGCGTTTGTTGCAAAAAATATACCTTTATGTCCTGCCTCAAATCCTAGGTAAGCACTGACCGTATCTTCTACTTCTATAACATTTTCAAGCGAGTAATTGTTCATGTCTGCCTTTACACTGTTTACCTTACCTGACAGATAAATCATCAGGTCAAGTGTATGTATTGCCTGATTAATAAGAACTCCGCCGCCTTCGGTTGCCCATTTACCGCGCCATTCTCCGCTGTTATAATATGATTCATCTCTCCACCATGTAAGAAGACCTTTTGCAGAAATAACACTGCCAAGCTCACCGCTGTCTAACAGCTCTTTCATTTTCACGATTGAATCATTCAGTCTGTTCTGAATAACAAAGCAGACCTTGTCACTTCCGGGAAGATGACTCAGCTTATACAACTCTTCAGCTGTCATAACAGCAGGCTTTTCGCATACAACATTTTTTCCTGCTGCAAGTGCTTTTTCAATCATTTCATAATGAAGATAATGCGGTGTACAGATATGAACACTGTCAATTTTCTCATCACGGAGCATTATATCAAATTTCGTATACTCGGAGACCTGATACTGTTTTCTGCAATCTTTAATTCGTTCATAATCAACGTCACAAACAGCATAAAAATTTGCATTTTCAGCTTTTTCAATCCCTGCGGCGTGTATCGGGCCGATTGCACCCCAACCTACAATACATACATTTTTCATAGCTTAATTCTCCTTTTTTCCAAGAATAAATACAGTTGATAAAATCAGTATAAATCCTGTTATATCTATTATCATAAATTTGCTTTTAAGCCATAAACAAGCGAATAACACAGCTGAAACAGGTTCAATACAGGCTATCATTGAAGCTTTGACCGCTCCGATATCCTTTACGCCCTGCATATACATGGTATACGACATTACACTTCCTATTATAATCATTCCCGCAATCGGAGATATCGCACCCGCCGGAAGCGGTGGAAGCGACCACGGCTTTACAAAAGGAATAAGACAAAGTCCGCTTATAAGAAATCCGAGTCCCGTAACAGTTATCGCCCCGTATTTCGGAATAATCTCACCCGGGATAACTGTGTAGAAAAGAAGTGCCATAGCCGCACCAAGTCCCCAGAACAGACATTCCTTCGAAAGTGCAAGAGAGGAAAAATCACCGTGCGTTGCAAGTATCACTACTCCCGAAAATGCAAGAATACATGAAATTATTTCTTTAATTCCCGGAAGCTTCTTTTTCGTTATACAGGTAAAAAGCATAACAAATATCGGTCCTACATATTGAAGAACTGTTGCAGTTCCTGCATTTGAGTATGAAATTGCTTTAAGGTAAGTTACCTGACTTAAAAGGAGTCCGAATATACTGAATCCTGCCAGACTGAGACTATCTTTTTTATTTTTAAACAATGACAGTATATTATGCGGATTCTTAACCGTACTGAATACCGTCAGAATAACTCCCGCAAAAAAGGCACGCAGAAAAGTTATGTGCATCGTATCAATCTGAAGATTTTGCGTCAGAATCTGTCCGCAAGCACCTGAAAATCCCCATGCCGAAGCACCGATAAGTGTGCAGAGTATGCCACGCAGATGATTGTTTTTTCTCATGTTTTAATGTTACCTTTAATATGTATTTGCTGTGTCAGCTATAATCTGACAGTCCTTTTTTACTACTGTGGAATTTTTAATTTTTTCCTGAAGCAATTCATAGAACTTGTCATGAGGGAAGTTTTTAACATCAATAGTTTCGCCTGTCCATGCACTTAAGTGAATTGCATTTGAGATAGTAAGTCCGTTAATACCTTCTTCGCCCGGTGCAAGAAGCTCTGTTCCGTTAAGAACAGCACTGGCAAAGTTTTTGATTATGCCTATGTGCTGTTCACCGCCTGAAAAGTCAGCCGGAATTTCGAAGTTCCAGCATTCGGGAGTTCCGAAAGGTGCAGTATTAACTTTATTATGTTCACGTTCTGAGATAACATTTCTCTTAAAGAGAATTTTATTGTCTTCAATTACAAGCTTACCCATGTCGCATGCAATTTCAAGTCTGTTTGTGCCCGGTGCCTCGCCTGTTGAAGTAATATATTCGCCTGTTGTGCCATTGTCATATTCCATATATGCCATTACATCATCTTCAACTTCAATATCGTAGTATTTTCCGAAAGAAACCTTTGCATATATTCTGTCAGGCATACCGAACATCCACTGCCATAGGTCAAGCTGATGCGGATTCTGATTAATAAGTGCACCACCGCCTTCGTCCTTCCATGTTGAACGCCATGTACTGCTGTCGTGGTAAGCCTGAGGTCTGTACCAGTCTGTAATTATCCATGTAATACGTTTGATATGTCCGAGGTCACCGTTTTGAATCATCTTGCGGAGCTTCTGATAAACAGGGTTTGTACGCTGATTATACATAATTCCGAACAGCTTATCCGATTTAGCAGCCGCATCGTTCATTTCTTTAACCTGCTTTGTGTATACTCCAGCAGGCTTTTCAGTAATTACATTTAGTCCGTATTCAAAAGCCTTGATTGCAAGAGGAGGATGATCGTAATGAGGAACACCTATTAAAACAGTGTCACAAAGACCGCTCTTGAACATATCCTCCGCATTGTCAAATACCGGAATATCGGGATATCTTTCTGAAAATACTTTTCTTCTTGCTTCTGCAATATCACACATAGCAACTATTTCCGCATTTTTAATTTTTCCCGAATCGAAATTATTCTTATGCGTTGTACCTATATTTCCATATCCTATAAGACCAATTTTAATTTTTTTCATAAATAATCACTCCTTATAATATATTGCTCGTAAAATCCTTCAACTTTGCCGCAATTCTTTTATGAACTTCATCATTTACTGTTTTTTACACAAAAAATGTTTTTCATATTCCTTATAATAACGTATACCGAATTCATCCAAAGCACTTGCACAGAAATGCAGGTTATCCGGGTTAGCACCAAGTCCCTCTGCCGAGACAAATCCACAATGCGGATATTCATTTGCTACCTTTTTAAGTTGTTCATTCACATAAGGATAATTTTTCATATTTTCCGACAGTATACACTGTGACAGAAAATCGCCCAAACCTCCGACAAGTATAGGTAAATCAAGCAAATTTAATTCTGAACGCAATGCATCCATAACAGTCTTTAAGCGCTGTGAATAACACGTATATCGCTCGGGTGTACAATCGCCTTCACCCTGATGCCATAACACACCTTTAATTACGGAAGATCGCATAGCAAGCTTTGCATTATTAACTGCATTATCAAACAATACTTCTCCCGGTAGCCACTGTTCGATTGTTGTTCCTCCGTCTGCACACGGTATAATTCCAACTTCAACCTCCTGATGTGCTTCATAGTATGCTTTCGCAAAGCTTTCTGCTAAAGAAGTACCTGAAAAGTCTCTGTCCGGGTTTACCGGACGATACATCTCCAACCATCTTCCGTTACGAAGTACTTTCAATTTTCCTTCACAGGTGTCAAGAGGTGCCGCATCATCAAAAAAACCTCTGCCTGCTGCATTCGATTGTCCAATAAGTAAAAAAGAATGAATCATATTCTTTATATCCTTTCGTTATTTTGTATTCCAACTGCAATCTGTTTTAAAATATCATATTAAATCATCTTTAACATATTTAACAGTTCCCTTATTATTAAGAATCTTATCACAGCCGGCATCAACATTATACATATATAATTTATCTATAACTCCCTCGTTAGTAATCATAGTTACAGGTTTATCTGTTACATTCTGATGCAAAATGTTAGACAGTGAAAGCGTTTTTATATAGGTATTTTTGCATACTTTAAGTGTTTCAACATCAGATATATCCTCTTGTCTGCACAGATTATCTATTGAAAGCAAATCAATATCTAAATCACCATCAACCCATATAAAAGAGAACGGATAATATGAATTATCACCCTTGTTATATTCAGGTATTCTCGGAGCATTTTTTCCATAAATATTTCTTATTGAAATATTACTCATTCTCCCTCTTACACCTGTTCTCGTATAAAAATATGTAAGACCTATACAATTCTGATAAAATGTACCAAAAACATTGGATATTGAAATTCTTGCAATCGGTGATTTTGTTGAAAGCAGTCTTACTCCTCTTAAAGAATCATTTCCAAAAACTCCGTCAATCAGAATATCCTCAATCGGTCCATCACAGCCATCATCGGCATTTAAAGCAACAATATCATCGTAACAAGTTCCTTGAACATTTCTTATACTGCCAAATCGACAACCACCATCAATATGAATACCGTCCATATTTTCGGCAGTCGGATTTCCAAGATTCTGGTCAAATTTAATATTTTCAACAGTAAAATATTTTATATATGCCATCTCCAAACAATATGTTACGGGGTCTTTGATTGTCAAGTCGTGAATTGAAAGTCTTGTAACCTTATAAAAATGCATTACAGAACCACGGTACATATCTTCTATATACGTTACAATTGTATCAGCATTTCCATCTGAATGATGAGCTACCTTTCTGAATTCTCCGGATTTTCTCGGATTCGGAGATTGCTCTCTGTTGTTAAAGTCCCAAATTCCACCCTCAATTGCAATATCATGTGCATCTTCCGCAGAATTGGTAATCATAAAACAATCACTTCCGGGTAAAAGCTTTATTGTTGTTGTTTCTCCCATCTTCAATGTCTGATTGCTGTTAATTTTCAAAGGTTTACTTATGCAGTAGTGTGTCTTAGGTACCGGTAGTTCAACAAGCGAAACTCCACTATCAAGCATTTCCTGTATTGCATAAACATCATCATGTATTCCATCACCATATAATTTATGCATTTCATTCACCTTTATTCATTAAATTATATTATGTTATCAAGCACTTCGCAAAGTGCGTTGTATGCAAGTGTAAATGTTCCCTCTCCGCCTTCGGGAAGGTCGTTCATAATATCGCCAAGCTCAAGATTTACAAGAGCTTCAAAGCTTCCGAGATGAGGCTCGAGGCTTAAAAATCCATTATAGCCGTTTTTGAACAGATTTCCGAGAACATATTCAACATCTCCGTCGCCTCTGCCCGCAGGAACAACCGTTCCGTCATTTTTCATAGCATCCTTTATGTGCATATATTCAATATATTTTCCGAGAATATCATAAGCATCCTTAACATTCTGACCGCTCTGCACAAAGTTTGCAGGGTCGAATACTGCTCTGAAATTATCGCAGTAAAGATTTTCCATGAGGTCAAGGCATCTTGAAGCTATATCTCCGTAAATATCCTTTTCGTTTTCGTGAAGAAGAACAATGTCGTTTTCCTTTGCATATTCAATCATTCTTTCAAGCTGAGTAAAAACCTGACTGCGTTCCTCTGCATTCCATTCTCCGCCGTCATGATAGAAGCTGAATATTCTTATGTATTTAACATCAAGAATTTTTGCGATTTTAACAGTTCTTTTATAAAGCTCAAAATGCTTTTCAAAGTCGTCTGTAAGCTTGATTTTTCCGATTGGTGAACCGATTGACGATACTTTAATACCGTATTTGTCCATTTTCTCTTTAAGAGCCTTTGCTTCGTTATCCGAAAGCTCTGATATGTTCTTCCCATCTACACCTCTCGGCTCAAAATATCCTATACCAAGTTTATTAAGAACTTCAAACTGCGTAGTTGTATCTGCCGCAATTTCATCAGCAAAACCGCTTATTTTGTTATAAATCATTTATACCATATCCTTTCTATGAACTATAAAGGTATAATATCACAAATTAAACAAAAAAACTATATAAAAATTGCGAAAAACATTGCATTTATTGCTATGTTGTGATATAATAAGTCTGAAGGTGATTAATTTATGTTATATGATTTATTTGAAGACAAGACAAACAATCCGTCAAATGCCCATTTCAGGCTTCATAACCATGATGATTATGAAATATATATGTTTTTTGAAGGTGATGCCAAGTACGTGGTTGAGGAGAAAAACTACAGTCTTGAGCCGGGTGACATCATTGTTATCAGAAAACATCAAATGCACCGTGTTTTTCACAGCAGTCCGATACCATATCACCGCTTTGTGCTTATGGTATCTCCTGAATTTTTCGTGGAAAACAATTGTCCTGAATACGAGGAACAGTTTACAAATCCGCTTGCAGGAGCAGATAATAAAATATCTGCCGAAATAGTTCATTCATCGGGACTTTATGATGCATTTATGCGTATAAAAAAATATTCCGATGATTTTAAGGCTCCTGATTCTCCCGTTGTCAAAGCAGCAATTATTGAATTTTTATACCTTATAAACAACATACGTTCATTTTCTGTACCTGATACGCCGAATATACAGCTTAAATCCGTTATTACTTATATAAATAACAGGTTTATGGAAAATATTTCTCTTGATGAGCTTGAAAAGAAATTTTACATTTCCAAATATCATTTGTGCCGTATTTTCAGAAATGCGACAGGACTTACAGTGCATCAGTACATAACACGCAAACGCCTTACAATGGTGCGTGAGCTTGTACAGGAGGGAAAGAACTTCAGCGAAGCGGCAATTATAGCCGGATTTGGAGATTATTCCTCGTTTTATCGTGCACATAAAAGTGTGTTTAAAAAACCGCCGGCTAAGTAGCAATACTGTCAACGTTAAGTTGACAGTATTGGGCCAAGTAGGGAATGACCTTTGTGTCGTTCCGCTATATTACAATTTATTACCCCCCAAGCTTATCTGCAAATTTACTGCATACAGAAACTGCTTCTTTTTCAAAACAAATCGGGATAATAGGAACATCTGCCAGAGCTATATCCAGTGCATCTTTTACCGTTTCCCTGTTTTCTGCCGACATACGCATCCCTGCATTATCATATTTAAAAGGATTTCCTTCTCCGAGCAATGCATTAAGGTCGGTGTCCATTCTTACTGCACCTATGCATACATCATAAAGTCCGAACATAAGCTTTTCATAATAATAATTTGTTTCAGTCAGGTGGCATTTTATGCCGAATTGATTCATTGCCTTTTCAAATTCATCATAGACCTTTTTATACTCGTCTCCTGCCTCGATTATAACATCGAGAGAAAGTTGTTTTCCATCTTTTTTGCATGATATCCCGTCAGTTACATATCCGTCATCCTGAAGTGCATTTTCGGCAAGCTCTGAATTATACGGGCTTTTATTTTCCATGCCTTTAAGAAGATTCCATGAAGGATTAAGAGGAATATTGGAAAACTCTGCCGCATATGGGAAGCAGTTTTCAGAGACAGAACGTCTGTCAAGTCCGTAATATACAGCATGTCTTACACTAAGCGGCACTTTTTCTGTATTAAAGCCTATGAAAACCATTTTAGATGAGATATATTCATTAAATGTAGCGTTTGCTCTCGGTGCAACCGAAGAAAAAGTATTTGTACGAATAATATCTGTTTCACCAATTTCAAACAGACGTTTTGCCTGTTCTTCTTCTTTTACGGAAATCATACTCATCTGGTTAAATACAGGTTTTGTGCCGTGATAGTTTTCATAGAGGGTGAGCATAAATGAGTCATATCCGTTCTTTTGTACATATTTCATCGGTCCTGTTCCGACAGGATATGGAGGAGACTCTTCCGATTTGTTTTTTACAATCGGAAATGTAAACATCTTTTCGGGAAGAGGCTGAGGATGTGTAAGTGTGAACTCAACATATCCGTTTTTGGCTGAAGCTTTAATGAGTCCATCGTTCGGATATACAGAACTGTTGTAAATGATAAAATTGGCTGAGTATGCCACGTCATCAGGAGTAAGCTCCGTACCGTCATGAAATGTTACACCGCTTTTGAGATAAATACGGATAGTTCTTCCGTCAGCTTCAAGTCTGTCAGCAAGAACAGGTACAGGATTAAGCTGACTGTCAAGTGTGTACAGAGATTCATATATGAAATTCATAGCATCACGGTTGATTTTTTGCTGTTCTCCGTGTGGATTCCAGCATGGTGTTCCGATTACGGCAACGTTAAGTGATGTATCGTTTATTAAATTTTTAGTTGCTTCCGTCTCAGACATTTCCGGGAGAGCGGGAGCGGTTTCAGTTTCTGCTACAGGTCGGTTGCATCCGCATAGAACCGATATAATAAAAGTAAGAATAATTATTTTTTTCAACTGTCATTACCACCCTTAAAAAATGTAATAACTGATTCGGCAGTCCGCTTGTCAACTACTTCGCAAAGCTCTTCAAATTCTGCTGTGCGAATTTTATCAATATTTCCAAAATGCTCAAGAAGTGCATTTCGTCTCGCTTTTCCTACACCGGGAATGTCGTCAAGACATGATTTGAAGCTTTCCGATGTATGAAGCTTTCTGAAATATGAAATAGCCGCTCTGTGAACCTCATCCTGAATACGTGTGACAAATGCAAAAACCGAGCTTGTCGGTAAAAGCTCAATTTCACCATTTTCGGATACAATTGCGCGGGTTTTATGTTTTTTGTCTTTAACCAGTCCGAAAACAGGTATATCTGCATCCATTGCTTCGACTGTTTCCTTAATTACACGCATATGTGCCTTTCCTCCATCTGCGAAAATCAGGTCGGGAAGCGGAAGAAATTTTGCATTTTCTTCTGCAAGTTCGCCATTTTCTATCTTTTCCTGTTCTTCGTATGCACGGCGTATTCTGCGGTAGATTACTTCTGATGTGGATTTATAGTCGTCTGCGCCTTCCACAGTTTTTATTCTGAAATTTCTATACAGTGACGGTGCTTTTTTTCCGTCAACGAATACAGTCATGACACCTACATTATCAGCTCCTGAAATGTTTGAAATATCATAACATTCTATACGTTTCGGTAATTTATCAAGAGAAAGTGATTTCTGTAAATCTTCGAGAACATGATTTTTCCGTTCACGTATCTGTCTTATTTTATAGTTTTCAAGCTCTGTTTCCGCATTTTTAAGAACAAGCTCGGTAAGATGTGCTTTCTCACCTTTCTGAGGTACGGTTATTTTAAATCTGCCTTTCCGTTTTTCGCGCAGAAAATCCTCAAGAAGCTTGCGGTCGCTTACGTCATACTGAAGTATAAGCTCTTCCGGCACGGATTTTGCAGACATATAAAACTGCTTTATGAAATCGCTGAATATTTCCGATACTTCCGCACCGTCACCGTTGACTATTTCATAAGCTTCTCTGCCTGTCACTTTTCCGTCTCTTACGAAGAATATTTCTGCAAATGCAACATCGCCTTCTGCCGCAATAGCCGCAATGTCTCTGTCAGTTTCATGACCGGCAGACAGAATTTTCTGTTTCTCGTCAAGCTTTTCAAGGGCCTTTATTTTGTCTCTTAAAATTGCCGCTTTTTCAAATTCAAGCTTTGCCGATGCATTTTTCATCTGCTCCGTCAGCTCTGACTTAAGACCTGAATGGTTCCCTTCAAGGAATCTGCATATTTCCTCAAAGACTTTTTTATATTCTGCCTGAGTCACGTTCCCGGCACAGGGTGCAAAGCAGTTTTTTATATGATAATTAAGGCACGGTCTGCCTTTTCCTATATCCTGAGGAAATTTTCTTCTGCATACAGGCGGAGAGAAAATTTTCTGTACAATTTCAAGTGTATTTTTTATGGTATTCATACCTGTGTACGGCCCGAAATAGCGTGCGCCGTCTTCTTCGGACTTTCTCACAACTGAAATTTTCGGATAATCCTCATGCATTGAAATTCTGAGAAACGGATAGTGCTTGTCATCTTTCAGGAGAATATTGTATTTAGGTCGGTGTTTTTTTATAAGGTTACATTCAAGCACAAGTGCTTCAAGCTCCGAATCGGTAATGATATATTCAAAATACGAAATATGCGAGACCATTGCCCTTACCTTTGGAGTATGGCTTGCAAGATTTCTGAAATATTGAGTAACCCTGTTTTTAAGATTTTTGGCTTTTCCGACATATATTATAACGTCATCGCAATTATGCATGAGATAAACGCCGGGGTTAGTCGGCAAGTTTTTCAGTTCTTCCCGGATATCAAACAATGCTGTCACCTCACCCGAAATATTTTCTGTCGAGGCTTCTGTACTGAATAGCCTCTGCAATATGTAACGGTGTGATATCTTCACTGCCTTCAAGGTCAGCAATAGTTCTTGCTACCTTCAGGATACGTGAATGTGCTCTTGCACTAAATCCGAGATTGTCGAATGCGTTTTTAAGAAGCCTGTCCGCATCCTCTGAGAGCTTACAGTACATCTGTATCATGCCGGCTGTAAGCTGTGAATTTGAGTATATATTATAATCCTTATACCGTTCAAGCTGAATTTCACGTGCTTTATTTACACGTTTTTTTATCTCGTTGCTGCTTTCGCCTTTTCTGTCCGAGCTGAGCTCATCGTAATTTACAGCAGACACTTCAACCTGAATATCAATTCTGTCCAGGAGGGGCCCTGATATTTTGCTCCGGTAAGCATTTATCTGGGCACGTGTACATGTACATTGATGGCTCGGGTCTCCGAAATAGCCGCACTTGCATGGGTTCATGGATGCAACGAGCATAATATTACAAGGGTAAGTATATGTCGCATTCGCTCTTGATATATTGACAATTCCGTCTTCAAGCGGCTGACGCAGAACTTCAAGAACATCACGCCTGAATTCCGGGAACTCGTCAAGGAAAAGTATACCGTTATGGGCAAGTGACAGTTCGCCCGGCTTTGGTACGGATACACCTCCGCCTGACAGTCCGGCAGAAGAAATAGTATGATGCGGACTGCGGAACGGTCTGCTTTTCACCAGCGGAACGTCATCAGGAAGAATTCCGGCAATAGAATGTACTTTTGTAACTTCAAGTGCCTCATCAAATGTCATATCGGGAATAATTCCTGTCATTCTTTGTGCAAGCATGGTTTTTCCTGTTCCGGGACTGCCTATCATCAGTACATTATGGTTTCCTGCTGCCGCAATTTCAAGAGCACGTTTTACAACATCCTGACCTTTTACATCCGAAAAATCAAGGTTGCTTTCGCCATTGTCAGAACTATCATAGTTACCACTGAATTCCACGCAGTCTATAATTGCTTCCTGACTGAAGTGCTTTATGAGTGCCTGAATATTTTGTACCGGATAAACATTTGCACCTTTTACAATTGCCGCTTCCTCAGCGTTCTGAACAGGCACATACATATTTCTGAATCCGTTTTTGTATGCCGATATTACCATGGGAAGCACACCTTTAACAGGAGTTATTGTTCCGTCAAGAGAAAGCTCTCCTATAAATACGGATATTTCAGGTTCAGTCACAGTAATCTGTCCTGTTGCCGCAAGTATTGAAACACTCATCGGAAAATCATAACCTGAGCCTTCTTTTTTAGCCGCCGCAGGAGCGAGATTGATTGTAATATGTTTTGACGGGAATTTGCATCCCGAGTTTTTTATAGCTGTTTTGGCACGTTCCTTTGCTTCTTTTACAGCAGTATCGGGTAAGCCTATTACGTCCATTGACGGCATACCGTTCGACACATCTGCCTGTACACGTACCACAAATCCGTCTATTCCTGTAAGTCCGACAGTATTAATTTGTGCAAGCATATTAATTTCCATAGCCTTTCTGTCCACAAACGGTAATTAAAAATATATAGCACTCTTGCCTGTGGACTGGCAAGATTATTACATAGAATTATTGAATAAAAGGGGATGTAAAAATAGTGCAGAACGGACGAAACGAAGGTTTATGCGATGAAATCGCATAAACCCCTGCCCGAAGTCGTACGTGGGTACGTCGAGCGGTGAGTTTCGTTCGTAGTTCAATGGCATAAATTTTTGACATGTAACCACACGAACAAGCCGTTGAACGGTCTGTGCATTTTTAAATTCACTTATCCTCCTATGCCTTTGAATATAAGCTTCTCAACTGCTCTCCACTGGTCAATTTCGCCTCTTTTAATGGATAAATCAAGTTCAGGTACAAGTATCAGAAGGTCGACAAGCTCGTTATGTGAAAATCCTTTTGCTGCTGTAATATATTTGTCCACCGTCCAGAACGGAATGGACAGCGATGCTCCGATATCTTTTTTTGACATATTTGATTTCATAAGCAGTTGTGTTTTCAGAACCTTTTCAAATGCCGAATAGAGAAGAGCGAGCATACCTATAGGGGTTGCAGATGTGTCTGATTTCAGACTTTCAAGCAGAGCTATTGCCTTATCTGCATTTTTAGTCATTATATGGTCGCTCAGGTCGAAAATTTTAGCTTCAAACGATTTTGATGCAAGTTTTTTTATAATCGGTTCTGTAATTTCTTCGTCGCAGTATGATGAAAGCTTTACAATTTCATTTTCGATATTTCCAAGCCCTTTTTCGCTGATGCTTACGAGCAGTTCTGCGTTCTGACGTGAAATATTTTTCCCTTCTTTGTGTGCGCGGCGAATCACCCATGCAACAAGGTCGGTTTCGGAAAGGGTTTTAAATTCAACCGCAAGACCGTGTTTTTTCGCACTTTTGTAAACTGTGCTTCTTTTATCCACGGAGCTTTTTTTGTCCGACTCATTTTCCCTGATGACAAGAACTGTATCATCAGTCAGTCTTTCAAAAAGTGATGTATAATAGTCCTTTACCTCAGCCGGTGCTTTTGCGGAAAAAGCTCCTGAATCCGTGATAATAATAAGCTTTCTGTCCGTCATCATCGGAAAGGTGTCCACTGCATCAGCAATATCGGTAAGAGAAGCTTCTGCACCGTCAATTATGAATCTGTTAAACTCAGGAAATCCTGCATCAGGTACAAGATCCGTTATTTTCTTTATATAAAGCTCCTGAAGAAATTTTTCTTCACCGAAAAACACATACAGCTTCTGAAGCTTATTGTCTTTTATCTGATTTTTAAGAATATTGATTTCGTTATCCATCTAATCCTGTTTCTCCGTATTCCCGGTGTGAACCGTCATTCAAAATAAGTATAACCGAAAAGCTTTCTTCTTCAAAAATACATTCGGAATTTTCGCACAGCTCGGCAGTTTTTTCTGAGCCCATAACAAAAAATGCGGTGGAAAGAGCATCTGCAAGAGCACCGTTTTTAGAAATTACCGTCACTGATTTCACGTCTGACTCAGCAGTGTGTCCTGTTAATGGGTTTATTATATGCTGATACGTTTTTCCGTTATCTTCAAAATACCGTTCATAACCTCCCGATGTTACAACGGCAGAGTCTTCAACACTGACTGTTCCGTAATAGTCTTTCTCACCGAATGGGTCTTTTATTCCTATTTTCCACGGATTTCCGTCAGTTTTTTTGCCGATTGTGTGAATATTTCCGCCCAGGGCAATAACAGCAGAGGAAATATTTTTTTCTTTAAGTAAACGGCTTATGCAGTCACCTGTATATCCTTTTGCTATACCGCCGAAATCTATTGCAAACCCATCAGGAAGAAAGATTTCCGATGGATTAATCTGTATATTTTCATAGCCCGTAAATTTAAGTGTTTCCGAAATTTCATTTTCTGTAGGTATTCTGAATTCATTGTTCCAGAATCCCCATATGTCGCAAAGAGGCGAGACTGTTATGTCAAAAGCACCGTCTGTAAAGTCACTGACTCTGCAGGCAAATTCCGCAAGCGATATTGTTTCGCTGTCGTATAAATTAAGTCTGTCTTTCTTGAATGTATTGTCTTTTTCGTATATAAGCTCCCTTATCTCATTGCAGTCTTCTTCCGTTCCTGCAACGGTTACTTTCATATATGTGTCCATAGCAAAAAAATCAATACTGCTCATTTCCTGTCCGGAGCAGGAGACAAGTATCAGACTGACAGTCAGTAAGAATAATATCTTTTTCAAATTTTACCTTCTTTCTTTATCTTATAGGAATTTACTCGCAACGTGAGTAATTTTGCTTGTTCAAAAAATATTACCTTTTTACTATAAGACTCGCAACAATTCCCGTAAACGTTCCGGTTACGGTACCGAGTGTAAGAAGTATCGGGAAATATATAAATATACTTGTACTTTTAAGTATAATTGATGCCATAAGTATCTGCCCTGCATGATGAAATGCCGCACCGCCAACAGAAACGGCGGTAATCATTTTTTCTTTGCTGATTTTTTTAAATATATATATTGCCGCAAAGCTTGCAAGACCTCCGGCAATGCTGTACAGAAATGTCATACCGCTTCCGCAGATTGTCGCTGACAGACAAATTCGCAGCACAAGAATTATGAGACTGTGCTTTGCGTCCCATTTATATAAAGTTATAAGAGTTATTATATTCGATAATCCAAGCTTAAACCCCGGTACAGGAACAGGTACGGGAATTTGATTTTCTATTACATACATCGTAAGAGCTACTGCAAGGAGTAAACCGCTCAATGTAATATCTCTTATTTTCAATGCTTTATACCTCTTCCCTCATTTATATTGCTGAATTTATTATATCACATCTGAAAAAAAAGGTCAACTGCACAGGCAGATTTATTTATTAAATTATTGTAACAAAATAAATGTTTTCTAAAATTTGACAAATTCATTTTTTTAGTGTATAATATAGATATCTATGAAATTAAAGAAAGAAAGGCTATGGAAATTAATATGACAAATAAAATTTCATTTCCGGCGTTCGGATGGGAATTTAACATCAGTCCCGTAGCATTCAATGTATTCGGAAAGGATATTCATTGGTATGCACTTATAATTCTTACCGGATTTATGCTGGCTGTAGGGTACTGCATGTGGAAGGCGAAAAAACAAAAAATTAATCCTGATTATATTTTTGATATTGCTCTTTACGGACTGATTGTCGGTATAATCTGTGCAAGAATTTATTATGTATTGTTTGACATTAAATCATTCAGGGAAAATCCGCTTGATATTTTCAAGATATGGGAAGGCGGACTTGCCATATATGGCGGAATATTCGGCGGAATACTGACAGCGTATGTTTATTCGAAAATTAAAAAGCTAAACGTTCTTCAGATTTTTGATATAGGATGTCAGGGACTCTTTATAGGTCAGGCAGTCGGCAGATACGGGAACTTTTTTAACACCGAAGTTTATGGTGGTGAAACAACATTCTTTACAGGAATGTCGATAAACGGAGGAAATCCGGTGCATCCGCTGTTTTTCTACGAATCGTGCTGGAATATACTCGGACTCATTCTGGTAATGATTTTTGAAAAAAAGAAAAAAGCTCATGGACAGGTTTTCTATTTCTACTGTCTGTGGTATTCGCTCGGTAGAATATTCCTTGAAGGAATGCGTCAGCCGGAGTATGTGCTTTATGCATTCGGAAATGTAGGTATATCACAGATAGTTGCGGGACTGTTTATTGTCTTCGCAGTTGTAATGCTTGTCAAGAGTTCTATAAAGGAAAATGTTAATGAATAAACATATAAAAAATATCGTGCTGTCGGCTATGTTTATCGGTATCGGCATTGTTCTGCCGTTTCTTACCGGGCAAGTAAAGCAGATAGGAAACATGCTGCTGCCGATGCATATACCTGTATTTCTTTGCGGACTTATATGCGGCTGGCAGTACGGCCTTATTGTTGGAATAATACTTCCACTTTTCCGTTCAGCAGTGTTTGGTATGCCGGTAATGTATCCGAATGCTGTTGCTATGGCATTTGAGCTTGGCGCATATGGATTTTTTTCAGGACTTATATATTCGCTCTCAAAACGGAAATCTGTAGGTGCGGTTTACCGCTCCGTTATAATAGCAATGCTTACAGGACGAGTAGTGTGGGGAATTGTACAGTGGATTTTGCTCGGCATGGGCGGATTTACACTTAAAATGTTTTTATACGGAGCATTTGTAAATGCTGTGCCGGGAATAGCTGTTCAGCTTATTCTGATTCCGGCCGTTGTAACGAATCTGAAGCGGTAGAATTAATGAAAAAAAAGAGACGGAGTTAAAAAGCAATTTGCTTTTTAACTCCGTCTTGTTACTTATCGTTTTTTTTGTTTTGAAGAAGGTTTCCTATTAGGTCGAACTACTATAATAATGCCGTATATAATCCACGCGAGCAAGAAATCTAATCCTATCCCGGCACAGACTAAGAGCGATAAAAGACCAATAGTCGATTTATTAATGATTCCGTATATAAGTAACAGCAGAACAACTGCCGATGGTACTACTTTCATAATTATGTTTTTTACAAACAGGCAATAAACCAAATGAATTGCAACAATTACCATTTCAATCCAGAAATATTCCCATAGAATTAGTGACAAATCCTGAACTGTATATAAAGAACTTATAATCGAATACATATTTTCTCCCTATCTGTCCTGATAACCAATTAAATTACTCTCTTAGCACCGATATATCTCTTTACATAGTAATCGGACTCAATTGAGGTATACATAATACTTTTTCCGGTGCTCGGTGAATGAATCATCTGACCGTTACCGACATAAATACCAACGTGGCTTACATTTCCGTTAGTTCCGAAGAACACAAGGTCGCCCGGCTGGAGCTGAGATTTTTCAACGCGAGTACCGTTTTTAGCGTACTGGTCACGTGAAACACGTGTAAGTGTTATACCGCAGTTTTTAAATACATACTGAACAAATCCGGAGCAGTCAAAGCCTGCAGGGGTTGTTCCGCCATAAACATAAGGAATACCGAGATATTTAGCCGCTTCGTCAAGAACTTCTTTTGCCTTCGGAGAAGTTGATTCCGCAGTATATACAGGAGCTGACGGTGTCGGTTCAATAACTACCGGTATAGGGTTTTGTGATTTGAGGGCGGGGTCTACATAAACAACATTTTTATGATTGTCAATATGATTTCCTTTTGAGAAGTCAACAGGTAAGCTGAATACGAGATCACCGTAAGCCATAACCGAACCTACTGTAACTGAGTAGTTACCTGCTTTCAATTCGGCATCGGGGATTGTGTATGAGAGCGTATCGGCATTTACATTCGTTGTAAACACCTGATTACCTTTTTTGTCTTTTATAATAACATGATAGCCGTTTGCACCGTCTACAACAGACCATTTTATCTGTGTATCAGTTGCATAATGGTTAGCACCTTCAGCCGGAAGCTCAATTATCGGGAGCATGTATCTGTCCTGACTTACCTGAGCAAAAGTTCTGTAGCAACGGCTTACGCATGCAATAGCTTGTTCTCTTGTCGTATTATTCTGAGGCATAATTTCGTTACTGCTGTTTCCTGAAAGAAGGTTGTTGGATACCATGGTGGAAACAGAAGACAAAGCCCACTCGCTGACATTATTAAAGTCTCTGAAACCTTTAAGGTTTTCTTCATGGTTTGTTGTGGAAAGAGAAACATCAACCTCAGCTGCTGTCAGAGTATTGACAAGAATTTTTGCCATTTCCTGTCTTGTAACAGCTCTGAACGGTTCAAATGTAGTATCTGTAACGCCACTGACAATTCCGTTGTAGTATGCCTGGCTTACTGCAATATTTTCACAGTCATCGAAAGCCGCAGAATCCGGAACGCGAAGTTTCTCGTTAGTCAGCTTTTCATAAAGATTTATTGCAAGCTCACAGAATTCTTCTCTTGTTATATTACCGTTATAATTATTGGATGCTATCTTATAGGAAATAAGTCCGGTAGAGTTTGATTCGATATAATCATTAACTGCCCAGTCACTTAAATCAGATGCATATGCTGTCATATGTAAAGATAAAATCACGGACGCTGCCGCAATAATTGCCTTTAAATTTTTCAAAGCATTTCTCACCTTTCAATTTGTTTCGGTGTTCTTATTGTAACATTAAATTTTAAATTTGTCAACCCTTTTGCGAAAAAAATATTAAGCTAAACTTAAAAAGATGTCACAAATTTTAAGGAAATTCACGTCTGCTTAACAACTTTTTAATAATTTATCCTTGTTTTTGAGGGGATTTTGATGCATATAATACAATTTAAACACAGCATATTTGTTTAATGTGCCGAAATTTGAAAAGGGTCCAATTTGTTACAAAGTTATTAAGACTGTAACAAATTGAACCCTTATTTTCATATTTTCACAAAATATGGTAAACCCGATTAAGGAAAGATACTATATTTAGTTATTACTGCTGTAGTTCGGAGCTTCTTTTGTAATATATATATCATGTGGATGGCTTTCTTTAAGACCTGCTCCTGTAATTTTAACAAACTGACAGTTGTCTTTCATTATAGATATATCTTTTGCACCGCAGTAACCCATACCGGCTCTTAAACCACCGAGAAGCTGGAATACTGTATCAGATACAGGTCCCTTGTAAGGCACACGACCTTCAACGCCTTCCGGAACGAGTTTCTTTGAACCTGTCTGGAAGTATCTGTCCTTACTGCCTTTTTCCATAGCGGCAAGAGAACCCATACCTCTGTATGTCTTGAATCTTCTGCCCTGGTATATTTCGAATTCGCCCGGAGACTCGTCACAGCCCGCAAGAAGACTTCCGAGCATGATAACCTCTGCGCCTGCGGCAACTGCCTTTGAAAGGTCGCCTGAATATTTAATACCGCCGTCAGCGATTACAGGAATGTCATATTCTTTTGCTACCTCGTAAACGTCCATGATTGCTGTTATCTGAGGAACACCTATACCTGCAACAACACGTGTTGTACAGATTGAACCGGGGCCGATACCAACCTTTACAGCGTCAGCGCCTGCTTCTATAAGGTCTCTTGCGGCTTCGCCTGTTGCGATATTACCTGCGATAACCGGAAGGTCAGGGAATGCTTCTTTAATTTCTTGAAGCTTAGCTACAATATTTTTTGAATGACCGTGGGCGGAGTCGAGAACGACTACGTCAACACCTGCATTCACAAGAGCCGTTGCTCTTTCGATACAGTCGTTTGTAACACCGAGTGCTGCACCGACAAGAAGTCTGTCGTACTTATCTCTTGCGGTATTCGGATACTGAACTGCCTTTTCTATATCTTTTATTGTAATGAGTCCCTTAAGATGCATTTCGTCATCTACTATAGGAAGCTATTCAATTTTGTGCTGTCTGAGAATCTCTTCTGCATCCTTAAGTGTAGTACCTTCGGGAGCAGTAACAAGATTTTCGCTTGTCATTACCTCGCTTATTTTTCTTCCGAAATCTCTTTCAAACTTCAAATCGCGGTTTGTAAGTATTCCGACAAGAATACCCTTCTGATTACAGATAGGAACACCTGATATTCTGAATTTGGACATAAGATCTTCCGCATCAGCCAGTGTATGTTCAGGTGAAAGAAAGAATGGGTTTGTTATAACGCCGTTTTCCGAACGCTTAACCTTATCAACCTCTGCTGCCTGTTCCTGGATAGTCATATTCTTATGGATAATACCGATTCCGCCCTCTCTTGCCATTGCAATTGCCATTGCTGATTCGGTAACGGTATCCATTGCCGAGCTCATAAGCGGTACGTGAAGTCTGATTGTTTTAGTAAGTCTTGTTGAAAGGTCAATTTCATTAGGTGTCACATCTGACTTCTGCGGTACCAGAAGAACATCATCAAAGGTTAAACCTTCTTTAATAAATTTGTTTTGCATATTATCTCATCCTTTCCTGATATATATTTGATTTATTTTATCAGATTTTCGCGGAAATTTCAAGACTTTTTTCAAAACTTTTTTTTATTCATGTAAACTGTCGTAAAATTCGGTCAATAAATTTTCGATTTCAATATATTTTGTTGCCCTGAAAACCTTTAATTTCAGTTCACCGTTATTTCTGAGACCTTTAATGTACCAGGCAATATGCTTTCGGGCTTCTTTAATTGCTCTTGATTCACCCTTATGTTCTACAATCAGACGTACGTGTTCAAGTGCAGTTTTTATCTTTTCACCTGCATCGGGATTATCGCCCCGGAACACAAAAGGATTTCCTTCTGCGCCTCTGCCAATCATTACGGCACTACAGCCTGTCTCGCTTTTCATACGCTCCGCATCTGCAAGAGATTTTACGTCACCGTTGCCTATTACAGGAATTTTTAAAGTCGAGACAATATCACGGATTACGTTCCAGTCAGCATCTCCGCTGTAAAACTGCATCCTTGTTCTGCCGTGAACTGCTATTGCCGAAGCACCATTTGCTTCAAGAACCTTTGCGAATTCTACGGCATTTTTGCTGTCTTCCCAACCTGTACGCATTTTGACTGTTACGGGCTTTCCGGCTGTTTCGACAGCCGCTTTTACAACCTTTCCGGCAAGCTCCGGATTTTTCATAAGTGCACTGCCGTCACCGTTGTTTACTATTTTCGGTGTGGGACATCCCATATTAATATCGAGAATGTCTCCGTATGAAGCCGCTTGTGCGGCAACTTCCCTTATGATATCCGGTTCACTTCCGAAAATCTGAACAACATATATGCCCTTGTGATTTCCTTTAAGAAGCTCTTCGGTTTTTTTGTCTCCGTAGTAAAGACCTTTTGCACTTACCATTTCGGAGTATACAGCACCTGCACCCATATTCTCGCAGATACACCGGTACGCATAGTCCGTAACTCCTGCCATAGGTGCAAGAAAAACGTCGTTTTTCGTTGTTATATTTTCAAATTTCATATTTTCACCGTTAATCCTTGTGTAGATTTCTGAATTCTTCGGGAGTCATTCCCTCAGACTGCCTGAATGCCATGCAGAAATAGCTTGTATCGTTGAAACCGACTTCCTCGCACAGATATTTCATTTTTATATCGGTGGAAATCAGGAGCTGTTTTGCACGGTCAATTCTGTAATTCAGAAGATATTTAATAGGAGTCATATTATATGTTTCCCTGAAAATTCTGCAAAGATAGCTTTTTGAGACATTAATCAGCTCCGCAAGCTCGTCAAGACTTATCGGATTTTTGTAATTTTTTCTTATATAATCAAGAACAGGTGCGGTTTTTCTATACCTCTCGTCTTCGGCGAGCAGTGCTGATTTTGGGTTTTGTTTCGACAGTGAAGCAATAATTCCCAGCATCTCATAAATATAAAGAGACCGCAGATATTCATCTGAGGTAGTTTTAAGATTAATGCTCAGTTCCTTTATTTTGACATAATTTTCGCCTGTTGAGAAAACTTCTGCCTGACCGAACCGGAAGTACCTGAAAAGATTTTCAATACATTCACCGGTAAAAACGAAGAAATATAAGTTCCATTCTGCTGATACAGGGTAGTATTCGTGAGCCGTTCTTGGTGAGAAGAGGAACACGTCTCCCTTTCTGACGGTATGTTCTCTGTTTCCGTGAACGAAAATGCCTTCACCGCCTGTACAGACTGAAATCTGATATGCGGCATATCCGTCGTTTCTTATAATATGATACTGATGCTCTTTAAACCCTGTTCTTATGACATTTATCGGGAGAAGCTTTTCTCTGTCAATTTCAGTCGGCATCTTTTTTCACCTCACTACGCATATTTTTTCTGTACACGGACGGAGAAGCTCCATACCTCTGTTTAAACCTTCTTATAAAATTTGCGTAATCATCGAATCCCGAATCTATACACACCTGAGTTATGGATAAATCAGAGTACAGTAAAAGATTCTTTGCACATTCGAATCTGACGGAATTCAGATACTGTTTAAATCCCATGCCTGTTTGTTTTCTGAAAAGTCCCGAAATATAAGACGGTGCAAATCCTGTGTGCTTTGCAACATCGGTCAGTGTTATATGCGACCGGAAGTTTGTGATTATGTAAAGAATTGCTTTATGGGACGGAGACATGGTTCCTGTTTCGGATTTTGAAATGGATTTACCGAGTTTTGCGATAATTCCCGTGAGCAGAAGAGAACACATTTCGGCATCGTTCCTGTCTCTGACCATTTCATCCAGAACGCCTTCAAAGTAGTTTCTTTCGGCATTGCTGCATTTATATGCGGAAGCATTTGCATTAAGTGCAAGTCTTGCAAGATAATAGAAATCACATGAGCCTTCGGAAAACATTATATTATAGATTTCTGCGTTGCAGGCAATTACCTTATGAAAATTTACCGGCGACATAAAAAAAACGGTTCCCGGCTCCATCGGATATTCTTTTCCGTCTATTATATATTTCCCGGATCCTGAAATTACATATTCAATTTCATAGAACTCATGAGAATGAATATCACATAAGCCGTTTATCACTTTTCTGGATATGGCAGTGATGCTGTTTATAATATTATTTTCAGAAGTGTATCTTTCTATCATAATATCAAATCCTTTATAATTTGCTGAAAACGCAAAAATCCCATCGTCAAAGACGACAGGATTTTTAATCTGGAGCGGAAGACGAGATTCGAACTCGCGACGTTCACCTTGGCAAGGTGACGCTCTACCACTGAGCCACTCCCGCATCGTACCAACTTATTATAACATGGTTTTTTTAATTTGTCAATACTTTTTTAAAAAAAAGTTGAATTTCTATTTTTTTGACGGATTTTGAATTTAAGATTGTGAAAATAGTTAAAAATATGTGAATATTCTAAAAATTACTTGATTTTTTCAAGTATATGTATTAAAATAGAAGTGTATACAATATTGTATACAGAAACGCAGGAGGAATGTAAATGGCAGATATCAGATTTGATTACAGTAATGCGGCTGAATTTATAAGTGAAGCTGAGATTAAAGGAATTGCACCTTATATCGAGGTTGCACATAAAACACTTCATGAAAAAACAGGCGCAGGAAATGATTTTCTCGGATGGGTAGACCTTCCTGAAAATTATGATAAAGAAGAATTCGAAAGAATAAAGAAAGCGGCAGAGAAAATCCGCAGTAATTCCGATGTACTTATAGTAATAGGAATCGGAGGTTCTTACCTCGGTGCAAGAGCGGCAATTGAAATGCTTTCTCATTCTTTCTACAATACACTTTCAAAAGAAAAGAGAAATGCTCCGCAGATTTTCTATGCAGGCAACAGCATAAGCTCAACATATCTTCAGGACTTGCTTGAAGCTATTGATGGAAAGGATTTTTCGGTAAATGTGATTTCCAAATCGGGAACTACAACAGAACCGGCTATTGCTTTCAGAATATTCAAGGAGATTCTTGAAAAGAAATACGGCAAGGACGGTGCAAGAGAAAGAATTTTTGCAACGACCGACAAAGCGCGCGGTGCTCTTAAGACTCTCGCAGATGCAGAAGGATATGAAACATTTGTTATCAGCGATGATGTGGGCGGAAGATTTTCGGTGCTTACAGCAGTGGGACTTCTCCCGATTGCAGCGGCAGGCATTGATATTGATGCAATGATGAAGGGTGCAGCAGACGGCATGAAAGAATATGCCGAAACAGATCTCAGCAAAAACCCGTGTTATCAGTATGCGGCTATGAGAAACATTCTCTCGCGTAAGGGTAAGACGGTTGAAATGATGATAAATTTTGAACCGGCGCTCCACTACTTCGGTGAATGGTGGAAACAGCTTTACGGTGAAAGCGAAGGAAAAGATAATAAAGGTATTTTCCCTGCGGCTGCAGATTTTTCTACAGACCTTCACTCGATGGGACAATACATACAGGAAGGTCAGAGAATTCTGTTCGAAACCGCTCTTTATGTAGATGAACCTATAAAGGATTTTGTAATTGAAGCAGACAGCGAAAATCTTGACGGTCTTAATTTCCTCGCAGGAAAAACACTTGACTATGTAAATTCAATGGCGGCACTCGGAACAGCTATTGCCCATGTTGACGGTGGGGTTCCGAATCTTGCGGTAAGAATACCGAAGCTTGACCCGTATTTCTTCGGAAAGCTCGTGTACTTCTTTGAAAAGGCTTGCGGTATTTCAGGATATCTCCTCGGAGTAAATCCGTTTGACCAGCCGGGCGTTGAAGCTTACAAAAAGAATATGTTTGCGCTTCTCGGCAAGCCGGGATACGAAAAAGAGAAGGAAATTCTCGATAAAAGAATTAATGGTTAATTAAAGAGTCGAAGGCGTAAACGGCAATCATCAGGCGCTGAAAAATATTAAAGCGCATATAATAATTTGAATAATGCCCCGCGTCTTTGTTCTCTTGCAGAATATAAAAAATATTAAGGAGGACAATATTATGGTTGAATTAATTATCGGAAAAAAGGGTAGCGGTAAGACAAAGAGTCTTATTGAAAATGTAAATACTGCAGCAGGTGTTGCAAAGGGAAATGTTGTGTTCATTTCTAACAGTAATGCAAGAAATATGTATGACATATCTACAAAGGTACGTATGTTTGATACATCTGAATTTGAAATTGCAAATTACACTGAATTTCTCGGATTTATCTGCGGAGTAATCAGCGGTAATTTTGATATCACAAACATTTTTGTTGACGGTATCTTCAAAATTGTAGGAACAGACAGCCTTGACGGTTTTGAACAGTTCCTTGAAAGACTCGAAGCTATGAGCGCTAAGTTCAACATTTCATTCGTTATTACAGTAAGCGTTGATATTGAAAGCGCACCTGAGTATATTAAAAAATATGCATAAAATATACGCCTGAGTAGTAAAAATCAAAAGTAACGGAATGTTACTTTTGATTTTTTGCGGAATGGCATAAATGGAGGATTTAACTTGAAAAATCACGTTAATTTGCCTCCGGCGGATTTTATCTTATAGGAAATTACTCGCAACGTGAGTAATTTTGCTTATTACAAAAAAGTCTACTTATAGAAGTGAGCTGTGCGAACGACAGTCATGATAGTGACTTTTTTATTGTCCGTGCGATTTTTTCGTCCGTTGGACGAATTCGCACATGGACATAATTTCCTTTATACGCCTTGTCAGTCCACAGACAATGTTGTATAATTTTTTAATTACTATTTGTGGACAGAAAGGCTATGGAAATTACTATGTTATACCACAGTACAAGAAATAAAAAAATAAGCGTTTAAGCCGCACAGGCTATAAAGCAGGGGCTTTCCGTTGACGGCGGACTTTTCGTTCCTGAGAGCTTTCCGCAGATATCGCTTGCCGATATGAGCTATCTGTCAGAGCTTAAATATACCGAAAGAGCGAAGTTTATTCTGAAA
>JAZULT010000013.1:0-18387 GCA_045603225.1 Clostridia bacterium | reverse complement strand
TTGACAAAATAAAAAAAATATTATAAAATTTTAAAAAAAGATGAAAGGACATGATATTATGATTTTTTTCACCATTACACCGGAAGATGATTTCTCTTTTACTCACAGAAACAAATCAGTAAAAAGAACATATATATCCGCTTTATTAAAGCCTGAAAACAATGTGGAATTCTCTTATACAAACGAGCAGGCTCTCGTATCGGTATTAAATGTTCTTTCAAAACATAATTATGATGATATTGAACCCGCATGCCGCATAATTGACAAAGCTCTTTCAAGTATGTTTAAGGATATAAACAGCGATATGTACGGAATTTTTCCGTATAATCACTTTCAGACACCAGATTGTTTTATTATGCCCGATTACGACTTTCAGTCAAAAATACTCGCAACCCTTCTCCAGATTTATTTTGAATACATGGATATACTTCCCGAAGAAACTACAAATGACATAAAAAATGCGTGTCTTACTACAGCTTTTACGCTGTCATACACTCAGGTAAATATAGACGCACATAATGTAATTCTCGAAATTCTAAGCCTTATATGTATCGGAGAAACATTCAACCGACCGGAAATAATGAATGCCGGAATGCACAGACTTCACTCCCTCGTATATCTTACTTTATATAACGACTGCCTTATGGAATACAATCATCCCGAACGAATAATAGTATCTCTTGAAGGGATAAATTACTTTAAAAACCATATAAAAAATCCTGACTTCCATTCGGCTATACAGTCAATAGAGCATATTATACTTAACTGCTTCTATTCTCACTTTAATCCAAAGCTTATGCAATGGAGCGGACCTTTTTCAATAAAACACCCAAAAGACTTTTTAACCGATGAATACTCTCTTAAAAGAATAAAAAAAATTATAAATCAGGAAAATCTTCAAAATATAAAAGTACCCGAGGAATTCTACAATTTATCACCTGTCAGCGGAAATAAATTCATGCAGATTCTTACCTCCCGCGGATTCACATACCCTCATTTCAAACTGAATCTTGTCGCATCATCTTACAACACAAATACATTTTCTCTCGGAAGCTTTAATCATGATGATTTGTGGAGTGGAAGAAAACCGTGCATAGGCTTTTTCGGGAACAGTCACAACATATATTCTCTGAGAGTACAATGTCTGCTTGATAATTATGACTTTGCATGCGGAGCTTTTCACTCTGTTCAATACAAAGGTTCGCTTATCGGACATATTGATTTCTCTACAAACAGAGGATACAAATCAATAGCAACCGACTATAGCAAAAAATATAAAATGACTGACCTCAGAATACGTTTTTGTATCGAAGGTGACACATCACACCTTGAACATGCAAAAAAGAACAATACACTCACCGTACTTTACAAACAGCTTTCCATTGTATTCCGGATAGAGTATGCTGTATTTGATGACAAGAAAATCGACTACGAACTAACCACATCCGGAAAGTCGATTTTCTGCGACATAATACTTTACCGAGGAGAAGAAATATATCTTGAGCTTGAAAAAATAAATAAAGCTATCATTGCATTTTCTTTGTTTATGGGAACAAATAAAAACTATAAGATACCTGAAGTTAAAACATATGAAAATGAAGAAATGCTTGTTTCTGAATGTCATCTTAAGGACTTTCCTATAAAACTTGAAACACCTGTTAAACCTTCTCCTATTGAACATATCTTCCTATACGACCGTCAGTACATTAATAATATGAGAATAGAACAATATGCCGACCGCGCAAAAATGCTTCTCGGACAGCACAGATTTATAACTCAAAACAACATCTCACAGTCTCAGATTGTGTCACTCGAAGAAAACAACGAAAACAAATCATTCCTAAAAAAAATAAACAACCTTGACAAACAGTCTTTCGAAAAAATATCAGCATCACTCGGAAAAATCCTGAATGAGCTTAACAACTACTCATTCACAATCATTCAGAGATACTCTGTGCATATCCTCATAAAGCTTTTTGATGCTGCAAAAAAATGCGATATAAGATTTGAAAATATTATTGAAAAGAAATATTCTCAGGTGTACGACAAAATAAGTTATGCCACAAAATTCTCGCAGATAAGAACTATTCTTACCGATACTGCGTCAAAGCTTGAGGCAGAATACAAAAAACTTAAAAATGATACAAAAAAATCTCAAAACATTAAAAGAATCATCGACATAATAAATGCTGAATATAAAAATCCAAACCTGTCACTTCAGATGATAGCTGACGAAATAGGTCAGTCAGAAGCACATCTGAGCCGTGAATTTCATACAACTATCGGTCAGAGCTATTCAAACTATCTTCTTAAAGTACGGATAGAAAAAGCAAAGACGTTACTCGAAAAAGGCATTAATACGGAAGATGTAATGAAGCAGTGCGGATACGTTAATTTTCATACATTCAACGCCGCTTTTAAAAGATACACAGGAACTACATCAAGAAAGTATCTATCATGAAAAAGTGCGATGACTACAAAAGTGGTACAGACTGTCGAATAATTAAAATCAGAGCAATATCAAAGGCTTCCCCTCAGGTAATCATTGATTAAATAATAATTGTAGGGTTTGGCGGGTTCCGACGGACCGAAAAACAACGTATTTCCGACGGTTTTCGGCACATCGTAAACGCTGTACACTACGATATCATATTTAATCATCATTTACTCATGGAAAAGGCTTTCAATTCGCATATTATTCAACAGTCTGGGTATGCTTTTTGATAAGTCATTTTTGAATTATCTCTTATTTATTCTTTATCCATATTATGTTCTTTATCAGCTAACGCACAATAGCGTTTAATAATTTCAATCTCCTTAGGATCATACGGACGGTGATTCGGTCGATACAGATCGTGAAACCATTTTGTGAAATCCCATTTTAAATCAGGATTTTCATCATAATTTTCCCAAACGCTGTTCCACGGTTCATATGTCTGATATTTTCCTGCAACAAATCCCCAATTATAACATCCTATTTTCTCCAGATAAAACAATGGAAACATTTCCTGAATATTATTATCCAAACATCTCGCGAGCCATTCGGTGCATAAAACAGGACGTCCGTAGCGTTTGAGTTTTTTTATAATTCTTATATTTATATCATATGTACCATAATTATGATATGATATAATATCTGATTGTTCCAAAGCATACTTTTCTACTTCAGTAATATCCTCAATTTCACCTTCACCCAAACTAAAGGTTTCACAGGTAAGTGGCTGTATTGGATCAATTTCACGTACAATTTCAAAAATCTTCTTTAAATTAGGCATAGATACCTGCCATCTGTGTGAATTGCCTACTTCATTATATATATTCCACATTATAATTCTTTCGTCATCTTTATAACGTTCCACAATTTCTCTTACCATTTCAAAATAACGTGGCGCTTTGTCCGGTTCATCAAGGACATGATGTCCCATACCGGACAACTTTCCATGCTGTGACATTTTTCTTCCACCATGATATCCCCAATCCACTTTCTGTTCGCCAAGAGAATTTACTTCTAATCCTTTAGGCCGCATACAGTCATTTGCCAATACTATCATGCAAGATATACCATATTTTGAGCAAAGAGAAATATATCTTTCAAAACGCTCCAAAAACGAATCATGTTCCTCATCCCACACGATAAACTCCAATATAAGTCTTACGGAATTATAGCCGAGTTCCGCCATAAGTGCAAGTTCTTTTTCTGTTGTTTCAAGCCGTTCCTCAAAACCGTATGACTGCCATTGGTCAATACGATTTGCACAGTCCGCACTCATATAATTACATCCTCTGATCCACGGTCGATTATTATACCATTCCCATGCTCTTTCTTTAGTCCATTTCATAAACTTATTCTCCCTTCTTTTATTCCCATAGTTTTCTTTCTATATTTGGCGTCAGTTGAGCAAGCATTCCTCCATCTACAACAAGCTCAGCACCGGTTGTATTTTTAGATGCATCACTTCCAAAATACCATACTGCGTTTGCTATATCCTCAAAATCTGCTATATCTTCAATAGGAGTGTAGTTCGCAAGACAGTACTTTGCATTATTCAAATTATTTTCCCAGCGTTCGGTTTTAATCATACCGGGCAATACACAGTTTGAACGTATTCCGTACTTTCCCCAATCTATAGCCATAGACTTCGACATTGCAAGTATTGCACTTTTACTCGAACAGTACGCACAGCGGTTTTCTGTCACACGAAGTGCAGAATTAGAATTTATAAAAACTATTGAGCCTTTGTTTTTTTCTTTCATCTGTTTCGCTGCTTCACGTGCCATCATAAAATTCCATTTGACATTTATGTTATATACACTCATAAACTCTTCGATATCAACAGTCATGCTTTCATGTCCTATACCAAATGATGCTGCATTTAAAACAATTGTATCGACCGAATAACCTTTTTCTTTAATATCTTCGAATATATCAATGACTTCTTTCTGAGAAAAATCTTTTGTAACATAACCTTTTGAAAAAATATTATATTTTTCAGCCAACAGTTCTGCCGACTTACATACTCCTTCCATTTGACGACCGCTTATAAAAACATTATAACCTTCTTTCGCAAACCTTTCTGCAACAGCAAATCCTGTCCCGGCAGATGCACCGGTAATAAAAACTGTTTTTTTCATATAAAATTATAGCCTCCTTTTGTGAAGCAAAAGTCTGAAAGAACATCGTTCATATTGCCGCTTTGAAATGAGCGGCGCTGTACAAGTGTACTGCCCCGAGCAAAAAGTGGTGATATGGGCGATTTTATTCAGAGTTTTACCAATCTGCATTACTGCCATCTTCATAATAAAGCCTCGGAGTTGTCCATTTTCCATCATAAATTTTATCTTCTAAAGCTTTTTCATCAAGCTCTATTCCAAGTCCGGGTTTTTTAGGAATATCTATATATCCGTCTTTAATAACAAAAGGTTCTTTGATATAACCCACACCAAGATCGGATTTATCAGGATTGCCGGGATGCTCCTGTACAAGAAAGTTCGGAATACACGCATCAAGCTGCAGACAAGCCGCAAGAGATACAGGTCCAAGAGGATTATGCGGTGCTACTGTTCCGTAATACATTTCAATCATCGCCGCAAGCTTTCTACCTTCATAAATACCACCCACATGACAAATATCAGGTTGAATTACACTTACTGCCTGTTTTTCTATAAGCTCACGGTACTGCCATTTACCGAAAAGTCTTTCACCTGCTGCTATGGGAACGGTAGTTTTATGTGCTATATTCACCATACAGTCAACGTTTTCAGGCAAACACGGCTCTTCCACAAACATAGGATTATAGGGTTTCAGAAGCTCAATAAGACGGTTCGCCATCGCAGGACTTACACGTCCGTGAAAGTCTATTGCCAAATCCACCTTATCACCTATAAATTCACGTACCTTTGCAAAACGTTCTATATGCTTCATTGTATTTTCAGGATTGTCTACTGCCTTAATCGGCGGAATTATCGAATATTTAAGTGCCGTATACCCATCTTCAAGACGTTCACGTGCAATATCAAGCATATCCTCTATCGGGAATTCCGCAGGAACTCCGGCTCTTTTTATATGCGTGTACATTCTTATTTTATCTCTGCATTTGCCGCCAAGCATTTCATATACCGGGCAGTTATAATACTTACCCTTGATATCCCACATAGCCTGCTCTATACCACTTATCGCAGAGAGCATAAGCGGACCGCCTCTGTAAAATCCGCCTCGATACAGTGCCTGAACATGATGTTCAATCTGCATCGGGTCTTTTCCGATTAAATATTCTTCAAATTCCTTGATAACAGCTTCGACAGCATTACAATGTCCCTCTAAAACAGGTTCACCAAGCCCAATAATATCTGTATCTGTGTACATTTTAAGAAACATCCATCTGGGTTTTACCTTTATAACTTCAAGTTTTGTGATTTTCATAGCAGTTCTCCTTATAACTTAATTTCTTTGTAAAATTCCGGTATGATTTTATTTTCATATCCAAAATTACTGACATCTATATCAAATAACCCACAATGAATAGGTATTGTATGTATTATATATCAAATCACCTTGACATTCAAGCTAAAAGATGTTACAATATAGTCAAAAGGTTAGGTGATTCTTATGTCTATGATATATCAAACAGAAAATTTTTCCGGAGTATATGAATTCAGATGCGGATTCCACGCATCTTGGTTTATGGAATGTCACTTGCATGAATTCAGTGAGTTATTATATTGCAAAAAAGGTACTGTTGACATTGTAATTAACTCAAAAAAAATAACCCTTCCCGAAAAACATCTGTTATATATTCCACCAAATTACATCCATCAATTTCTTCAAACTGATGCAGAACTTATTTGTGCTGTTTTTTCAAACGATTTTATTCCGCTTTATTTTAAAACAACTCAAAATAAGAGAATAATACCTTCTTCTATGGATTTTCGTGATATGTCGGATATTCTTGAAAATTTTCATAACATGAAAGATAAAAATATTTTATACATATGCGGATTAATTAATATAATATGCGCAAAAATTATTGAAAAATCAGAATTCGAAGAATCTGTTTGGCACGACGGTACCCTCTACCAAACTGTTATTAACTACATTGCAACACATTTTAACGAAAATATTTCCTTGAAATCTATCGCAAAAAAATTCGGATATAACGAAAAATATTTATCGCATACACTATATATGCTAACAGGAGTTCATTTTACAAAACTTGTAGGAATGTATCGCATAGAGCATGCAAAAAATCTCATCAATACCACCGAAAAAAAATTTTCCTCAATAGCAACAGAATGTGGCTTTTCTTCAATAAATACCTTTAATAGAACATTTAAGGAATTAACCGGCACTACACCGACAGAGTTTAAACATAATGCAATTAATTGAGATTTTTCGTTTTTTTAATCATCCGTATTAAAATCACTCTTAATATACACACAGGTGTAACCCAACCCCTTCCTTATCCCATATCTTTTACACTGAATTATGAAAAAAAATCCCATCAGAGCAAAAGCTCCGGTGGGATTTTCTTATCTTTAAAATAGTATTCTCTGTCGTGTTCTCCTATTTCCCTTAGTACCTTACACGGATTACCAACTGCAACTACATTTGGCGGAACATCCTTAGTAACAACACTTCCTGCTCCGATAACGGTATTATCACCAATTCGCACTCCCGGCATGATAAGTGCCCCGGCACCTATCCAGCAATTCCTTCCTATATGAACATTCATATTGAATTGATATGCCTTCTCACGAAGCTCAGGCAAAACAGGATGTCCTGCAGTCGCAACCACAACATTCGGTCCGAACATGGTATGGTCACCGACATATATGTGCGCATCATCTACAAGTGTTAAATTGAAATTAGCATATATATGATTTCCGAAATGTACATGACGCCCTCCCCAATTCGCATGAAGCGGTGGCTCTATGTAACAGTTTTCACCAATTTCGGCAAACATCTCCTTAAGCATCGAATTTCGTTTATCAAACTCAGTCGGTCTTGTCTGATTAAAATCATACAGCCTGTCAAGACATTTAATCTGAACTTCCATAATATCATTATCTTCAGGATTATATATTTCTCCGCTTTGCATTTTTTCAAGCTTATCCATTAGTTATTACCTCTTTCATATAAATCATTGCCCATGCAGTCAACAAGAACTGTCAGCGGAAGGTTATTGACAGTCAGTTTTCTAATAGCCTCTGTACCCAGATCTTCGTATGCAATTATTTCAGATGAAGTGATACATTCTGCAATCAATGCACCCGCTCCGCCTATTGCACCTAAATATACAGCTCTATTTTTTATTATTGACTTCTTTACAGCATCATTTCTCATACCTTTTCCTATCATAACCCTGAGACCGTTATCAAGCAAAAGCGGTGTATACGCATCCATACGTCCTGAAGTTGTAGGGCCGCACGAGCCTATCACTTCTCCCGGCTTTGCAGGGCACGGTCCTGCATAATATATAACTGCCTCACTTAAATCTACAGGAAACGGCTCACCGTTTTCTGTATACAGCCTTGTCATACGCTCATGTGCCGCATCACGCGCTGTATATATCGTTCCGGAAAGGAAAACTCTGTCTCCTGCTCTCAGCTTTTCAATCACTTTTCCATCTAAAGGTGCTTTTAAATTATACTCCATTATTTACTCCTGTTTCTGCAAAATCTATTACCGGATTTAGCGTTGTTCTGTCAATCATCATAAATTTGAAACTGTTACTGCCATTTAACTCAAACGGAAGTTCACAGCGACGAACCTGTAGGTCACCAATAGTTATACCTTCAATATTCAATATATCAGATTTTACATATCTGCCATCTTCATATTCTGCAGTGTATAGAGAAAATGGTGATTCATACGATTCATGAATAAGATACATAACACTTCCGCTGCCGTCTTCTCCAACAACAGGCAAGCTAAACACCATTCCCTTTGAATGAATGTCATATAAATCAAATTCATATTCTCCCCAATTAAACTTGTAAATTCCATTTTCCTTTCTCATCGGGAAAATAAGATTATCAAAAAAGTATCCGCTTTCAAACTGCTTATCAGAACAAGTTGCTTCATCATCATTCCCTACAACACGCCAGTCATTCGTTTCATGCCCCCAACTGTAATATGTCGCATCTGATGAAAGAAAATTCTTGTGAATTATATATTCACCCTGATCATCATGAGTAATATCGACATGATACCAATTTTCGTCAATTTTGACCCTGCTCCACATATGTCCCATAGCTTCGCTTATACATATAGCATTATCAATTTCCATTCTGTCAAGTACAGCACCATAAAGATAGCAATATCCCTGACATACTGCATATCCATGCTCTAAAAATCCGTATGCTGTATGTGAAATAATTTCATAACTTTCAGTTCCGTCACTGTTTGTTACCGGATATGGGTCATAATAGTAATCAGCTGCAATTTTATCATGAGCCAGAAGCGCCTTTTCCATATCAGTATCACCCTCTGATGCATATATACATATATCATCAATAATCTTTTCAAGTTCCGCTATTTTTAAGGCATGCTCATCAGCATCATATAAATAATCAGGTTTTATTGCGACAGCTTTACCGCTGGATTCGTCTACTATTATTAAAATCCCTGACGGATCAATCGGGAGTTCTCCTACCATATGTATAAAGTCAATATATAATATTCCGGCCTCTTCAAATGTCAGATCGTATGCCGAAATATCTATATATTCGTTATGATTAGCAATACCCTCATATAATATTTCTTCTATTGTTTGCGGCCTCATTCTCATACGTGACACTGCAGGGTTATATTCCACATACTCAATGGTTTGCTCACAATCTATTAATTCCCCGTACATTTGTTCAGCATATACAGTACCTGACAAAAGCGTACACATAATCAAAACAAAAAATAACCTTTTCATATTCTTATCCTTTCAGAGAACGCACATATTTAATAACAGACATTGCCGCTTCAGCTCCGTCATGAACCGCTTTAGCTATCTGAAGCATTCCACCGGTGCAGTCACCTGCGGCATACACTCCCGGAATATTTGTTTCCATAGCGGAATTTACCGAAATTTTGTCTTTATCGGTAACTATACCAAGCTTTTTAGCAAGGTCACTGCCGCCTGCCGTTCCGACTGCAACAAACACTCCCGAAACATCAAGTTTATCTCCGTTTTCAAATACAACAAATGATACAACTCCGTCTCCGTCAATTCTTACTATTTTATCTGTCATAACCTGACAGTCAAACTCTGCTCCCGTTTCTTCTCCGTTTGTCAGAACAGTCACATTTCCGGCAAGAGGAATGAGCTCGTCTGCTTCATTTTTGGCATATGCACCGCTTCCGATTACTGCGACATTCTTCCCTCTGTAGAAAAAACCGTCGCAAACTGCACAATAGCTTACACCTTTTCCTTCATATTCCTTAAGACCATCTATTAATGGTGCATTACGCTGATTTCCCACTGCAATAATAACAGCATCTGCATAATACTTTCCACCTGTTGTTGAAACCCCGAATTTTTCACTGTATTCAACAGATACAACCTCGTCATCAATTACATTAACTCCAAGTTTTACAGCACTTTCAATCCCTTTTTTATAAAGCTCTTCTCCGCTTCCGTAAAATCCGTAATAATTTTCAATTTTCTCCGTTTTCAGAAGCGCACTCTTACCATGAGTAATAACCATTGTCTCTATACCGCTTCTCGCTGTATAAAGTGCAGCTGATATTCCTGCAGGCCCTGCTCCAATTATAATTATATTTTTCATTTTTTCAAAACCTTTCATCAGGATTATTCTCCCATAAACTTATTTTATCATATTTTTTTCAAATAATCAATACATAATTTACGCAAATCTTCAAATAATATAAGCTGAAAATGGTCAAAATACCGATTTTCAAAAAATTTTAAAAAAACACTTGAATTATTGACAATTGTGTGATATACTGTAAAATGGTGTTTAGCGGATACGTTCCGCAGCCGAATTATAAGAAGGGAGGATGAAGCATAGTGAGAGAAGGAATTCATCCCGATTACAAGCCGACAGCTATTCGCTGCGCCTGCGGTGCTGTCTACGAAACAGGCTCAACTAAGGAAGATGTCCAGGTTGAAATCTGTGCAAACTGCCATCCGTTCTTTACAGGTAAGCAGAAGCTTGTTGATACAGGCGGTAGAGTTGAAAAGTTTAACAGACGTTTCAACAGAGGTTAAAAAACTTTATTTAACCGCGGTCTTAGATTTCCGAATCACCAACGGAATTCTCGGCGTGCGGGGATTATTCAGATTATAGGAGGTGAAATTCATGACAAAAGAACGTAAACAGGAAATTATCGCTACTTACGCTACTCATGAAGGAGATACAGGTTCTCCGGAAGTACAGATTGCTCTTCTCACAGAGAGAATTAATCATCTTAACAATGAGCACCTTAACTTCCACAAGAAGGATCATCACTCAAGACGTGGTCTTCTCATGATGGTTGGTAAGAGACGTGGTCTTCTCCAGTATCTTAAGAATGAAGATATTGAAAGATACAGAGCATTAGTTGCTAAGCTCGGACTCAGAAAATAATAATGGTGCAAAACGTCTGTTTTGCGCTGTGTGCGTATAGGCAAACGGTTGCATGGTTTTTGCAGTCGCTTGCCTATACTACTATAATCGGAGATTATATTTTAGCAAATAAACAGAGCAGACAAGCTTTGTATGCTGTGTTTATGTGCTAAAAAAAGTCTCCGAAAATCTAAAATTAAAGGAGAATTTAAATATGTTCAGAACTTTTGAAACAACGCTTGCGGGACGTCCGCTTGTAATCGAAACAGGTAAAATGTGTGAACTCACAAACGGTCACTGTTTAGTACGCTACGGTGATACAGTTGTAATGGTAAACGTTACAGCTTCAAGAACACCGAGAGAAGGTGTTGACTTCTTCCCTCTTTCAGTCGACTACGAAGAAAAGCTTTATTCAGTAGGTAAAATCCCGGGTGGATATATTAAGAGAGAAGGTAAACCAAGCGAAAAAGCTATCCTTACAAGCCGTGTTATCGACAGACCTATCCGTCCGCTTTTCCCGGCAGACCTCAGAAATGACGTTACAGTAATTGCAACAGTTCTTTCTGTTGAACAGGACAATCCTCCCGAAGTTGCAGCTATGATTGGTGCATCAATTGCAATTTCAATTTCCGATGTACCATGGAACGGTCCTATCGGTGGTGTATGGCTCGGTCTTATCGGCGGTGAATATATTATAAACCCAACAGTTGAGCAGAGAGAAAAAAGTGAAATGCTCGTTACGGTTGCCGGAACACGCGAGAAAATCGTTATGATTGAAGCGGCCGCAAACGAAGTTCCTGAGGATGTTATGCTTGACGGACTTAAGTTCGCTCACAAATCAATAATTGAACTTTGCGATTTCATTGAAGAAATCACAAAGGAAATCGGCAAGGAAAAATTTGAATACGAACACTACGATATTGACCATGTACTTTATGACAGAATTAAAGATATGGAATTTGAAAATCTTCAGCATGCACTTGATACTGATGATAAAAATGTACGCGATGAGAGAATCGGAGTTATATCTGACAGACTTATCGAAGCTCTCTCTGAAGAATATCCTGATATTGCAACAGACTTAGGCGAAATCCTTTACAAAATGCAGAAAGAAATCGTTCGTGCATGGCTCTACGAAGGCAGACGTGTTGACGGACGCGGTCTTGACGAAATCAGACCTCTATCTGCTGAAATTGATATACTTCCCAGAACTCACGGTTCAGGTCTTTTCAAGAGAGGTCAGACACAGGTTCTTACAGTTGCAACGCTTGCTCCCCTTTCTGAAATTCAGAAGCTTGACGGTATAGACGTTGAAGAAACAAAGAGATATATGCATCATTACAACTTCCCTTCATACTCAGTAGGTGAAACAAGACCTTCAAGAGGACCGGGAAGACGTGAAATCGGTCATGGTGCATTAGCTGAACGTTCACTCGTTCCTGTTCTTCCGTCAGAAGCAGAATTCCCATACGCTATAAGAACTGTTTCAGAAGTACTCAGTTCAAACGGTTCAACATCACAGGGTTCTGTCTGCGGTTCAACACTTGCACTCATGGCAGCCGGTGTACCTATAAAAGCACCTGTTGCAGGTATTTCATGTGGTCTTATCACAACAGAAAACGGATTTACAACAATGGTTGATATCCAGGGACTTGAAGACTTCTACGGTGAAATGGACTTTAAAGTTGCAGGTACTAAGAAGGGTATTACATCAATTCAGGTTGATATAAAAAATGACGGTCTCACATACGAAGTGATTGAAGAAGCATTCAGAAAAACAAGAACAGGAAGAATTCAGATTCTTGACGAAGTTATCCTAAAGGCAATAAATATGCCAAGAGTTGAACTTTCACAGTATGCTCCGAAAGTTGATACAATGAAAATAGACCCTGATAAGATTCGCGAAGTAATCGGTCAGGGCGGTAAGGTTATTCAGAAGATTGTCGCGGACACAGGTGCAAAGATTGACATCGAAGAAGATGGTACTATATACATCTTTGCAGCTGACCAGTGTTCAGGCGATGCTGCAAGAGCAGCTATCGAAGCTATCGTAAAAGAACCGGAAATCGGTGAAATTTATGACGGTATCGTTAAGACTATTACAACATTTGGCGCATTCGTTGAAATCCTTCCGGGAAAAGACGGACTCTGCCATATTTCAAAGCTCGCAAACAAGAGAGTTGAAAAGGTAGAAGACGTTGTTAAAGAAGGCGACAGACTTCTCGTAAAAGTAATGGATATTGACGCTAAAAACGGCAAAATCAGCTTATCTCACAAAGACGCAATAACTCCGGAAAACGAAGAATAATTCCGGGTAATATGAGCAGGGGATGTAAAAAAATAGTGCAGAACGGACGAAACGAAGGTTTATGTGATGAAATCACATAAATTCCTGCCCGAAGTCGTACGTGGGTACGTCAAGCGGTTCGTTTCGTTCGTAGTTCAATGGCATAAAAGTCAGGAAAAATCCGCAATTTGCGGATTTTAACCAAAATTCTATTGTTTTTGACGAAATTTTGAAAACGTAACTACGCAAACAAGCCATTGAACGGTGTGTGCATTTTTTTACACCCCTGTAATTCTTCATAAGGAAAAGAAAGGTCTGATATACATGATTAAAGTTGCAGTATTAGGTGCTACAGGCTATGCAGGAATTGAGCTTGTAAGACTTTTAACCTCTCACCCTGAGGTGTCTCTTGAAGTTCTTGGGTCAAAAAGCTTCAGCGGCGAGAAAATCAGCAATATTTATAAGAATTTTAACCACATCCTTGAAAAAGAATGTACAGAAATAGATATGAGTGAGGTGGCAAAATGCGATGTAGCATTTACAGCTCTTCCCCACGGTGCATCGAAAGAGGTAATACCTCAGCTTGTAAATCTCGGAATTAAGGTCATTGACCTAAGCGGAGATTTCAGATATGATGATGTGAAAGTATACGAAAAATGGTACGGAGAAGAACATTCTTCACCGGAGCTTCTTGAAAAATCAGTTTACGGACTCTGTGAACTCCACAGAGAAAAAATTAAAAAAGCTGACTTAATAGGTAACCCCGGATGTTATACAACCTGCTCAATCCTCGGTGCAGCACCGCTTATGAAAAGCGGAATCGGAAGTACAAAAAATGTAATTGTAGATGCAAAATCCGGAGTAACAGGCGCAGGACGTACTACAGCTCTGCCATATCAGTTCTGTGAATGTACAGAAAACTCAAAAGCATATAAAGTCGCAACTCACAGACATACATCCGAAATCGAACAGGAGCTTTCAAAGCTCGCAGGCGAGGAAGTGCTTATATCTTTCACTCCCCACCTTATCCCTCAGAAAAGAGGAATTCTTTCTACAATTTATATAAATCTCGAAAAGAAAATAACAACAGAAGAACTTGCAGACCTTTACAAAGAATTCTACAAAGACGAATTTTTTGTAAGAGTACATCCGGCAGGCGAACTCCCGGAAACAAAACACGTTGCCGGTTCAAACTTTGTGGATATAGGTGTCGTTGTTGATGAAAGACTTAACCGTGCAGTAATAGTTTCTGCAATTGACAATATTGTCAAAGGTGCGGCAGGACAGGCGGTACAAAACATGAATCTTATGTTCGGTCTTGAAGAAGGCACAGGACTCTCATTCCCGGGATTTTATCTGTAATTAACGAGGTGTAAACATGGAAGAACTCATAAAAAAAGCAGGTATTCTTATAGAAGCTCTGCCATACATACAAAAATTCAGCGGCAAAACCGTAGTCATCAAATACGGTGGAAACGCTATGATTAACGAAGAAATCAAACATTCTGTTATGGAAGATATAACTCTTCTTAAATTTATCGGTCTTAACCCGATTGTTGTTCATGGCGGTGGCCCTGACATTTCTGCAGAGCTTAACGAGCATAATGTAAAAAGCGAATTTATTAATGGTCTCCGTGTTACCGATAAAGATACAATGCGTATTGCGCAAATGGTATTAGTCGGTAAGACAAACAAGGAAATCGTTTCACTTGTAAATGCTCAGGGTGGAAAAGCAATAGGTCTTTGCGGTATTGATGGAAGCTTTATTGAATGTGAAAAGAAATACACAGAAGTTGAAGGCGAAAAAGTAGACCTTGGATATGTCGGTGAAATCGTAACTGTAAAACCCGAAATTCTTGAACGTCTCACTTCTGACCAGTATATACCGGTTGTAGCACCCATCGGCACAGATGCTGACGGAAACAGCTACAATATAAATGCAGATACAGTAGCTTCGGCAATTGCATCCGCAGTAAATGCCGAAAAATTAATTTTGCTTACCGATGTTGAAGGTGTTAAGGATGCAGACGGAAACATTGTTTACGAAGCACACAAAAATGAAATTTCAGAAATGATAGAAAACGGTGTAATCAGCGGTGGTATGATTCCTAAAGTACAGGGATGCATGGACGCAATTGATGCAGGAGTTACAGGTGTACATATCATAGACGGACGTGTTCCCCACTGTCTGCTCCTTGAAATATTTACAAAATCAGGTATAGGCACACTTATAAAAAGTGATAATTATTAATCGAAAGGATTGTGAGTTAATATGAGAATGTCAAAGCTTTTAATGCCGACCTTAAGAGAAGTTCCGGCTGAAGCAGAAATAACAAGTCATCAGCTTATGCTGAGAGCCGGAATGATAAGACGTCTTGCGGCAGGAATTTATTCATATCTCCCTCTCGGTCTTCGTACTCTTAAAAAAGTAGAAAACATCGTACGCGAGGAAATGGACAGAGCCGGTGCTCTTGAACTTTTAATGCCGGCGCTCCTTCCTGCTGAAAGCTATCAGGCTTCAGGAAGATGGGACGTATTCGGAGAAAGTATGTTTAAGCTCCACGACAGATACGGACGTGACTTCTGTCTCGGCCCGACACATGAAGAGCTTTTCACTCAGACCGTTATAAATGAGGTTCGTTCTTATAAAGAATACCCTATAACACTGTATCAGATTCAGACAAAATACCGTGATGAGGGAAGACCTCGTTTCGGTCTCATGCGCGGACGTGAATTTGTAATGAAAGATGCATACAGCTTCGATTTGACTCAGGAAGGACTTGACAAATCATATCAGGCAATGTATGACGCATACTGCAGAATATTTACAAGACTCGGTCTCGACTTTACAATAGTTGATGCTGATTCAGGTGCAATGGGCGGAAGCGGAAGCCAGGAATTTATGGTTAAATCTCCTGTAGGAGAAGATGCAATCGCATACTGCGATGCGTGTGGATACGCCGCAAACTACGAAAAAGCCGCAGCTATTCCTACTGAAAAGTCATTCCCTGAGGGAGACCTTTCAATAGAAAAGATTCACACTCCGAATGCTCATACTATCGAAGAGCTTACTGATTTCTTAGGCACAGAGCCTTATGTATTCGCAAAAACAATCATCTATAAAGCTGATGATAATTACATTGCGGCAATGGTTCGTGGCGACAGAGAAATCAATGAAGTAAAGCTCAAAAACCTTGTTGGCTGCATAAATGACCTTGAACTTGCTGAACCTGCAATGGTTCGTGAAATAACAAAGGCAGAGGTAGGATTCGCAGGCCCTGTAGGTCTTTCAATTCCTGTTTATGTTGACCACGAAGTTACAATGATGAAAAACTTCGTTGTAGGCGCTAATGAAACAGACTATCACTACAAAAATGTTAATATTAATAAAGACTTTGAAGCAACACAGGTTGCCGATATAAGAATAATCGAGACAGGCGATGCTTGTCCGAAATGTGGACAGCCGATAAATACAGCTATGGGTATCGAGGTTGGACACATATTTAAGCTCGGTACAAAGTACTCAGAAGCGCTCGGTCTTACAGCACTTAACGAAAACAGCGAGAATACAACTGTAATCATGGGCTGCTACGGAATAGGTGTTACAAGATGTATTTCTGCCGCAATTGAGCAAGGACATGACGAAAACGGTATTATATGGAATCCTGCAATTGCTCCTTATCAGGTAAGTGTTGTTCCTGTAAATCACAAAGATGAAGAACAGGTTAAAAACGCAGAAGAAATATATAATACTCTTCTTGATAAGGGAATCGAAGCTCTTATTGACGACCGTCCTGAACGTGCAGGCGTTAAATTTAAGGACAGTGACCTTATCGGTATTCCTGTACGAATTGTTGTAGGTAAAAAGATTTCTGAAGGCATTGTAGAATATAAGCTCAGAACTGATGCAGAAGCAAAGCTTATGTCAGTTGATGAAGCAATCAACAGCGTTGTTGAAATGTATAAATAATCAAATAGGGATGTGAAAAGCTCAGTTTTGCATCCCTTAGTATAATTATTATCGCAACAAATATATAAGGACGTGATTAAATGTACAAAGCAAAATTATGTTTAGGGCTGAGCAGTCAATTCAAGTTAAAATATGAGGACCAGATAAGACTTCTGCACAAAACGGGATTTGAAGGATTTTTCACTAATTGGGATGTCGATTTCAAAGCCTGCAGAAAGCTGGCAGACGAGCTTGGTATGATATATCAATCTGTTCATGCACCGTATGCAAATTCTGCAAACATGTGGAAGAACAACCACGAAGCTGAAGAAGCGGTCAATGAACTTTTAAGATATCTCGAAGAGACTGCCGAAATAAATGTCCCGATAATGGTTGTACATACTTATATCGGTTTCGGTCCAAACGACGGTCCGAATGAATACGGAATCAAAAACTATGGCAAAATCGTTGACAGAGCGAAGGAGCTTGGTGTTAAAATCGCCTTCGAAAACACAGAAGGTGACGAATATCTCGCCGCTCTCATGGACACATTCAAAGAACGTGACAATGTAGGTTTTTGCTGGGATACAGGACATGAACAGTGTTATAACAGAGGCAATGATATGATGGCACTTTACGGAGACAGGCTTATTGCAACTCACATAAATGACAATCTCGGAATACGTGATTTCAACGGTGAAATTACATGGATAGACGATTTACATCTCTTGCCGTTTGACGGTATTACCGACTGGCAAAGCGTTGCAGATCGCCTTAACAAGTATAATTACAACGGAATTCTCACTTTTGAGCTTAATACCTTAAGCAAGCCTGACAGACATGAAAATGATAAGTACAATAATATGAAAATTGAAGAATACATCGCAGAAGTTTATATTCGTGCCTGCAGACTGGCAAATTTAATGAACAAATAACCTTTCACAAAGAAAACGGGGATGTTTAAAAAGTCCCTAAATTACAAAAAGGATCTCTGATTGAGGTCCTTTTTGTGTTGATGAGAAAAATTGTTAAATTTTTGGTATACAAAATAAACCTATATTAAAATGAGCACATTTTAATATATTCTCTTTGA
>JAZULT010000012.1:0-8006 GCA_045603225.1 Clostridia bacterium | reverse complement strand
TAACTACCGCCAAACATATAATTGCTACCAAAAATCCGTAAATAAAATTCATAATAAACATCCTTTCTTTAATTAACCTGAAATTGCTCTTGCCAAATCCGAAATACTTATTTTCCCGAATTCGTTTACTTTTACGTGCTTCTTCACACTTCTCGGGTCTACCCCAAGATATTTTGCGACAACGCATTTATTCAGCTGAATTTGTCCTGGGAATTCCTCCCGGAGCAACTCGACATTATCCCGGTATGACTCCTTTTCTCGTGGCATATTTTCACCTCACTTTCTTCGCTTTCTTAATCGCTTTGGATATCTCCTTTTTCTTCTCCGCCGGAAGCTCGTCCCTGAGAAGTTTTGAAAACCACTCAGCCGATATCCCCATCACTTTCGCAACCTGATATCCTTTTACACCGGCTTCAATCATCTGAAATCTTATGTCCGTGTTGTTCACTCTTTCGCCTCCTTTTCAAAAAATATTGACATTCAATAATTTTCGTGATATAATGAATGTAAACTTCAATAATTTATTGAACTGATTGTATTATATCATGAATTTTCATGATAGTCAAGAATTTTCATGAAATTAATTCATGAGTTTTCATGATTTATTAATAATCAACAAATTTGGGGGTGTAATTTTGGACACTTTAGAAAAAATATTAAATTTAATGATAGAAAACAATTGTGATAATCAGCAATTAGCTACGGCCCTAAACTTAAACAGACAAGTTGTGACCGATTGGCGTGCAGGCAGGAGTAAGTCCTACCAAAAATACCTTTATCAAATCGCCGACTACTTCAATGTTTCGGTAGACTACCTTCTAGGTAAATCAGAATTGAAAACTCCTGACGAAGAACTGTCACAAGAGCAGTTCGCACTATGGGGCGAAGTCAGAGACCTGACCGACGACGAAAAGAAAAAGGTGCTCGATTTTATAAAATTTACAAAATCACAGAGAGAAGGTTTATAAATGGAACCTGAATTTATTATAATATGTTCTTTGCTTATACTGTTGACAGCGGTTATTATTCTATTTCTAAGAAAATCAAATGCAGAAACCGCAAAACAAAATGAATATATACCAAAGGATAGTACACCAGACAGAAAAGCCAGAAAAACGAGAACGAGCAAAACAAAAGAATATAATGGTATAGTATTGGATATTTCAATGATACCTTCAAGCGTCGACCTTGATGAAAACCTTCTGCCTTATGCTGTTAACAGAGAAGGTAACGGTTACGGAAGACGTTTCAATGCATTTATTTTTGACGGAAATTTAACTCATTATCATAAAAGCAAATGCGCCATCATTAAAGGAAATAAAAAAACATTGTTGCACAGATATGTAGCAATCCAAAATTATAAACCATGTGAAAAATGTTCTCCAAAAGATAATATAGATGATTGGTATATAAAATTCCTCGAAAAGAATTTTGTAACAGATAATGAAATTAATAAAATCAAATCTCAGTTTACTCTCGAAACCGCAAAATTATCAGGAACGCAACTAAATATAAGCGGAAGGGTTTTACCAAATGAATAAAACAAAGGAATGATTAATAATGAAGAAAGATGCCGAAGCTTTTTTTGGCAGAAAACCATATATACTTCTTATTTTAGTTATAACAATACTCACGTTTATTTATAAAAACGAATCACATACTGTATATGAAACATTTATATATTCTCTTCGCACAACTGCCTCTTCATGCTTTTTGATAAGTTTTTTTCTTTTATTTATAATAATAGAAAACGTTATAAAGAAAAATTTTGTTTTTTTTACAAAAGGATTTGTTGTACCGGCTGCAGTAATAATCCTTCTCGGTTGTTTTAACATCCCGCTTTTTTTCGGTATAGGAACAACCACTCAAATCGGACACTTTTATGAAAAATCGGAATATACCGAAGACTATCTTGTTCTGGTGTCAGATGAACCTTTCGGCACACCGGGGAGAGTTATACAAGAAATGAAATGCGAAATTTGGCGTTCCCGGGAGACTACAGGCTATAACACAATAACAAATGTTGTTACTGTCGAAACGCAAGAAGTAGAAGAATCTGAACTTATGTACCATATCACAACATTATATCTGCCCGACGGCTACTGCATATATTTCAATAACGAATTAAGTAATGTTTTAAAACCGGGCGGAGAATACGTAGTAACGGACGAATACGACAACGACTATTACATCACCTTAACCACACATAGATGGAAAGACACGCAATACAACAAGAAAGGAGACTAAACAATGCACATAAATGACTTATATGACATAGCAGACAAAAACAATATATCCGTTTTTCACTTTCCGCTTGGTCCCACGATAAAATCAATGTCCGTCCCGGGAGCAATCGGAATGGATGCTGACTGTATCGAAACAACATCTGAAGAACAGACAATGCTCGCACACGAACTCGGACACTGCATGACAGGCTCATTCTATACCGGAAGTTCTCCTTATGAATTAAGGAGTCAGAAAGAGTATAGAGCAAATAAATGGGCAGTTCATACACTAATACCATTTGATGAGCTTGTAGAAGCACTTGAAAATGATATAACCGAATCCTGGGAGCTTGCGGAATACTTCAATACCTCTCAGGATTTTATTATATTTACGCTGAAATTTTACGAAAACAAGTTAAAAGAGGTGATAAAATATGTTGACTAAAAGAAAAGACGGCAGATACTGCAAGTCAGTCACGATAGACAAAAAGCGCATATACTTCTATTCCTCCGAACAGACAGAACGAAAAGCGGAAAAGGACATAGAACGTCAACTCATAGAATATTCCCAAAAAAAAGAACAAGGGCATACATTTAAAGAAGTATCCGAATTATGGGAAAAGGAGCACTTCCCCACCCTTGCGTATAATACACTGAAACAGTACCGCCCTGCACTTGCTGAATGCACAGACTATTTCAAGGACGATTATATAAAGGATATAACATCTGTCGAATGCAAACGTTATATCGACATAGCTTCAAAAGGCAGAGCAAAAAAAACAGCATCAACCCGTCTTCTTGTACTGAACCTTATAATGAAATATGCCGTAGTAAATAAATATATCGACCATAACCCCTGCCTGTATATCACAATCCCCAAAGGTCTTTCAAAAACATACAGATCAATGGCATCTGAAACAGATGTAAAAGCTGTGAAAGAAAATTTAAATATTCCTATGGGAATGTATGCATATCTCGTTCTTATGACCGGTTGCAGGCGAAATGAAGCCTGCGCGCTGAAGGTTTCTGATATTGATTTCGAAAATAAATTAATAACAGTAAGTAAATCACTGTATACCGCTGATGATAACAAAACATATATCAAGCTTCCTAAAACAGAAAAAGGTATACGAAAAATAATAATGCCAGACGAACTTGAAAAAAGTTTAAAAAAATACGTAAAGGGTAAAAAAGCATCTGACATACTATTCCCTAATTCAAAAGGAGAATACATGAACAACGGAGAATTTGATTATCACTGGAGAGTGTATCAAAAGCAGACCGGAATAACAGCTACACCGCACATGCTCCGCCACTCGTACGCATCAATGCTTCTCGAAGCGGGAATAGATACAAAAATAGCACAAGACCAACTCGGACACGCCACAATGCAAATGACTGTAGATACGTATGCTCATATATCCGAGTCATGGAAAACCGAAGCATCAGATAAGCTGAACGCATTTATGAAAAAAAGAAACAACATTTGACAACAGTTTGACAACGCAATAGATGCATTTTCCGCCTAAAACCACCCAAAAAAAGAAACACAAAAAGCACAAAAGAACCGCTTAAAACCTTGTTTTTCAGGAATTGAGCGGTTCTTTGTTTTGGCGGAGAAGGAGGGATTTGAACCCTCGCGCCGGTTTCCCGACCTACACCCTTAGCAGGGGCGCCTCTTCGGCCTCTTGAGTACTTCTCCATATATGGGTTACAGCTGTACCGAAACAGCTTGCAAACTCTGCAATATTCAATTAAGTGGTGACCCGTAAGGGAATCGAACCCTTGTCGCCGCCGTGAGAGGGCGGAGTCTTAACCGCTTGACCAACGGGCCGTGTCAACAAAAATTATTATACCATAGTTTTCTTCATTTGTCAACCCTATTTTAAAATTTTTTTATTTTTTTTTATACATTCTCATATCATCAGGCAAATCCAGGCAAAAGCTCAGTTTTTCGCCTGTTACAGGGTGATTGAATTCGACACTGTACGCATGAAGAAGGTGTCCTTCCTTCTCATTCTCCGCAACTTCACCGTAAAGCCAGTCACCGACAAGAGGATAGCCCATATCGGAAAAATGTACACGAATCTGGTGTGTTCTGCCTGTTTCGAGCCACACATCAACAAGCGATACGTTATCCGTTTCATTTATTACGCGATAATGCGTGACAGCATTCTTTCCGTCATCTGAAACTACGCGTTTTATTACACTTTCCTCTGCACGTTTTATCGGTTTATCTATTACACCGCTCTTTTCCGACAGTATACCTTTTACAGCCGCATAATACCGTCTTTTAAAGCTTCCGCTCTTAATCTGCTCCGACAAAATACCATGTGCAAAACGGTTTTTTGCAACAACACATATTCCCGATGTATCTTTATCTATCCTGTTCACTGCATGGAATTTATGCTGCTCTCCCGTTTTTGACCAGTGATACATCACTCCGTTGGCGAGGGTGTTATCGAAATTACCGATACTCGGATGCACACTGACACCGCGCGGTTTATCGGTTACAAGAAGAAATTCATCTTCATACACTATGCCGAATCTGATATCCGAGGGCACAATATTTTCAGACACTTCTTCCTCGGTCACATCAGCAGTCAGCACATCTCCTTCTGTCACCGAATCGATGCTTCGGCATATTTCTCCGTTTTTTCTCAGTTTTCCGCTTAGCTTAAGCCCAGTAAACAGTCCGGCGGATATTCCGAATTTCTGTTTCCATACCGTCTCGACAGTTTTGTTGTCATCTTGTTTTAATACATTATACTTAAGAATTGCTTTCATTTTCAGCTCCGATTTTAATAAATTCTGTATTGTTGAACTTTTTCACCAGCTCAATACCGGGAGTTTCATCACATATAAAATAATCGATATCTTTAAGTGTACACTGCACTCGTTTTGATTTCTTGCCTATTTTATTACTTCCGCACAAAAAAACGTGTTTATCGGAATTTTCGAGCATAGACTTATTTACGACATAATGCCCCTCCGGAAGTACATAGATTTTACCGTCGTTACCCACACCGTCTGTTGAAAAAAACATAATATCCGCATGGAACATGGAAAAAGTATTTGCGGCAACAGCACCGGTCAGCGTTCCGGGCAGTTCAACAGGCTCTCCGCCTGTGCAATACACTTCTATCCCCTGCTTTTTCAGCGACGAAGTCAGAACCATGCTGTTTGTTATAACACATATATCCTTTTTTGCTGACAAATAATTTTCCATACAACAAGCTGTAGTTGATGCATCTATAAAAACAGTATCGCCGTCTCTGACAAGCTTTGCAGCAGCTGCAGCTATTTTGTTTTTTTCGGATTTCATGCTGTGTTTGCGGAATTTATACGGTGCTTTTCCGTCGTCAAGCAGTTCAGCTCCACCGTATGTTCTTTTTATAAGTCCCTGCTTTTCAAGAACATTCAGATCGCGCCTTATACTTGCCGGACTGTACCTTATCTGTTCCACAAGATGCTCTACAGTAACGTAATGTACCGATTTCAATATTTTCAGAATTTCCGAAATTCTTTCCTGCTGATACATAATATCCTCCGTGATTAAAGTTGATTATCTTGAAAAATAATCGCCAATATTGATTTTTGTTGATTATTATGTTATTATTATATATGAAATTATAAAAAAAGTCAATGAAAAGAGTGAAAAAAATGAGTATAAAACTGATAGCTTTTGATTTGGACGGCACACTTACTCAGCACAAAACAAAGCTCAGCGAAAAACACAGGGACATTCTTAAGAAATTAAGTAAAAAATACAGTCTTGTCATGGTGGGCGCAGGACAGTGTATGAGAATTTTCGAGCAGATGAACAGGTTTCCCATTGACATTATCGGGAATTACGGCATGCAGTATTACAGATACAGCTGCGAATTGCAAACGATTGAGCCGGTGTACGATATACAGGCACCTTGCGACAGAGAAAAATGCGAAATGCTTGTTACGGGGTTCAGGGAAAAATTTGGATTTACCGAATTTGTCGGAGATAATGTTGAATACCATTCATCAGGATGCATAACATTTCCTATACTCGGAACTAAAGCAAGGCAGGAAGACAAGCTGGCATTTGACCCGGACAGAAAAAAACGCCGTGCATTTTACAGCGAGGTTGTCGCTGCGTTTTCGGATTATAATGTATTTGTTGGCGGTTCATCGTCATTTGACATGGCTCCAAAACCGTATAACAAATATTATGCTCTTGACAAATACTGCAACGAAAAAGGCATAAAGCACGATGAAGTAATCTTTGTCGGTGACGATTACGGTCCGGGCGGAAACGACGAATCGGTATTCCATTCGGATTTCGGATTTATAAAAGTTGACGATTACAAAGAGTTTGAGAATTGTGTAAAGGAGTTATTGTAAATGGATATAAACAGCCTATTAAAAGGAAGAAAATGCGAGTGCGGTATGGTGCACAGCTGTGACATAAAGGAAATAATAATAAATCCGGGTGCAATAAATGAAATTGAAAGGCTTACGGAAAATTACAAAAACATTCTCCTGACCGCGGACAATAACACTTTTGGTGTATGCGGAGAAAAAGTTGAAAAGCTGCTCGGAGAGAGGCTTGAAGCTCTTCACGTTTTCGAGACTGAGGGTTTGCTCGTTCCGGACGAAAAGGCTGTTTCCGTGCTTTCGTCATTTATAACCGGCAAAACAGACCTGATTATAGGTATAGGCTCAGGCGTTATCCAGGATTTATGCAAGTATGTAAGCTTCCGGAATCAACTTCCTTACCACATAATTGCCACAGCACCTTCAATGGACGGATATGCTTCAAAAGGTGCGGCAATGATTGAGGGTAACATGAAGGTTACATATACAGCACACGTGCCGGAGGTCATAATCGGCGATACAGATATTCTTAAGAATGCACCGATGGATATGATAAAATCAGGGTACGGAGACATACTCGGTAAATTCTCATGCCTTAACGACTGGGAGCTTTCCGCTGTAGTAAACGGTGAGCCTGTTTGCCGATATGTATACGATCTTACTTACGAAATGCTGTCAAATGTGAAGGATTTGGGACAGAAGCTTCTTGAACGTGACAGCGAGGCTATCGGCATACTTACAGAGGCGCTTGCAGGCGTTGGTATAGCTATGGCGTACATGGGTAATTCCAGACCTGCGTCAGGGAGTGAGCATCACCTTTCGCATTTCTTCGAGATTGTCGGACTTGTAAAAAACGAACCGTATTTCATGCACGGAACAGATGTTGTTTTTTCGTCTGTTTACACGCAAAAGCTACGTGAGAAGCTATTAAAGCTTGAAAATCCCGGATACGGAAGACCGTTTGTGCGTGATGAATGGGAACGCAAAATCCGCGAGATATACGCAGATGCCGCTGAAGGCGTAATCGCGCTTCAGAACAAGCTCGGCTGGTACGAACAGGACAAAACGGACATTTACAGAGATAAATGGAACGAAATAAAAGAAGTACTAAAAAAAGCCCCATCCTCGGATGAGATGGTGCAGTATCTTGAAAGCATTGACCTTGACATTACCGAATTTGAAAAGATGTACGGCAGTGATAAAATCAATGATGCTGTTCTTTATGCGAAAGACCTCAAAGACAGGTATACAGTGCTGTGGATTTACTGGAATTGCGGAATTTAATTATTCGGGGATGTAAAAAAATGCACATACCGTTCAATGGCTTATTTGCGTAGTCATGTTTTCAAAATTCTGTCAAAAACAATAAAATTTTGGTTGAAATCCGCAAATTGCGGATTTCTCTTGACTTTTATGCCATTGAACTACGAA
>JAZULT010000011.1:0-109866 GCA_045603225.1 Clostridia bacterium | reverse complement strand
TGCTTTTGAACTATCCACGAAACTCACCACTCGACGTACCATCGTACGCCTTCGGGCAGGGCCAAATGCGGCAAAACCCGCATTTGGCTTCGTTTCGTGAATTCTGCATCTAAACTCAATCAGCCCCAAAAGGGGCGCTGCTTAACGCAACACCACCTTATGATAATTTAGTTATTCCTGCGGATGATAACAGTAATCGGAGGATTGTTCGGTCTGTTATGAAAATCACAGCAAAGAACAGTATATTTTTTGTGGTTCAGATTTTTCAGATATTCCATTACGGCTTCTTTTTCCTCGGTTCCTGAGTTTTTGCCGTAATATACAGTTACGGAAATGAATCCGTTATCTGCAATAATATTAAGAGCTTTTTCTATAGCTTTAATGGTAGTTTCGGATTTTGTCTGAAGAGCATGGTCTCCGCCGGGGAGATAACCGAGATTGAAAATTACTGCATTTACAGGCGCAGAGACATATTTGTCCATATCCGAATGTGAATCACATATAAGCTCAGCATTACTAAAGCCGTGCTCGGAAAGCTTTTTAGAAGTTTCCGAAAGTGCGGCTTTTTGTATGTCGAACGCAAATACTTTTCCGGTTTCTGTAACAGCACGGCAAAGCTTTAAGGTATCGTGACCGTTGCCTGCTGTTGCATCTACAGCGATGTCTCCCGATGAGAGATAATTATTTATATAATATTCGGTAATGTTCTGAGGCTGAAGCATAACTGTAAAAATTCCTTTCGTAATTATTTTCTGTTCTTTTTTATGTAATCTCTCGGTGAAAAACCAAAATGTTTTTTGAACATTTTTGAGAAATTGAATATATCGGTATAACCAACCGAATAGGCTGTTACGGAAATACTTTTTTTCTCGTGAATAAGGAGTGAAGACGCAACATTCATACGGTAATTAAACAGGTATTGTTTTGGTGACATACCTGTTTTTTTCTTGAAAAGAGTTGAAAAATAGCTCCTGTCAAGATTAAGTCTCATTGCAAGCTTTTCGACGGTTAAGTCGGTCATATATTCAGAATGGATACAGTCGCGGGCTTTTTCGATTATATCAACATCATCTTCTATATTGTCAAGCAGAAGAGCGAATAAATCCCACAGTCTCGCACTGAGGTATGCACTTCTTCCGAGATGATTTTTTTCACAGTATTTCATTTCATTAAAAATCTTAAGAGCCTTTGGGCAATGAATTGTATCATTAAGCGGTATCGGGAGTTCTGAATCGGTTGTAAACCCTATAAAAATGTAATACCACGGGTTTTCGGAATCAGCTCGGTAAAATGCTTCTTTGAACGGTGGTATCACAAACATTTCTCCGGCTTTCACTTTGTATTCTCTGTTATTAATGGTAAAATAACCGATACCGGAAACCACATAGTGAATAAGATAATATCCGCGTATTGTCGGACCGAATGTCTGATGCTTCAGACATTGCTCGTATCCGAATAATATGGGATTAAGTCCGTTGTAATTCTTATTGGAAACAATAACATCATAAGCCATAATATACCTCCTCAAAAACAACATAATGACAAGTTTTAAAAACATTATACCATATGATTATAAAAAAAGTCAAGATATAATTAAAATATAAAATGATTTTAATGTAAAAGTAGGAGGTTATTATGGAATTCAAAAAAATAGTTTCACTGTCTGCGGCACTGATGATTCTGTGCGGAAGTGCATATGCAGAAAACATAAATATTGAGAAGAATAACAGCAAAATAACTGTAAAGGCTGTTATCGGTTCAGGAGAAACCGCTGTTATGCGTGTGGGAATGGATGGACACGCCTTAAACGAATATAATTATATCTATGCATTTGATGAGGCAGTTGCGGATTCTGACGGAAATGTTGTTTTTGAATTCAACATGCCTGAAACGAAAAATGATATATCTTCGGACGGTAAATACAATGTATATATAAAATCTGACAGCGGAATTGAAAAGAAAGGCTCTTTCTGGTTTGCATCTGAAGAAAGCCGGACAGCTCTTGATGAACTTCTGAACGGAGCTGACGGTGATAAGCTTTATGAGATTGTAAGTGATGAAAATAATAAGATTGCACTTAGTGCCGCAGGGTTTGCAATGGATTTGTATAACGAAGTAAGCGACAAAGAAGACATATGCAAAGAAGCGGCAAAAAGCTCTGATGCTGCAAAAGCATTTACAGAGCTTTCGGTTGTGGCATATATAAACGAAGCAGATGATGCAGAGAAAATCGCTGAAGCACTTTCGTATACTGATTTTGAGTATGACGGAACAGAGTTCTCAGATATTGAAGATGAAAAAATAACAGACTGGATTTCATCATGTATTCTTGAAAATGGAAGCTATTCAGATTTTAATGATGTATCAGATGAATATGTAAGAGCTAATGTATTGTATGAGGCACAGAATACAAGATTCAATAAGCTTAAAGCTCTCTTTAAAAAATACGAGGACGAGCTTGGAATTTCGGGCGAGGATGCCTATGAAGATTACATGGACGCATCCGACAGCGTGAGCAAGAAGGTAGAAGAAAAAATAAAAGACGAAAAACCGTCAGATATTTCTGAACTGCTTGATATTTTTGAAGACTGCCTGCCGAAGAAGAGCGGAGGCTCATCGTCGGGCGGAAGCTCAGGGGGCGGAGGAGGCGGTTACTCGACTAAAGTAACAAACAATCTTCCTGTACTTGTAACAGATAAAAAGGAAGAAGCCGAACCTGAAAATAAAAAGGAGTTTTCGGATATGTCAGAGGCTTCATGGGCGGAGACTGCAGTTTATGCTATGGCTGAAAAGGGAATCGTGTCAGGTGACGGAGACGGTAAATTCAGACCGAATGATTCTGTTACAAGAGAAGAATTTGTCAAAATGATAATTGTTGCCGCGCAGAAGCATGATGCATATGCGGAATGTGATTTTGCAGATGTAAACAAATCAGCATGGTATGCATCATATGTTGCAAGTGCCAATAAGCACGGTATAGTAAAAGGAATTTCCGAAACGGAATTCGGAATTGGAGCCACTCTTACACGTCAGGATATGGCAGTAATATGTGCAAGAGTACTGACTGAGTTTAATGATGTACGAGATGACGTTGTATTTTCAGATGAATCGGAAATAAGCTATTATGCAAAAGACAGTATACATAAGCTTTATACAGCAGGTCTTATAGACGGAATGGGAGAAAATGCATTTTCTCCGAAAACAAGTGCAACAAGAGCACAGGCAGCGCAGATTATTTATAATCTGTTTGTAAAATAAAAGACAGGAGGAAAATTATGGTTAAGAAATTACTATCAATTTGTCTTGCCGGAGCTATGTTTTCTGCAACAGTTGTCACTGCGGCAGATTTTGGCGGTGCAGAGCATAAGGCACTTCAGGCACTCGGCATTGCGGAGGAAAAGCTTTCATCTAAAATAAGCTACGATGCATTTTTAAATGCTCTTATGGGATTTATGTACGAGCCGGGAGAGAGACCTGTTGACACTGAAACGTTCGCAAAGTCTACAGGAATGATAGGAACGGTTCAGACATATAACGGCAAAGAGAATATTTCACTTGGTGAAGCTGTTAAGTTCTCGGTTATCGCACTTGGCTGCGGAATATATATTCAGGATGGAGATGCTGAGCAGTATATATCTGTCGGAGCAACAAAAGGTCTTATGAAAGGCATTGACTTGTCAGCAGATGAAATTCTTGACAAAGAATCAATGCTTACACTTCTTTATAATCTCATGGATGCGGCTCCTCTTAAGTATGAAGATGACGGATACGCAGAAGCAACAGATGAAACACTTCTTTCTATGTACAGAGACATTCATGTGGTTGAAGGCTTACTGTCAGCGGATGAAAGAACTTCAATTTATTCCGAAACAGGAGTAAACGAAGGCGAAATAATGATAGGTGACAGTGTGTTTACCGCAGATGGCGGATATGACGCATCACTGCTTGGTAAGAATGTTGTTGCATTTGTCCGTGATAACGGAAGAGATGAACCTTCACTTGTTTATGTAAGCGAGGACGAAGGAGAAAACAGAGTTCTTACTGTTGATGCAAAAGAGATAGACAGCATTTCTGACGATTTCAGAACACTTGAGTATTTTGAAGAATATAACGGCAGAGTAAAAACCGCAAAGCTTGCAGGATCAATTTCTGTTATTTATAACGGAGTATTCTACGGTGATTATACTGCAGAAGATTTAATGCCTGAAAACGGAAGCCTTACACTTATCGATACGGATAAAGATAATAAGTACGATATTTTAAAAGTCACATCATATCAGACAATGGTTGTAGATGTCGTGAACGCAACGAATAAAATTGTTTCAAATAAATATAATCATGAAGGAGTAATTGATATCCTTGACCTTGACCCTGAAAAAGGAGAAGTTGATTATACTGTTATCAAAAACGGTCAGGAAATATCATTTGCCGGAATACAGGTTAATGATGTACTTAATGTTGCAATGAGTAAAAGCGGGGAAACACCTGTTTGCACTGTTTATGTAAGTTCTGAAGCTGTTGAAACTGTTGTGATTTCGAATGTAAATGACGATAATGAAATTGAAACGGAAGAAGATACATACAGACTCTCAGGCGATTATATCAAGTATATGGAGCAAAAAAGTGAATCGCTTAAAATAGGCGAAAGCTACCTCCTTTATCTTGATGCTTTCGGGAACATTGCTTATTCAAGAAAGATTTCTTCGAGTGAATATGCACTTCTTTTCAAGGTTACATCAAATGAAGATGTTGAGGAAGAAGTATATGTGAAGTATATGAATATAGACGGTGACTGGTTTACAGCAAAATGTGCAAAGAGAGTAAACACAGGGGAAAAGAATGTTTATCCGTCAGATATATTCAAGTCGTTTAAAGGAGCAGACCCACAGGTTGTAATTCTTAAAACGAATGAAGACGGTGAAGTTTCAAAAATAGTCAAGGCTAAGGAAACAAATCAGTACCTTGAAGGCACTTTTACCAAAACGAAGGAAACACAATATACTTACCGTTCGGGTGTGAAAACATTTTCAAATCAACTCTATATTACATCTGATACATATATGTTTGTAATGGCAGAAAAATTTACAGGGAATACTGATGATTACTATGTTGTAAGTGCAAACGATTATTTCAGCGGTGACACTAACTATACGGTAAGTGCTTACGATATAGACAATTTCGGATATACCGAGCTTCTGTCGATTAAAGAAGATTCAGAGCTTCGTTCAAACACTATCAGAAGAAGTATGTTTGTTGTAACTGACCTTTCGCAGGCACTTACACCTGACGGTGATGTATCAGGCAGAATAACAGGAAGTGGCGGAGGACTCAGAAACATATCACTTCTTACCGAAAATGATGAACTGTTTTCACAGGTTAAGACGGGTGATGTGATAAACTTCAATGTAAGCCGTAACGGAAGGATTAATAACATAAAGATACTTACAAATATTGCAGAGCCTTTTCGTAATAAAGGTATTTCAAACTATCATGTAGGTTCTGATTTCATAATGGGAACTGTTTCTGACGTTGATTTGTCAAAAGGCAGAATAAAAATAAATACAGGTTCAGAAACTGCATTCCCGCTTGGAAGCGGAATTGCTTGTATTGAGTATAACAGAGAAGAAAACGAATGTGAGCTTATATCGTCATATGACCTTATGAAAGGCGACAATGTTGTATGCAGAATATCATGGAGCGGTATAGCGGAAATAATAAGAGTAGTTGAATGAGGAGGAGAAAGAACATGAAAAAAATCATTAAATTTTTACTTGCATTTTCAGTTACAGCTCAGAGCTTTGCGTCATTCTCCGCCTTTGCGGCAAACGGCTGGACGGTATCGTATTTCGGAACAACTAATACAAACCGTGATAACTATTATGCAGTTGTAAGTGAAGAAAGTAAATACGAAGGCAATTCTGCTATGGAAATAAGATATGGAGGAGCTCAGGTAGCAGGAAACTACGTTGAAATTAAAGGTTCATTAAACAAAGAGCTTACTGATGGCGAAGATTATACACTTGTATTTTATAACAAAGGCTCAGCCTCATCATTTACGGACATATGTATAGGAAGCAATATCACAGTGAAATATGCCGATATGGTGAAGGAATCGGCTGCTGATGCACCGAGCGGTGAAACGAGCTGGAGCAAATACACGTATAATTTTACATATTCAGACGGCGGAGAGGATTACATTCTTTTCAGATTCAGCGGCAGAACAACACCTACAAGACTTGACAGTGTCGGGATTTTCGAGAAAAACAGTATTGAAAACCTTGTTGTCGATCCCGGATTTGAAGGAGTGCAGGAGCAGGCACCATCGGATGAACCGTTTGACACGACAGAATATCAGGCACTTGAATTTATTGCAGCACCGGGTAACGGTAAAATCGGTTTAAGCTGGGTAAATCCTGTGACAGGTGATTTGTCTGATGTTGAGCTTTACGATATAACAAACGGTGAATGGATTCTCTTAAGTGACGAAATTTCAAATACACCGTCAGCTGTTATAAATTACCCCGTTGAAGGTCTTACAAACGGAGCATCTTACCGATTTGCAGTAAAGTTTGAGTTTAAGTCAAAACCGGCATTTACATATTTTGTAAGCGGCTCTCCGGCTTCAGGGAATGTGGCGGGAATCGGAGATAAATGGAGATTTGTAGATTTCAAAAACGGGGCGGCAGGCTACTGTCCGGCAAATATGTCTCTTTCTGATGATACAATGTCGGGCGATGGATATTCGGTGCGTCTTCGTACAAATATTGATAAAACCATCCCCGACCTCAGCGGTAATATATATTTAAGATATTATCACAGTATTGAGGCAGAGGCAAATGCCAATTATAAGCTTACCTTTAAAGCAAAGTGCGAGGGTATTGACGGTAAAATTCAGCTTCTCTGGAACTGGAATCCTTTTGACGAGTATGCACCGAGCTGGGCTTGTCCTGAGCTTACAGGAACAAAAGACTGGGCAGAATATGAATATACCCTTACTTCGGGAGATAAAACACCCGGATATGTTCATTTTCTGTCAGATGTAGTCGGAACGCTTTATCTTGATGATATCGAAATGTATAAGCTTGACGAAAACGGAGAGAAAACCGGCGATAACTTATTTGCGGAAAGTACGTTTGACGGACTTTATAATGACGAAGTCGGAATGATTGACTCGGTAGACGTAATTGACTGTGGAATGAATAACGTTACATTCTCTTATTCAGCAGGCTCAAATGTGGCAGGAATAAATCTGTATCAGAAGGTTTTCGATAATTACGAATACAGAGGTAATCTTGATCTTGAAAATACATTGCTTAATATTGATAAGCTTTCAATAGGTACAGAATACACATATATGTTTGTACCTTACAACTCAGTCGGAGTTGAAGGCGAAGGAGTAGAAGTTACAGCAATAACTGATATTCCTGATTATGAGCTGACAGCACCCGTGCTTTATAAGGCAAGTAATATCGTAGGCGGAATCAGCGGTGAAAGTCAATACACTGTACAGACCACGGTCAAGAATTATAAAATTGAGGATATGAAATATGCTCAGTGCGTATGTGTTTATAAAGACGGAACACTTGTAAATATGTATGTAACTGATAAAATTCTTGAACCACAGGATAAAAATAAAGCGGCTGTTAAGGTTAACACCTCGTTTAATCTTGACGGAACGGAGGATATGGTAAAGGTATTTATTCTCGATTCTGTAGAGAATATGAATAAGCTGAATACCACAACCATATTTGAATAATCAAGTTATAAATTCTGTTTGTGCTGGAACAGATTTATATAAATAAAAAGAAAGGAAATGAAAGAAAATGAAAAAAAGAATTTTAGGTTTGGCAACTGCAGCTGCATTAATAACTGCAATTATGCCTGCACAGATTGCATTCGCAGATGGTGCAAAAGATGACCTGGGCAAAGCTCCGGCAGGTGTGTGGTACAACGTAAATAACGCAAGCGGATATGGAAGAGAAAATTTCGATATTACTTATTCGACGGATGCGTATGAAGGTAATTATTCGTTGCGTATTAATAACATTAATGAAATTGCTAATCGTAGCATTATAACGAAAATACCTTTTAAGAAAACTCTTAACAGCGGAGATACGTATCGCGTAAGCTACTGGATTAAATGTGAAAACAGAGAAGGGCATTATGCTTTCGGAAACAGTTCTCAAGATGTGAAGTTTACGGGACTTACACCTTCAGCAGCGAACGAGTGGGTTTATTGTGAAAAGGATGTTACTCTTACAATTGACGCAACAAATTTTCAGTTTACTTTCTGGAAATCAAACCGTTGTATTGATGACTTATCAATACGTAAGGTAAACTCAGATGGTACACTTGGTGAAAATGTAGCGATAAACGGAAACTTTGAAACAATCAAGGTTCGTGATGAACATACACAGTTCCCGACAGGATGGTTAGGCTGGTATAATAACGGATATGATTATACACAACTTGAAACATTCATGTCGTCAACTGCAATGGATTCATATTCAGGCGACAGAGCTATGATGGTTAATGTCGAACAGGAAATTGATCACAAAACATATACTGCCATGACCTACCTGAGCGAAGGTCTTAAGGCGGGAAAAAACTATAAGTTTGAGGCGTACATAAAATCAATTTCACGTGACCCGCGTGCAAGTCTCGGACATGAAGATAATACTGATGCTTACGGATGGGGATATGTCCACCATTCCAATGGAACAGATATGGGTAACGGCTGGTATAAGATTTCAAAAATAATAAGTGGAAGCGATAAAAATTACCAAATGATAAAAATGACATACTGGCCGGGTGGCGTTATGCTTGTGGATGATCTTTCTGTTTACGAGGTGGATGCTGACGGTAATGTTGTTTCCGGAGCAAAGAACCTTGTTGTTAACAGTGGTTTTGAAGATGTTCTTGATTTTGATGGTGTAAATGATAAACTTTACTATAACGATAACTGGAAGATTATTACAAAAACAATTAATAATACAATGTCACCAACGGTTGTAGCATCGGATTACATGAAATTTACAGAAGTAGCACCCGGCAACTATGCTCTTCACGTTAACTATGATGATTATGAAAAATCAAATACATTTGTTAAAATAGGAACGAAGAATAATGTGCCTATAGAAAATGGTGTGAATTACACAGTAGAATATGATATCAAGTATTCTTCACATAACTATAACGGTCTTACACTTCATACTCTCGGTGAATGGAAAAACGGAAGATTTGGCGGTCTGGATGTTCTTAGAGGCAAGATTCAGTCAGTAACAGATGACGGATGGATTCACTGTGCTACAACTGTAGATTCAAACTCAACAGGAACTATGTTTACTGTTGAAGTTGGTGCATACTGTGAAGCTCTTCTTGATAACATCAAGGTTTACAGAACTGATGATGCGTCAAAGACAAATCTTATTCCTGACGGCGATTTCCAGGAAACAAAGAAGAGAAATACAGAAGAACTTGAAAATGTAGTTGCATATTCTGCAAATGCTGAAGGTAAGGCTGTTGTTTCATGGATAAACGCTTTCGGAACAATTGAGAACCTTAAGCTTTATGTTGATGATGAAGAGCAGGAAATCGCTTTGGATTCAGAGGCAGAGGCGTTCAATCAGGCAGTAATCGAAGGGCTTACACCCGGAGAGACGTATACTTTTAAAGTAACAGCTACTATTAATGGTGTAGATAAAGAATACACAAAGACTATTACAATGAAGAATTACAGAGATTGGTACCATGCAGGAATTGGAGCATGGGATTCAGATGCATGGGGAACATTCATAAGAGATAACGAAGCTGTGGGATATGCAAACACAAATATTTCTGTTGTAACCGATGAAAAAGCTTCAGGTGATGCTTCAGCTATGATTAACGGTAATATTCCGAGTGTTCTTGATAATGTATATGCAGGTATCGAGCAGACTGTTGAGCTTGACAGAAACAAGCTTTACAGAATAACATTCAAGGCTAAGGGCGAAAATGTAAACCGCTTTAAATTAATTGAAGCTGCTAACCTTGGCGAAGGGGAAGGCTCATTCTGGATAGAAAATGCGTTTACTCTTACTGATGAATGGACAGAATATACAATCCTTCTTGATAACAACGATAAGGCAAATGCTAACGGCGCATATCTTTATGATATGGAAAAAGAAGGTTCATATGATGCAAGACTTCTTCTTTCAACAGACTGGTATACAGGTAAAATCTGGATTGATGATGTAGAGGTCTACGAAGTTAATCCTGATGATACAGTAACACCTGAAGGTGAAAATCTTATTATTGACGGTGGATTTGAAACACCTGAGCTTATTCTGAGTGATGCTGTATTCTCTGTTAATGGGGAAATGACAGATAAGCTTGTAACAGGTACAATGAATGTAAGCGTTACAGCTGTAAACGAAGGAAATCTCCTTCTTATTGTTGCGCTTTACAAAGACGGTGCTCTTTATTCAACAAGCATAATGGAAAAGACAACATCAGCTCTTTCAGAAAACTACAACACAAGTATAGATGTTCCGGCTCTTACAGACGGTGTTTACACCGGTAAGGTATTCTACTGGAACGGTTCATCTACACTTTCAGCACACAGATTACCTGCGACAATTGCTGAATAATTAAGACTAAAAATGCATACAGCACTATGCAGATTTTAAAAATTAAATAAGTGCTAAACAGGATGTTCGGGCAGGAAGTACCCATCATCTTAAAAGCCTCTCCCTTTGGGAGAGGTGGCACGGGAAAACCGTGACGGAGAGGGTACTTCTATCCTGTAGCCTTACAAGCACTTAAAAATCCGTATTTACAGACGGATGCAGACTAAATCAGGGAGGAAAAATCCATGTTTAAAATAAAAAAATCTGTCATGTCATTAATATTAGCTATTGCATTAATACTTCCGTCTGTTAATCTGAGTATAGCTCAGGCTGCGGGAGATATTGACGGATGGACTGTGACATATCACGGCGATATTGATGCAAAGGTTTCGATAGACAACGAAATTTACTATAGCGGCGACGGCGCTTTAAAGGTTGAAATTAATACACCTGCACTCGGAAATGTATATGTTGAGGTAACACAGCAGGTTCCGGTCGAGGCAGGGAAGAAATACTATGTCGGAGCAAAGGTTAAGGGCGAAAATGTAACCCGAAGTGACCTTATTGTAAACTGGGGGACACGTTATAATGTAAATCAGTTCGGTTCGACCTTTGACTGGACTAATTTTGAATATTTATACCGCGCCACTGAAACAGGTACTGTTACATGGCGTATAACGCAGGAAGGCTTCGCAGACGGAATATGGATGGATGAAGCTGTATTTATTGATGTTGAAACAGGTAAAAACCTGCTTAAGAATCCGGGCTTTGACGGTGCGGCAGGTGGTGGAGGCGAGATTGTTGCCGGTTCAATATCAGACGAAAACCTTTCCAATGACGAACTCTATGCAAGAATCTTAAAGGCAGATAGCTTTGCGGTTTCAGACATGAACAAAGTTCTCGGTGGATTTAAATATATTCCTGTTTATCAGGCAAAAAACATAACTATTGACGGAAATACTGATGACTGGACAGATTATGATTCGGTTGAAATGCCGACTCTTTCAAATCAGTATCAGGTTTATATAAATGACGGCAGACTTATGGATGTTAAGGCTAATTGTAAGTTCTGCTATGATGATAAGTATCTTTATATGCTTATAGAATCTGAGGATGATATTTATCATTATCTTTACGGAAGCGGACAGTACTGGCAGGGGGACAGCCTTCAGATGTCAGTATCGACTATGGATGAAGGATATGGAACAGAAATAGGACTTGCAGTAAACCCCGAAAACGGAGACCTTGATGTATGGGGACTCGGAAAAACAGTTACTCCTGTTCAGGCAAAGGGAAGCCATGAGGGAACGCATACAATTTATGAATTTGCATTTCCGTGGGATGCTAAGTTTTCAGGGGTTCCTGAAAAAATGAAGTTTGATATTCTTGTAAACGATAACGATGGTGATGGCAGACGTTACTGTGCAGAGCTTTCTCCCGGTATCTCGGAAGGTAAGACAAATTCGAAGTTTCCGGTACTTGAATTTGTTCCCGGTGAAAAAGACTGGTACGGATGGATTCAGTCACGCTCAGGTACTAATCTAATATCAGGTACAGACTACATTTTTGATTATTTTATCATAAATAAAAGTGACGAAGAAAAAGAATTTAAAGTTATAGATCCTGATGGCAAAACGGAAACTGTAAAAGTACAGGGGCAGACCGGTATTAAAAGAAGTACTGTGTTCAACTTTGATGAAGAAGGTGAATTTTCTGCCGGAATACAAATTGAAGCAGACGGAACTACTGCGGAGGCAACTGTTGATGCAACAATCTCACTTCCACCTGCGACAGAAGATGATGCCGCAAAGGCGATTGCAACACTTGAAAAGCAGGTTAAAGAGCTTAAGGGTCTTATTAAGAAATGCGATAATAAAGGAATAGATACACCTTATGAAGATTCACATCTTTTTATACTTGAAGATGCAATTAAATGTATCAGTGATGATACGAAGAACGGAGAGTTCGAAAGACTCCACTACAATGCAAGAGTAACAACACGTATCTATAATGAGGATAAAGAAAAGCTCGAAAACTATCTGAGTGGCAAGGAGAAGCCGCTTATTCCGAATAAGTATATAGACAGTAGTATCAGACTTGATGATAAATACTTCTATGCAACTGTTGAAAAACCGGACGGAACCGTTGAGGAAGATGTAGTATTCTTCCATGGCTATGGTCATAACCTTGACAATTATAAGATTGAAAATATGAATAGCTATGGCGGAAACAATACTCAGTTTGAAGTGGGACCTGCACGTTGTATGAGTACATATCCTTGCTGGCAGATTTCAAATCATAACAATCCCGTGGCTACATATTCGTACGATACAACTGTTAAAAAAGAAGGAAATCAATCCTTCAAAATGGTATACGAGAGTAAAGTAAAGGCACATCAATATTATGAAATGATTCAGAATGTAGATACTGTGCCCGGAAAAACTTATACATTCAGCGGATGGGTAAAAGCAGATAACATTTATGGTGATACATTCAATATGTTTGCAAATGGATGGAGTGAAAATGTGTCGTTAATCGGTACTTTTGACTGGCAGCCGTTTGAAAAGACATTTACTGCAACTGCTAATACAACAACTGTAAGACTTACATTCCAGTCTCCTTGTGATGCGCTATGGATTGATGATTTCAAGTTCGTATGTGCGGATGATCCGGAAACAAACCTTCTCAGAAATGGTAATTTTGAAATTGGTGACGGTAAGCTTCCGGTATTTGACGAAAGCTCACCTGACCTTGTTGCCGCTATTAAGAAACTTGAAGTGGCAGAAGAAAACAATGTATACGTTGACTTCCTCCTTTCACCACATTACTTCTTTGACGATATTGTAAAGATGTATGATATTCCTTATACAGGTGTTATGTTCCTTAACTATAACGTAAACGCACCTGTTGCGAAACAGATTATAGAAGATTACATAAGGAACATCCTGCCTATCATAAAAGATTATCCGGCACTTAAGAGTATCACACTTACAAATGAACCTGCATTTGATACAAAGCTGTGCGGAGATTTCTATAACGAAGACTGGTGGAACTATTTAAGAGAACGTTATAATAATAATATTGAAGAGCTTAACGAAGCCTATAATGCAACCTATTCGGATTTCACCGAAGTAAGCCAACAAGCTTCAAGTGCAACTCCTGCACACAATTATGATTATACAATATTTACACAGACAGTATTTGCCGGATGGCATCGCTGGATGGCTGAGATTGTAAAGGAAATTGCTCCCGAAATTCCTATTTCGATAAAGGAATTTGCGTACCTCCGTTATCAACCGACTAATATGATGGCATTCAGCATGAATCATGAAATGTTGGACTTTATTGACATAAACGGTTGTGACTGTTACAATGAGATGGGAAATGGTACAGGTCCATATGACAAAGAACTGTGGTACGACTATATGCAGAGCATCTGGGATTTGCCGGTTATTGATACCGAGAACCATAATCTTGCTGACGGCTCGGAAAACTATAACGAATTTGCGGCAACTCATGTATACAAGGATATATTCAACGGTACAGTTCATGGACGTTCAAATGCAATAAGCTGGATTCTTGCGAGAAATGCAGATAAAAACAGTCAGGTAAGAGGTAATATTCATTACAGACCTGACGCGCTTTGCAGCGCATCTGATGCACTTAACGACCTTAACCGTCTTACAGATGAAGTTGTGGCACTTCGTGAAGAACCTAAGGAAGTGGCGATTCTTTATTCAGTACCGTCACTCTATAACGACGATTCACATCCGCAGGCACTTAATCAGGTATACGGTGCAATCATAAATAACGGAAGAATTCCGAGATTTGTTGTGGAGTCGCAGCTTGACAAGTTTGACAGATATGATATTATTATCGTTCCAAATTCATACTGGATTAAGGATGCAACACTTGAACGTCTTGCGCAGTATATAAAAGATGGTGGAAAAGTTCTTATTGCAGGTGAAGAATGTCTTGCAAAGAATGATAAAAACCTTGATGTTGATGCAGATGTGAGAAAGTTCGTATTTGACAACTCAAAGGTAATTGAATTTATGGCAATGAGAGGTTCTACAAGTGATGATAATGTTGAACGTCTTAATAGTGCATACAGAGAACTCCTTAAGGAATCAGGCAAATATTACGCAGAAGTAATAGATGTTGAAACAGGCAAAAATGCAAAAGATGTTGAATATCTTCTCGGTGTAAATGAAAGTAAAATCATTGTCAATATTGTAAGTCATGACAAGGTGAGAGGTAACTCAAAGACTGTTAAACTCTTTATAAATGGTGAAGAGATAACAACAAGACTTAATCTTCAGACAATGAAAGAAGAAACAGGCGATATCGAGCTTGGTGCTCTTGAAGTAAAGACATACGAAATTGAAACAGATAATCCGTTCTTTGACACTTACAGTCACTGGGGAGAAGAGGAAATTTCAGAGCTTTACGGAAAAGAACTTATAAACGGTGTAAGCCCGTCAAGATTCGCTCCCGAAGCAAATATCACAAGAGCAGAATTTCTCGCACTTGTAGTACGTGCATGCGGTTTGGCAGAAGTAAATTACAGTGGAAATATTTCTGATGTATCTGCTGATAAGTGGTACGCAAAAACAGTTGCGGCAGGTATAAATGCCGGAATTATCGGTAAAGACGGAAGCTTCAGACCTGAAGACGCAATTACGCGTGAAGAAATGTGCGAAATGCTTGTAGCCGCTGCAAATAAAAAGGGAATTGAAGCAGAGGAAAAAACAGCAAGCTTTACAGATAACTCATCAATCAATGATTTGGAAGTAGTATCAAAAGCTGTTTCACTCGGTCTTGTAAATGGCTACGAAGACGGAACGTTCCGTCCTGACGGTACATCAACAAGAGCAGAAGCGGCAGCTGTAATTAACAGATTTGTTGATTAATGTTATTTTCTTCATAAACAAGGCTTACTCTTAGAGGCAATACTGTCAACTTAACGTTGACAGTATTGCAGTGAAATATTTTGTTTACAGCAAAATGTGAAATTTTTTCGTTGAAAAAGTGAAATTCACATAAATGTGAGTGAAATCTGTCACTAAAGCGACAGGTTAAAGAAGAAATCGCACAGCGATTTCAGATTTAATTTTCTTAAGTCGGCAGTCTTGCTCTTAGAGGGAGCTGTCAGCATAGCTGACGGAGGGAGTAACAGTAATTAAATAAAATAGGAAAGGAAGGAAAAGATTATGACGAAAGAAAGAAAGAAAGTAGCGGCAGGGATAGCGGTGTTATCTCTCTTATCATCAATGTTTATGGCAATGCCCGTATTGGCTGACAGTGCCGGAGACGATATGCCGAACGCTCCTCTGGGAGTATACTACAATGTAAACAACTGGGATGGATACACAAAAGATGATTTTTCTATAACGTATTCGGATGAGGCAAAGGAAGGCAACTATTCATTAAATATTAACAATATTAACGAAGTTGCTAACCGGAAGATACTTACGAAGGTTCCGCTTAAAACTACTATAAAAACCGGAGATACTTATAAGATAAGTTTTTGGATTAAAACTACAAATACTGAGGGAGGTTATGCGCTCATAGGCTCATCAGAGGTTGCACTTACAGGTCTTAAACCTTCGGCTGTAAATGAATGGGTTTACTGTGAAACCGAGACTACACTTACAGCCGATGCAACAGGTTTCCAGTTTTCGACATGGAAGCATCAGCGTTATATTGACGACCTCTGCATCTGTAAAAAGAATGCTGACGGAACTTATGGAGAAAACGTTGTTCTGAACGGGAATTTTGAAACGATAAAGGTTCGGAACGATAATACAAAAACACCTATCGGATGGAGTACAAAGTACAACGGACCAAAGTCTTCAACAATGGCTTCTCAAAATACATTTATTGCACGTTCCGATGCTGACTCTCACAGCGGTGATTATGCGATGCTTGTAAATGTACAGCAGGAGCTTGACAATACATCATTTTTTGTACAGACAGCTATGGATGAAGGCTTAGAAAACGGTACACCATACCGTTTGGAAGTATATATCAAAAATATAGAAGATTCACCGAGAGCTTCTATCAGAAACAGCGGTGGTAATCTTCCGAACGGATGGGGAGCTTTAAGGAAAGCAAGCGGTACTCTTGATAAAAACGAATGGTATAAGGTTACTCTTGATTTTAATGGGGATTCTGCGGAAGATGAGATTATTTGTTTCAGCTTCTGGCCTCAGGGTGCTGCTTTTATAGATGATGTTTCTGTTTATGAGCTTGATTCGGAAGGAAATCCGACAGGTGAGAATCGCATAATAAATGGTGGGTTTGAAGCTGTGAATGAATCAGGGTTTTCACAAGAAACACGTTATTTGACAAATAAACCATTTACAGTTATGCCAAAAACCATTGAAGCAACAATTAATGTTCAGGCCGAGCAAAGAGGCAGAGTGGGCGTCATTTTAGGAAATTATTGGTATAATATGGCAGATTGCTTTAACCTTGAAATAAATACATACGGTAATCCGAGATTATATGCTATAGATAAAGCCTGCAATGTTTATGAAATTGTCTTTGATGAAATCGATGTACGCACAGGCGAGGATGTTCATCTTGCAGTTTCAATAGATACGGAAAATTCGCTTGCACATTGTTATGTTAACGGTGAGCTTGCACAGACAAAGACCGGTGCTTTTCCGGATAGTATAGCATTTAAGTACGGTACTGCAATTGGTTCGGACACAAGAGCAGGAAATGATGCATATTTCAAAGGTTATATCCGTGATGTGGCAGTTTACAGCGATGTAAGAACCGCTGAGAAAATTGCATCTGACACTAAAGCAGAAACCGTTGATTCAAGTGAGCTTATTGCCGCATGGACAGTAACGGAAAATACTTCTGTGTTAAGCGATATTTCAGGAAATGGTTATGATATGGTATTAACCGATGCAACAAAATGGATTAAAGAAGAACCGGCACTTGACGACTACGCATATTCATTTGCAGTTGTCGGTGACACGCAGATGGTAAATGAACTTTATCCTGATAAATTTGAGGGTATTTACAACTGGATTATAGATAATGCGGAAAAATATAATACAAAATTTGTGATGGGACTTGGTGACATTACAGATGATGACCTCGATACGGAATATGAACGTGCAAAGTCGGCAATTCAGAAAATGGACGGAGTTGTACCGTATTCAATTGTTAGAGGTAACCATGATTCAAAGCAAAAGTATACAACATATTTCTCCTTTGATGAATTTGGAACAAATGTTGACGGAAGCTATAGTGGAGATATGCTGAATACTTATCAGACATTTAGTGTCGGAGATATAAAATATCTTGTATTGAATCTTGATTATCTTCCTTCGGATGAAGTAATCACATGGGCAAATGAGATTGTTGAGTCACATCCCGATTATAATGTAATTATCACAACGCATGCTTATCTGTTTAAAAATGGAGAAATTCTTGACGATGCTAACGGGGGTTTTCATCCGGTTACATCCGGCGGGGATAATGCAATGTGGGAAAATCTGGTACGTAAGCATGAAAATATTGTTCTTGTACTTTCCGGACATATTACATCAAACAGAATTGTTGTAACTCCTGTTTTGGGTGATAACGGAAATACGGTTACGCAGATACTTATTGATCCGCAGGATGTTGATGCATATTATTCCGAATCAGAGGGTGCAGGACTTGTTGCAATGTTCCATTTTTCAGAGGATGGAAAAACAGTTCAGGTAAGATACTATTCAACAATTAAAGAGGCTTATTTCTTGGCTGAAAATCAGTTTACAATGACCCTTGACGTTGTAGGAACAGAAGAAGAACCTGTTGCTCCTGAATTTTTAATTGGCAGTATGTCCTTTAATATAAACATGAGTGGTTCAACGGACGGAAAATTGATAGCAGCACTCTATGATGAAGAAGGCAAACTTCTGAACTGCAAGAGTTATAATGTAGCAAGCAATGTAACTGTTTCGTTTGACAACTGTGCCGATACTGATACCGTTAAGTTATTCTGGTGGAATGAGAAGACGCTTCTGCCGGTAACAATAGCTCAAAAGCTGAATATAATTCAGTAAATTAAATGTTAAAATGAATATCAAAAAATACGAAAAGGTGATAATTGTGTATAAGATAAGCGAAATAAAAATTCGTGATCCGTACGTTGTTGTATATAATAATGCTTATTATTTATATAAATCGGATTACAGTGGTTCCATTTTAGTTCATAAAAGCACCGATCTTGAAAACTGGGAGGAAGCATTTACTGTGTATACATTCCCTGAAAACTCATGGAAGGAAAGAGATTTGTGGGCGCCTGAGGTGCATTTGTACAAGGGGAAATATTACCTTTTTGTATCGTCAATGGGTAAAAACGGGAAAAGAGGTACGGATATAGCTGTTGCCGACACTCCCGAAGGCCCGTTTCTTCCGATTACGGATAAGCCTGCAACGCCGGAAGAAAAGAGCTGTATTGACGGAACTTTATATGTTGAGGACGGTGTCCCTTATATTGTTTTCTCTGCAGACTGGCCGGATAACTATAATGCTGAAAAAGACTGTTATGTGGGAGAAATCTGGGCACAGGAACTGAGTGTAGATTTAAAAGACAGAGTAGGAGAGCCTTTCAGACTTTTTAAATCTGACGAATCACCGTGGGAATATACATTGTATGACATGGACGGGAAAATGATAAGAAGATACGGCTCTGATGCACCGTTTGTAACAAGACTTAAAAACGGAACTTTATTCCTTATCTGGTCTCCGTTTCCCGGGGACAGTTATATAGTAGCCTCCGCAACTTCGGATAACGGAAGCATTAAAGGAAACTGGATTCATCAGAACGAGGCAGTTTTCGGAGATAACGGCGGACACGGTATGTTCTTTACAGACCTTGACGGAAATCTTAAACTGACACTTCACTGGCCTGAGGAGTATGCCCCGGCAAACGCACTGTTTCTTGATGTTGAAGATGTTGGAAACCGTATAAAACTCAAAGGAGAATAAAACTATGAAAAAGAAAATTTTATCACTTCTTCTTGTATTTTCATCTTTAGCACTAAATGTTCAGGCGGCATATACTGCTGCTGATATTGACTATTCGGATGAGCTTTCTGAAATTAAGTCACTGATGGAACAGTGTGATGCGAAAGGTATCACATACGATTATGAATCAATAAACTATCATACAATCGAACGCTTCGAAGGATATATAAAGCAGGATATTAATGACGGCATAGCAGAAGACATTATAAATTATAATGTATCTGTAATGGATGACCTTTGCGCAGAAACCGTTTCCGCTCTTACTTCATATCTGAACGGAACTGTAAAGCCTAAGAAGGTATCACTTCCTGATATGAGCAATACAGCTGTATCGGAAAAGGAATTTATAAGCGGAAATAAGCCTGTTTATTCAATCGGCTACGGACATGGAAGTAATATATTCGAAGAAATTCAAAATATGAATAAGTTTGGTGCTTCAAACGTGCAGGTTGAAATCGGACCGACTGAATATATAGATTATCTCGGCTCGTTTAATGTGAAATCATCGGCAGAGTACACACATGAGATTGAAACAAAAACTGTTCATGGCGGAAATTTTGCACTTAAAACTGTTGTAACTTCTCCGACATCTTCAAATGTATATTACAGAATGACTCAGGAGATTGCCTGCAGTCCGAATACTACATATGAATTCGGAGCTTTTGCGAAGATAAAAGACAACAGCACAAACGGTCTTTCTGTAAAGTTGTTTGGAAACGACTGGGACTGGGATACAAGTGTAGCAATGTCACCTTGCAGCGATTGGACGGAGTATTCAGGAAGCTTTACAACAACGTCAACTCAGACAAAGCTTGTATTCAGTATAATTGTTGAAGGTGAAGCTGAGTGTTACTTTGACGATATGTATGTACGCAAAACCGGAACAACGGATAACATTCTTGTGAACGGAAATATGGAAGGTGCATATAAGTCAAAGCTTGATACTGTAAAAAAAGCACTTGTTAATGCTGAAAAGAATAATGTTGGCATAAACCTTCTTTTATCGCCGCATTATTTCCCTGAAAAAGTGGCAGATGTTGAATATAACACTAATGCCTACGGATTTTTGAAGTACAATATAAATTCAGATGCGGCAAAGGTAGTTGTTGAAGACCATATAAGACGTATTGTAAGTGAAGTGAAGGATTACACGGCACTTTCAAGTATTATTCTTACAAACGAACCGGAGTTTATTACAACAGATTATCCGGACTTTTACAATCCGCTTTTCAGAGCATGGCTTAAAGAAAAACACGGAACTATAGGGACCCTTAACACTGCATATAATTTAAGTGAAGGTTTCTTTGGAATCGGAAAAACATCATACGACAGCTTTAATGATATTGTAATGCCGACTTCATCTTCAGATTATTCAAAAGCAATCTATTATGACTGGATTTTGTTCAATGATGAAATTTCTGCAAAATGGCATAAATGGATGGCGGATATAGTTAAGGAGTATACAGATATTCCCCTTAGCATAAAGGTTATGAATACTTTCAGATGGGCAGGAGAATCCTCTGATAAATTTGAGCTCAGACGCGGTACTGATATAGAGCTTTTTGATGAGTTTACAGACCTTGGCGGAAATGATGTATATGACGTATATAATGACCCGTATTCATACTGGGTAGGTATGATGTTTTATGATTATATGTCATCTGTTACAGGAAAACCGCTTTATAACTCAGAGACACATCTTATTCAGGACGGAAATAAGAGTCCCGGGACCGCGTATGAACCTGAAACTGCGGCACATTCTGCAAATCATATGTGGACAAGTGCTATGCACGGTGTTTCAATGCATTCAATGTGGATATGGGCACACGTTAACAGCTCTTCAAATCAGGCATTTCAGAGTGTTCTTACACGTCCCGATGCTGTTGCTGATATTGGAAAAACGGCTCTTGATATGTCAAGACTATCAAATGAGATTTCAGAGATGCGTGCAAATGATGCAAAGGTTGCTCTTTTCTATTCCAAACCCACAAGAGTATATACAAACAATCATATGCTTTATACTTACAGGGTTTATCAGGCACTTATAAATGCAGGAGTAAAAGTTGGATTTGTTTCGGAAAACAGTCTTGACAAACTTCCAAATTATGATATACTTATAATGGGTAATGTGACGAACGGTACAGCTGATGCTGTATCTGCTGTCGAAAGCTTTATGACAAACGGCGGAAAGGTACTTTACTTCGGAAATCCGATGACAAAGAATGAGTACAACGTTTCAAAATCAAATAATATTGCATCAAATGCAAACAGTACATCATCGACAGCTACAGCAACATCTGGATATACATTTACAAATGGTGATGGTATTGTAAGTGCTGTGAACAGCTTCATTTCAAGTAATCTTGATAACAGAGTTGAACTTAGGTACGCAGACGGTACAAAGCCTGCTATGCTTGACTGGCAGTATAGTATAAATGACACAAGAGTACTTGTTAACGTTACGAATCTTGAGTATGATACACCGAAGGAAATTGAAGTGTATCTTGACGGTGAGAAGCTTACAGGAATGAAAGAGCTGAGAAGCGGACAGACAGATATTTCAAAAACAACCTTGAATGGATTTGAACCTCAGCTTCTTGAATACAGATTTATTGTGATTCCTGACACGCCGGCAGTTATAGATGAAATAGATGTTGACATTAATAACAAGGAAATAAACTGGGGAATATCAAATATTCTTTATGAAGGTGCAGATGTTTACAAGCTTTCAAATACTGCAAAGTTTAAGAAAGTGGCAACTGTAAGCGGTACGTCATATGCATACAGTGAGCCCGGAATATATATGTTAAAGCCTGTACTGGGTACGACGGAAACAGATGGAAAATGGATTTATGCAGGTTCATCTGATGCAATTAAGCTTAGTGCTGCAGATGAATCAACTGACTCGTCATTTAACTGCCGTATTGATGCAGTAAACAGTGCAAGCGGATATGTTCACGCGGTGATTAAGGTAGAAATACTTGATGCAAACGGTAATATAATAGCATATCATTACAATGATACAAATATAAAAGGCGATAAAACAGATTCATTCAGAATTTCAAAGCCTTTAGATAAAAATGCAGTATCCGCAGTAGTTTATGCCGTAGATTCAGAAGAAACACAGAACCCGATTTCAGAAAAAATTACAATAGAATTGTGAGGCTAAAACATGATTAAAGAGGTTCTTATAGTATTCAAAACGCATCTTGATATAGGTTTTACCGATTATGCGAAGAATGTAACGAAAAAATATCTTGAAAGCTATCTGCCGGAAGCGGTTGATTTTGCGTACCGTCAGAAGGATACCAATTATCCTTTTGTATGGACAACAGGCTCATGGCTTATATATGAAGCCTTGAAAAAAGATAACGACGGAAAGCTTGAAAAAGCGATACGTGACGGACTTATCAACTGGCATGCTCTGCCGTTTACATCTCATACGGAGTACATGAACAGAGAGCTTATGGAATATGCTCTGTCACTTTCCGAAAAGCTTGATAAACGTTTCGGCAGAAAAACCATTGCTGCGAAAATGAGTGATGTCCCGGGACATACAGCCGCAATGATTCCGATTCTTACAAAAGCAGGTGTTGAGCTTATTCACATAGGAGTAAATCCTGCCACACCTATTCCTGATGTTCCTGAAATATTTACATGGAAATTCGGTGACAGCAGTATTAACGTTATGTATAACGGTGGTGGCTACGGAAAGACATTCGAGATAGACGATTTTGCCGTTGCTTTCGGTATGACAGGCGATAATCACGGGCCTCAGGATGCGGAAGGGCTTAAAAATACATATGAAACTCTTAAAAATCAATACCCGGGAGCTGTAATTCGTGCGGCAACCCTTGACGATGTTGCAAAAAAAATCCGCGGAAGAAAGTTCCCGGTAATAGAAAACGAAATAGGTGACAACTGGATTCACGGTGTCGGAACTGACCCTACAAAAACAAGGGCGTTCAGAGCGATACTGAGAAATCTTAAAAATTATAAAGATTATGAGCTTAGTGATAATCTTTTACTTGTTCCTGAGCATACATGGGGAATGAATCTTAACATATTTTTCCCTGACAGGGAAACGTATTTGCCTGATGAACTTAAAAACTGTACAGCTAAAGAAAAGTTTGAAAGCTCATGGGCAGAACAGCGTGAATATATAACAAAAGCTCTTAATGAAACAGGACTTGATATATCAGAAGATATGAAGGTTGAAATTCCTGATACTTCCGGTATGACTGTAAGTACTGAAAAATGCTCTGCAGAAGTATCTTATCAGCTTTTTAATTCGGAAGATTATGAAAGATACAGAAAGGATTATCTGCAAAGTGAGGTGGACTGGGCAGAATGGGACTTTCTGAAACTCGGACTCCCGGAATATGAAAGCGGAATTTTTAGTGCTGAAACGGTACAGGCATGGGAGAAGGACGGACTGAAGATTTTTAAAATGGAATTTCCTGAAAAAATTAAAAGCTTCTGCGGTCTTCCTGTTATATTTGTTCTTGAAAACGGAGAAAACATAGAAGTCAGATGGTTCGGGAAAACAGCCAACAGGCTTCCTGAAGCATATTGGATAAAGCTTACAGATGCAGGAGAATGTGTGAAGATCAAAAAGCTTGACGAATATGTAGATGTATCCGGAGCTTTAGGAATGAGAAACCTCCATGCCATGCAGGGAGTACTTACGGATAAATGTGAAATAGAAAGCCTTGATGCACCACTTGCGGCGCCTTATGGAAGACATATGCTGGAGTGGAGCGGAGAAAAGCATGAGAAGGATTTGTATTTCAATTTGTATAATAATATCTGGAACACTAATTTTCCGATGTGGTTTTCAGATGATGCGAAATTCAGATTTATAAAGCGAGGATAACTTATGATGATAACTGCACCGCCGATGGGGTTTAATACATGGAACACTTTCGGCAAGGATATAAACGAAAAACTTATAAAAGAAATTGCAGATGCAATGGTTGAAAAAGGCTACAGGGATGCAGGATATGAATATCTTGTAATTGATGACTGCTGGCATCTGCCCGAAAGACATGACGGGAAAATGGTTGCTGATCCTGAAAAGTTCCCGGGTGGAATTAAAGCTCTTGCAGATTACATACATTCAAAAGGGCTTAAATTCGGAATGTATTCATCAAGCGGCGTGCTTACCTGTGAACATCTTCCGGGAAGCTTCGGTTATGAATATACTGACGCAAAACAGTTTGCCGAGTGGGGGATAGATTATCTTAAATATGATTACTGTCACTTTCCGGCATCTGCAGATACAAAAACAGCGTATCTCAGAATGAAAATGGCACTTAAGTCATGCGGAAGAGATATACTTTTTGCGGCTTGTAACTGGGGAGAGAAAAATGCTTCTGACTGGATGCGTTCTCATGGAGCGGATATTTTTCGTTCCACTCAGGATATACATGATAACAGACGTTCATTTTGCGATATATTTGTTTCCCAAATTCAGGAAATTGAGAAAAGCGGATGCGGTTGCTTTAACGATATGGATATGCTTATCGTCGGAATGCATGGTGAGGGCAATGTAGGACTGGGCGGATGTACAAGCGAAGAATATGCAATGCATTTTGCTATGTGGGCATTCATGGGATCGCCGCTTATGATTGGCGGAGATGTCCGGAATATGAATGATGAAGATAAAAAAATTATCCTTAATAAAAATCTTATTTCCATTAATCAGGATTCGGAGGCACGTCCACCGTTTCTTGTGGGTTCAGGCGGAAACTTTGACGGAAGTCATAATATAAGACCGATTATGATGAGACTTCTGTCAGATAACAAATTTGCGATAGCAATATTTAATATCGAGTCAGATGGATATACAAACTTAGCAATTCCGTTTGAAGATTTGGGAATCCCCGCAAACGGAAAGGTTCATTTTACAGATGCTGTGACGGGTGAAGATTTGGGTGTCAGTGAGGGAAGCTTCCTTGCAGAAGTACAGCCGATGCAGTATCGTGTTGTTATTGGTGAAATATAATGGATTATTGTAAAGAATGCGCAGAGATGCTGTCGCATGATGAAATAGGGCTTTGCAAAAAGCTTTGCGGAAAAAATCTGACAGAGTTTATGTGTATCAACTGCATGGCAGAGTATTTCGGTGTGACAAGAGATTTACTTGAGGAGAAAATAAAACATTATAAAGATATAGGATGTACACTTTTTAATTAATGTACTATACAAATTGGTAGGAGCAGAAGTTCTTACCAATTTTTTTATATAAAAAAATTATACTATTGACAATATCCTTTATTTGGAGTATAATGGTATAGTAAGGAGATATATGCGATGTTACTGTTTCAGACCGGTCATGAATGTGCCGAAAAAATAAAAATGTTCTACCGTCTTTTTTTTGACGAAGATGAGGATATTACCGTTACAAGCAGTTTTTCTTTCGACGGTATGATAATTAATGTATATACAACGATATTATATGACGGTATACTGTATGATGATGATTTTTATTATACACTTACAAGACCGGAGTTCAAAAGAAAAGCTTTTGATGCAGCTGTAACAAAAAGCTTTTGCCATGCCGCATTCAAAATAAGAACGATTAACCTTCCATGGGGAGTTATGAGTGGTATAAGACCGGCAAAGAACGTCAGAGAAATACTTGGGCTGGGTGTCAAAGAAAACGACATTACCGATGTCTTGTATGACCTATATGAGGTAAGTCGCGAAAAGGCAGAGCTTGCATTGACTGTGGCGAAAAATGAAGAAATCATTCTTAGGAAAAATGATGACAGTCACATAAGTGTTTATGTCGGGATACCATTTTGCCCTACGCGTTGTCTATACTGTTCATTTGTATCGACTGATGTACGCGTAAGCGGAAAATATATGGATGATTATGTAAATCATCTGCTCCTTGAAATAGAGAAAATAAAAGAAATTATAGATAAATCAGGTAAGATTGTAAAAAATATTTATATAGGCGGCGGAACACCGACAACTTTGTCCGCAGAACATCTTACGAAAATATTTGAAAAGCTGAGACTTATTATTCCTGAAGAAGGACTTTCCGAATATACGCTTGAAGCAGGGAGACCTGATACAATAACAGAAGAAAAATTAAGATGTGCGATAGAGGGTGGTGTGAACCGCATAAGTATCAATCCTCAGAGTATGAATGACAAAACGCTTGAAAGAGTTGGGAGAAGTCATACTACGGGAATGGTATACGATGCTTTCAAACTTGCAAGAAAGGTTGGATTTAATAACATAAATATGGATCTTATTGCAGGACTGCCGGGAGAAAATACAGATGATTTCAGATATAGTCTTGATGAAGTTATAAAGCTGGGTCCTGAGAATATCACAGTTCATTCTATGTGCGTCAAACGTTCTGCAAATCTGAGATTTTCGGGCGAGGAATTATCTGCCGCAAAAGTTATGAATGAAATGCTTTCATATACTCAGAAGCGCATGTCAGAAACCGGAAGAATACCGTATTATATGTACAGACAGAAAAATATTTCAGGAAATCTTGAAAATGTCGGATATTCAAAACCGGGATTTATGAGCTTTTATAATATTAATATTATGGAGGAAGTCCAGACGATTATTGCCGCAGGGTGCGGAGGAAGTACGAAAATTGTAGGAAACGGCACTATAGAAAGGGTTTTCAATTTTAAAGACCCTGTTACGTATATAAACAGATTTGATGAAATTTTGAAAAAGAAGGATGATATATTTAATATCATGCAGGGGAAGTGAGAAGATGGCACAGAAAATTATAGATAAAATTCTCAATGAATATGATGAAATACGTTCAAGAGAGGGATTCCTGAGAAAAAAACGTGTGGATAAGTATCATGAACTTTATCCTGAACTTAAAGAAATAAAAAATGAAATTACCGCGGCAGGAATGAAGCTTGCTTCCGGTATAGCGGCAAATCCTGAAAAAGCGGAAGAGCTGAAACTCGGATATGAACGTGAAACAAAAGAGCTGATTGAAAGAAGAAAAGCGATTCTTGAAGCTCATGAAATCCCTGAGGATTATGACAGAATACGTCACGAATGTGAGCTTTGCGAGGATACCGGATATATAAATAATGAGAAATGCCGTTGCTTTATCGCGAAGAAAATAGCATATACGTATGAACGTTCAAATCTTTCGGAACGAATGAAAAATCAGACATTTGACAAGTTCAAGCTTGAGTATTATTCAGATGTCCCGGAGTCGGACGGTGTATCACCCAGAAAACGTGCCGAAAAGGCTTTAAGACAATCACAGGAATTTTCTGAAAATATAGATAAGAGTGAACGAAGCTTTATGTTTATAGGAAATGTCGGTCTTGGAAAAACGTTTCTTTCCGGCTGTATTGCAAACAGACTTATAGAAAAAGGATATTCGGTTCTTTACGTAAGAAGCAGTACACTTTTTACGTTACTTGAAAATAAGAAATTCAACAGACTGACTGATGTTGAAAATGAGGATATGCTTGAGAGTGTGTATAATTGTGACTTGCTTATTATTGATGACCTGGGAGCTGAGATTCCGTCAAAGTTTACGGCAGCATTTCTTCATGACCTTGTAAATGAGAGGATGCTAAACGGCAAAAAAATGATTATGAGTACAAATTACAGCACCGAGGAACTTTCAAAGATGTATTCACCGAGATTTATTTCCAGACTTTATGAAAGTTTTTATGTTTTCAGGCTTACGGGAACGGATATCAGAAAGCAGCAGGCGTATGAATAAATCAATTGATAAAACTTTGTGTTTTACAGGACACAGGAAAGTAATACATTCAGGAGTTTCAGACAGAATAAAAGAAGTAATATCATTATTTGCTGAAGACGGATTTGAATACTTTATATCCGGTGGTGCTTTGGGGTTTGATATGCTTGCCGCAAGCTGTGTCGTTGAAATGAAAAAGAAATACAAAAATATAAAACTTATAATTGCTGTTCCTTGCAGAAATCAGGCATCAACGTGGAGTATGCGAGAAAAACAGGCTTATGAGAAAATGCTTGGATCAGCAGACGAGGTGATTGTTCTGAGTGAGGAGTATTACAGAGGCTGTATGCATAATCGGAACAGATATATGGTTGATAACAGTGCTGTGTGCGTGTGTTATGCGTATAAGAATACCGGCGGGACTTCATATACTGTTAATTATGCAAGAAAAAAAGGCAAAACAATTGTGAGTGTTATATAGCGATATTTTGGTTAAATTGATATATTTTCAGGAAATAACTTGAAAAAGTATTACTTATATAGTAAAATAATAAAAAAAATGAAAGTGGTATTTTATGAAAATTATTCTGGCAACAAAAAATGAAGGCAAAGTAAGAGAAATGAATGAAATTCTGTCTGAATACGGAATAACGGCAATTTCTCAGAAGGATGCCGATATAGATGTGGATGTCGAAGAGACAGGAACAACTTTTAAGGAAAATGCTGAAATAAAAGCGAGAGCCGTGTCAATGCTGTGCGATGAACCTGTGCTTGCTGATGATTCGGGACTTTGCATAGATGCGCTTGGAGGAAAACCCGGAATATATTCAGCCAGATATGGAGGAGAGAACCTTCCTTACAAGGATAAAATTCAGGGAATATTGACGGAACTGAAAAATGTAACTGACAGAAAAGCACATTTTGAATGTGCTATGGTTCTTGTTATGCCTGACGGTACTATGATTTCATCAACCGGTATAGTTAACGGGCGTATTCTTGAAAGACCTGAAGGTACGGGCGGATTCGGATATGACAGTATTTTTTATTCTGACGAAATCGGAAAGTCGTTCGGAGAAGCAACAGAAGAAGAAAAGAATAAAGTCAGTCACAGAGGAAGAGCTATAGAAAGACTGTGTGTAAAGCTAAAAGAATTAATTTCGGAGGATTAACAAATGGATATTTTTAATGAGTATATTGTAAAACATAAGAAAACTTCTTCAGATACTTTGAAGATTGTCGGAATAATATTCGGAACTTTTATTGCGTGTATATTAGTCTCTGTTCTGAGCTTGATTATAATTCCTGCGTTGGCAAGTATAAGTGTATTTTTGCTTGTTGCTGTCGCATATGGTGGTATTTATCTTACAAATCAGTTTAATGTTGAGTATGAATATATTCAGACAAATAATGAAATTGATATAGACAAAATTGTTTCAAAAAAATCGAGAAAACGTGTAATTACAATTGATTTTAAAGAAATTGAAATCTGTGCTTCAGTGAAAAGCAGTGAACATAAATATGAGTACGAAAATACCGGAAATATACAGAAAACATATGATTGCACCGGTGATGGTGTCAGCGGTGTTTATTTTGTTGATATTCCTGTGGAAGGCGGAAAAAACAGAGTTCTTTTCCAGCCACCGGTAAAAATGATTGAAAATGCACAGAAGTTCAATCCGAGAAAGATATTTATTTAACGGTTCAATACGCGGACTTTTTGTTCGCGTATATGTTTTTGGGAGGATTTCATGATAATCGGTGTGGGTACTGATATAACAGATACTGACAGAATAAAAAAAGCGTTTGAAAATAATCGTTTCAGGGAACGGTTTTATACACTTTCTGAACTTGATTATATAGAGAACCGTAAAAATAAAGCGGAGAGTGCCTCGGGGATATTTGCAGCTAAGGAAGCGGTTGTAAAAGCTTTCGGGACAGGTTTTTCGGGGATTGGTTTTCATGATATCGAGATACTGCATGAGGAAAGCGGAAAACCGTATGTAAATCTGAAAAATAAAAATGATATAATAATTCATATAAGCATAAGTCACGAAAAAAAATATGCTATTGCGTTTGCGGTGGCTGAAATGAGGTGAGAATATGTTCAGGGTTTGTACTGCGGAAGAGATGAGAAAGGCAGACAGAGACTGTATTGAAATTGCCGGAATTCCGGGGATTGTTCTTATGGAAAATGCGGCGAGAGGATGCGTTGATGAATTAATCAGCAGATTTGGGAATCTGAAGGATAAAAAAGTAGCATGCTTTTGCGGAAAAGGAAACAACGGCGGTGATGGACTTGCTATTGCGAGACTTATGTCAAGACATGGTGCAGAAGTCAAGGTTTTTCTGACACATGGAGATTTTTATAGCGGTGATGCAGCAATAAACCGTGAAATCCTTTCCCATATGGATGTTGAGATAATCGACGGAACGGATGAGATTGAATATTATCTTCCTTTATATGATATAGTAGTTGACAGTATTTTCGGTACGGGACTTAAGGGTGAAATCGACGACGATATAAAAAACGTAATAGAAAAAATAAATAAGCATTCTGAATTTATTCTGGCAGTGGATATTCCTAGCGGTATAGAAGCTGATACAGGCCGTATCTGCGGAGCTTGTGTAAATGCAGATGTAACAGTTACTTTTGCAGGATATAAAATAGGACAATTTATGTTTCCCGGCAGTGATTATACGGGAGATATTAAAGTGTGCGATATATGCACACCTGAACAGTTTCTTTCAGATATCAGAAGATACTGTACGGATTTTGAATTTGTAAAGGAAAATTTTCCGGAACGCAGAAATAATTCTCAGAAAGGTGATTACGGCAAGGTTCTGATAATAGGAGGAAGTGCCGGAATGACAGGTGCTCCTGTTATGTCAGCGAATGCCGCTTTAAAGTCGGGGGCAGGTCTTGTAACTGTTGGTATCGCTAAGTCGCTGAACGGTATTCTTGAAGTTAAGCTTACCGAAGCCATGACAGCACCGCTTAAAGATGAGAACGGACACCTTTCTTTTGAGTGCAGAGACAGAGTATCCGAACTTATGGAAAAAGTTGATACTGTGTTATTCGGGCCGGGACTCGGAACTGACAGGGCAATAAGATTGCTTCTCGAATTTGTAATGAAGAACTGCAAAGTTCCGCTTATAATTGATGCAGACGGACTTAATGTTCTTTCTGAGGATTTAAGCATAATTGAAAGCTGTAGCTGCAGTCTTATTTTCACTCCGCATGAAGTGGAGATGAGCAGAATGTGCGGATGCAGTCTGTCCGAAGTGACGGAGAACAGGCTGGTGCTTTCGGACAGGTTTGCACAGGAGTATAGCGTGACCTTAATTTTAAAAGGACATCATACAATTGTAACAGCTTCGGACGGTACGCAATATATTAATATTACAGGCAATCCCGGTATGGCAACCGGAGGAAGCGGAGACGTGCTTGCAGGAATACTGGCTTCTGTTATTTCTCGTGGAATTAAAGAAGACACAGCGGCTGCAATGGCTGTATATATTCATGGGATGTGTGCGGATTATGCAGCTGAAAATCTTGGAGAAGACGGTATGTTGGCAACAGATATAATTGAATATCTTCCGGAAGTCATAAAAAGAATACATAACAGGTAAAAATTACTTGTGGAAATTTTCATAATTCTATGGTATAATTATATAGCAAAGGAATGTTATAAGAAATGCGAACATGGGCAGAGATTAATCTTGACGCTTTGGCGGCGAATTACAGAGAGATAAGAAGTATTACGGACAGCAGTTCTAAAATCATGGCGGTAGTGAAAGCTGATGCATATGGTCATGGCTTTCTTGAAGTTGCCAGAACACTTGAGCATGAGGGAGTAGATGCTTTTGCTGTAGCTCTTTACGAAGAAGGATTACAGCTCAGAAGTGCCGGATTCAGACAGCCGATACTTGTTCTTGGTGCAGTGCCGGAGGAACAGTATGCGGCGTGTATTCATAACCGTATTTCAATGACTGTTTTCTCAGATGAAACTGCGGAGAAGATATCACGTATAGCTGATGCTATGGGAACAACAGCGCGTATTCATATAAAAGTTGATACCGGAATGTCAAGAATCGGATATGTTGTTGACGGACAAAATGACGGTAATGTTATTGATGAGATTATTGAAATATCAAAACTACCGTGCATAAAGGTTGAAGGAATATTTTCTCATTTTTCGACTTCTGACGAAACGGATTCGGCATATACCAGACTTCAGCTTAAACGTTTTCTTTCAGTATGCGAAAAGCTTAAGGAGAACGGTATGACGGACATAATACGTCATATAGCTAACAGTGCGGCAATTATGATGTATCCTGAAGCTCATCTTGATATGGTTCGTCCGGGAATAATTCTATACGGATTATATCCGTCAGATGATGTGGATAAAAGCCGGCTTAAGCTTATCCCTGCAATGACACTTAAAACTCAGATTACACATATAAAAACTTTAGATGCCGGACGTGGAGTCAGCTATGGAAAGGAGTACATAACCGAAGGTAAAGTCATTGTTGCAACAATACCTGTAGGTTATGCTGACGGATACGTAAGGTCTATAGCCAAAGACGGGAAAGTTCTTGTCAAAGGAGAGAAGGTTAAAATTTTAGGCAGAATTTGCATGGATCAATGTATGATTGACGTAACAAATGTCCATAATATCAGTATAGGTGATGAAGTTATCCTGTTTTCAGATAAAGAAATAACAGCTGATGATGTTGCCGGATGGATGGACAGTATAAACTATGAAGTTATTTGCCTGGTGTCCAAACGTATCCCCAGAATATATATGAAAAACGGGGAGGCGGTAAGGGAACTTAATTTTCTTAAATGTTAGCGTATTTCTCAGAACTATGAAAAATCTAATAATGAAACAGGGGGCCTGATTGCTTTGTCACAAAAAAATAATGCCTCAAATGTTTCCTTTCCGGAGGAACAGCTAAAAAAAGGTTATTTGGAAATGGCCGGGCTTAATGCAGAGCTTGCCGGGGAAGGTATAGCGGCTGATAATGAAGCCTTAATCAGCTTAGAGGAAAAACTGATGGAGAGTGAGTAGTGGTGATTGTAAAAAGAGGAGATATCTATTATGCCGACCTCAGTCCTGTGGTAGGGTCTGAGCAGGGAGGTATAAGACCTGTTCTGATAATTCAGAATGATGTGGGCAACAAGTATAGTCCGACAGTGATTGCCGCGGCTATAACGAGTAAAATTAATAAAGCAAAGATGCCTACTCATATAGAACTTTCGGCTCAGGATTACGGACTCCATAAGGACTCGGTAATTCTGACCGAGCAGATAAGAACTCTTGATAAACGACGCCTGAGAGAAAAAATAGGAAAGCTTGACAGAGAGCTTATGAATAAGGTTGATGAAGCCTTATATGTAAGCTTTGGACTTACAGAATGAAACATATAGCAAAGGACTGTACTGTTAGTGCAGTCCTATTCATATAATCGTTGGAATTTGCATAAAATTAATTAAAGTATGTATAAGGAAGTGTTAAGATGAAGGATTATATTGAGGAGCGAGCGGTTTCGCTTGCAAATTACATAATAGAAAATAATTCGACAGTAAGAGCTACTGCGAAAGTGTTTCATATTTCTAAATCTACTGTACATACAGTTGTATCTTGATGTGAAGGTCGGGAAGGTGCTATGGGGAAAAAAGTAATCAGAAAAATTGTTATAACAGGTGGACCGTGTGCCGGTAAATCAACCGCTACGGAATATATAAGGGAATATTTTAAAAATGAAGGATATTGTGTTTTGGTGATGGCAGAAACTGCAACTGAGCTTATAAAATCAGGCATTGCACCATGGACGCTTGAAAGCAGATGTGATTATCAGAGATGCCAATTGGAAATGCAGACTGCAAAGGAGGATGTTTTCAGTATCTCGGCAGAGAAAATAAAAGACTGTGACAAGATTCTGATTGTATGCGATAGGGGAATTATGGACAGTAAGGCATATATGGGCGAAGAAGCTTTTAATAGTGCAATAACTGAGCTTAATATGACAGAAGCTGACGTGTTAAAACGGTATGATGCAGTTTTTCATTTAAAGTCAGCGGCAAACGGTGCAAAGGAATTTTATACACTTGAAAATAATTCCGCAAGAATAGAAACTCCCGAAGAAGCGGCTGAACTTGATTTAAGATTTACTGAAGTATGGAAAAATCATCCTTATTTTCGGATAGTTGAATGTGAAAGAGATATTCGGAAAAAGATGAATTCTCTTATCGGGAAAATTTGTAATTATTTAAAAACTGTATAGAAAATGTAACTTGACATATTATTACATTTATAGTATAATTAAGTAAAATACGAAACAGATAGGATGATTAAATGAAGAATATACATATTATTTCACACAGTCACTGGGACAGAGAATGGTATATGCCGTTTGAATATCACAGAGCAAAGCTTATAGAGCTTATCGATAGATGTATAGAAAAGTTTGAAACAGAAGAAGAATTCAAGAGTTTTAATCTTGACGGACATACAGCTTTAATTGAGGATTATCTTGAGATAAAACCTCAGAATATTGATTTAATAAAAAAGTACGTATCTGAAGGTAGGTTTTATGCAGGTCCTTGGTATGTGCTCCAGGATGAATTTCTTACAAGCAGTGAATCAAATGTCAGAAATCTTCTTATAGGTATGAAAATCGCCGGAGAGTTCGGAAAGGTTAACATGATAGGTTATTTTCCGGACTCGTTCGGTAATGCAGGTCAGATGCCGCAGATTTTGAAACAGGCAGGGATGAAGGCTATAGTTTTTGGACGCGGAGTAAAGCCGACAGGAGAGGCTAATGAGGTTTCTGATTTTTCTGATTATTCATCACAGTATTCTGAGATGCATTGGCAGTCTCCGGACGGAAGCAGTTTACCGGCAATACTTCTTGCAAACTGGTATAATAACGGATGGGAAATGCCCGCCGATGGAGCAAGCGAATACTGGGATAAAAAAATTACCGATGTATTAAAATATGCTTCTACTGACGAGCTTCTCTTAATGAATGGATGTGACCATCAGCCACTTCAGCCTGATATTGGGGAAGCTATAAAAGCGGCACGCGAGAATTATCCTGATTATAACTTTATTCATTCAAATTTTGAGGATTATGCAGATGCAATTATAAAAGAACTTCCTGACGATTTGGCAGTGATAAATGGCGAGCTTATAAGCCAGAATACAGATGGGTGGACAACTCTTGTCAACACCTGTTCTTCTCATGCGGATTTAAAACGTATGAACAGACAGGGAGAAATTATTCTGGAAAGCATAGCTGAGCCGCTCTCAGTAATGGCGAAAACTGCAGGTCTTGAATATGATGAAGATATGCTGATTTACGCATGGAAAACACTTATGAAGAATCATCCTCATGACAGCATTTGCGGATGCAGTGTTGATGAAGTAAACGACGAAATGAGAACACGTTTTATAAAGAGCAGACAAGCGGCAGAAACTGTGGTTAATAAATGTCTTGCATATCTTGCAAATAATATTGATACGACAAGCTTTGACGGTTGTGATGCAGTTTTTACTGTGTTTAACACATTCGGAAAACCGAATGGCGGAGTTTTATCTGTAAATGTTGATATTCAGCGTAATTATGACGGAAGTAATATTCATGGTAATCTTAAACTGTTTGATTCGCTTCCTAAAGATGTAAATTATGTACTTGTAGATGCTGATGGAAATAAGATTCCGTGCAGCATTGTGCATAACGGTTCCAGATTCGGGTATGACCTTCCTGATGACAGCTTCAGAAAACCTTATGCGGCAGAATACGTAACTGTAACCTTCGAAGCTGAAAATATTCCTGCTATGGGGTATAAAACATACGGTCTTGTAAAAGAAAATACCGAAAAAGCATCAAGTCTTATAAAACCTGGTAACTGTATGGAAAATGAATACCTTGGTGTGAAAATTAATTCAGACGGTACCGTTAATCTGACAGATAAGATTACAGGAAGAATATTCAGCAATATTCTCAGATATGAGGATGTCGGTGATGTGGGTAATGAATATATCTTCAAGGGTATGGAAAAAGATACTCCGATTCTGTCAGGAGAAAATGTTGCAGTTGAAGTGGTGGCTGATGAAGAATACAAGGCGGAATACAAGATTTCTTCAAAGATAATTATTCCTGAATCTGCTGATGAAATGCTCCGGAAGGAAATTGGCTCAATGACTCATTTCCGTAACCGTAAAGCGGGAAGAAGCGAAAAGCTTGTTGAAATGACTATTGATACATACATCACTCTTGAAAAGAACGGAAAGGCGCTTAAGGTTCGTACAGAATTTGAAAATAAAGCAAAAGACCACAGACTCCGTGTTCTTATTCCTACAGATATCAAATGTACTGAACATAAGGCAGAATCTGTATTCGAAGCGGCTAAGAGAAATAATAAACATAATGATTGTTGGGAAAATCCAAGCGGATGCGAGCATCAGCAGGGATTTGTGACTATGAAGGATGAACAGTCGGGAATTTTTGTTGCTAATATAGGAATATATGAATATGAAATTCTTAAGGACAATACAATTGCATTGACTCTTGTACGAGCTACGGGAGAGGTGGGTGACTGGGGTGTATTCCCGACAAAGCGTTCACAACAACTTAAGAATCTTGTATTTGAGTATGAAATCATTCCTTTTGCAGATGAAAGCGAAGGGTTTGAGACAGCTGCTGCATTCCAGTATCCACTGCAGGCTGTTCAGAATGTCAATATTTCTGAAGGTGATTATAAAAACGGTGGGATATCATGGAGTGGAAATATGCTGAGAATGACGGCTCTCAAAAAAGCTCTCGGCAATGATAATATCATTATGAGATGGGTAAGCTATTCAGATAAAGAAGAAGTTTTGACTGTTGATAAGACTTCAGTTGTAACAAACCTTTTCAGAAGTAATATTACTGAGAATAATCTTGGTAAGATTGAGGAAGAAAACGGAAAGTGGATTATAAAAGTTAAGCCTTTTGAAATTGTTACATTAGGTGTTGAATAATCGGAGATTTATATGACAGGAATTAAAGATGTGGCACGTGAAGCGAATGTATCTGTTGCCACGGTATCCAGAGTTATAAACAAAAGCGGAACCGTTACAAAACAAACGGAAGAGTTGGTTATGCAAACAATTGAAAGGTTGGGTTATAAACCCAACCTTTTCGGTAAGAATTTGCGTGGAAGTGAAACGAAAATTATAATGATACTTTTGTCATCACTTGCAAATACATTTTGTAGCCGTGTAATTGGTGCGATTGATAAGATTGCGAATGAAAACGGATATTACGTAATGATATGTACAACAGACGGTGACAGACAAAAGGAAGAACATTATATAAATTTTGCATGCAACGGATTGTTTGACGGTATTATAATACTTAACAGTATGCTTACGAATGAAGCTACAGTAGCGCTGTCAAAGAAAATTCCGGTAGTACAGTGTAATGAGTTTACTGATACTGTTTATACTCCGTATGTATCCATAAATAATGAACTTGCGGCGTATGATGCAGTTAGTTTGCTTATAAAGAACGGAAGACGTAACATAGTTTTTTATACTGTAAAAAATGAACTTTTATCTACAAGAGAAAGACTTTCGGGATATAAGAGAGCTTTAGCTGAAAACAGCATACAGTTCGATGAGAATCTTGTGGTATACGGGAACTACGGATATCGGAATGCGATAATGGAATTTGATAAGTTTCTTTCAAAAAAAAGAGAGTTTGAAGGTGTTTTTGCAGTGTCTGACAGAATGGCGGCAGGTGTTGTGAATGTATTGTCGGAAAAGGGAATTGATGTTCCGGGTGCTGTTGAGGTTATAGGATTTGATAATACTGATATTTCATATACATCAACGCCTAAACTTACAACCGTCGCACAGCCTCATTCGGAACTTGGACGAAATGCCTTTGAACTTGTTTTGAAACTTATCAGAAAAGAGAAAACCGAAAGTATTATATTGCCTCATAAGATTATAAGACGTGATTCTACTCAATAAAAAAATCGGCACGAAGCCGATTTTTTTAGTATCCGATTGATTTCAGATAATCTATACTGTCTTTTGCATCCTTAAGTGCATCACCGGAAGGGTGATTATCCTGTTCAACAATGACATATTTTATTGCAGTATCTTCAGCTGCTTTCATTATAGCAGGAACATTCTGTCTTCCGTAACCTACCGGACGAAATTCAAAACCGTCTGAATCTTTATCTCCGCCCTGGGCTTTGCCTTCTGCATCTATAAGAGCATATACGGGACCGCCTGCAAGTTTTGTACATTCAAAGTCCTTAAGATGAAGAACTTCTTCAGCTTCACCGTATTTTTCTATATATGCAATAGGGTCATTTCCGGAATAGTGAACCCAGCATGTATCAAGTTCGGGTGCAATTACATCTGTACCGAGATCTTCGTATATAGAATCAAGCACGCATAAATCACCACGTTTTGAATAAAACTCAAAGTCGTGGTTGTGATATAACAGTTTTATACCTGTGTTTTTAAGAATTTCGGATATTTGTCTGAATTCGCCTATAAGCTTGTCGTAATTTGCTTCCCAGTCTTCTTTGCCGACGTAGGGAATAGCATAGTACTTAATTCCGAGAGTCTTGAAGAATCTGATTTCTTCTTCAGGTCTTTCAAGCATTGGCGGATGAATCTGATGAACCGAAACTATTTCAAGTCCGTATCTATCGCACATTTCTCTTACTTCTTCGGCTGTTCTGCCGAAATATCCTGCAAATTCTACACAGTCATAACCCATGTCAGCAACGGCTTTTATTGTGCCTTCCATATCCTTTTCCATTTCGTTACGAACTGAATAAAGCTGAAGCCCTAATTTAAATCTGCTCATATTTTACACCTCCGGAATGACAATATCAACTTCCTTACCAATCTTCGCTGATTTGATAATATGGTCAATAATAGCTTGGTTGTAAATGATTTCTTTAGATGAAATCGGAGCTTCACCGTTAGTATGAATTGCATCAAGGAATGAACGTATTTTGAGCTCGAAGCAGCTTACTTCCTGCTTTTTCTGCGGAATTATAGTTTCGACAGTTTCGTTTGCGACAGTATGATAAATAACGAGGTCACCGCCGATTGAACCGTTCCAGCACTCTGTTGTTGGAATTCTGAGACCGCCCTCTGTACCGAGAATGATAGTGTCTCCCGGTGTATCAATATGAGCTGCCCATGAGATTCTGAAGTCGAGAATGATATCTCCTTCAAGACGTACAAATGCAGCTGCAAAATCTTCAACTCCGAATGCCTTTGCATATTCCGGATGACCGCTGTTTACATATCCGCTGTACTTAGGATTTTTGCCAAAGAAATCCGATGTGTATCCGGATGCAGTGAGCGGCTTCGGATATCCGAGAGCGTTGAGAACCATATCGAGTGAGTAGCATCCGATATCTCCCATTGCACCGATAGCACCTGTATCGGACGCAATAAATGATGTTCCGTAGGGGAAGGGGATACCGACACGTCTTCCACCGCCTGTCTGAATGTAGTATATTTTACCGAGCACACCAGACTGAACAACGCTTTTTACAAGCTTCATGTTATTGTCAAATCTGGGTTGGAATCCGATTGAAAGGATTTTTCCGCTTGCTTTTTCAGCTCTCATTATTTCAACCGCTTCTTCTGTTGTTACACACATGGGTTTTTCGAGAAGGACGTGGAGACCTGCATTAAGGGCATTTATGGTACATTCTGCGTGAGTTTTGTTGTATGTACAGATACTTACTGCATCGAGTTCTTCTTTTTCATACATTTCCTTGTCTGACTGATAGCAGTGAACATTTTCAAGACCGTAATCCTTGAAGAAAGCTTCTGCTTTTCCTTCGACAATATCGCAGCCTGCAACAATTTCTACATCTTCCATTTTAAGATATTGTTCCATGTGAGCGCCTGCAATCCAGCCTGTTCCGACAATTGCTATACGAAGCTTTTTGCTTCTGTCAACAACAACGCTGTCCGGTGATACGTCTTTAAATTTGTCAAGATTTGATTTTTCCATAATAACCTCCTGAAAATACGAATGTAAACGTTTACATTTGTTTTATTGGACAAATTATATCACATTTTATAAATAATGTCAATACTTTTAAAAAAAATATAACATAAAAATATTATTCTTGATTTTTTGTATAAAATAATGTGCTGATTAAAATCTTGACATTATTATATCTTTATGATATAATAATTTTGACAAATATGTATAAAACAGGAGTGATTTCATGTTTATAAATGATTGGAAAATGACTTGCGGAGAATATAAATATTTGCCATGCTCTGCACCTTGCACAATGTACAGCGTGCTTTTGGAACATAAGCTTATTGATGACCCGTTTTACGGTCTTAATGAAATAGAAGCAACCAAGCTTTCGGAATTGGATTGTACTTTTGAAAGTGAATTTGACATAGAAGCCTCTATGCTTGAGAAGGAATATGCTGAGCTTACTTTTCTGGGACTGGATACAATTTGCAGTATTCAGGTTAACGGTGTAGAGATAGATTGCGTGAAGAATATGCATACTGCATATACATATGAGATTAAACATTTGCTTAAAGTCGGTACAAACAGAATAGTACTTAATTTTTCATCACCTATAGAGTATTTCAGAAAAATGAACAACAAGCACTATCTCTATACAAACGGTGATACTATAAAAGGTGCCGCGCATCTCAGGAAAGCTCTTTATATGTCCGGATGGGATTGGGGGCCTACATTGCCTGATATGGGAATTTTTCGTCAGGTTGTTCTTGATATGTATAATGATGACAGAATTGCCGATGTTTATTCAAGTCAGGAACACGTAAACGGCAGAGTTATTCTTACTGTTGAAGCAGAAACCAAGCATTCTAAGGGATGTGAATTGTATGCAAAGATTGATGGTAAGGAAATTCGTTTGGATAACGGTAAGGGAAAATTTGAAATAGAAAATCCTAAGCTTTGGTGGATTAGAGGCTACGGAGAACAGCCGTTATATGATCTTACGGTTGAAATGGTAAAAGACGGCGAAGTTATTGATACAAAAACACAAAAAATAGGGTTGCGTACACTTACTGTCAGCACACAGCCGGATGAAACAGGAAGTGAATTCTGCTTTGTGATAAACGGTGTCAAGATTTTCTCTATGGGTGCAAACTATATTCCGATCGATAATTTAATTTCACGTATTACTCCTGAACGTTTAAGAAAACTCATAGATACTGCTGTTGATGCAAATTTTAATACATTACGTGTATGGGGTGGGGGATACTATCCTGATGATGAATTCTATGACGTTTGTGATGAATACGGAATTCTGGTCTGGCAGGATTTTATGATTGCCTGTGCTAATGTGTGGCTTAACGAGGAAATGAAGAAGGAATTCATTGCAGAAGCTGAATATAACTTAAAAAGACTACGGAACCATGCCTCGCTCGGGATGCTGTGCGGTAACAACGAAATGGAGGAAACCGTTGCATTCGGCGGTGTCGGAGAAAGTCTGCTTGTTCGTGAGGATTACGTAGAATTATACGAAAGAATTTTCAGTGATTTGTGTATGAAGCTCGTTCCGGATACATTCTACTGGCCGTCCAGCTCATCATCAGGAGGTGGATTTGATGACCCGTGTTCTGAAACACGCGGAGATATTCATTACTGGAAAGTATGGCATGGCGGTGTACCGTTTACAGAATACAGAAAACATAAATTCCGTTTTTGTTCTGAATACGGTTTTGAAGCATATCCTTCAATTAAAACTATAGAATCTTTCTGCGAAAAAGAGGATATGAACTGTTTTTCAAGGGTGATGGAAAATCATCAGAAATGCGTAGGCGGTAATAAAAAGATACTTATGTATCTGGCGGACAACTATTTGTATCCTGTTACTTTTGAAACGCTTGTATATGCTTCACAGATTCTGCAGGCAGACGCTATCAAATACGGTGTGGAACATTTCAGACGTAACAGAGGTTACTGTATGGGGTCTATATACTGGCAGTTTAATGATTGCTGGCCTGTTGCATCGTGGTCGAGCATTGACAGTCATTTGAGATATAAAGCGCTTCATTATGCAGCGAAGAAATTTTATGCTCCGATTGAAATGGGACTTTTTCTGGAAAAAGACGTATTAACGGTTAACATATCAAATGAAACAATGGCTGATTTCAATGGTGAAATACGTCTTTGTGTAAGTAATTCAAAATTTGAAGAAAAGAATATGTATAGTCAGATGATTTCTGTAGAAAAGCTTAGCAGCGAGGATGTTTTTACTCTGAAAATCAATCCTGAAAATCCGTATGATGAATTTGTGTATGTTGATTTGTATGATGCTTATGGGAATTTTATATCAAGACAAACTCAGCTTTTCACTGTCCCGAAGCATTTTAACTGGAATAAACCGGAATTTAAGGTGGATATTTCGGATTGTGATGACGGAGTTGAAATTACAATAGCATCTGATGTTTTTGCAAAGAATGTTAATATTGATTTTGAAGGATATGACTGCGTACTTTCTGATAATTTCGTTGATTTAACCAATGCGGATGCGTATACTGTAAAATCAAAAACAACTCATAAGGCAGAAGACCTTAAGAAATCAATAAAAATTATGAGCGTGTATGATATTGGCAGATAATTTTTTCTTTTTGTTTTGACACGAACAAAATGGATTTGTAGAAAAAATAACGAGATAAACACACCTCCCCTGTGTAATGAGAGGTGTTGAGCGAAAGCAAAACGGATGGGGTGTGAATGGATAGAAAATACAATAGTAAAAAAATTCTGTTTGCAAAGGGACTCAGAAAAAATATGACAAAAGAAGAACGACATCTTTGGTATGATTTCTTGAGAGAATATCTTATGAAGTTTACCAGATAAAAAGTGTTGGGAAAATACATAGCCGATTTTATTGTGCAAAAGCAAATATCGTTATAGAATTAGATGGTTCGCAACACTACGAAGATGGCGGACTTGTTAAGGATGAAAAAACTTATTGATAATGATTGTATCTGAATATAATATAAGTTTAAAATATTAAATGTTAGAACGGAGATACTATATGCTGAAATATATTTTATTTGACCTTGACGGAACGTTGACAGATCCGAAAGAAGGCATAACAAAGTGCGTACAGTATGCGCTCAGAAAGTTTGGTATAGAAAGAGAATGTAATGAGCTTGTGGAGTTTATAGGTCCACCTCTTAAAGAGCACTTTATGGAGTATGCAAACCTGTCTGAGAGAGATGGAGCATTGGCTGTTGAATACTACCGTGAACGGTATGCACCAACCGGAATTTTTGAAAACGGTGTGTATGACGGGGTAATACCTATGTTGTCAGTACTTAAAGATAAGGGATACATTCTTGCGATAGCTACAAGTAAACCCAAAGTGTTTTCTGAGAAAATATGTGATAAATACGGCATATCGGAATATATTACCTATCTTTCCGGAAGTGAGCTTGACGGAACGAATACGGATAAAGCGGCTGTGATAAAAAATGCCATGGATTCTCTTGGTGCGTCTCGTGATAATACAATTATGATAGGTGACAGGATTTATGACCTTGAGGGTGCAGAGATAAACGGTATTCCGGGAATCGGTGTAAGTTATGGATACGGAGCTGACGGAGAACTTGAAAAAGGCAATGCTGTGGAAATTGTGAGTACACCGGGAGAAATCGTAGCTGCTTTAGAAAAGTATAATTCTCAGGGATGAGATAAAAATTTGATTTAAAAGGTGAAGATATGAAAGCTGATTATAAAGGTATAACAGTCATGAACGCTGTTTTATGTATGTGTGTTGTGATGATACATCTTACAGCTGTGCCTGTGGTACATCTGAAATATGGCGGATTTTATCAGATAATGGCGTTTATAAATAAAGCACTTTGTTTTTCCGTACCTGCATTTATTTTTCTGAGCGGATATAAGCTTTATGGGAAATATGATAATAAAAAAATTGATGTTTACGGATTTTATATAGGTAGGATAAAAAAGATTTTTTTGCCGTATTGTATTTCCGTTTTTGCGTATTTTATTTATTTTTATTCAAAAGGAATGGCGGGATTTTCTGAAATTCCGGGGAATGTTTTTCTCGGAACGAGAGACTCTCATTTTTACTACATAATTATTGCTTTACAGCTTTACCTGATTTTTCCTTTTGTAAGTTATATATTTAAGAAATTGCCGGGAATAACAACAGTTGTGTCTCTTTTTATAACCATACTTTGTATTGGGTTTGCAAAATTCATTTATGCTGACAGGTTTATGGGAACATTTATTTTCTATTTTGTTCTTGGAATGTTTTTTTCAAAGTATAAAATTGCAGAGAAATGTGAAAAACACATATTCATTGGAGCGGGGATATACCTTTTATCTCTGATAGCTCATGTAGGGATTAAACGCTTGACGGAATATAAAGGAGTAGGATATCCGGGCGAAAATTATGTTAATCTAATATACGTTGCAGTATCTGTTGTTTTTTTGATAGGGTTATGTATCAGGCTTGCAGAAAAATCTGATTTTATATACGGGATTTCACAAAAAATAAGCGGTGTGTCATTTAGTGTATATCTGTATCATGTTCTTGTGATGAGAATTCTGAGATATGATGTTCTGCGAAGTCTTAATCTGACAGTCAGAAATTTATTTTTTGCGTTAACGTTATTGTTGTATCTTATAATATTTATTTATGCTTTTTCTTCGTATGCCCTGAAGAGAAACAAAGACAGGAGGAGTAGAAATGATTAGAATAGGTCATGGTTTTGATGTGCATAGATTGGTTAAGGGGAGAGAGTTGTTTCTATGCGGGGAAAAAATTCCGTTTGAACTTGGACTTGACGGACATTCTGATGCTGATGTTGCACTTCATGCACTTTGTGATGCAATGCTTGGTGCAGCGGCACTTGGAGATATAGGGCATTTGTTTCCGGATAATGATGACAAATACAAAGGAATATCAAGTATATTACTTCTTGAAGAAGTAAGCAGAGTTATATGCGTGAATGGGTATAAGCTTTCAAATGCAGATATTACAATAATTGCCCAGAAACCCAAAATTGCCGGTTATATCGAAAGGATGAGAAAAAATGTAGCAGACGCACTTGGCGTAGATGTTTCGTTCATAAGTGTTAAAGCAACAACAACAGAAAAGCTTGGATTTACGGGTAGGATGGAAGGTATTGCGGCGGAGGCTGTATGTATTATTGAAAAATGAAAAAAAACTAAAAAATTATTCGGAATTACTTGCTTTTTGTGAAAAAATGTGGTACAATAATTGTGTATGTAATATATCTCCTAACAGGAGAGACAGGAGTGGATATTAATGGCACGTAAAAAGGCCGAAAAGCAGTTTGATATGACTGCGATAGAAAATTCTAAGGTTATAGATGTAGAGCTTAACAGCGAAATGAAAAAATCATACATTGACTATGCGATGAGTGTTATTGTGAGCCGTGCTCTTCCTGACGTAAGGGACGGTATGAAGCCCGTTCACAGACGTATTCTTTACGATATGTATGAATCGAATCTGTTGTATGAAAATGATTTCAGAAAGTCTGCGGCAACTGTCGGAGATGTTCTCGGTAAATATCACCCGCATGGTGATAGCTCTGTTTATGATGCAATGGTTCGTCTTGCTCAGGATTTCTCACTGAGATATCCTCTTGTACAGGGTAAAGGTAACTTCGGTTCGGTAGACGGTGACCCGGCTGCTGCGTACAGATATACGGAAGCAAAAATGTCCAAAATTGCGGCATATATGCTCAATGATATAGAAAAGGAAACGGTTGATTTTGTACCGAACTACGATGATAAGCTTCTTGAGCCGAGTGTACTGCCGTCAAGATTCCCTAATCTTCTCGTAAACGGTTCAAGCGGTATAGCTGTAGGTATGGCAACAAATATTCCACCGCATAATCTTTGTGAGGTTGTAGACGGTATTGTTGCTGTTATTGATGATCCGTATATAACTCTTGAAGAGCTTATGACACATATTCAGGGACCTGACTTCCCGACAGGTGGTCTTATTATGGGACGCGGCGGTATAAGAAAGGCTTATACAACAGGACGCGGCAGAATTATAATGCGTGCCAAAGCTGAAATAGAGGAATATAACGGAAGAAACAGAATTGTTGTTACTGAGCTTCCGTATCAGGTTAATAAAGCAAAGCTCGAAACTCATATCAACGAACTTGTACGTGACGGAAAAATCGACGGTATTTCTTCAACACGTGACGAGTCTGATACAAATATCAACTTTATAATTGAGCTTAAGAAAGATGCGAACCCGAATGTTGTACTTAATAATTTGTACAAGTTTACACAGATGCAGGAAACATTCGGAGTGATACTTATTACTCTCGTTGACGGAGAACCGAAATGCCTTAATCTTCGTGAAATGATTGATTATTACATTTCTCATCAGGAGGACGTAATAAGAAGAAGAACTGAGTTTGACCTCAAAAAGGCGAAAGAACATGCACATCTCCTTGAAGGTTACAGAATAGCGATTGACTATATTGATGAAGTAATTAATATAATACGTGCATCAAAGAGTATTGCAGATGCTAAGGAAAATCTGAGCGAAAGATTTGGTCTTACAGATGTACAGGCTACTGCTATTGTACAGATGCAGCTCGGTCGTCTGTCAGGTCTCGAAAGAGATAAAATTGAAGCCGATTATGCAGATACAATGGCTAAGATTAATGAATACGAGGATATTCTCGCGAATGAATCACGAGTTCTTGAAATCGTTAAGGAAGACCTTATTACTATGAAGAATAAGTTCGGTGATGAACGTCGTACCGAAATTTCAATGATATCTGATGATTTTGACGATGAAGACCTTATAGAAGAGGAAGAAGTAATTCTTACGATGACTCATAACGGATATATTAAGCGTATTCCTGCTGATACTTATAAGTCACAGCACAGAGGAGGACGTGGTATTTCCGGTATGGCAACACGAGAAGAAGACTTTGTTGAAAAGCTTCTTACAACTTCTACTCATGACCACATACTGTTCTTTACAGACAGAGGCCGTGTTTACAGACTTAAGGGATATCAGATTCCTGAATCGGGAAGAACGGCAAAAGGTATGGCTGTTGTTAACCTTCTTCCGATTGAAGCTGAAGAAAAGGTTACTGCTATTATTCCTGTTCATGATTTTGAAGATGGCGAAAACCTGTTGTTTATTACTAAAAACGGTGTTATTAAGAAGACAAGACTTACAGACTATTCAAAAATCAGAACAAACGGTCTTAACGCAATTACTCTTGATGAGGGCGATATTCTTATCAGAGTTGAAATTTCAGATGGTGACAGTCAGATTATGCTTACTACACATAACGGTATGGCTATCAGGTTCAAGGAAACTGATGTAAGAGGCGTTGGAAGAACTGCTCGTGGTGTAAGAGGCATTAGGCTTCGTGAAGGTGATTATGTAATAGGCGGATGCGTAATACGTGACGGTTCAGAATGTCTTGTTGTAACTGAAAACGGATATGGTAAGAAATCAAGCTTTGATGAGTATCATCTCCAGGGTAGAGCCGGAATGGGTGTAAGAACGTATAAGATTACTGATAAGACCGGTTATATTGCAGGAATGACTGCTGTCAATGATGAAGATGATTTACTCATGATTACATCAGGCGGTGTTGTTATAAGAATGCATGCTGATGAAATCAGCACAATCGGACGTAATACTCAGGGTGTTCGTCTTATGAAGCTTGATGAAGGTGTCAACGTCGTAAGCATTGCTCTTACAGGTAGAGATGATGATGAAGAAACAACGGCACCTGATAATGAAGCTGTAGAAATTGAAGAAACGGAGAATGAAGATGGAGAAAATTAATATAGAAATTACAATGGATGACGATAAGGTAATGAAAGCAGTGCTTTTCCCGGAGGTTGCTCCGATTACCGTAGAAAACTTCGTAAAGCTTATAAAAGATGAGTTCTTTGACGGACTCATCTTCCACAGAGTTATCAGCGGATTCATGATTCAGGGTGGAGGTATGTACCCTGACGGAAGACCTAAGGAAACTGAAAGCATTAAGGGTGAGTTTAAATCTAACGGATTTGACAACAAGCTTCTTCATACAAGAGGTGTGCTTTCAATGGCGAGAACAATGTTCCCGAACTCTGCAAGCAGTCAGTTCTTTATCATGCATCAGGATGCTCCGCATCTTGACGGTCAGTATGCAGCTTTCGGTATGCTTACAGACGGATTTGAAGTCCTTGATGAAATAGCAGATACTGTGACTGATTATAACGATAAACCTGTTAAGGATTGCGTAATTAAGTCTATAAGACTTGCGTAAGGAGTGTTCAGATGCTTACAGTAAAAGCAAATCAGGATTATATTGCTATATCAAAAAAGCTTGTAGAAGATGTATTTCCTAACACTAATGCTGTTTTTATAAAGGTGTATATTCATATACTGATGCTTATTGCAAACGGCAAGCAGGTGGCATTTGCGGATGTTGCGAATAGTCTCCAGCTTTTAGAGAGTGATGTGCTTCAGGCAGTGAGATACTGGGAAAATCAGGGCGTGCTACAGGTTGAAGAAGAGGAAGAACGTGTTCAATATGAAAATGCTGAAGTAGCTGAAAATAACGCAGATAATACTGATTCTTCTTCGTATGATATTTCTGATATAACTTCACGCATAGAGGGAGATGCAAAGCTCTCGGAAATGATTCAGATTTCTGAACAGGTACTTTCGAGTACACTCAGTACGGCTGAAATAAAAAGTCTTTATTGGTTTTATGATAAGCTTTCTTTTTCGCCTGAGGTTATTCTCATGCTTCTTGAATATTGCGTATCTATAGGTAAAAAGAGTATGTCTTACGTAGAAAAGGTTGCTCTTGGCTGGAATAAACGCGGAATCAACTCAATTGAAGCGGTGGAAAAGTTCCTTTCTGAGGAAGAAACAAAGAAGAACTATATGAATAATCTTAAACAGGTATTCGGAATACGTGACAGACGTCTTACCGGCATAGAAGAGGATTATCTTACAAAATGGCATGATACTCTCGGAATGCCTGAGGAACTTATTGCACTTTCGTATGAATACTGTATCCTCAGAATCAATAAAATATCATTCCCGTATATGGACAGAATAATTGAAAGATGGCATGAACAGGGAATTTTCACGATAGAAGCTGCTGAAAAGGAAAATGAAAACTTCAAAAAGAGTCATGAAAATACAGATAATAATGACAGCGGTTTTGATATACTGAAAAATAACGTGGAAATTGATGAGCTTGAAAAATTTACCTGGGATAAGCTTGAATAAATTTATCAACGTAATAAAAGAGGGTGTTGCGCTAAGCAATACCCTCTTTGGGACTAAATGTTTCAGATGAAAAATCCGAAAAATGTAACTATTGCAAGAAGAATTACAAACAGGTGAGTAAAGAAAAGTGTTGCAACAGAACCTGCAGCTTCGTTATCTGTAAATGTTTTCATGGCTTTAAAAACAACAACTGCCATTCCGCAGACTATTGTGGGCAGGAAGAAAAACGAAAGAAGTGTTCCTGCAGTTTCGTTTGCGGTATAAGTTCTTGCAAATCCTGTAACCATTATATAATATGCTATACCGCATATAAGTGAAAAGGTGAGGGAAATACCTTTTTTCTTAAAAATGTTTAATAACTTCATATGTAAAACACCTCATAATTTAATTAATAACATTATTTTAACATAAAATCTAAAAAATGTCAATAGAAGGATTGTGATTTATATGATATTAATAGCTGCAGTTTCCAGTGAGTGGGGGATAGGTAAAGACAATAGTCTTTTGTTCTCTATACCTACTGATATGAAATTTTTCAGAGAAACTACAAAAGGTCATACTGTTATCATGGGAAGAAAGACTCTTGAATCATTTCCGGGTGGAAAGCCACTCAAAAATAGACGTAACATAGTTCTTTCAAGGACTGTCAGCGATATTGAAGGTGCAGAAGTGGTTTCATCTGTTGATGATATAAAGCTTTCAGAGGGGGAAACGGGATTTGTAATCGGCGGAGAGAGTATATACAGACTTATGCTTGATATGTGTGATACTGCATATATCACTAAGGTAGAAGCTTCCAGAGAAGCAGATGCATTTTTCCCGAATCTTGACAAAAACGATAAGTGGAAGATTATAGAGGTAAGCGATAAAGTTACGGAGAATGGCGTAACATTCAGCTTTTGTACTTATAAGCGTGTGGAGGCATAATTGTGGATAAGGGTATTCTTAACAAAATCAGAGCTTTAAACCCTACGAAGAGCCAGAAAAAAATTGCTGATTTTATTATCGGAAATGAAAAGCATGCGGCTTATATGACAGCGGCAAAGCTTGCGTCGAGTGTGGGTGTAAGCGAAGCAACTATTGTACGTTTTGCTGTAAGTCTCGGTTATGACGGTTATCCTGAGTTTCAGAAAGCACTCAAAACAGAAACTAAAAAACAGCTTACTGCAACTGAGCGAATGGAAATAGCCTCAGAAAAAATATCTGAAAAAGATATTGCAAAGACTGTTCTGAAATCCGATATAGAGAAACTGGAAAAAACAATACATGAGCTTGACTATGATAATTTTAACAAGGCGACTGAACTTATATTGAATGCTAAGCATGTTTATATTGCTGGTGTAAGAAGCTCTGCGGCTCTTGCATCTTTTGCCGGGTTTTATCTTAAATTACTGTTTGAAAATACTACAGTAATAACAGGAACAGGTGCGGAGGATATAACAGAACAGTTGTTCCATGCGGGCAGGGGAGATGTGGTGCTCGGAATAAGCTTTCCGAGATATTCAAGCGGAACTGTGAAGGCGCTTTCGTTTGCAGAACGTCGTGGTGCTGATATAATTGCGCTTACTGATAGCATAGAATCTCCAATTGTAAAACATTCTTCATGTACACTGCTTGCAAAAAGTGAAATGGATTCCTTTGCTGATTCGCTTGTAGCACCTATGAGCATACTTAATGCACTAATATTTGCGGTGGGGTACAGGATGGGAAGTAAGACAAAGGAAACCTTTGACGAGCTTGAAAATATCTGGAGGGATTACGAAGTATATGATTCCGAATAATGTAATAGTAATCGGCGGCGGTGCGGCAGGTTTAATTGCTTGTGGATATGCAGCTGAGAATGCAGAGAGGGTATATCTTATCGAAAAGAATAACCGTCTCGGTAAAAAACTGAGGATAACCGGAAAGGGCAGATGCAATATAACAAATTCTGCAGAGATAGAAGATTTTTTTGCGAATGTCCCGACGAATCCTAAATTTCTATACAGTGCTTTTTATGAGTTCACAAACAGTGATATTATTAATCTTCTTGAAAAACACGGTGTTGAAACAAAGGTTGAAAGAGGTGGACGTGTGTTTCCTGTTTCCGACAAGGCAGGAGATGTAGTCGACGCACTGACTAAATTTGCACTTAAGAAGAATGTTACGCTGATAACAGATGAGGTTACTGGTATAGAAATTGCAGATGGTGTTGTGGTCGGTGTAAAAACAAAAAGCGGTAAAAAACTGCAAGGTAAAGTAATTGTTGCAACAGGCGGAGCTTCGTATCCGCTGACGGGTTCGGACGGCGGAGGATATCGTCTTGCAGAAAAAGCGGGACATACGGTTACAGAACTGATTCCGTCACTTATCCCGGTTATTACCGAAGAAAAATGGACAGGAAGTCTTACAGGACTGTCGCTTAAAAATGTAACACTTACAGTTAAAAATCAGAAAAATAAGATTGTTTTTGAGGAACTCGGAGAAATGCTGTTCACTCATTACGGTGTCAGTGGTCCTCTTGTACTGTCAGCATCAGCACATATGAAAAATCTCGAAAAAAACAAATATACAATGTATATTGATATGAAACCGGGACTGACTGCGGAGAAGCTTGACAACAGACTTATACGTGATTTTGAGACTGAGAAGAACAAGGATATAATAAATGGACTTGATTCACTTCTCCCCAAAGCACTTATTCCTGTTGTCATCGGTCTTTCGGGAATTGATGAACGAAAGAAGATTAACAGTCTTACACGTGAAGAACGCCAGAATCTTGTCAGTACAGTGAAAGGCTTAAAGTTAACAGTCGACGGATTTCGGCCGATTGAGGAAGCGATTATAACATCGGGCGGTGTCAGGGTTAAAGAAATTAATCCATCAACTATGGAATCAAAACTTGTGAAAAACCTGTATTTTGCAGGTGAAATTATAGATGTAGATGCATATACAGGCGGTTTTAATCTGCAGATTGCATGGTCAACAGGTTATCTTGCAGGAAAAAATGCCGGGATGAAGCAAATGGAGGAGTAGCATATGGAGTACGGTTCAAAAGAAATAGCAAAGGCGGCAATCAGACTTGCCATAAGCGACAGCAGAGATGAAGAAAATAATGTGAAGGCAGAACTTAATGGTATGGATATTCAGGCTGTGGCGATAGATTTCGGTGCAACTTTCCCCGGTGGAATTGCGAAGATTCTTGAACGTGCAGTCGTAGCTTCGAAGCGTGAAGGGGTTATCGGCGAAACGCATGAAGAGGAAGGTGCTGTGGTTGGAGCCACACATGAGGCTATCCAGCAGATTTCAGATAAAGCAATTGGTCTTAATGTTGGTGGTAAAATATCTGTGGCACGGTACAGAGGGCATATAACTGTATGTGTATTTTTCGCTATCGGTGTTTTAAATCTTAATGATGTGTCAATAGGTCTTGGTCACAGAGCAGTTAAATAAAATGAAAAGTTTGGAGTTATTATGAAAAGACAAAGTGGAGTTTTAATGCACATATCATCGCTTTTTGGTAATTATTCAATAGGAAGCTTTGGAAAAAGTGCAAAATATTTTATAGATTTTCTTGAAGATTGCGGATTTTCGTACTGGCAGGTACTGCCATTTTGTATGGCTGACAGCTGTAATTCTCCGTACAAGTCATATTCAGCATTTGCCGGGAATCCTTATTTTGTGGATTTGGAAACTCTTGCCGGGAAAGGACTTCTGACAAATGATGAGCTTGATTCCGTAAAGCAGAGCTCACCGTATGTATGTGAGTATGAATACCTCGGCAAATCACGTATGCAGATACTCATGAAGGCATCAGAGCGTACAACTGACAGAGAAAAAATCGAAAAATTTATAAGTGAAAACAAATATCTTTCCGACTTCTGCTGTTTTATGGCTCTTAAAGAAGCGAATAATGGTGAGGTATGGAATAAGTGGACTTCCGATGAATATGACGAAAAAATACTGTTCATGTGGAAGTTTATTCAGTATGAATTCTTCGGTCAGTGGTCGGTGCTTAAAGAATATGCCAATGATAAGGGAATAAAGATTATAGGAGATATTCCGATATACGTTGATTATGACAGCAGTGATGTATGGGCGGAGAAGGATAATTATCTTCTTGACAGTGATTTTATTCCGACCTGCGGTGCAGGTGTGCCGCCTGATTATTTCTGTCCTGACGGTCAGATGTGGGGGAATCCTATATACAACTGGGAGTACATGAAAAAGAACGGTTTTTCATGGTGGCATGACAGAATTGAACATATGCTCGGAATTTTTGACGGAATACGAATTGACCATTTCAGAGGTATCAGCTCATACTGGGCAGTGCCTGCAGGAAGCGAAAACGCAAAAAGCGGTGAATGGAAACAGGGTCCGGTATATGACTTTGTTGATATGATTAAAAAAGATTTTTCTGAAAAGCTTATAATTGCAGAAGATTTGGGGGATATTACTCCTGATGTGGTTGAGCTTCTGGATTATTCGGGATTTCCGGGTATGCGTGTTATGCAATTTGGATTCCTGTCTGATGATGACAGCACGCATTTGCCGCATAACTATCTGAATAACTGCATAGCGTATACAGGAACTCATGATAATAATACGCTTTTAGGATATATCTGGGAGCTTGATGAAAATTCGAGAAAAAGACTTTTTGAATACTGCGGATATACAGGCAATGACTGGAATGAGGGATTTGATGAAATAGTAAGAACACTTTTTGCTTCAAGTGCCGGAACAGTTATTATTCCTGTTCAGGATTTGCTTGGTTACGGTTCTGATACACGTATGAACACACCGGGTAAAGCGGACGGTAACTGGCAGTTCCGTATAACGAAGGAACAGCTTGACGGTATAAATAAAGAAAAGTACAGGGATTTAAATAAGCTTTATAAGAGGTAAAAGTATATGAAGGATTTAAAAGAAAAACTGTTTGAAGAATATAAATATAAAATAGAACTACACGCACATACATATCCTGTGAGCGGATGTTCGGACTTTGAATGTGATGAGTTTGCGAAAAGGTTTGTAGAACTTGGATATGACGGTGTTGTTGTAACAAATCATTTTATGCCTGATTATCCATCAAGATTTAAAGATGGGGCAGAAGCGGCTGAATTTTATCTTAAAGGCTGTACCGATGTAAAAAAAGCGGCAGGAGACAAGCTTTCCGTATATCTTGGCATGGAAATTCGTTTTACGGAGAATAACAACGATTATCTTGTGTATGGTATTAATGAAAGTGATGTAGAGAAATGCTTTTACTATCTTGATAAAGGTATAGATGTATTTTATAAGGAATTTAAAAATGATAAAAATATTATTATTCAGGCGCATCCGTTTCGTGACGGCCTTGTACGTGCAAATCCGGCAAGTCTTGATGGTGTAGAAGTGTTTAACTTCCATGCCGGACATAATGCAAGAATCTCAGAGGCGGCAAAGTTCGCATCTGAAAATAATCTTATTGTATCGGGCGGAGTTGACCTCCATCATGATTTTCAGTGGGGAACACATTCTGTAAGAGTAAAAAATCTTCCGAAAGATTCTTATGATGTTGCAGAACTCATTAAATCGGGGGAAATGATGTTTGTTGTAGGTAATAGTATTGTTTTACCATAATAAACGGGGCTGAGCTAAAGGCAACAGCCCTGTTTATTATGGTCTTAAATGATGTAAATCTCTGGGAAACAAAGAAGCGCGGCGGATATTATTAAGGCTAAGAAGCTGCATTGCAAATCTTTCAAGTCCGATTGAAAATCCGCCGTGGGGAGGAACTCCGTACCTGAATATGTTTATATAGTCTTCAAGACCGTCAGTGGATATGTTTTTCTGAGCTATACTTTCAATAAGCTTTTTATAATCATGAATTCTTTGTCCTCCGTTTGAAATTTCCATGCCTTTGTAAAGAAGAGAAAATCCTCGTCCGGGCATTGCATAAAACGGCTGTTTTTCAGCAGGTAAGTTTACAATATAAACAAAGTCGCTTTTGCGGCTTTTTTTAATATATTCGCATATTCTTGTTTCGTCTGTCGGATCTAAAGTTGACTGAAGGCATTTCTTGTTAAGAATTTCGAAAACCTCTTCAAATTTGAGAACAGGAATAGAACTTACATCCGGAAGAACAGTATTGAGGATATTAAGTTCATATGTGTTTTTTTCTTTAAGATGATTGATTATGAATTTAATCAGTTCAGTTTCAATGTTAAGTATATCTTCAATTCCGTTTATATATCCGATTTCTGCATCAAGCCTGATAAACTCATTGAGATGACGCGATGAGTTACGGCGTTCGTTTTTGTAAACATGACCAACTTCGTAAACTCTGTCAAAGTATGCAACAGCCGCCTGCTTGTAAAGTTGAGGATTTCTTACAAGATAAGCATCCGTGTTGAAATAATCAACTTTAAATGATTTTGACTCATTTCCTATTGCGGTGTTTGATATCTTGGGTGTGTATATTTCAGTAAAATCATTTTCTGACATATATTTTCTGAAAGCTGACGTAATACTTTCGTTTATTCTGAAGACTGACCGTTCATCAGGATGCCTTAAAGTAGCTATCCTGTTTTGAATGTTTAAATCAATTGAACAATCTATTGTTTTGCCCGAAATAGAAATTTCAGGAGCACATTCAGGTCTGGAAAGGATTTTAAAATCTGATATTTCAATTTCGAATCCGTAATCAGCTCTTGGTTCTTTTCTGATAGTGCCTGTAACGGTTACATACATTCCTTCGCATATTTTCGATACGTCCTTGCATGTTCCCTGAATAATGTATCTGCCTGTTCTTAGTTTGATTAGTTTAATATTTCCTGCGTTTTTGATTTTTTGTATACAGCAGTTAATGCTGATTTCTTTATTTTCCGTAAATTCTTTAATATTCATTATTATACTCCGTATATTTAAAGGAGAGCGTTTAAGCTCTCCCTTAAAATTTATGTTTCGTCTGTTTTAACAGGTACTGATGGTGCATCTGCTGCCGGAGCTGATGAGCCTCCACTTGATGAAGAATTGCTTTCAGATGAAGAACCACCACCTGATGATGAACTGCTTTCGGATGAGGAGCCGCCACCTGATGATGAACTGCTTTCAGATGATGAACTGCCACCTGATGATGAACTGCTTTCAGATGATGAACTGTTATCTGATGAAGAGTTGCTTTCAGATGATGAACTGCTTTCTGATGATGAGTTATTTCCGGATGAAGTATTGTTTTCACCGGAATCAGAAGTGTTATTGTCTGATGATTCAGGTTTCTTTGTTGGTGCAGGACTATTGCTTTCTGTAGCCTCAGGTTCATTGTTGTTTTCAGATTCATTGTTTGACGATGTTGAATTATTGTTTGATGAGTTGTTATCAGAAGAATTACCTGAACCGTGAGGTTTATATCTGCTTACTCCCAAATCTTCGCGTGAAAGTTCATTTCCGTTCACATCATAGAAAATTCTTGTTGTTCGTACAGCAGAGCCCGAGTTTGCCGCCACACGTGTATGAACAAGCTTAACTGTTTTTTCTGGTGTAGTTGCTGTACCGACTATTGTTACTGTAACAGAACCACCGCTTACAGAAGCTTTGATTTTTATAGGATAATCAGTATTGTTAAGGAACTGCAAGTCAAGTCCGCCGTCTGTAACTGTTGCATCCTGACCGAGAGGTACATAATTTACTGACATTGAGTGGTTTGAACGTTTTGTGATTTTAAGACCGGCATAGAGAGCAGCACTGTATACAGTTGTACTTGCCTGGCATGTTCCTCCGCCAATCCCCATTACGCTCTGTCCGTTCTGATATTCCGGTGCCTGTTTAAATCCGTTTGACACGGTTCGTTTTCCGACAACCTTGTTGAATGAGAATGTTTCTCCCGGGAGGAGAATTGTTCCGTTTACTTTTGATGCTGCATTGGCGATGTTAGAAGAACGGTTTACACTTCCGGCATTAAATCTTGTTGTATAAGATGCAAGCTCTTTGTTGAAAAGCTTTCCTTCAAGAGATTTTTTTGTGATTTCGGCATCTATTGCTGAATATGGAATTTTTACTTCCGGACCGTTTTCTTTTATTTGCGGAAGCAGTTCTGCGCATGCTTCCTTATCAATATATCTTCCTTTTTCTTCTGGTTTAATTACTATTTCTCCGTTTTCACGCACAAAAGTAGCATTTACAGGATCTTTATACATCAAGGCATCGAGTGCTTCTATGGTGAGTTCGCCCGGTGAAGCCGCTTTGAATATTATTTTTATATTTGTTGTAAACTCTTTATTCAGAGCATTGTCGATTTGTTTAATAATTTCGGTGGGATCGTTATTATAGCCTGATTTTCCGGGAACAATATAGGCTGTTCCGTCATCATCAAAACGTACACTGTGATTTACAACCGCACTGCCGATAGCTTCAGAACCCATTTTGTTAATTATATCTGACAGCTTATTTTCGTCATATGTTATAACCGGAGCAATATCCTTACCTACAACCATTACTTTAAGTGATGTAAAAGCATTAGTAATGATGTTTCCGTTTTTACCGTAATTGAACGCTCTGTCAACGGTTTCATCAAAGTTAAGCTGAGCATCTATCTCATGTGGTGTTAATGTATATTTACTTGTGCCTGAATCAAGAACTATGGAGTTTGCTCCCGAAATATTTGAGGATTTTAGTTTTTCGTATGCTTCAGTGTGAGTCATTCCTCCGATAGGGATTCCGCTTACTGTTACGCCTTCACGTACTCTGTCTGCGGGAAGTGTAAGTGCGTACGCCATGAAAGCTGTTGAGAAAACTACTAATACAGCAATAATGCTGATTGTAAACTTTTTAAGCTTTGACATTTTTTTGGGGGTAGAATATGTCGAATCATAGTATTCTTCTGAGTCGTCTTCATCTTTCGAAACTTTTTTTTGTTCTTCCCGCGGTTCTTTAACGATATCATTGTTTGAATTGACATATTTATCGACAAAAACATTAAAATCGTCCATATCACCGGATGCGGGAGAATTATCCTTTTTTTCAATATCCTGTTCGTTCATTTTAATACCACCTCTGATTTTTATTCATCTTATTTGTAGAAACGCCTGAACTCATTGATGTAATCTGTATATGCCTTCATATACTCGGCAAAATCCCTGTTTTTCATAAGAAGATTAAATGCACGTCTGATATTGCGAATAAATCTGCTGTCATAATCTTCAACATAAAGTCCTTTTGAAAGAGGACATATTGATTTTGCTCTGGGGTCCGTAATAATGCTGATATTACCGTTTTCATCAAGAATTGGTGTAAGAGGGAAAATTCTGCAGGCGAGAGGTCGTTGAAATCTGTCACATTGTCCGCTACAGGATGCAAACGGAACGTTTACTCGTTTCCCGTTTTTTGTATAAAAAAAATCTGATTCTGAAATATTAATCCATGAAGGATTAAGAAGTTCATATACTTTTTTTTCTCCGGGAAATAAATACATACCGCCGCTTCCTTTGCAACAAGCCTTGTTACAAAGCTGTCCGCAGTCTGCTTTGATGGGTGTACAATCATCAAATAATTTATACAGCTGTAAATAAACATATGCGGTATTCATAAAAATTATCCTCCATATCAGCAAAACCATGTGGATATTATAACACATTTTAATGAATTTGACAATACTTTGCGGATAAAATTTGACAAACCGACCTAAAATGGTGTATAATATAATTATAATTTGTTGAAAGTGTTTTTATGTAGACATTTTTTAACGGAAAGGGTTTGATAAATGCATGGCTGCAAAGAAGGAAAGCTATGGGAATGAAAGTATTACAAGTTTGAAAGGAGCTGACCGTGTTCGTAAGAGACCGGCAGTTATTTTCGGTTCAGACGGTCTTGAAGGATGTGAGCATTCTTTTTTTGAAATTTTATCCAATTCGATTGATGAAGCAAGAGAAGGATACGGAAACATAATTGAGGTAACGCGTTTTCTTGACCATTCAATTGAAGTAAGAGACCACGGCAGAGGAATTCCTCTTGATTATAACGAAAAAGAGAAAAAGTTCAACTGGGAGCTTGTATACTGTGAGCTTTATGCCGGAGGAAAATATAATAATAACGATAACGGTATGTATGAGTACAGTCTTGGACTTAACGGACTTGGTGCCTGTGCGACTCAGTACAGCTCAAAATACATGGACGTAACAGTTGTACGTGATAAGATGGAGTACAGACTCCATTTTGAAGAAGGTGAAAATGTAGGAGGACTTACAAAAGAGCCTACACGTTCTGCTAAAACCGGCTCATGTCAGCGCTGGCTTCCTGACCTTGATGTATTTACGGATATAAATATTCCTGTTGAATTTTTTAAGGATACGCTTGAGAAACAGGCTATGGTTAATGCCGGAGTGCGTTTCGTTTTTTATAACGAGACGGAAGACGGTATGGAAATGTTTGAGTATTACTATGAGAACGGAATCGTTGATTACCTGAAGGATAAAGTCGGAGAACAGAGTCTTACTACAGTAGAGGACTGGTCATGTGAAAGAAAAGGACGTGACCGTGAGGATAAGCCTGAGTATAAAATGAAAATGCAGGTAGCTTTCTGTTTTTCAAATCTTGTGAACACACTGGAATATTATCATAATTCCAGCTGGCTTGAGCATGGCGGTTCACCTGATAAGGCGGTGCGTAATGCATTTGTTTTCGGAATAGATAAGTATTTAAAAAATAATGGAAAGTATAACAAGAATGAGTCAAAAATAACCTTTAATGATGTTGCTGACTGTCTTGCACTGGTGATAAATTCTTTTTCAACACAGACCAGTTATGAAAATCAGACTAAGAAAGCAATAAACAATAAATTCATCCAGGAAGCTATGACTGATTTTCTTAAGAATCAGCTTGAAGTGTATTTCATGGAAAATAAGGCTGATGCGGAAAAAATTGCAAACCAGGTGCTTGTCAATAAAAGAAGCCGTGAAAATGCGGAAAAAGCCAGAGTTGATATTAAGAAAAAACTTACCGGTTCTATGGATGTTACTAACAGGGTTGAAAAATTTGTTGATTGCCGAAGCAAGGACAAAACTCTTCGTGAGATTTATATAGTGGAGGGTGACTCAGCTCTTGGTTCGTGTAAGCAGGCAAGAGACCCGTATTTTCAGGCTATCATGCCAATAAGGGGTAAAATACTTAATTGTCTTAAAGCGGATTATCCGAAAATTTTCAAAAGCGATGTAATTATAGATCTGCTCAAGGTTCTCGGATGCGGTGTTGAAATAAAGTCAAAGCATAATAAAAATATGGACAGTTTTGATATGGAAAATCTGAGATGGGATAAGGTTATTATATGTACCGATGCCGATGTTGACGGATTCCAGATAAGAACTCTTGTACTTACTATGATTTATAGGCTTACTCCGTCACTTATTGATGCGGGAAAGGTCTATATTGCAGAATCACCGCTTTACGAAATTGCTATTCATAAGACAAAGCGTAAGGGTGAGAAGCATTTTGCATATACTGATGCTGAAAAAGATGCAATCGTTAAAAAGCTTGAAGATGAAGGGCTTTCGAAAGAAAAGGATGAATTTGAAATCAAGCGTTCAAAGGGACTCGGTGAAAACCAGCCTGATATGATGAGCTTGACAACAATGCATCCTGCGACAAGAAGACTTGTGCGTGTAACTCCTGAAAATATTGAAAAAACAGCAAGAGTATTCGATATTCTCCTCGGAGACAAGCTTCAGGAAAGAAAAGATTATATTGCGGAAAACGGATATGCATATATGGATATGCTTGATATCAGCTGATATTGAAAGGATGGTAAAATGGCAAGGAAAAAGAAAGAGGAGGAAAAGCCGGTAGTGCTTGCTGAAATTCGTCAGCAGCCTATTTGCGAAACTCTTGAAACTAACTATATGCCCTATGCAATGAGTGTAATTGTGTCACGTGCTATTCCTGAAATAGACGGACTCAAGCCTGCTCACAGAAAGCTTTTGTATACAATGTACAAAATGGGGCTTTTAAACGGAAAAATGATTAAGTCTGCGAATATTGTGGGACAGACGATGCAGCTGAATCCTCACGGCGATGCGGCAATATATGAAACAATGGTTCGTCTTACGCGCGGTAATGAAGCGCTTTTGCATCCGCTCGTTGAGTCACAGGGTAACTTCGGTAAACAGTATTCACGTGATATGGCATATGCGGCATCAAGATATACAGAGGCAAAGCTTGAACCGATATGTGCTGAGCTCTTTGCGGATATAAATAAAAATACGGTTAAGTTTGTCGATAACTATGACGGTACTACTCAGGAACCGACGCTTCTTCCGACGACTTTTCCGCATATTCTTGTAAATCCGAATCAGGGTATTGCCGTAGGTATGGCAAGTAATATCTGTTCATTTAACCTTAAGGAAGTTTGTGATGCAACAGTTGCATACATGAAAAACGAGAAATGTGATATTTCTGAATTCATGCCTGCACCGGATTTCTCGATGGGAGCGCAGCTTATTTATGTCAAAGAAGAAATGGATAAAATCTATGAGACGGGAAGAGGGAGCTTCAAGCTTCGTGCAAAATATACCTATGACAGCAAAAATAACTGTATAGATGTAACAGAAATTCCGTATACAACAACAAGTGAAGTTATTATAGCCAAAATTATGGAAAACATAAAAGCCGGAAAGCTTCGTGAAATTTCCGATGCACGTGATGAAACAGGACTTGAAGGCTTCAGAATCACAATAGACCTTAAAAGAGGCACGAATCCCGATGCTTTGATGACAAAGCTCTATAAGCTTACTGCACTTGAGGATTCGTTTAGTTGTAATTTCAATATACTGATTGATTCTAAACCAAAGGTTATGGGCATCAAGGAAATTCTCGGTGAATGGGTAAGATTCAGAGTAAACTGTATAAAGAATTCTGTAAGATATGATATTGATAAAAAGAGTGCAAAGCTTCATTTGCTCACAGGTCTAAAGAAAATACTTCTTGATATAGATAAAGCTATAAGCATTATCCGCCATACAGAAAGGGAAGAAGATGTTATTCCGAACTTGATGGACGGATTCGGAATTGACAAAATTCAGGCTGAGTATATTGCTGAAATCAAACTCCGTAATCTTAACAAAGAGTATATTATAAACAGAACTTCGGAAATGGAAAAGCTTATTGAAGAAATTGCAGAGCTTGAGGAACTTCTCGAAAGTGAAAAGAAAATTAAAAAGCTTATTTCAAAACAGCTTAATGACATTTCTAAAAAATACGGGATGGAAAGAAAGACAGAGCTTATTACTGAGGATGAGGTAAAAACTGTGGTAGAAGAAGAAACAGTTGAAGATTATCCTCTGACACTGTTCTTTACAAAGGAAGGATATGTAAAGAAAATAACTGCAGTTTCTCTGCGTTTAAGCTCAACAGAGCATAAGCTTAAAGAAGATGACGAAATTATTCAGGAAATAGAAACCACCAATACCTGTGAGGTTCTTTTCTTCAGTGATAAGGCTACTGTATACAAAATGAAATGTAACGATATTCCGACTACTAAAGTCAGCGATATGGGTGAATATGTGGCATCTATGGTCGGGGCAGAGCCGGGAGAAAAGTTCATATATATGGTGCCGACAAAGGATTTTGCCGGAATGATGCTATATGCTTTTGAAAATGGTAAGATTGCGAAGGTAGAGCTTTCAAATTACCAGACTAAAACAAACCGTAAAAAGCTTATTAATGCATATTCGGATAAGTTCCCTGTATGCGGCATAAGATATCTTTCGGAAGAAATAAACCTTGTTGCTCTTACAGATAATAATAAAGCTCTTTGTTTCAATACGGAAAAGATACCATTGAAGACAACGAAAAACACACAGGGTGTTCAGGTATTGACATTGAAGAAGAAAGGTGCTAAAATGATACGTATAGCACTTCCTGAAGAAACAGGAATAAATGACATAAAGCATTATACAACGAAGAATATTCCTGCGGCAGGAAGCTTTTTAAGAAAAGAAGACAGCGGTCAGCTTTCGTTATTTTAACTATTTTTCATTACTATTTGTGGACAGAAAGGATATGGAAATTAACATATGGCAAACAGCGATTTTGAGTATCAGATAAAAAACGGTATATCTCAGATTTACACACCGTTCGGCAAAGAGATATATGATAAATATAATGTAAAAAAAGGTCTCAGATACAAAGACGGTACAGGTGTTATGGCGGGTGTAACCTCTATAGGAGAGGTTTCCGGGTACTATATTGACGACGGTGAAAAAAAGCCGATGGAGGGACATCTGAGATACAGAGGCTATGATGTAAATGATATAGTAAAAAACTGTGAGGAAGAAAACAGGTTTGGATTTGAAGAAGTAATATATCTTCTCCTTATGGGTGAGCTTCCTTCAAAATCAACACTTGCACAGTTCAAGGAATACTTAGGCAATTCAAGAAATCTTCCTGAGGGATTTACTGAAGATATGATTTTGAAGGCACCGAGCAATAATATAATGAACAAGCTTGCGCGCTCTGTGCTTGCAAGCTATTCTTATGACAGTAATCCTGATGATATTTCTGCTGAAAATATAATCCGTCAGTCTATTAACCTTATAGCACAGCTTCCGGTTATGGCAACATACGGATATCAGGCAAAACATCATTATTATGACGGACAGAGCCTGATTCTTCATACTCCGAATCCGGATATTTCAACAGCAGAAAACTTCCTTTATATGTTAAGACCGGATAATAAGTATACTAAGGAAGAAGCGGAACTTCTTGACACTCTTCTTATGGTTCATGCTGAACACGGCGGAGGAAACAACTCAGCATTTACCACTCATGTTGTGTCATCATCTGATACAGATACATATTCTGCAATTTCTGCGGCTATTGGTTCTCTTAAAGGCCCAAAGCACGGCGGAGCTAATGCAAAGGTCATGGGAATGATAAGCGATATTGAAGAAAATGTCAGTGACTGGAAGGATAAGGATGAGGTTTCGGCTTATCTTGGCAGAATTATCAGAAAAGAAGTGTATGATAAATCAGGTCTTGTTTACGGTATGGGACATGCAATTTATACACTTTCCGATCCCAGAGCTGAAATTATAAAAAAGAAGGCTGCAAATCTTGCTTCAAAGAATGAAGAGCTTCAAAAAGAATTTGAGCTTTACCAGCTCGTTGAAGAACTGACACCTGCAGTGTTTGCAGAGGTTAAGAAAAATGACAAGGTTATGTGTGCGAATGTGGATTTATATTCGGGATTTGTTTACAAGATTCTCGGAATTCCGCCTGAACTGTATACACCGCTTTTTGCTATTTCAAGAATACCGGGCTGGTGTGCACACAGACTTGAAGAAGTACATTCAAATAAAAAGATCATAAGACCTGCATATAAATCAGTGTCTAAGTCGAGAGAATATAAACCTCTCGGGGAAAGATAAAAGGAGATAGTTGTGTTGGATAAAGTTAATATTCTTGGAGTTAAAGTTGATAGTATTACGATAAATGATGCTGCGGATAAAATTTTTGGTTTTTTATCGGGTGACAGGTGTGCGAAGGTTTTCACACCGAATTCTGAAATAATAATGATGGGATACAAAGATCCTGAGTTTGCCAAGGTTCTTAACGGAGCAGATTTACTTACTGCTGACGGAATAGGAGTTGTAAAAGCGGCTCAGATTCTAAGAAAACCTGTTCCTGAACGTGCGGCAGGTTTTGATATTACATGTAAGCTTCTCGAAACTGTTTCAAAGTCTGAATTCAGCGTGTTTCTGTTTGGCGGGAAGCCCGGTGTTGCAGAGCTTGCTAAGGAAAAGCTTGAAAAAAAATATCCCGGCATAAAAGTATCGGGAATGAGAAACGGATATTTCAAAGATGAGGATAATGAAGAAATCATTAAGGAAATAAATGATTCCGGTGCAGAACTGCTTCTTGTATGTCTCGGTGCACCGAAACAGGAAAAATGGATTTCAGAATATGCAGAGAAGCTTAATTGCCGTGCGGCTCTCGGTGTGGGAGGAAGTCTTGATGTGTTTGCCGGAACTGTTGAGCGCGCTCCTGAATTTTACTGCAAACACGGACTTGAGTGGTTTTACAGACTTAAAAAGGAACCGTGGAGAGCAAAGAGGATGATGGCATTGCCTAAATTTGCTCTTACCGTTATATTCAAAGGCAGAAAATTCAAACAGGATTGAGGTGTCGTTTATGGGAAAGCTTATAGCTATTGACGGTGTCGATGCAAGCGGTAAAGAAACACAAACCGAGCTTTTGTATCAGAGGCTTGTAAAAGAAGGATACAAGGTGCGAAGAGTTTCGTTCCCTGCGTACGATCGTGATTCGTCGGTACTTGTAAAAGAGTATCTGTCCGGAAAATACGGAACAAAGCCTGAAGACGTAAATGCGTATGCGGCGTCACTTTTGTTTGCTGTTGACCGTTTTTCAAGCTACCGTACAGACTGGGAAGATGACTATAAAAACGGAACAATCATACTTGCAGACAGATATGTTACTTCGAATATGATTCATCAGGCAGGGAAGCTTGCGGGTAAAAACGAAAAGCCGGAGTTTATAAACTGGCTTTACGATATAGAATATGAAAAGCTTGGTATTCCGAAGCCTGATGCTGTGGTATTTCTTGATATGCCGACAGATTTTGCGATTCAGCTTATGGCGAACAGAAATAATAAAATCAGCGGTGAAGCTGAAAAGGATATTCATGAAAATAATAAGGAATATCTTGAGAAAAGCTACAGAAATGCCGTAGAAATAGCAGAAATGTCAGGTTGGAGCAGAGTGCGTTGTGTTGAGAACGATACGATACTCAGCATAGAAGAAATACATGAAAAAGTATATAATTCTGTGAAAGAAATATTAAAATAAAAGGAGTTGGTTATATGTCTAACATATGGCACGATATTTCACCAAAGAGAATACACGCAGATGATTTTATTTGTGTTATAGAAATTCCGAAAGGCAGTAAGAAAAAATACGAGCTTGACAAAGAAACCGGATATCTTATGCTTGACAGAATTTTGCATACATCAACTCATTATCCGGCAAATTACGGTTTTATTCCGCGTACCTACGGTGACGATAATGACCCGCTTGATGTGCTTTTGCTTTGTTCAGAAAAGATTGAACCGATGACACTTGTACGTTCGTATCCGATAGGTGTTATATCTATGGTTGATAACGGACGCTGTGACGAAAAAATTATTGCAATTCCGTTCAGTGACCCGAACTATAATATGTATAAGGATATCAGTGAGCTGCCGAAGCATATTTTTGATGAAATGAGCCATTTCTTTACGGTGTACAAGAATCTTGAAAACAAGGAAACTGCTGTAAATGAAGTGAGTGACAGGGAAACGTCGATCAAGATTATCAATAAGGCTATTGATGATTATGTAGAAAAATTTTGTAAGTGATAGAATATAAATTTCAGACTTTTGGTTGATTTCCAAGTCTGAAATTTTTTTGGGATAAATATAACATAAAATGTTGACAATGTTATGTTTGTGTGATATAATAGTCTTGACGGAGGTGAAAAAAATTGAATACAAGACAGGAAGATATAATTAATCTGCTTGAAATTCACGGTGAAGTGTCTATACGTGAATTGGCTGAGAAAATGAATGTTTCAGAAATGACAATTCACAGAGACCTTGATTATCTTGAAGAAATGAAGTATCTGTATAAAAAACGAGGTGCGGCTGTATATGTTAATAAGCCTGACAGAGATAAAAGTACATTTTATTCTGATGAAAAAACAAGAATCGGGAAAAAGGTAACAGAATTTGTCAAGCCGGGACAATCGGTAATTTTTGATAATAGCACAACATCTTTTGAAGCAGCAAAGTTTCTTCGAGATATGGCTGATATGACTTTTTATACTACCAATACGGAAATAACACAGGTTTTATCTGGCGGAAGGTCTATTGTATATTGCAGTGGTGGTTATTATTTCCCGGAAACAGGAGGATTTGTCGGTGAAAAGGCGGAAGAGTTTGTTGACGGAATTACAGCTGATATATGTGTAATTGGAGCAAGCGGTATTTCATTAGAAAAGGGAATTACAAATCCCTACCCTATGCATACAAGACTTCAGAAAAAAATAATGAATTCTGCAAAGTACAAAATTCTTGTTGCAGATCATTCAAAATTTGATAAAGTTGCAGTAGAAAACTGCGGATATCTTGAAGATATTGATTTGATAATAACGGATTCGGGAATATCGGATGATATTATTGAAAAATATAAAGAAAAAGTTAAAATTGAAGTTGTTTGAGGAGAAATAACGTTAAAAATCATGTTATTTGCCTCCGACGGATTTTATTGTCCGTGCGATATATTCACCTGTTGAGTGAAAATGCACATGGACATAATTTCCATTATACGCCTTGTCAGTCCACAAACAAGGTTGTATATATTTGTTTTTTATTACTGTTTGTGGACAGAAAGGCTATGGAAATTAATATGAGCTTCAGAGAAGAAACACTAAAAATGGTCAATGACAAACACAGACCGAAATTTCATTTTGCAGCACCGGGGATTGATGCTTATCCGGGCGACCCGAACGGTGCATTTTATGCTGATGGTGAATATCATCTTATGTATCTTTACAGAAATCATGATACAGAGGGATTTCATTGGGGGCACATAAAATCAAGGGATTTGCTTTATTGGGAGGAAATGCCTGATGCACTTACAACAGATAATGATGAAGGTTGTTTCAGTGGAGGTGCATTTTTAGATGATGACGGAACGGCATATCTGACCTTCTGGAAATTTAAAGACAAAGACGGTGCTGATAACAGCGGAATAGCAATTGCCTGTTCAAAACCACCGTATGTTAAGTGGGAAAGAATAACTCCTATTGCTGTAAATGCTTCATATTGGGGAATAAAAGATATTGAGATTGACGGCGAAATTGTTCATGTCGGAAATGCCGATCCGAGTAATATATGGAAAATTGATAATACATATTATATGCAGCTTGGAAATTTAGTTGTATTAAATGAATTCGGACGTGATGAAAATTCTGAAGAAAAATATAAAGGTGACTGGACAGAGCTTTACAAGTCAACGGACTTAAAAAACTGGGAATATGTTCACAGGTTTTACAAAAACGACCATAGTAATCCTGAATGGCCGGATGTGACTGAAGATGATATGTGTCCGTCATTTCTTCCGCTTCCTGACAAAAAATCAGGAGGTCAGCTTACAGATTCATGGCTTCAGCTCTTTATAGCGCACAACAGAGGTTGTCAGTACTATATAGGAACTCTGGATGATGAAACATTTTACCCTGAAAAGCATGGGAGAATGTCATGGAATTACGATTCGTATTTTGCTCCCGAGGCTCTAGTTGATGGAAAAAACCGTCATATAATGTGGGTATGGTTTAGAGAATATGATAAATATGAAAAATACGGCTGGGCGGGAGTTTACTCTTTTCCGAGACTTCTGTGGTTAGAGGACGGAGAGCTTCACATGGCACCGGCAGATGAGCTTGATATGCTTGAATATGGCGGAAAAATATATGCTCCGGGAGCTTTTTCGGGTAAGGAAAAGATTGATTTTACAAACGGAGAACAGTTCAGAATAAAAGCCGAAATAGATCTTAAGGAAAATGCAGGGTTTATTGTAAAAGCTGATGATAATTTCAAGGAGTATATCGAAATAACGGTTGACAGACAAGATAAAAAGCTGAGATTTAAAAGTGTAGCATCAGGAAAAGAAGAAATTGAAGAAGCACCGTTTGAGCTGAAAAACGGTGAAAAGCTTTACATGGATATTTTTGCTGATAAATCGGTTTTTGAAGTTTACGTCAATGAACGTCAGGCAATTGGCAGACGTATATACATTGAAGGAGATAATACAACAGGAATTTATGCATTGTCGGACGGAAGTAAATTTGAAAATATAAAAATCTGCAGTTTGTCTTCAACAAACACATTTTAAAAAAGTGCCTCGTGCACTTTTTTTGTTGAATTCAGATATATGTTGACTTTTTTGGGGATTTATGCTATAATACTTTCATGATTGTGATGTACTGATATGGTGGAAGCGGTATTTTGTGAAACAACAAAAGATAATCTGAAAAGAGCCAGAAGAAAATGAATTAAAGCTATTAAAATGTTTGCTCAAAATAGTGATAAAGACATTTAGAATATAATATTTTTTGTCCCTAATATCACATGAGCATAGTAAGAGTGCTGAATGGTGTTTATAGAGGACAAGCTACCAAAGATGCAAATGGAAAGAAAATATAATCAAAGAAGAATGAGCTCTTTAGCGATTGAGACGAAAGGGGAATTATTATATGTCAGTGAAAATAGTCATGGGAGAAGAAAAGCTTGTTTTTTCTCCTCCTATCAATGAAGAAACAAAAAAATGGGGAGTATATGCTATTCCCAGAATGTGGCGTAATATTGACGGCAGGCTTATTATCCGATTTAATGGTGAAATTGATTGCGGTGACACTGATAATATGCAGGTGGTGCCGAATTTGTATTACGCATCTGATGACAATGGTGACACATGGTACTTTGTTGAAGATGGTGAAAGTGAATTTGATATAGGAATTTTAAACGGAATTGATAATCCTTACATAGAGACTGAAGAATCAATTATTGCTTTTCGTGAAAAGAAAAATTTAAATGCTATAGAAGGCGTTAAGGTGCAAAAAGAATTCTTATACCCCACAAAAGAAGCGATAATGAAAAGTTACAGATATGGAGATATTCCGGATACATCCAAAGGATTTGAAATACTCGAATATGCAAACAAAGACAGCGAACCAAAGATTTATCCCGTGAAAATAGATTTTCCTGAGAGAGAAATTCTGGTTAACACGAAAGGTAATACTGAAGCAGGTTTCGTTGATGTTGAAGAAAGAATGAAGCAATGTATTTTTAAAAATCCATACTTCGGTTCTGTAATTAAACTTGCCGATGGTTCTTTGGGTGCTTATGCATACGGTCAGCATCCGGATGTTTCTGACCATTATTGCGGAGTTGCATATTTGCTCGCTTCAGAAGATGGCGGACACACATGGAAAAAGAGGGGCATCATAGCAAAAAGTGTTGATTTGCCTTATGGATATACAGGCGATGGTCAGGAAGCTTCGATAGACATGACACCTAGTGGAATAATTATATGCGCAATGCGAATGGATTTGTGTACTGATGTTGAGCCGTTTGGTACCGCTGTCTGCATTTCGGAAGATAATGGATATACATGGTCGAAACCCGAAATTATTTCTGATGAAAGCGTAACGCCACATGTGGTTGCACTTGATAACGGAGTTGTTGTTGTTGTCTACGGAAGACCGGGTGTTCACTTCAAGATTTCGGAGGATAACGGAAAAACATGGAGTGGGCCTTACAGCATTATAGGGAAAACTTTGAAAGAATGCAGGGCAGAAGACCTTAAAGATTTTGATGCCAAATTTGGAAATTCGATAAGTTACAGCAACACTTTCGTAGACAAAATCAGTGAAGATACATTTATAGTTCTGTATAATAATCTGAAATATGTTGATGACGATGGCTTGTGTCATAAGGCAGCCTTTGTAAGAAGAATTAAAATTAAAAAAAACAATTCATAAATTACACATCTGCGTTAAAAAGCCGAATCAAATAAACAACATTGTTAATGCATTTGAAATCCCAGCATCTAGATTATACAGTCTTTATATGCTCATGTTATAATAGGGACAAGTGCTGAAAACCCAGTAATATCAAGGGTTTCAGAGCTTGCCCTTTTTTCATTTTTTGAAAAGTTGGGTGCTTTATTGTTCATTTATAAGTCTAAATAAGCAATGAGAGGGATGATAACGAATAAAATTTAATATATCAAATACACGAAAGTGTGAGGCAGTCTATGAATATATAGGCTGTCTTTTTTTGTACCTAAATTTAATACAAGGGGGTGAGAATGATGTCTTTAGAATTTGATTACTTTTATTGTAATGAAGCTATAAAATTTGTTTTAACATACAGAATGTATTGTAAATAATTTTTATTAAATTAACTCTAAAGAAAGTTGCTTGTAATAGAGTAGTATTTTTAATGAGTACTACAAGATGTAAAAATATAAGTGTGATTTTCGTTTGCTATGCCGATTGAATTAATAGTAAAACTATGGTATAATTTAATATAATATGTTGATGAAGTGCGAGGGGAATCGAATGCAAGATATATATTTTAAGGATTATATAGAAAAATATAATAATATCAATCAAGATGATTGGATAGTAATATATGATAAGAATCCAGAAAAAAACTATGAAAACGATGTGTTTACTTTTTGTGCCTTAATGAAGACAAAACGACCTTGCTTTTTTTAACAAGGTCGTTTGAATTATCAAAAATATTAAGGTATAGTAATTTGTTCCGGATATATTGTAGCATTCCGGAATTTTTTTCTGTATTCTGATGGGCGGATGCCTATATATTGATTGAAAATTTTTGAAAAATGCCCCACATTGCAGAAGTTAAGTTTTTCTGATATTTTTTCTACACTGTCATTTGATGAGTGAAGAAGGGTTTGAGCTAATTGCAACTTGCTTTTTAAAATATATTTGTGCGGTGTCATTCCAAATCTTAAATTAAATAGGCGTATAGTATGCTCCGGTGATTTTTTTGAGAATTTTGTTAAATCATCGATTGTTATATTGTCTTGAATATGCAAGTCGATGTATGAACGCATATCATCCATAAAGTCAATTCTTGATTGGGAAACCATATAGTGCCTTGACAAGAATTGAACCATATTAAGAAAAACAGCACTTACTTTAGACTGTATTATGTATGGATCGTTTGTACTTTTGCAAATTGCGTGAATATTTTCTATCCAATCTTTTGAATTAATATGCTTGAATAGAATAACATTATTCAGATGGTATATTTTCATAATATCTTGCACTAATTTACCTTTTACATTAATCCAAATTTTATCTAACGGATTAGTAAGATCAGAATAGTAGTTATGGTCATCGCCTTCGTGAAGAATATAAGTATCTCCTTGATTAACAATACATGAAATATTTTTGGAATTTATAACTCCTTTACCTGATACGATGTATTCAATTCGTGTTACAGGAGAATTAACTGATACTTCATGATATGTTTTATCCGAATAAGTATGACCATATTGACAAATCCAGAAAGGATATTCATCAGGCATTTTTGGAGTTTGATATGCATCTTCGTTTTTTAATGTAGAAAAACCTATATTATTATTCATTATTAAAAGTCCTCTTAAAAACTTAATTTCTCAAAATAATTATATCACTTTATACATTATTAGTCAAGTGGTTGGATGTAAAAACATAATTAATAATGGTAAAACATGGAGAGAAAATAAAAAAATATCAATTTTACATAAAAGAAAATTTATAAAAATCAATTATACATATAGACTAAAAGGAATAATAGTAGTATAATAAAAAATATAAAATGCATTAGTATACACAAATAAAAAATGCAAGGAGGTATTCAAGGTGAAAAAGTTTCTGATCACTTTGGCGTTGTGCGCAAGCATGACAACAGCAAGTGTCTCAGCGGCGAATTTTGGTGTATGTACTCATATGGGTTTAGGTGACTCGTATGACAATATATCCAATATTCAATCTGTAAGAGATACAAAGGTGGAATGGATTCGAGATGAATGTCGCTGGGACTATATGCAAAGTACCCCCGGAGGCTCTTTTACAATCCGCAGTAAAGATATTGATTATATGAAACGTGTGGAAGAGGCAGGTATAAATCATCTTCTTCTCCTGTCGTACGGTAATGATGCGTATGGAGTTGAGAAGGATACTGTGTTTCCGACACAGGATAATATGACATATTACAACGGATATCTTGATTATGTAAGATACACTGTGGGGCAGGTTAAGGATTATGTTGATGCATATGAAATCTGGAACGAGCCTAATATTAAGGGTTTCAACTATAATCTTTTAGCTGACGGAACGGATTATGCGAAGCTTTATCTTGACGCTAAAGCCATAATTGATGAGCTTGACCCGACTGCAATGGTAGTTTGCGGTGCAATTACCGGTGTTGATGATGCTGATACGGATTTCGGAAAGGCGATTTTTGATTATGTAAAAAAACAAGGAGACGTAAATAGTCTTATTGATGCCTTTTCAATACACTTATACACTCAGCTTAATGATGAGGTTTATGTAAAAGGACTGAGCGAATGGGAAGGGATTTTTGACAGCTACGGTTACACGGGCGAGGTGTGGATGACAGAAAATGGAGTAACTGCTGATAATGATAAAGCAGGAAATGAATCTGATCAGGCAGCTATGGTTGCAAAGCTCGGTGTGCAGTGGGAAAGATACTTAAAGGAAAATGGCAGAAAAGGTATAAGCTTCTGGTATGATTTGAGAAATGATGTAGGTATATCAGATTACGAAGATAACTTCGGACTTGTTGACAGCTCACATAATATGAAGCCGGCAGGCTATTCGATGAAGGCTTATAACCGACTGACAGGAGACAAGACACTTGATAGTGTGGAAAAGATAAAGACACAAGATGCCTTTTTGTGGTATGATGCAGAATATGCATATCTTGCTACCTATAAAAATGATTCATCTACTGTTTATATCGCTTATGACTCAAATAACAATAAGAAAACAACAAGTGTAAATCTTTCCGGAGATGTAGCCTATGTATATGACTACATGGGAAACATAACAGAGACAATAAATAGTCCGAGCGGAACAAAGAGCATTACTATGACAAAAAAACCTGTAATGGTAGAATGTGTTTCATATCAGGCAACAATTGACAATTTATATTATGATTCAGATAACAGTACTATGACGGTTTCAGGATCTTATACGGGTTCAGGAAATGTAACGGTTGAGTTAATTAAAGATGGTATTGTGGTAGAAGACTATGAAGTTGTGGTAAGCAATGGTGAATATAATAAGTGGTTTTCGCTCTTTGAGAGTGGAAGCTATACAGTGAGAGTCGGACACCCTGAAATTACAGCATTGGGAAAAACAAGTGGTTGGGCAGAACGTATATGTGAAGTTGTTGCAGGCGAAGCACCGGCATTTGCGGCAAGTACTCGTGTTTCGTATAATGCTGAAAATAGAAATGTAAATGTTTCAGGTAAACTAACTGATTATGTTGCAAATCAGTACATAACTGTTTTAGCTGTTCCGGCTTCAATGGATGTAAATAATATTGATATGAATGCAGTAGGATACATCAGACAGATTCCGACAATTGCCGGAGAGTTCTCTGTCGATTTCACTTTGCCGGAATATTATACTACAAAAACAGCCATATATTTTGGTGGTACAGGTATTAACGGGAAAACATCAGGATATGCAGATATTCAGGAGAATAAGTATCTGTATGTTGCAGGCTTTGATGCTTCAAAAGGAAATACATTATCTGCAACAGCATTGGTAAGAAACTTTAGCGAAACGGAAAAGAAAGCTTCAATTATTATAGCTCAGTATAATGGTGAAAAACTTGAGGATGTAACCGTTGAGGAAAAGACTGTTCCGGCTAAAACTTATGGCTTGGTAGAGTATAAGCTTGAAAATGTAGCGATAGACTCTGATGCAACAAAGATGAAAGCCTTCATCTGGAGCGATATGACGGGACTTGTTTCCCTGGCTCCGTATGCAGAGACAGGACTTTCGGAATAACTGTTATAAAATCATTGACGGTGGGCAGGTTGATGATATTATATAAATAATTTTAGGAGGAATTTTTTATGAAATGTAAAAAGATTTTAAGTATGATTACTGCATTGTCAGTGATTATGACGATGTTTGCGACGGTATCAAGTGCTTCATCAGATAAAGGCGATATTGTATACCAGAAAAGCGGAGACTGGTCTGTTAGCGGTGAACATAATTACTTAAAAGTAGGAAGTGATTTAGGTCTTACTGCTGGTAATAAGTATATTATTGAGTTTGGAGTAAAGGTTGATACACCAAACAGTCACCCGAGCTTTATGCTTGACTGGCGTACATACAATAATACAACGAAGACAAACGTTGGCTGGAATAATTACAAAGGTCTGGCAGGATATTTTAATGACGGTTCAAACGACTGTATTTGTAATGGTGGCGAGGTATGGAGTGCCACTCTTGCAAGAGAGGGTTCAGCTATAGACTATGATTACTCTATTTTATGGGATACAGCAACAAGTACTTTTGATATTACAATAGATTATGAAACAGTAAGCGGAAAAACCGGAACTATAACAGATACATTTGCGTCTTCTTCAAAATTTGAAAGTAGTGACGTTTTGAAGTTTTGGTCAAGTTCTACAGCGGTAATTAAGGATTTAACAATCTATAACTATAAATCTGCTAATGTATTATATACAGAAGAAAACGGATGGACAGTGAATGATGCTGTCGAAGAAGCAGACGGAAGTTTGAGAATTGAAGGTGGTGCCGCTACAGGAGCAGTATTCAAGCCAACAATAGAAGAAGGTAAAAAGTATTCTATTAAATATGATGTATCAGGTCTTGCGGTTGAATCAGGTTCATGGACATTTCCATTCCGTGTAAAGATGACAGCAGGCGGCGTAGAAACAGACGGAATTTTAGCATACAGAATGGCAAATGTATGGGAAGCAAGAAGTCTGGCGATTGCGAGTGGTGAAGGAAGTAATGAAATCATTATTGATACAAAAGCAAAGACATGGGAAGCATACGCTCTTGGCTCGTTGTCAACCTTTGGAACAGTAGAGAGCTTTGATGACTTTGCACTTGCATTCTATAAATGGGGTGGACCTTCTGCTTCAATCAGCAATGTGACAGTAGAAGAAATTCCCTTTGACGGAACATACTATGAACAGAATTTCAATCAGATTGAAGCGGCATTCTCAAACTGGAGATCGGCAACAGTAAATGAAGTAAGAGCAACACAGCCGTTGAATGTATGGGGCGGTAGCTTCGAAACAACCGGAGAGGATAAGCATTTGTTGTCAGGTTCAATGGATATTTATCCGCTTACTGTAACACCAAGAACAGGAAAGTATGAAATGAGCTTTGACATTAAGCCTAATGCTCCGACTTTTGCAAACGGTTCTAACTGGGAAGCAATTGTTATGCAATGGAATCTTGGCTCATCAAACAGCGATTCGTGGCATGATATGAAGCTTGGAACATCAGCAGGCAAAGACCAGACAACTGAGGTAACGCTTGACAGACTTTGGGTATTTGGGCAGGAAATGACTATTGATCCGACACAGTGGATAAATGTAAAGGCTATATATGATTGCGGGGCAGGAACAATTACTGCAACTGCAACTCAAGGGGAGACCTCTGTAACAGGAACAGCAGGATTTACAAATACTACATCATTAAAAGGTAGTCCTAAGGTTACATTTGAAGCGCTTACTATGAATAGTGTAAAGTATGATGGTGTATATTTAGATAATGTAGTAATCAAGGATGTAAAAGAAAACGTAGTTTATACAGAAGCAAATGGCTGGACTGTGAATGATGCTGTTGAACAAGCAGACGGAAGCCTGATGATTTCATGCGGTCATGATAAGGCAGCAGTATTCAAGCCAAATCTTGAAGCTGATAAAAAGTATTCTATTAAGTATAACGTAACAGGTATTGAAACAGATTCATCCAATCCGTGGAGATATCAGTTCCTTGTAGATCTTATGACAGAAACAGAAGAAGTGGCAGAGGCTATTTCATACAGACAGGGTGGTCGTTGGAATAATACAGGAGACGACAAACTTGTAGCAAACGGAACAAATGGTACAAACGAAATTATAATAGATATGGCGACCGGTGAATGGTCAACGTATGCGTTAGGAAATTTATCAAAGAGCGGAACATTTGCGGACACAAGCGATTTTGCAATTCATTTCTTCAAGTGGGGTGGAAATGCACCATATATTAGTGATGTAACAGTTACAGAAATAAAGAAGAATGTAATTTATACAGAAGAAAATGGATGGACAGTAAATGATGCTGTTGAACAAGCAGACGGAAGCCTGAGAATTGATGGAGCTTCAGATAAAGCGGCAGTATTCAAGCCAACAATAGAAGAAGGTAAAAAGTATTCTATTAAATATGATGTATCAGGTCTTGCGGTTGAAGCAGGTTCATGGACATTTCCATTCCGTGTGAAGATGACATCAGGCGGAGCTGAAACAGACGGAATTTTAGCATACAGAATGGCAAATGTATGGGAAGCAAGAAGCCTGGCAATCGCAAGTGGTGAAGGAAGTAATGAAATCATTATTGATACAAAAGCAAAGACATGGGAAGCATACGCTCTTGGCTCGTTGTCAACCTTTGGAACAGTAGAGAGCTTTGATGACTTTGCACTTGCTTTCTATAAATGGGGTGGACCTTCTGCTTCGATCAGTAATGTGACAGTTGAAGAAATTCCCTTTGACGGAACATACTATGAACAGAATTTCAATCAGATTGAAGCGGCATTCTCAAACTGGAGAGCAGCAACAGTAAATGAAGTAAGAGCAACACAGCCGTTGAATGTATGGAGTGGAGAATTTGCAAGCACAGGCGAAGATAAATATATGTTATCAAATTCTATGGATATTTATCCTTTGGCTGTAACTCCAAGAACATCAAAATATGAGTTGAACTTTGATATCAAGCCAAATGCTCCGACTTTTGCAAACGGTTCTAATTGGGAAGCAATTGTTATGCAGTGGAGTCTTGGTTCAACAAATGCTGATGCTTGGCATGATATGAAGCTTGGAACATCAGCAGGTAAGGATCAGAATGGTGAGGTTACACTTGACAGATTCTGGGTGTTTGGTCGTGAAATGGCTATTGACCCGGCGGAATGGATTAATATCAGCGTTGTATATGACTGTGCAGAGGAAACAATTACTGCAACAGCAACACAGGGTGAGACTTCTGTGACAGGAACAGCAGGATTTGTTAACGACTCAGCATCTTTGAAGAGTAGTCCGAAGATAATATTTGAAGGACTTAATATAAATGATGTTAAGTATCCGGGTGTTTATCTTAACAATGTAGTTGTTAAAGCTAAGGGTGAAGATACAGCTCCTGTACTTTCAGCTGACAGCATTAAGATTTATGCAGATGATGCAGAACAGCTTCCTTCAAAGGCAAGTTCGTTTACAAACAAAGTAGTCGTATCTTTCGGTCAGGAAATGTGGGCTGATGATATGACAGATGAAAAGATTTATGTTGTAGACAAAAATGGTAATAAGGTTTCATATGAATCAGAGTATTCAGGAACTGCTTATACAATGAATTTTGCAGATGGTTTTAAAGCAGGTGAAACATACACTGTTAAGGTTGAGATTGTAAGAAATATTGGTTGTGTTCCAACATTGCAGACGTATGAAAAGAGCTTTAATGTCGTAGACGGAGTATTTGCAAACCTTGTAAGCATTACTCAAGACGGTAAGAATATCACAGAGCTTTCAGCACTTTCTGCCGGAGCGGCTAAAATAAATGTGAATTATTCAAACAGTGAAGATGATACACCTGTTCTGCATATAATAACAGCATATTATAAAAGTAGAGCACTTGTTTTGGCGGAGTATTTTGACAAAACACCAGATGAAAATATAAAAACAATAAAATATGAGCTTGATTATGAAGTAAAGAACATTGAAGGTGGATATGATGAGGTTCAGTTTATGATCTGGGACGGATTTGACAGCTTAAAGCCATTATCAGCACCTATTACACTTAAATAATAATTTATTTACGTGGCGGAGGCGACTTTTACTGTCTCCGCCTTTGGAGTTCTCATAAGGATAAAGGAGAATTTATGAATCAGAAAAATATATTGAAAATGATTGCTGCTACCTCATTTTTGACTTTGCTTGTTTCCCGTCAGGTATCAGCGGAGGAACTTGAGGTCAATGTGACGAAAGACATTTCAGCAGGGAAGATAACTGTTGCAACAGTATCGGTTCCGGAGGATATTGTAACTGTTCAGATTCTTTCAGGTGGTGTTACACCGGGAGAAATTGCTGGAAATCCGAGTCTTGGACGTGAAAATGCAGAATATGTAAGAAACGAAGTTGCAGGCGATGACGGCAGAACACAGTTTGTTTTTTCTGTTAACACAGGTGATTATGTTTTATATGTGGCATCTTCAAAGACTGATGGCGAATGCTACAGCGAGAGTTTTAATTATGTGGATATTGAAGCCTATAAAGGTCTTGTTGAACAGTTAAAATCGGCAGATGAGGAAGAATTTCTGAATATTGTGAAAAGTAATAAATCTCAGCTTGGTTTTGATATTGATATTTATTCAGAAGATGCTGTCTTGCGTTTTTGTGATGAATACAAAAACAAGCTTTCCGAAAACGATTATGAATTAAACCTGAAAAACTTCAGAAAATGTTGTCTTATCGAGGAAATCAACAGCGGTTCGGATGTTAATGTAATCGGATATGTGAAGAAGATATGCAGTGATGACAGCAAGCTGATGGAGTATATCGGTAAATATATAACAGGAACTGCAGAAGAGAAGTATTTTTCAGAAAAAGTTGAAAGTACAAGCAACAAGTCTGTTAAGGATTCGGATGACTTGATTGAAACTCTTAAGGAAGCAATGGTTCTTACTGTTGTAAAATATCCTTCCGAAGCAAGCGATATTAAGTCTGTAATGAAAGACTATAAAGACATTCTCGGTATTAAGAGTGTAAGCGATTATTCCAGCGTATACAGAAGCCTTGAAGGTAATGAATATAAAACAGTAAAAGGTTTTCTCGACGACTATGAAGAAGCTGTTGAGAAAGCATCAGACTCCAAGTCATCAGGCGGTGGCGGCGGTGGCGGGGGAGGTGGTGGAAGAGTTACACCTTCAACAGCCTCAGGTGGAGTTGTAAGCGCTCCCGATACTGCCGGTCAGACTCAGAATATAAAGATTTTTGATGATATTGACAATGTGGATTGGGCAAAGGAATCTATTGAAGCGCTTTATAAAAGAGGAATAGTAAACGGTAAGGAAAACAAAAAATTCTATCCTGAAGATAAGGTTCTCAGAGAAGAATTTGTTAAAATGCTTGTTGCAACATTTGACATGAAACTTGTGGGTGGTGAACTTCCCTTTGCCGATGTTTCTTATGATGCGTGGTATTATGATTATGTAAGAACTGCATATCTTGCAGAGGCTGTAAACGGAGTTTCGGAATCGGAATTCGGCATAGGAAAAAATATAACACGACAGGATATCTGTACAATGACTTACAGAATGCTCCTTGAATGTGATGTTGAAGTCCCGGCTGTCAAAGAAAAGATGAACTTCGGGGACGAAGACAGAATTTCAGATTATGCAAAAGAGGCTGTTTTTGCTTTGCAGACTGCGGGGATTATTAACGGTGACACGAACGGTAATTTTAATCCGCAGGCAACTGCAACACGTGCAGAAACTGCGAAAATTATGTACGGCGTACTTAATATGATAGAAAGGGGATGATAATATGCGTAAATTTTCAGGAATAGTTATGGTAATAGCTCTGATTATGGGAATGTATGTTCCTGTATCGGCACAGGAGAAGGCAGATTCGGATTTTGATATGATGCTGTCCGTGTTGTCAGAAATTGATGTGATAGAGCAGGACGAAGATCATCCTTTTGATAAAACAGCTCCTATGTCAAGAGCGAAGTTCAGCGAATATGTGGGAAAAGCCATATTGGTTTCTCCCGGATTTTCAATGCAGTATTTTAAGGATGTTTCCCGTGAACATGAGCAGGCTGAGTATATAAATGTTCTGGCTGACTGCGGTATTATCAGCCTTAATGATATTGGTATTTTTGAACCTGACAGAACCATTAAATATTCGGAAGCCTGCAAAATGCTTCTTTGTGCTATGGGTTACGGAGATTATGCACGATATATCGGAACACCTATGGAAAACTGGGTGAGTGTAGCAGCATCTGCAGATATTGATATATCTGTTGCAAACGCGGATTCCATTACCTGCGAAGAAGCGGTACGTCTTATATTCAATGCCATGAGTAAACCTTTAATGATAGAAAACCTTGGCACAAATGAAAAGTATCTTGACAAGGAAACAAATCTTTTTGCCAAGTATCATAATGTTTATTTTGATAAAGGTACTGTTCAGGCAACATGTGGCGGGTATCTCGAAGGATTTGCCATGATGCAGGAAAACATGGCAGTAGTCAGTGGAAAAGAATTCGGTACAAAAAAAGATTTGACGGAATTTCTCGGTACATACGTTGATTATGCTTACAGATGGGATAAGTCGGAGGATTTCGGTGAAGTTTTCTATGCGAAAGTAAGAAATGAGGATGATGTTCTCGAGTTCAGCGCAGATTTGCTGGTCAGATTTGACAGAACGTCAAATACATTTCATTATCTTACTTCAAAGGATGCGTCAAGAACAAAGTCACAGCGTATAGCAAAGGATTTCCAGCTTGTGTATAACGGAGTTCCCTATGAAGGTACGGTTGAATCAGCGGTTTCGGGATTCCTTGACGGAACAAGACGCGGAAGTGTTAAGCTTTCCGATGCAGACAGAGACGGAAATTTTGATGTTGTTATCATAAAAAATTATGAGATATTTCCTTCAGGAACAATTGATACAATGAACGAAAACCTTTATGGAGGTTTTGAAAAAGATACAATAAATTACAGTGAGTATGATATTGTAAATGTTTATAACAGTGAGGGAGAAAAAGAAGAAATATCGGATGTTTCAAACGTTGTGTTTAATGTGGCAAGAAGTGTAAATAAGGAATTTCTTGAAATTATAATCAGCAATAAATCTGAAACAATCTCAGTTACTTCTGTTAATAAATCGGAAAATGAAATTCAGTCTGCTGATGGAACAACATATGTTGTTGACAGCAGAATTATTGATGAGTATTCTTCAGTTCTGAAGTCATATAAGAGTGTTAAAGTGTACTTTGATATGTTCGGGTACATTGTGGATATTGAAGTCGGATCAACCTCTGATTTCCTTGTGGGATACCTTGTAAAAGGAAAAAGCGGTGAGGATGATTCAGGCGATATAAGTTCTGTGTTTACTGTTTATACGAGAGACGGAAAGCTCGAAAAATTTAATCTTGCAGAAACTGTAAGAATAGACGGCGTCAGCTATAAACCGGCAAAGGAAACAGAAAAAACCTTCAGGGCTATCCCGGGAGTATCTGTTTCAGTGGTGAACGGCAACGAGATTTTCAAGCTGTCACCGCAGATTATAAGATATAAGCTTAACGATGACAGGGAAATTACAGCTCTTGATACTTCATATTTTACAGAAGGCAGAGAGGATAAAGCGAATTCTTTGACTGTACGTCAGAAAGGCGCTCCGCTTCTTAACTCAAACAGACTCGGACTTGATACTTACTGGTCAACCTCTGCAACTGTTGTATTTAAAATTCCTACGCTTAACGAAGAAGGAAAAATGTATAAAAACGGAGAATGGGCAGACGTTGAAGCAAAGGATTTCGGAACATCTGTTGCACTGACCTTTGACAATACATATACTTGTGATACATATAACTTCTCTGATACAGACCATTATGTAGATATTCTTGTTGTGGTTCAGGATCAGAAAACAAAAGAGGCTAATGTCCTTGTGTTTACCGGAACAGAACAGGTATGGGATGAAAATGAAGGTGAAGCCCTTACTGCAGTAAAGTGTATGAGAGGCGGTTCGGAAGTTGTTTACAAGCTCAGTAAAGGTGTTGAGGAACAGATTGACAAGCTTGGAGTTGTGTTCGGAGACTTGTTGTATATTTCTCTTGATGGCTCAGGTGCATACGGAGTTGAAATCAAGAAAATATTTGATTCCGAAGAATTTAAATTCAATAACAGCGGAAATCCTTACTGGTATTACGGAACGTATTCACCTTATTCAAACTGGTCTTACAGAACGGGTGAAGATCAACATAATAACTTAAGTAAAATGTATGTTCTTAAAAAGCGTAGTGAAGCGGTTTTCGGAAGCTACGAAAAATCAGGACTTGCGGATGGAGTTTATGAGGAAGTTATGCGTATAGGAAGTATTCCTGTTGTAGTAATTGATAAAGAAAACGAGGAAGTGGAAAAAGGAAGCTTTAACAGTATTTTGAGTTATGAAGAGGCAGGGGACGACGCTTCGCTTATCCTTGTTGAAAGCCTGACACAGGTGGCAAAATCTGTTATAGTTTACCGCTAACGGAGGTGCTGTATGAAAAGAAAAATAATTTCGCTTTTTGCGGCACTTTCCATGGTGGCAGGATTGTTTGTGCATCCCGCTTCAGCGTATGATAAAATTTATGAGTCGGAAAACATAGCTTATGCCATTATGGGTAATAAGCTGAAAACTAAAAACTTTACTTCATACAAAGTGGGTGCTCAGGCTGACATTAAGCAGATATCCGAACGAAATGGTGAAGAATGTTGGATTGTTGATAAAGCCAACGGACTTCAAAGCGATAAACTTTGTATGGTTTTGGATAATGACTTTAAAAGCGGTGTTGATAACGGAGATGCATATATTGTAGAGGTTGACTACTTTGACGTGGCAAAAGGTGGATTTTTCTTCCTTGCTTATGATCCTCAAAGACCGAGACAGTCGGGTGAAGCATGGGGAATGGCTGAGGAAAAAGTAATTTACACCGAAGGAACAGAAAAATGGAAAACAGCTACATTTCGACTTGATGATGCGAAGTTTGAAAAAACGCTGGAGGGTTCCTGTGATTTATTTGTTGGAACGAGATTATCGGATGCGCTGAATAATCCGAACTATCTTTCTGAAATTCCTATTCCTTTCAAAGAAGTCAGAATAACAAAAATTCCGGGTGCAAATCCTGTAAGAAATATTGTTTCGATAGATAACACCGGAAATACTTTTTCCTGGGTGGATGAAAATAAAATCATTCACAATACCTTTACAAATTTAAAGGATGAGCCGATTTCAGTTGACGTAACCTTTGAATTTGAAAATGCAGATGGATATGTAGCATATTCAAAGACAGAAAAAATCAGCTTTGAAGCAGATGAAGTAAAGAAATTTGACTTTGACTTCAGCGAATTCCAAAGATGTGACAGATATAATTACTTTGTATCAGTAAAAAACGATGAGCTTGGAATAGCTTCAAGAGTTCAGTATAGTGTTATTGCTATAATAAAAGCTGATCCGAACGGCATACAGAATGAACATTTATTTTTCTGTGGCCCGGGATATTCACAACAGTCATTAACTACACAGGAACAACTTGAACAGGCGTTAGACTTGATACGACTTGGTGGATTTTCAGGTAGCCGTTATGATGAAGGCTGGCATAACAGAGAGGTTACTCCGGGTAATTTTACTGTTAATTTAAAACAGGATACCACGATTGAAGAAACAGCAGAACGTGGATTAAGTGTTTTGCCGATTCTCTATTTTGGTAACAATGTTGTCACAGGCGGTTGGAACTGGATGCCGGATACGGATGAGGAATTGGTAAAAGCAGAGCAGTATGCTGAGAAAATAATTCCGCATCTTGCTGACAAAACTGACGTGTATGAGGCATGGAATGAGCCTGACCTCTTAAGTTTTTCGCAAAACTTCAGTCCGGAAAATTATATGAGACTGTATTCAATGGTTGCAGAAAAGATTGAAAAATACGATCCGACTGCTAAAATAGGATATTTGTGTTATGCAGGTGCAGGAAGTGAGGATAGACATCATTATACAACTGAGATGCTTGAAAACGGACTTGATGAAATGATAAGGGGAAATGCTATTACTTTTCATGGATATCCAAATCCTTATCCTGAAAAATTTGGTACATCGGAGAGAATACAGTGGTATGTGGATGAAATTGAAAAATTTGGCGTAGATCGTGATGAATATGAAATATGGATTACCGAGTACGGCGGAACTGTAGCAGATGCACATATTGATACAAAAAAACGACAGGGTGCGGTTACTATAAGGGAAACCTTAATGCAACGTCTGGAGCAGGATGTTGATAGATTTTATATTTATCGATTTGAAGATCCGGGAAATCTGACATACAGAAGAGAAGCCTCGTTCGGACATGTTTCATCTTCGAATGGTTATGCAAGAATATATGGTCAGATATGCGTTCCCTGGGAATCATTTGTAATGCTTACAGGATACAATTACTTGTTTGCAGATTCAGAACCTGAAGAATATATTGTTAAAGAGGATAATTTAAGAATATTAAAATTCAGAAGTAATAAGTTTGATAAAAACATTATCGCATTAAACGCTATTTCCGGAGTGGAAACAGTTACACTGGACTTAGGTGTAAATGAAATTCAATACTTTGATGAATATGCAAACGAAAGAATAGTAAACTCTGATGATGGTATTTATACATTTAATATAACAGAATATCCACATTACATTCTTGGTGAGTTTTCAGATGTTAATGTATTGAAAGAACAAGACAAATTTGCTTTGGACGGATACGTTGAAGTAGTTTCCAACGATACAATTGCATTTGATATTACTAATAACACAGGAAAAGAGTTAAAAGCAGAATTTGAAATGTCCGGGCAGAACGGTGATATTTGTGAAATTACATTGAAAGCAGGTAAAAATGCTATTGAATTTACTAATGCTGCAGAAGTCGGCAAGGAATATGAAATAAGAATTGTAATAAAGGATAACGAGAAAATTATTTCCATATTACCGATACAAGTGAAATCTGTCCCGATAGCAGTAACTCAGATGTCATTGCAATTAAAATCGCCTGCTAACTTCAATAAATGGCAAGGGGTGGCACGAATTAGTAACTCGTCAAATTTTAAAGTTTTATCCGGCAAATTTGAAGTAACGGGACCCGAAAAGTTCAAAACGAAAAAACCGGTAGATATATCTTTCGTGCCAAAACAGAAGACTGCTGAAATTGTATTTGATTTACCTGAAATTACTCAAAAACAAATTTATACATTTGAGTATAAATTAACCCTTGATACAGGAGAGGTGATAGAAGGCGAAGCAAAAGCAGATACAACCTGCGCGTCCTATGCTGAAACAAAACCGATAATTGACGGCAAAATCAGTGATAATGAATGGAATGTTCAAACATTGATGCAGTCGTCTGAGCTGGAGAATGTAGTATATTCAAATGGCTGGACCGGCAAAGAATGGCAAGGCGCACACGACCAATCATCAAAGACATATGCTATGTGGGATGAAGAAAATGTGTATTTTTGCTGGGATGTAACGGATGATAAATTTTCACAGGAATATGAGGACTTCTACACATGGCAAGGTGATTCAGTTCAGTTTGGTGTATATATGGGTTCAGGAGATGAATATATAGCGCTTGGTGAAGCGAATACCTCTTTTACTGAAATTGGTATTGCAAAAACGCCAAAAGGGCCACAGCTTTACAGATACAGCGCTCAGGACTCTGAAAAACATAAAACAGGATTGCTTCCGGAAGAAGAATATGATTTGGCTATAAATGTTGATGGTGCCAAGACAATTTATGAGCTTTCAATGCCATGGGATAGCTTGCTACCAGATGGAGTGCAACCTAAAGCAAACTCAAGACTTGGTTTTTCTTTTCTGGTAAATGATAATGACGGACAAGGAAGAAGAGGGGCAATTTTGTTTGCAGGAGGTATATTCTTTAATAAGGATTCTTCCTTGTTTACTTATATAAATTTAATAGGAAAAAATAATTAAAAGAAAGAGGTTATAATTATGAAATTAACAAAAATATTATCTTGTGTAATCAGTTCAGCGTGTGTGATGTCAGCTTTTTCAGGCTGTACACCTTCACAGAGTGTAAATAACGACAAAGATGAACAGGGAAGAACTATGCTTTCAGTAGGTAACTGGCCTGCTGAAGATACAACAGATGTGGATTATCTTGAAAGAATAACAAAGCAGAAGGAAGAGTTTGAAGCTGATAACCCGACTATGGCAATTGTTCCCGATACATGGGGATTTGACCTTCAGACATTTTATTCAAAAGCAGCTGCAGACCAGCTCCCTGATTTGTATTATGCAAACTTTACAGAAATTGAAAAAATTGCTGCAGGTGAATACTTTACAGATCTTACCGAAGGCTTGAAGCGTGCAGGTTATGAAAATGTATTTAATGAAGCAATTCTTAACCTTATTACAAGAGACGGAAAAATCTGTACATTTCCGACAAATGCATATTCACTTGGTCTTGCATACAATGTTGACTTGTTTGAAAAAGCAGGTCTTATGAATGAAGACGGAACACCGATGCAGCCGAAAGACTGGAATGAAGTTGTTGAATTCGGTAAGAAAATTACAGAAGCTACAGGAAAAGCCGGCTTTGTTATTCCTACCATGGGTAACTGCGGCGGATGGCTCTTTACTCCTATCGCATGGAGCTACGGTACAGAGTTTATGAAGGGTGACGGTGAAGGCGGATATACTGCAACATTCGATTCACAGAATACAATTGATGCACTTCAGTACATCAGCGACCTTAAGTGGAAGCATAATATCTTCCTCGATAATTCACTTATTGACCTTACCGAGTATTACAAGCAGTTTGCAATCGGAAATATCGGTATGATTATTACAGCAGGTAACTTTACAGGACAGCTTTATCAGTATGAAATGCCTATTGAGCATATGGGTATAATGGCAATTCCTGCAGGTCCTGAAAATCACGTTACATTAACAGGCGGATATACAGCAACTGTTGCAAATGGCGCTACAGAAGACCAGGTTGACGTTGCAATCAAATGGCTTGAAAAAGTAGGTAGCGGATATAAACTTGATGAAGCAGACAAAAGGATCATAGAAGACAGCTATAAGGAAACTGTTGAAAAGAATCATGTTGTGGGAATCGACGAGTTGTCAGTATGGAACTCAGAAACAGAAATAGGTAAGTTCACAGATGAACTGAGAAAAAAGTATACAAACATCAATATTAACCATGTAAGACTTTACAATGAGTCATTAAATGATGCAAGTATAGAGCTCCGCCCTGAAGAACCTGTATGTGCTCAGGAGCTTTATGCGGTATTTGATGGAATAATCCAGGAAATTCTCACAAATAAGGATGCAGATATTCCTGCTCTCGTAAAGAAAGCAAACGAAGATTTTCAGTCAAATTATCTTAATAATTTAGATTGATTTTAACAGCGATAAGGCGTGCCGTGTCATGCGGCACGCCTGAATAAAGAGAGGTGAGACGGCTTTGTCAGAAATTATTGTTGAAGAAAAAAAGAAAACAAAGTCATATAAAATAAAAAACACACTCGGAGTGTGGCTTTTGTTACTTCCCGCGGTTATAGCTTTATATCTTATGATATGGCGTCCTTCGGTTATGGGAATAGTGTGGTCTTTTTTCAAAATGAAGGGATATACGCCCGTTGAGTTCATAGGTCTGGAAAACTACGCAAGAGTTGTTTCAAATACGGAGTTCTGGCCCATAATGTTCAATACTCTTGAATATGTATTCTGGAGTTTTATAATAGGTTTTATTCCGCCGATAATCATTGCCTTTATACTGAACGAGATGGTGCATTTCAGAAGTACCATGCGTGTTATTATCTATCTGCCGGCTGTACTTCCCGGAATAACCATTCTGCTTCTTTGGTATTTTATTTATTCTCCCGACAGTACAGGTATGCTGAATATTCTGCTCTCAAAGTTCGGAATGGATCCGTATATCTGGCTGAACGATTCAAGATTTACTATTATGTTTATAGTAATACAGATGACCTGGGCGGGATTTCCCGGAACTATGTTTCTTTACTATACAACCATACAGGGGATTTCGACGGAATTGTATGAAGCAGTTACCATAGATGGAGCAGGTCCCTTCAGAAGGTTTCTGACGATTTCCATTCCGCAGATTTCCGGACTTCTTGTGCTTAATGTTGTAAGACAGCTTATAGGTGTGTTCCAGGTAATGCAGGAACCTATGGTTCTTACCGGAGGTGGACCCAACGGTGCATCTACATCTGTGGGATATCAGATGTATCAGTACGGATTTGTAAACGGAAGAGTAGGACAGGCACTGGCGCTTGGTACAATAGTGTTCTTTATATTGATTATTGCAACATTGTTTTATTTTAAGCTTAACAAAAAAGTGGAAGAAAGTTTTTAAGGAGGTAGGATTTATATGAAAAAGTTTTCAGAAAAACAAGCAGGAATATTAAATCAGGCCGACTTGAAAACAGCAAAGGGAAAAACTCTTTACTGGATATTTTTCGGAGTATTGATTTTATTTTGCATTATCACCTTTTTTCCGGCTTTGTGGATGGTGCTGACGGCATTTAAATCATCTCAGGAAATATACAGTTCAGCGAAGCTTCTGCCGGATAACTTTACGTTCTCCGGTGCGGTTGCGCATATATCTGAAACATGGGAGTTTCTTAAATTGGGAAGAAGTATGATAAATACAATTATTGTTTCTCTTGGAAATGTAGTTGCCAATATACTTGTGTGCGGACTTGCAGGCTTTGTATTGTCAAAGAAAAAAGTAAAAGGTACAAGAATTGTCTTTGTTCTTACTGTATGGACAATGATGATGCCCGGTATAATCAGAACCGTACCCACTTATATGTCATATACTTCTTTTCCGTTTATAGTGGACAATGGTTTTAATTCGGTGACAAATATCAATATTCTTGATACATACTGGCCCATATGGATTGGTGCGGCAGCAAACAGTTTTAATATAATATTATTTAAAAACAACTTTGACACAATATCAGATTCTATTATGGAAGCGGCGATGATAGACGGTTGTTCTAACTTCAAAATTTTCTTGAAGATTATGATTCCTATAGCACTTCCGGTTGTGGTATTTGTTTCCATAGGAGCGCTCAGCGGTGCATGGTCGGATTATTTCACTCCGTATATTGTGCTGAAGGATGCTGCTAAAATGACAACTCCGGCAAAAATTTTCATGATGAAGGACAGTAAAGATATAACAGCTAATATTTATATGCTGGGACTTATGTTTGCAAGTATTCCGTCGCTTATTATATTCTGCGTATTCCAGAAATATATAATGGGTGGAATTGCTGCCGGTGGCGTTAAAGGATAATACAGACAGGAGATTGAACAGATGAATGAAATTAGATATACTGCGATTCCCCTTGTTACGGTGGATCCACATTTCAGTATATGGTCTTACTCGGACAATTTATATGATGATGTGACAAGACATTGGAGTAATAAGCGTGCCGCTATGACGGGATGGCTCAAAGTTGACGGTGAGTATTATCGTTTTATGGGAAAGGTACAAAATGATAATGAAATTTATTTCTACGAACCGGGAGTGATTGAACAGACAGACGTTACAGTTCATGCTACAAAAACAGTTTACAGGTTTGAAAATGAAATTCTTGTGTTGGTTCTTACTTTCAGAACCCCGTTGCTGACAGACGACCTTGAGCTGATGTCAAGACCTGTCAGTTATGTGAGCTATGATATAGAGTATAAGGATGACAGAGAGCATGAACTCGAAATTTATTTTGATATCTGCTCTGAAATCTGTGTTGACGACACATCGCAGACTGTTTCTTTCGGAACAACCGATTACTCTGTTTTTATAGGTAAGGGTGATAAGGATGTACTTTCAAAATGTGGCGACGAGAACAGAATCGACTGGGGAAATGTACATCTCGTTGCTCCGGGAGCAGAATACAAGGTTGTTTCAGGGTTTGATAAAAGAGATCTGATTAAGTATAAACACGATATGCTGGGTATTACGGAGCCGAGAAAGGTATGCTATGACTTTCCGTCTGTAAGCATGGTGAGAAAATATAACGGTAATGAAAAAATTTCCGGTTTTCTTTGCGTGGCTTATGAAGATTTTTATTCAATAGAATATTTCGGGGAAAAGCTTAAAGGCTATTGGGCAAAAGATGGAGAAGATTTTGAATCTGTTGTAGCAAAGGCAGTTAAGGAATATGATGAAGTTAATAAAAGATGCGACAGATTTGATGAGGAACTGAGAAATTCGGCGGAGAAAATAAGCGGAAAATACGCAGATATAGTTTGTCTTGCGTATCGTCAGGCTATCGGTGCACATAAGCTTACGGAAAAGGACGGTAAACTGTTGTTTTTCTCAAAGGAATGTTGTAGTGATGGCGATATTGCTACGGTTGACGTTACATATCCGTCAATACCGCTGTTCCTTATTTATAACCCGGACCTTGTAGAGGGAATGTTAAATCCTGTATTTGAGTTTGCAGAAGGAAACCATGGCTGGGAATTTGACTTTGCACCCCATGACGTGGGACTTTATCCTTTGGCAAACGGTCAGGCTTACGGCTACGAAAATGACGATCCGGAATACATACTTTCAAGGCAGATGCCTGTAGAAGAATGCGGAAATATGATTCTGTGCGTTGCCTCGTTGTGTAAGGTAAGGAATGACTATTCATATGCGAAAGAGCATATGGATGTTCTGAAAAAATGGGCTGACTATCTTGTGAAAACAGGATTTGACCCTGATTCACAGCTTTGTACCGATGACTTTGCAGGACACCTTGCTCATAACTGCAATCTTTCGGTAAAGGGTATTCTTGCGATTGCCGCTTTTGGGGATATTCTCGAACAATGTGGTGAAAAAGGCGGTGAGTACACCGATACAGCAAAAGCTTATGGTGTTGAATGGAAAACCAATGCATCTGCAGGAGACCACTATGCACTTACCTTTGATAATAAGGAAACATGGAGCATAAAGTATAATCTTGTAATGGATAAACTTCTCGGTTTAAATATATTCGATGAAGATATTTTCAAAACGGAGACGGAGTTCTATAAAACAAAAATCAACAGATACGGACTGCCTCTAGACTGCCGTGCTGACTATACCAAGAGTGACTGGCAGATGTGGAGTGTGTGTCTTGCTGACGATGCAGAATATCGTGATATGATAATTGACAGGATGTGGAATATGGTTTGTGATATGTGTGAACGTGTTCCGTTTTCTGACTGGTATTATACATCGGAACCGCATATGGAAAGATTCCAGAACAGAACGGTACAGGGCGGTTTGTTTATGCCGATGTTGTTTGAAAACTAAACGGAGGGAAATATTATGAAGTCCAAAAAGATTTTAAGTTTTGTTACGGCTTTGGCGATGACGTTGTCGATGTTTGTAATTTCTGTAAATGCAGAAAGTATTTATACGGAGGAAAACGGGTGGATATTAGGTGGTGCAATCGAACAGTCGGACGGTACCCTAAAGCTCGGAAAAGGTGCTTCGGGTGCTGCGACTTTTACTCCTGATTTAGAACATGGAAAACTATATGAAATTACATATGATGTAACGGGATTAGAAGTCGTAAGCGGGTCATGGACAAAACCTTTTACTGTCACACTTTCTGCCGGGGGACAGACGGAAAAGAATGTCTTAACATATCGTATGGCAGGTGCCTGGCGAGATATAACTACAGATCAAAAATATGTAGTCGGTTCAAATGGACAGAATAAAATCATAATTGATACAAAAACCGGAGAATGGGAAGCTTACGCACTCGGAACAAAAGCTACATATTCGGGACACACATCAAGTGCGAATTCTAAAACAAGGACTTATAATAAATTTAGTGATACATCAGATTTTACAATCAGCTTTTATGCTTATGATAATAAAGATGGTTACACTGCGGCATCTATAAGCAATGTGAAGGTTGCTCAGATTTCTTCCGGTATATCAATATCGGCGACTGCTGAAGGTAATGGTACAGTCACAGGCTCAGGTATATATGATGTAGGTGAAAGTGTAACACTTATGGCAACACCGGTAGTTGCAGGGACATTCTTAGGATGGTATGATGGTGATACGAAGGTGTCGGATAAGGCAAATTACACCTTTACTGTAACAGAATCAAAAACATATGTTGCCAGATTTTCAACCGATACTAAAGAATATGAAACATTGATTCTTGCTTGTACGGATTTCCAGAATCAGACAAGTAGCGAAGAAGGAGCAAAAACTGTTACAAGTATTGTTAATTCTATAAAAAGAAGTGGATTTGAAGGTGCAGATGCTTTCTTCTGTTGTGGGGACTATTCTAATTCATATAATACAACGTCGGAAAATCTTCCGTATTTAAAAAATGCGATTATAGACTTTGTGCCGGATGAAACCAGCCATATCTATGTACAGGGTAATCATGACTCGCCAATTGGAACAGAAGGACTTTCTCAAAGTGGTGACAATGACCCTGAAAGTGGAGAATATGGTGTTTTCGTTATAAATGAAGATGATTATATGTGGTACAACTCAGATAAGACAAGAATTGCACAGACAGCCGGAAAGTTAGCTGATTATCTGAATGAAAAGCTTGAAGAAAATTACAAAGAGCCAATTTTTGTATTGTCGCATATTCCGCTTTATAAGAGCTTGAGAACAACAGATTCTGGAGATGCACAGCATGCGAATCAGTTGTTTTATGTATTAAATCAGGCAGGCGAAAAAGGTCTTAATATCATCTTTATGGCAGGTCATGACCATTCAGGCGGATACGAATCATATTTAGGCGGAAGTGCTGTATATCTTACAAAGGGAGACCATATTAATATCCCTCAGGGAAGTACAACAGAATTCAAGGAAGAAACTCTTAATTTTTCATATATGAATGCCGGATATGTGGGATATTATGCATCCGGAAGCGGCAGAGACAGCACTCTTAATATGACATTGTTTGGTATAGATGAGGAAACTGACAGTGTTGATGTTTATCGTTATGATGCAAATGGAATACACAATTTAAAATCTGCCGGTGTGTTAAAATCCGGCGAGGTAAATTCAGGAGAATATAAGGCGGACACAAAAGTATACAGTTCACCTCAGACTATTAAGCTGACAGATGTAAAATATGATAATGATATAAAAACCCTATATCATACAGTTACAATAAATGTTGTTGGTTCAGGAGTTGTTACCGGTGAAGATATATATATTACAGATGATAAGGCAACTCTTACTGCAACACCTAATTATGGATACAGATTTGAGGGATGGTATGAGGGTGATGTAAAATTATCCGGTGATACAACATATAATCTCAACGTGACGGACTCAAGGGAATTTATAGCAAAGTTTGAGCAAAGCGAACCAAATCTTTTATATACCGGAGAAAAAGGCTGGATATTAGGAGGAGCTGTTGAACAGCAGAATGGAACTTTAAAAATCGCAAAGGGTGCTGATAATGCTGCAGAATTTACTCCTGTACTTGAATACGGTAAAAAATATGAAATCACATATGATGTAACGGGATTAGAGGTAGTGAGCGGTTCGTGGAAAAAACCATTTACAGTTACACTTTCTGCCGGAGGACAGACAGAAAAGAGTGTCTTAACATACCGTATGGCAGGCGCATGGCGTGATATCACAACTGATGAAGGCTATGTAACCGGTTCAAACGGACAGAATAAAATCATAATTGATACAAAAACCGGAGAATGGGAAGCATACGCACTTGGAACAAAAGCTACATATTCGGGATATACATCAAACTTTAATTCAAAGACAAAGACTTATAATAAAATTAAGGATATGTCTGATTTTAAAATCAGCTTTTATGCTTATGATACAGATGATGAATTTGTAACTCCTTATATCAGCAATGTAAAGGTTACTGTAATAGGCGGAGAAGAAAGCGAAGAAACTGAAAAAGAAGAAGTGAAATTTGAACAAGGTGTTATATCCCGGTTTGATCGTGCAAATGGAACGGTAAGGATTACGGGAAGCCTTGAAAATGCAATTTCGGATCAGTATGTTACTGTGTTGGCAGTTCCCGGTGGTACTGATATAAAAAATATTAATTTAAAGGATGCACATTATATACGCCAGATTAAACTGGATGGAAATAGCTTTGATATTCAGTTTAAATTCTCAAAAAAACCGGGAGAGGTAGTTGATATCTATCTTGGCGGAACTGATATTTATGAACCTGTAAAAACAAATGTAGAACCTGAATTTCAATATGTGCTGGTAGATAGTTTGAATATCAGCGATGATAATATAACTGCTACAGCCTACATGAAAAACTTTACAGATGCTGAGAAAAAGGCAACAATGATTGTAACCCAATATAGCGATGAAGGTACACTTCTTAATGTTAATATTGAAGAAAAGGTTATCCCGGGTAATACCGAAGCTCCTGTTCAATACACTGTATCATCTGAAAATCTGCATGAAGATACGGCGTATGTAAGAGCGATGGTCTGGGATGGAACTGCGTTGATGACACCTCTTATAATGCCTGTGGAGAAAAAGATATCAAATGATTTGAAGGTTCTTGCTATAGGTAACAGCTTCAGTTCTGATTCTGTTGAATATTTATATCAGATAGCAAAGGATGCAGGTATGGAAGATGTAAAAATCGGAAATCTCTACATCGGAGGATGCTCTCTTGAAAATCATTGGAATAATGCTTTAAATAATAGGAGCTCTTATACATATTATAAGAATACAACAGGTACTTTAACGGCAAGCACATCTTCGATTTATAAAGCATTAAAGGATGAGGACTGGGATGTCATAGTTCTTCAACAGGTCAGCGGATTATCCGGTCAGCCGGAGACATATGAGCCTTATCTTACAAATCTTGAAAAATATTTAAATGAGCATAAGACAAATCCGGAAGCTAAGCTTGCGTGGAATATGACATGGGCATATCAGGGAAATTCGACTCATCAGGATTTCCCGAGATATGATAATAATCAGATAACTATGTATAATGCAATTTGTGATAGTGTACAGAGCAAAATTTCAAATAATTCTGATTTTTCCTGTGTAATACCTGCAGGGACTGCAATTCAGAATATGAGAACAAGCTATATTGGTGATAATTTAACCCGTGACGGATATCACCTGAGCATTCCTATGGGAAGATATATTGCGGCTCTTACCTGGTTTAAGGCGCTTACTCACAAGCCGATTGATAACATACAGTATACTCCTGATGGCTTGGATAAAAATGATTTGAATGCAATCAAAGAAGCAGTAAACAATGCTTGCAAAAAGCCTTTTGATATTACAGTTTCAAGTTATCCGGGTAATGAGATTGATTAATTTACATTTCATAATTTTTAAATAATGATAGGAGAATGTTTAATGGGTACTATAAATATTGATTTTAATAATTTACAAGGCAATATTAAACCTATGCATGCTGTAAATAACGGTCCTGCACGAAATAGCTCACCATGTTTTGAAAAATTCAAAGAGCTTGAAATTCCTTATTCAAGAAATCATGATGCAAGCCTGACTACACCTTACGGATGTCAGCATGTAGTAGATGTTCATTGCATTTTCCCTGATTTTTCAAAGGATGAAAAGGATGAAAATAACTATGACTTTACCCTGACGGATATATATACTAAAACAATATTGGATACAGGAGCAAAAGTATTCTACAGACTTGGTTCAAGTATTGAGCATTGGGAGAAAAAGTATGGTACTGTAGTTCCGGCTGATTTCGGAAAATGGGCAAGGATTTGTGAGCATATTATAATGCACTATAACGAGGGATGGGCTGACGGATTTAAACTTAATATAGAGTATTGGGAAATATGGAATGAGGCAGATTTAGACCCTGATGATGCTGAGAATAAGCGTACATGGGGAGGAACTAAAAAACAATTTTTTGAGTTTTATGGTGTAGTTGCAAAATATCTTAAAAACCGTTTTCCGACTCTTAAAATCGGGGGGCCTGCATCTTGTGGAAATTTAGCATGGGCAGAGGACTTTATTGCTCAGCTTGATGCGCCTTTAGATTTTTTCTCATATCATATGTATGCATACGAGCCGCAGTTTATGGCAGAGTTTGTTACAAGAGCGAAAGAGATGCTGATAAAATATGGTTATAAAGATACAGAAACAATTCTTAACGAATGGAATTATGTTCGGGATTGGAATGATTCTCCTGAATATATTCAAACTATTCACGGAATGAAAGGTGCGGCATATGTTGCTGCGACTATGTGCGCAGTTCAGAATAGCGGTAATCTTGATATGCTGATGTATTATGATGCAAGGCAGGCCACTATATGGAATGGAATGTTTGATTTTTATACTCATAAGCCTTTAAAGGGGTACTATCCTTTTAAAATGTTCAGCACCCTCTACAAATTGGGTAATCAGACAAAATGTGAGAGTGATGATAGGGATATTATTGCAACAAGTGCAACAGATAATGAAAATTGTGCTGTTATGATTACATATTATGCTTTGGATAAAGCTGAAGAAAAGAAAGTTGTTATAAATACAGGACTTTCGGCTGCGATGACATACTATTTGCTCGATGAAGAAAATGATATGCAGGAAACAGGAATTATAAATGATGGGGATGAAATTACAATGAGACCTGATTCTGTAATCTTTCTTGTTGGAGTAAAATAATAAAGATATCAGATGAATAGCTTTTGCCGCACAAAGAAAGAGAAGGGAAGTTCATTATGGAAATAAAACACGATTTTCACATACATACCGATTTGTCGATATGCGCAAATGAGACTGCGACACTTGGTAATTACGTTGAGATTGCGAACAAGCTTGGGCTTGAGAAGATAGGTATAGCCAATCATTTCTGGGACAGCAGAATTGAGGGTGCGTTTGATTTTTATAAAACACAGGACTTTGAACATATATCAAAATTAAAGCCGGAGCTTGAAAAAGTAAATGTTGAAGGGCTCAGAATATATTTTGGTGCAGAAGCAGAATATGATTTTAAGAACCGTGATGTTTCGGTTACAGAAGAAGTAGCAGAACAGCTTGATTTTCTGATCGTGCCTAATTCGCATACTCATATAACAATGCCGGGAGAGTTTTATGAGCCTTATGGAAAGCACATAGAATATATGATTAATGCTTACGAGGATATTATAAACAGCAAAGTCAGTAAATATATAACGGCTGTTGCACATCCGTTCTGTGCTGTGTGTTGCCCATATGACAGGGAAATACTAATAAATATGATTACTGATGATACATTCAGGCGATTATTTGATAAAACTGCAAATAAAGGAATTGCATTTGAACTTAATGTTGACTATATGGAAAAGTTCAAAAAGACGGAAGAAGAAATAAGATGTGGTGCACATATGCGAATGTTCCGCCTGGCGAAAGAATGCGGATGTAAATTCATATTCGGAAGCGATGCACATAGTACGAAAGAACACGAAAGCTATAAAAAATTAACGAAAATTTTTGCGGATGAGTTGGAACTGAAAGAAGAAAATATTGCAGAAATTGTACTATGATGAATCAAGGAGAAAATGTCATGATTTTTTATGACGATAAAGAAAAATGTTAAAGTGAAAAACTGCGGAGAGAAAAAAATCAATATAAAACGAATTATGAGTAGTACAGTTTACCTCTTTGGCGATGGCTTTGATTTTGTGCACCTTGAGGGTAACTGGGGTAAAGAGCGAAATATACAGCGCAGAAAAATTATAAATGGTGAGATGTCTGTCGACAGTAAATACGGTAGAAGCAGTCACGGGCATAGTCCGTTTATTGCAATGGCCCGGACATCCTTTATGAAGGCTGTGCATCCGGCGGACGACGGTTTGATGCAGGAATGATGCATTATTTCCAACAATACTGGACATGCGACTGTACAGATGCAATCCAGAGACTTTTTATTCAATATGGAACAAGTATGTTCTTACCGGCATCTGCGATGAGCGCACACGTGTCGGATTGTCCGAATCATCAAAGCGGCAGAACAGCACCGCTGGATACAAGGGCAAATGTAGCAATGACCGGTCAATTTGGATATGAATTTGACTTGAATACTCTTTCAGACGAAGATTTTGAAAAACAAAGAAGCATATAAGTCTTTATAAAGAGATAAGAGAAACTGTTAATTTCGGTGAGCAGTATCGCTTGAAATCACCGTTTGACAGCAACAACTCTGTTATAGAGTATGTATCCGACAAAAAGGTTGTTGTTATAAGATGTACAATTTTGGGAGAGATTCTTTCGAAGAGATACAATATAAAGCTTAAAGGTCTTGACCCGGATGCTAAATATATGGATAGAGAAAGCAAAATCGTTTATGACGGAGATTATCTTATGAATGTAGGTCTTAACTTCTTCAATAGCAGAGACTTTGAGTCAAAGATGATTGTGTTTGATAAGGTTTGAAAAAAGTACTACTAATCAGAGAAAAGGAATAAAAAATGGCAAATGTAAGGAAAATACTCGAAAATATGACCGTTCGTGAAAAGATAGGACAACTTTCACAATACAATGCAAATTTGTTTATAGATACGGATGCGGCTGTTACAGGTGATATGCAGTGGCTTGGAATAAGTGATGAAGACTTAAATTATGTCGGTCATGTGCTGAATTTTAAAAGTTCTGTTGAAATGCGTAAAATTCAGGAAGAACATCTAAAAAAAGACAGAAATAAAATACCCATGCTTTTTATGATGGATGTAATTCATGGCTTTCGTACAATATATCCAATACCTTTGGCGCTTGGTTGCTCGTTTAATCCCGATATGGTCGCTGAATGCTCTAAGATGGCGGCAAAGGAAGCTATTGCAGGCGGTGTTCAGGTTACATTTACACCTATGGTTGACTATGTAAGAGATGCCAGATGGGGGAGAGTTATGGAATCCTGCGGTGAAGATGCATATTTAAACAGTATTATGGGTGCTACTCAAGTTAAAGCTTTTCAGGGTGACGACCTAAAGAATGAAGAAAATATTGCAACCTGTGTAAAACACTTTGCTGCATACGGTGGTGCAGAGGCAGGCAGAGATTACAATACGGTAGAGCTATCTGAACACACATTAAGGGAACATTATCTTCCGGCATATAAGGCTTGTATTGACGCAGGAGTAGAAATGCTTATGCCATCATTTAATACCCTGAATGGAGTTCCTGCAACAGCAAATTCATGGCTTATGCAGAGAATTTTAAAAGACGAATGGAATTTCGGTGGTATTGTTATAAGTGATTACAGTGCTATAAAAGAAATTGAGGATCATGGTGTTGCAAAAGATCAAAAAGAAGCTGCGAAACTGGCATTTCAAAATAACTGTGATATTGAAATGTGTTCATCAGCATACTTTAACCATATGGAAGAACTAATAGAAGAAGGCACAATTTCTATGGAAGAGCTTGATAGTGCGGTACTTCGTGTGCTTGAGTTAAAGGAAAAGCTCGGTATGTTTGAAAATCCATTTAGAGGTGCATCGGAAAATGAAGAAAGCGATATATTCTTAACGGATGAAAATAGAGAGAGAGTCAGACGAGCAGCGGAAGAAAGTGCTGTATTACTAAAAAATGATGGTATTTTACCATTTTCAAAGAATGTGAAGAAAATAGCTTTGATAGGTCCTTTTGCAGATAATCATAACATTATCGGTTTTTGGTCTTGTAACGGTAGAAACGAAGAGAGTGTAACTGTTTGTGAGGGTATAAAAAATCTTTTGCCTAATGCAGAAATAACAGTCATAAAAGGTTGCTCAGACGAATGGGATGATTATGATACAAGTGAGTTTAACAAGGCGGTAAGTGCTGCAAAAGATGCAGATGCAGTAATTCTTTGTCTTGGCGAACCGCAGGATTATAGCGGTGAAGGTAATTCAAGAGTTGATATAAACTTACACAAAATACAGCTTGAACTTGTAAAGTCTGTTACAGAAGTAAATAAAAATGCAGTAGCGGTAACCTTCAGTGGAAGACCTATTATATTAACTGAACTCGAAAAGGAAGTTCCTGCAATGCTTCATATGTGGTTTCCGGGAACAGAGGGTGGAAATGCAGTTGCAAATCTTCTTTTTGGAAATGCTAATCCAAGCGGAAAGCTATCGATGTCATTCCCTGAACATACAGGTCAATGCCCGATTTACTATAATCACACAAATATTATTAAATATGGACAGCCTGGAGCACATAAGCCATATTGTCAAAGTTACATTGAGTGTAGCAACTTGCCACTTTATTCCTTTGGACACGGCTTGTCATACTCAAATTTTGTATATGAAGATTTAAGTCTTTCAAAAACAGAAATGACAAAGGATGATACGATTGAAGTAAGTATTATAATTCACAATAACAGCGATATAGCAGGTAAAGAAACTGTAATGCTTTATATGCAGGATGTGGTTGCATCAAATGCAAGACCTGCTCAGCAATTGATTGCTTTTGAAAAAGTAAACTTTGAATCAAATGAAAGGAAAATAATAAAGTTCATAATAACAGAGCCGATGTTAAGATTTTGGAACAATGAGAATGAGTTTGTATCAGAACCAGGTGAGTTTAAAATTTCAACCGGATATGCAGATCATTTATTATTAACTAAAAGCTTTTATTTGATTTAGGCTAAATAAGTCTATATTGTGAGTTAAGATATATCTTAATTTATGGTAAAAAGAAGGACAGAAAGATTGTGATACCGTGACAAATACAATGGTTGAAAATGAATTTATGAATTACACAAATATATTGTCGTTGCTGTATTATTTTAAATTTTAATCTATGGATTACAAACTTAAAAATTTTAAGTTGTATGTATTAATTACATAACCATGCATGGCATAACTCCACTCCGTATAATATTTCTCCTTTTAAATGATTCTGTATCATCATATTATACGGAGTTGCTGTGCTGTAAGCGGATCACGAAGGAAGATGATTAAATCGAGTTCGCCCTTGGCAAGCATTGCCCCGATTTGTTGGTCGCCGCCTTCTGGACCGCTGTTATATCTGTAAATATCAAGCTTTGTTTCACCCATAATGAGTGTACCAGTTGTTCCGGTGGCAAAAAGCTCGTGCTCTGCGAGTATATCCTTATACCTTTTAGCTATCTCAAGTAACTCTGGTTTCTTTTTATCATGTGCTATAAGTGCAATTTTCATTTGTAATCACCTCAAAACTTAAAATGTGAATCTAAATGTGTTTTTGAGTGTTTTTGGTATCTCGTAGTAAGATGGCAAATCAGGACCGCATGACTTGGAACCCACTCCACGCATTGCGAGGTCAATGCAGATATTTACGAAATCATTTTCTTCAAGTTCAAATGAGTGAAGTGATTCACGGAGCTGCTTTGTTGTAAATGGATTTACTGAGCATGAGAACGGCATATCTGCAGTTACCTTAAATAAATCCTTTACAGCAAGATATTTACAAGCATAGTGACTTCCTGATTCTTGAGGTCTGATATACTGTCTGTCGTAGTTTTCCTCTGCAGAACTTACATAATAGCCATACTCACAAGCAACATGTTTGTCAATGTAGCTTTCGCTTGGTCCAAAGCCAACATAGGAGAAGTTACCGCGTGATTTGTCTACACCAAATTCAATTCCGAAGCGAGGGAAGTTTTCAATATAGTCTGCAAGCTTGTATTCAATAGTAGCTGTAAGCTGATTTCCGTTGACTTCATAAAGAAGATCGAATTCAACAGCAGGAATCAAGCAGTTTGCAGCAAGTACACCTTTAAATTTATATGAGTTCTCTGTCTTTTCATATGAGAAAACATGAGGTTTACATGCATCGAGATGGCATCTGTCAATCCAGTGTGCAACAAGGTCACGGTCGTTATCTGTATAACGAGTAATGTTGAAGTGCATAGGTGTACGTAGAATCTCGTTACCATCTGCCTTAATAGATGTGATTTCACCTGTATGTTCATTAACCTCAATCGAAATGGCAGAGGAGAACTTGTAGGTGCTTGGAGGAATTTCTACATTGCATACTTCAGACTTCGTTTTTTCGCCGTAAACAGCCTTCATTTCAAGAGCATTAGACTTAATCTTTCTATCAGGTGTTAAAAGACCGTCAGCACAGAAGTTTCCGTCATGTTCAGGTTCTTTAAAGTCACCACCATAAAGGAATCCTATATCAGTTTTAATTCCGTGGTCAGCCCATTCCCACACGAATGCGCCCATCATTTGCTCATTATTATAAATCATATCCCAATACTCTGCAATATCACCGCAGCTGTTACCCATAGCATGTGTGTATTCGCAAAGCACGAAAGGACGTGTCTCTTTTTCGTTATCGAGAACATCCTGTTTGATTTTCTCGAAGCTCGGATACATCATACTAACCATATCAACAAGCTCTGTGTAATAATACTTAGGATCTGCATTCTGAAGACCTTCATAGTGAACAGGTCTTGTGTTATCACGGTGTTTGATATAGTTAGCGCCGCTAAAGAATGCTTTACCGAAGGAGCTTTCGTTACCAAGGGACCATATAATAACACTTGGACGGTTTTTGTCTCTTTCAACAAGTGCTGCGTGTCGGTCTGTGATACCCGGTGTAAAAAACTCATTTTCAGCATATTCTTCCCAAAGGTTAATTTCATATCTACCATCACGGGTACACGCTCCATGCATTTCAAGGTCTGCTTCATCCATAACATAAATACCGAATTTGTCGCAGAGCATATAAAATTCAGGGCTATTGGGATAGTGTGAGGTTCTTACTGCGTTGACATTCAACTCTTTCATAAGGTGGATATCTTTTGCAAGGTCTTCAAGACTTACTGTAGCGGCAGTTTCGCAATTAAAGTCATGTCGGTTAACGCCTTTAAGCTTAACAGGTTCACCATTGATTTTGAATACATGACCATCAATAGAAACTTCTCTGAAACCTATACTTTCGATTATTTTTTCAGTTCTTGTGCGAAGCTCAACTGTGTAAAGATTAGGTTCTTCTGCACTCCATAACTTAACATCCGGAACAGTAATATTGGTGCTTAGATTTTTGGGAGCTAGTGTTGACTTTCCGTTGATGACAATCCTGATATCGACGGGACTTTCGTTATGAAATGTCAGAATGCCATTAGAACCTTCAATAGTTGTGTCAATTTTATAGTCAGTAATATGATTTTTAGGACGCGTAAGTAAATACACATTTCTAAATATACCGGAGAAACGGAACTTATCCTGACATTCAAGATATGTGGATATACACCATTTTAATACAAGTACATCTATTGTGTTTTCGCCATTAACAGCAAGTTCTGTAATTTCGAATTCGCTTGTTGCGTGAGAAATCTGAGAATATCCCTTAAATTTGCCGTTAATATATAAATAGAAACTGCTGTCAACGCCTTCGAAATTGATATAATACTTTTCGTTTGCCTTTTTATTCAGATTAAAAGTTCTGCGATAATGCCAACACGGATTCTCGTATGGAAGATGCGGAAGCATAACCGGAAACGGATAACGTGTATTAAGGTACTGAATATGGTCATATCCGTGCATTTGAACGCAAGCGGGGACAGGGATTGATTCTGTGAGTTCATCTTCAATTTTAAAATCGTCAACATGATTATGTTGTTTTATTTGCCACATGCCATCAAGCGAAGTGAAACGCGAGCTTGATATGCGGTCTAATATACTATGCTTTGTACCTACAACATCATCTATTGCGAAAGGTATATAATAACTTCTGTGGGGTGTTGTACCTATTCTGTCAAATTTTTTATATTCACGCATTAAATTCACCTCTTAAATATTGCCGTAAACGGTTCTTGTTTTTTCTATATTTTTTTCTTCCATAATTTTTTTGTTTGCTTTTTCTACCTTGAGTCTGGAGAGAAGGAACATGACTACAGCACAAATAATTACCGGTGCCCAAAGATAGAGAAAATGAAGCATACTTATTGTACTTGCGTTCTGGGCTGCTGCGTTTTCAATATAACCAGTCGCATCAAGCAACCATCCGCATATTGCAGTACCAAGAGCACCTCCTATTTTAATTCCTAGCGAGGAGCAGGAGTACATCATACCGTCAAGACGATGGCCGGTTGTTAGAGTGGTGTACTCTGAACAGGAAGCTATAAGTGCGTTAAGATCTCCCTGTAAAGGAGCAATGCCTAAGGTGGATAATGCAGTAAATACTAGCATGAGAGGAATGCTTCCCATATATCCGGCTACCATAACACCAATTCTTCCAATTGTGGCAACAAGATAACCAAGAATATTCAGCTTATACATTCCTCCCATTTTTTCAATAATCATCGGAAGTGCAATCAGAGCTACAACCATAGTGATGTTGATGGCGAGTGAGAGATGGCTAAAAAGCCCTTCATTACCAAGAATATATTTTGCATAATAAGTTCCCATACCAATAACCGATGCATAGATCTGTGTCATAATGTATGTAATGCAAATTATCACATAGTACTTATTTTTCAACAGTAGTTTGAAGGATTTTAAGAAAGTGAGATTATGCTCCTCCACGCGTTCTTTTTCCATGCCTTCATCAGCCTCAGGCAATTCTTTTACAGAGAATACAGAGATGGTGTTAACGATTAGTCCGAGAATTGCGTAGATAATAGCAATAGTTCTCCAACCAAAGGCACCGCCGCCCAGCCATATTACTGCATGTATCGTAATTGCTTCAATAAAGATTTTTGTAGCAAAGGCAAAGATAAAACGGAAAGATCCAAGCTGAACTCTTTCGCTTGTATTTTTTGTGATCAGTGCAGTAAGTGATGCGTAGGCAATGTTGTTGGCTGTAAAGAATACAGCATTTAGAAGTGTGTACGAGATGAAAAAGAAAATGTACTGCGCCGTATCGTCCCAATTCATAGGAATTGCGAAACAGGCAACGAGCGCAACGGAACATCCAATGTACGGCCAAAGCATCCACGGACGAGCTTTGCCCATCTTTGTATGTGTTTTATCGATCATTCTACCAAAGAAAAAGTCTGACACACCATCAAAAATCTTTGAAACTGCAATTAAGGTGCTCACAATACCCATACTGAGTCCAACGGTGTCGGTTAGGTATATCATCATAAATGCGGTGAGGAGTGCATATACACAGTTTCCTGCAACATCTCCTGAACCGTAGCCTACTTTGTGATACCATTTTAAATATCTGGTTTCTTCTTTTTTCATAATATCGCTCCTTTATATGTATTTTGACGAATCTTTTATTGTTGTCTATATTATATCATCGATTATCGATAATTTGAATAAATAAAATTAATAAAAATATGCACAAAATCACAAATAAATATTGAATAACGGCGTGACTTGGTGTATAATATACACATAATCCCGAAAAGACCAAGGAGTGAAAATATATATGTATATAAATGTTGCTTATGTAGATGATGAGAATCCAAATCTTGAGGATTTATCGGTACCTCTTCGAATAAATAATTGCGGATACTATCGGGTGCATACAACACCAATTATTGAAACGCCACATCCTGAGGGGAGAAATGACTATCAGCTTTTGTATATTGCTCATGGAAAAGGTCATTTTTACTTTAAGAATACAGGGCAAGAGACTATAGTTCAAAAAGGGAATATGATTTTATTTCGTCCTGGGGAACCGCAGGTTTACTATTACTATGCCACAGATAAGACAGAAGTGTATTGGGTTCATTTTACAGGTTCTCAGGTTGAACAATATTTAGAACATTATGAGTTACCAAAAGATGAAAACGTATTTTATACGGGTGTTTCGCCCGATTATCCTTGGATTTACAATCAAATAATAAGAGAACTGCAACTCCAGAGAGTAAATTATGAGGAAGTGCTTGAAGTGTTGCTTCGTCATGCATTTCTTACCATTAACAGATATATCAAGGAAGGAAAACAAACAAAAAATGAGATGGTTGATGAAATTGAAAGAGCAACACACTATTTTAAAGAAAACTATAATAAAAATATATCTATAGAACAATATGCACAGGAACATCTCATGAGTATTAATAGTTTTATAAATCACTTTAAAAGTATAATGAAGTATACGCCAATGCAATATGTAATATCATTAAGGATTTCTGCTGCTAAGGGATACTTTGATAGTACCAATAAAAATGTAAGCGAAGTTGCTGATGCAGTAGGCTACGATAATTCTCTATATTTTAGTCGTGTGTTTAAAAAGTATACAGGGTATTCTCCAAGCGAATATAGGAAAATGAAATCAAGCGATTATTCAAAATAAAATTATGTAATAAAAAATATGACTTTTATGGTCAAAACGTAGAAATTTCGGCTCGAAACATAGAAATTTTTCTTGAAATATTAAAATTTGAAACCAGATGTGCTATAATATAGAATTATAATGGGTTAATTGTAGCCTGAAATAAAGTGCATCTGAATTATGTTGTTGTTTCAGCAGAGAATGCCAATTTAATTCTTTCGTTAATAGGATCTCTTTTTGGTTCCAACTCGGCATGAAGACTCATTAAAAAAGAATGGCATCCAGATTATACAGTCTTTATATAGGAATATTGTGTCGAATTTTGTTAAAAAAAGAAAAGAGGCAAAGTAATGAGCAATTTAATTGCAAAAGAATACAGATGCTTTGAAGATATAAAGCATATTAAAGAAGATGGAACAGAATATTGGTTTGCAAGGGAATTGGCAAATGTCATGGATTATAATAAACGGGAAAATTTTAATAAAGTTATAAAACGTGCAATGATTTCTTGTGAAAACAGCGGATATGATATTACTTACGATTTTCCTGAGGTCAGGAAAATCGTGAAAGCGGGTGCAACTGAAAAACCTGTCTTGGATTATGAACTTACAAGATATTCCTGTTACTTAATTGTCCAGAATGACGATCCGAGAAAAGAAGTGATTGCACTTGGACAAACATATTTTGCTATACAGACATACAGACAAGAAGTGGCTGACAGATTTAATCAGCTTGATGAAGATAGTAGAAGATTAGTTGTTCGTGGCGATATAAAACAGTGGAATCAACTTCTTGCTGAAACTGCAAGAAATGCCGGGGTTATAACAAATGAAGAATTCGCAATTTTTCAAAATGCAGGTTATATGGGACTTTATGGAGGGCTTGATGTTGAAGATATCCATAAAAGGAAAGGACTTGCGGTTGGTCAAAAGATTCTTGATTATATGGGGAGCACAGAACTTATTGCTAATCTTTTCAGAGTTTCACAAACTGAAGAAAAATTAAGAAAAGATAAAGTTGACAGTGCAGAAATTGCTACAAAAGTTCATAATACAGTTGGTAGAGAAGTCAGAAAAGCTATTGAGGAAATTGGCGGTACAATGCCTGAAGATTTACCAACTCCCGAAAAAAGTATTGCCCAAATTGAAAAAGAACAGATGCAGAAGCTTAAGAAAAGAGCAAAAGAAGGAAGGCTCATGCTTGATGAGTAAAGTTATATATTTTTTTCTCTAATATAACATGAGCATATGAGGATTGTCGAAATTTGGCGAAAGCAAAAAAGCCTCCCCTGTGTAAGGGGAGGTGGGTTGCGTAGCAACTCGGAGGGGTTGTAAATGGATAGAAAATATAATAGTAAAATAGTTCCATTGGCAAGGGAACTTAGAAAAAATATGACAAAAGAAGAAAGACATCTATGGTATGATTTTTTGAGAGAATATCCTGAAAAATTCACCAGACAAAAAGTGTTGGGAAAATACATAGCAGATTTTTATTGTGCAAAGGCAAATATTGTTATAGAATTAGACGGCTCTCAGCATTATGAAGATGAAGGTCTTATCAATGATGAAAAGAGAACCGAGTATTTAGAGCAATATGGTATAAAAGTTATCAGAATATCAAATTTAGATGTCTTGAAAAATTTTGAGGGAGTATGTCAGTATATTGATAATGTGGTCAAACAATCCCTCAGTCAGCTACGCTGACAGCTCCCTTTACACAAGGGAGCCTTTGGTGCTTGGCATCTAGATTATACAGTCTTTATATAGAGATTTTATGTCGAATATTGGCGAAATAATGATGAAGTATTTGTTAATGGAATTATATTATTTCATTGTCCGTCTTATTGGATGGTGATTTAGTTATAATAAAATTAGTGGAACATAAGTGCAAGTCGATACACTTTGACACCGACAGCGAGTCGTTGTCGGGAAGTAAAATTTATGGTTATTCACTTCGTTCAGACGAAGTTGATTGCGCTGTATATAAATGCCCACTGCATGGGCTGAAATACAGCTTCACAACATCGTGATTCATATTGTTTTGTTCCACAATCTCAGAAAGGAGGAAAGTTTAATAATGATTGTATATAAGGAGCTTTCCTCCTTGACGAAGGACTTGGGTGTTTCAGCAAAAACATTATATACACTTAGTAACCACATAGATTCGCACTATTATCAAGTAAAAGTTCCGAAGAAAAACGGAGAATACAGAGAACTTTCTGTTCCTGATGAATTTTTAAAGACAATACAAAAAAGAATTGTTGAAAAACTTCTTGTATATGAGGAAGTTTCAACTTATGCTACTGCATATAGGTATGGTGCTTCAACCATTAAAAATGCATATCAACATATTAAGAAACATACTATGTTGAAATTAGATATTCGACATTTTTTTGACACCATAAATTATCCGATAG
>JAZULT010000010.1:0-17376 GCA_045603225.1 Clostridia bacterium | reverse complement strand
ATTTAATTACATTCGTGATTTTTTCAGGAAGTTCAACCTTACATTTTTCAATAAGTGTTCCGTCTTTAATTATATTTATTGAAACACCGGGATCTATATATCCGAGAACAGTCATGTCAATATCAACCATACTGTCAATTTTTATGATATCTTTTTTTTCCATTTTTTTGCTTGAGGCATTCTTTATTATTGCCACAGAACACTCAAGCTCTTCGAGATGCAAAAAATGGTATATATCCATGCCCTTGCCGGCACAAATATGGTCAATTACAATTCCGTTTTTAATAGAATCAATATTCATATCGCTTCCTCCTATTCTATTCCTAGGAGCTTTAATATAAGCGCCATTCTCATATACTTACCGTTTTTAACCTGTTTAAAGTAACAAGCACGTGGATTATCATCCACATCAACAGAAATTTCATTTACCCTCGGAAGCGGATGAAGAACCTTCATATCCTCTTTTGCGGTTCTGAGCTTTTCATTTGTCAGAATATAGCTGTCTTTAAGACGGATATAATCAGCCTCGTTGAAAAATCTTTCTCTTTGAACTCTCGTCATATATAAAATATCAAGTTCGGGCATTACCTCTTCAAGGCTCTCTGTTTCAATAAATTCAACCTTACCCGGAATAAGAATTTCAGATTTTATATAATCAGGAATTTTAAGCTCATTAGGTGATATGAAAACAAATTTAACGTTTTCATATCTTACCATTGCATTAATAAGCGAATGAACCGTTCTTCCGAATTTCAAGTCTCCACAAAATCCTAGAACAAGATTATCAAGCCTGTTTAATTCATGTTTAATCGTAAACAAATCCGCAAGTGTCTGCGTAGGATGATTATGACCACCGTCACCTGCATTTATAATCGGGACATCAGAACGCATTGAAGCAATCATAGGTGCTCCTTCTTTCGGATGACGCATTGCTATTATATCAGCATAACAAGAAACTGTTTTTACTGTATCCGAAACACTCTCGCCTTTTGCGGCAGAGCTTGAGTTTGATTCAGAAAATCCGAGAACATTCCCCCCCAGCTCCATCATTGCCGCTTCAAATGAAAGTCTCGTTCTTGTAGACGGTTCAAAAAACAGTGTTGCAAGCTTCTTGTACTTACATTTTTCCTGATACTTTCCGGGATTTGCGATAATATCCTCTGCCGTATTTATCAATCCGTCTATTTCTTCTGTTGTTAAATCAACTATATCAATAAGACTTCTCATGGAGTATTCCTTTCTTATTTAATCCAGCTTTCATCTGACGGATTGTTACGGAATGCAATAAGCTTTTCAATATCACTTTCCTGAATATATCCTTCCTCTGCCGCAACACGTGCAACAGCATCGAAGTTTGAAAGGCTGATATTCTTTACATTTGCCGCTTCAAGTCTTTCAAGACCTTTCTTCATGCCGTAAGTAAATATACTTGCAATACCGAGAACTTCAGCGCCTGCTTCTCTGAGTGCTTCTACAACTTCGATAACACTTCCGCCTGTTGAAATAAGGTCTTCAACAACTACTACCTTCTGACCTTTTTCAAGTTTTCCTTCAATCTGGTTCCCTCTGCCGTGGTCTTTAGCACCTGATCGAACATAACCCATAGGCATACCAAGTATATGACCAACTATAGCGGCATGCGCAATACCCGCTGTGCTGGTACCCATAAGCACTTCACAGTCGGGATATTCTTTCTTTATAATCTCTGCAAGACCGTTTTCTACATCATTTCTTACGCGTGGAGCTGTAAGGGTAAGACGATTATCACAGTAAACAGGGCTCTTGATACCGCTTGCCCATGTAAAAGGCTCCTGCGGTCTTAAAAAGACCGCTCCTATAGACAATAAATCTTTAGCAATTAAATTTTCCATTTTCATTTACCTTTCATTAATTATTTAAAAAACTTTACAGCTGATCTGAACAGTCCCATATCATATTTGCCGGGAACATTTGCATAAAGTCCTGAGCCGATACGTTCAGAATGTCCCATTTTACCGATAACTCTTCCGTCGGGAGACATGATACCTTCAATAGCGCATACAGAATCGTTAGGATTGTACTGTATATCATATGTAGGCTGACCGTTATCATCAACATATTGTGTAAGAATCTGACCGTTTGCCGCAAGCTCCTTCACAAGCGCATCAGGAGCAAGGAATCTTCCTTCACCATGAGAAATTGCAACAGTATATATATCACCGACATTCGTTTCTGAAAGCCACGGTGAATTATCAGATGCAACTCTTGTATTAACAATCTTTGACTGATGTCTTGAAATTGAGTTGAATGAAAGTGTTGCACAATCTGCATCTGTATCTATAATCTTACCGTAAGGTACAAGACCAAGTTTTATAAGTGCCTGGAATCCGTTACATATACCTGCCATAAGTCCGCCTCTGTTATCAAGAAGGTCTGTTACTGCATCTTTTACTTCTCCGTTTCTGAAGAACGCTGTTATAAGCTTAGCTGAGCCTTCAGGTTCATCACCGCCCGAGAATCCACCCGGAACAAATACTATCTGAGACTTTTTAATCTTTTCTGCAAACTGTTCAACAGATTTCGCAACTTTTTCAGGAGTCTGATTATTTATAACAAATATATCTGCATCTGCACCTGCTGCTTCTGCAGCTTTTGCTGTGTCGTATTCACAGTTTGTACCCGGGAACACAGGGATAAGAAGTTTCGGTCTCGTAATTTTAATATTGGATGTGAATTCTTTTCCTGAATTAAATGAATATACTTCCGGCTTTTCTTTATCAACCTTTATATTACATTTATAAACCGGTTCAAGAACATTTTCATATTTTTCTGAAAGTTCACCGAGACATATTGTATCTTCTTTATATACGATAACAGCATTTTCTGTTGTTTTACCGAGAACATCTCCCACATTTTCGTCATTGTTAAGCTCTACGATAAATGAGCCGTAGCTATATCCGAATATATCTTCTGCAGTAAGTTCCGAATTATATTCAAAACCAATGAAATTACCGATTGCCATTTTGAATACAGCTTCTGCAATACCACCATATGTAGGTGTATAACAAGCATTTACCACACCTTTTCTCACAAGACCACTTACTACGTCATAATTTTTCATAAGCGATTCAGCTGTAGGAAGTCCGTTTTCGTCATATTCAGGTCTGATTATTACAACCTTTGAACCTGCTTTTTTAAATTCAGGACTTGTTACATACTTGATATTATCTGTTGTAACAGCAAATGATACAAGGGTAGGCGGAACATCTATCTTTTCAAAAGTACCGCTCATTGAATCTTTACCACCGATTGAAGCTATACCAAGCTCAGTCTGTGCTTTAAACGCACCAAGAAGTGCTGAAAGCGGTTTTCCAAAACGTTTCGGATCTTTTCCGGGCTTTTCAAAATATTCCTGGAATGTGAGATATACATCACTGAAATCTGCACCTGCCGCAATAAGCTTTGACACTGATTCAACAACTGCAAGATATGCACCACTGTACGGGCTCTTCTCAGTTATAAACGGATTGTATCCGTATGACATAAACGAACATGTATCTGTATCACCTTTTTCTACAGAAACCTTATGAACCATAGCCTGAATAGGTGTTCTCTGGTACTTCCCACCGAAAGGCATAAGAACTGTTCCCGCACCGATTGTTGAGTCAAACTGCTCTGAAAGACCACGTTTTGAACATACATTAAGATCTGTCACGAGTGCTTCATACTGACCTTTGAAATCATCAGAAACTTCCCTGCTGTAATCAGCAATAGGAGCAGCTTCAACATCAACCTGCTTCGAAGCACCGTTTGAGTTAAGGAACTCACGGCTGATATTAACTATCTTATTTCCGTTCCACGTCATAACAAGGTACGGTTTTTCTTTTACGACAGCAACCTTACTTGTTTCAAGGTTTTCTTTATCTGCAAGCTCGCAGAATTTATCAACGTCTTCAGGAGCAACAACAACTGCCATTCTCTCCTGTGATTCGCTTATTGCAAGCTCCGTTCCGTCAAGCCCGTCATATTTCTTAGGTACAAGGTCAAGGTTAATTTCAAGACCGTCTGCAAGTTCGCCGATAGCAACTGAAACACCGCCTGCACCGAAGTCATTACAACGCTTTATAAGCTTTGAAGCATCAGGATTTCTGAACAATCTCTGAAGCTTACGTTCTTCAGGAGCATTCCCCTTCTGAACTTCAGCACCACATGATTCCAGAGATTCAAGGCTATGCGATTTCGAAGAACCCGTTGCACCACCACATCCGTCACGTCCTGTTTTACCGCCAAGAAGAATGACAATATCACCATCTTCAGGACATTCTCTTCTTACATTTTCAGCAGGAGCAGCAGCAATAACCGCACCGATTTCCATTCTCTTAGCTGCATAACCGTCATGGTATATTTCATCTACCATACCTGTTGCAAGACCAATCTGATTACCGTATGAGCTGTAACCGTTTGCTGCACCTGTAACAATTTTACGCTGCGGAAGCTTACCGGGCATTGTCTCTGATACCTTTTTAAGAGGATTAGCCGCACCCGTTACACGCATTGCTGCATAAACATAGCTTCTTCCTGACAACGGGTCACGGATTGCACCACCGATACAAGTAGCCGCACCACCGAAAGGTTCAATTTCTGTCGGATGGTTGTGCGTTTCGTTCTTGAAAAGAAGTAACCATTTTTCAATTTTGCCATTGACATTTACATCTATTTTAACTGTACAAGCATTGATTTCTTCTGATTCATCAAGTTTATCAAGCTTTCCTGTTTTCTTAAGGAATCTAGTAGCAATAGTTGCAAGATCCATAAGGTTTACAGGTTTTGTTCTTCCTATAGCATCTCTTGTTTCAAGATACTTGTTATATTCAGCTTCAATAACAGGGTCATTAAATTTAACATTATTAAGTGTAGTCAAGAATGTTGTATGTCTGCAGTGGTCTGACCAGTATGTATCAATCATTCTGATTTCAGTAATAGTCGGATCTCTTTCTTCTGAAAGGAAATAGCTCTGACAGAATTTGATATCATCAAAATCCATTGCAAGACCGTATTTATTTACAAACTCTGCAAGCTCAGCATCTGTAAGCTTTATAAATCCGTCAAGTGTGTCAACAGTTGTCGGAATTTCATATTTAACCTTTAGAGTTTCAGGCTTGTCAAGTACGGCTTCACGAGCTTCAACAGGGTTTATTACATACTTCTTAACAGCTTCGAGGTCTTCTGCTGAAAGATTTCCTTCAAGAAGATAAACCTTTGCAGTTCTTACATCAGGTCTATCGCCCTTTGATATGAGCTGAATACATTCAGCCGCTGATGAGGCTCTCTGGTCAAACTGTCCCGGGAGATATTCAACGGCAAACACTGTATAATCGGCTGTTTCAAGCTCATCATATGTATTATCAAGCTGAGGCTCTGAGAAAACTGTGCCTACTACATATTCAAAAAGCTCTTTGTCTATTCCTTCAACATCGTATCTGTTAACAATTCGAAGTCCTGTAAGTGATTTTATAAGCAAAAGCTCATTAATATCTTTTTTAAGTGAATTTGCTTCATGTGCAAGATGAGCTTTCTTTTCAACGTATATTCTGTAAACCATAAATCAAACAATTCCTTTCTTATGATTATTTACTGCACATCAATGCGCGTTTTCCTATATCTTTTCTGTAATATGCATTACCGAATTTCACTTCATTAACAGTTTCGTATGCTTTATTTACTGCATTTTCAAGAGTGTCTGCTGTCTCCGTAACGCCTAGAACGCGTCCACCGCCTGTCAGAAGCTTTCCATCTTCAATCTTTGCTCCAGCAACATAAATGTTCTTATCTTCAGGCATGGTTATCTCAAAGCCTGTTTCATATTTCTGAGGATATCCCTCAGATGCCATAACCACACAACATGCTGCACCGTCAGAGAATTTAACCTCACAATCGGAAAGTGTTCCGTCAGCAACATGACAGAATATTTCAAACAAATCACTTTCAAGAAGCGGAAGAACAACCTGTGTTTCCGGATCACCGAAACGGCAGTTATATTCAATAACCTTCGGACCGTTTTCAGTAAGCATAAGTCCGAAATAAAGACAGCCAGAAAATGTTCTTCCTTCACTATTCATCGCATTTATTGTAGGAATGAAAATCTTCTCCATACATTCTTTTGCAATTTCATCTGTATAATACGGATTAGGAGCAATTGTTCCCATACCCCCTGTATTAAGTCCCTTATCACCATCAAGAGCACGTTTATGATCCATTGATGATACCATAGGAACAACAGTCTTTCCGTCTGTGAACGAAAGAACAGATACTTCGGGGCCTGTAAGGAATTCCTCAATCACTATTCTGCTTCCGCTTTCACCGAACACCTTATCTTCCATCATAGATTTAACAGCCTCAACTGCATCTTCCCTTGTTTCTGCAATTATAACACCCTTCCCAAGCGCAAGTCCGTCTGCTTTTACAACAGTCGGAATCGGTGCTGTTTTAAGATATTCAAGTGCCTTGTCCATCTCAGTAAACACTTCATATGTTGCTGTAGGAATATTGTACTTTTTCATAAGGTCCTTTGAAAATACTTTACTTCCCTCAATTATTGCCGCATTTTTTTTCGGTCCAAAGCATCTTATTCCGATTTCTTCAAGCCTGTCAACTGCTCCAAGAACAAGAGGATCATCAGGAGCCACAACAGCAAATTCTATACCATTATTCTTCGCAAAATCAACTATTCCGTCAAGGTCTGTTGCCTTTATCGGAACACAGACAGCATCCTTAGCGATACCACCGTTACCGGGAAGTGCATATATCTCACTTACCTTCGGACTTTCTTTTATTTTCTTTATAATAGCATGTTCACGGCCCCCGCCGCCAATAACCATAACCTTCATTCGTTCATCATCCTTTCAGATTTTGATATTAATTGCAAAGCAATCCCCCTGTCACGTAACCGTGGTAGGGGGACTTTATTAATGATGGAACAATCTCACATGATTGAACGCCATAACCATTCCGTATTTATTACATGTTTCTATAACATTGTCATCACGAATAGAACCGCCCGGCTGTGCAACAAAAGAAACACCGCTCTTTGCAGCTCTTTCTATATTGTCACCAAACGGGAAGAATGCATCACTTCCGAGAGCAACTCCTTTAATTTGTGACAAATATGCCTTCTTTTCTTCGGCTGTAAGCTTTTCAGGCTGTGTTTTAAACAGTTTCTGCCACTCACCGTCACGGAGAACATCATCACAGTCATCAGAAATATATATATCAATTGTATTATCTCTGTCAGGTCTTTTTACTGTATCAAGGAAAGGAAGGTTAAGAACCTTGTCATGCTGACGAAGATGCCATATATCTGCCTTATTCCCTGCAAGTCTTGTACAGTGAATTCTTGATTGCTGACCGGCACCAACACCGATTGCTTGTCCGTCTTTTGCATAGCAAACAGAATTAGACTGTGTGTACTTAAGTGTAATAAGCGCAACAATCAAATCTCTTTTCGCCTCGGCTGTAAGCTCCTTATTTTCTGTAACAATCTCTTCAAGAAGAGATTCATCTATTTTGACATTATTTCTTCCCTGTTCAAATGTAATTCCGTAAACCTGTTTTGTTTCAATTTCCTCGGGAACATAATCAGGGTCAATTTTAATTATGTTATATGATCCCTTTCTCTTTGACTTAAGGATTTCAAGAGCATCGGGTTCATATCCGGGAGCAATTACACCGTCAGAAACTTCACGTGCAATAAGACGTGCAGTAACAGTGTCACACACATCTGAAAGAGCAATAAAATCACCGAAAGAAGACATTCTGTCAGTACCTCTTGCACGTGCATATGCACAAGCAAGCGGAGAATCGTCAAGACCTTCAACATCATCAACAAAGCAAGCCTTCTTAAGCTTTTCATCAAGCTTAATACCAACAGCCGCTGATGTAGGGCTTACATGCTTGAATGATGTAGCACATACCATACCTGTAGCTTCTTTAAGCTCTTTTACAAGCTGATAGCTGTTAAGCGCATCAAGAAAATTAATATATCCCGGTCTTCCGTTAAGAATTTCTATCGGCATATCACCGTTTTCCATATAAATTCTTGCCGGTTTCTGATTTGGATTACATCCATATTTCAATTCAAATTCTTTCATGATTTATCCTCCATTACTCATTGCCGTTTATCATACGGTTTTCAACACTTCCATCTTCAAGCGAAACATATCTTACATAAATAGATATTTTGTTCTGCTCATTAAGATTATTCCAGATATCATTTGTAAACTCATCTATATCGTTCGGAATAAACACCCTCTCAGGCTCACCCATAAATGTAGGTATAGGATTTCCGTCTGTTACATATGTATGTATAAAGTGACCGATTCCCGCAAGCGATTTATATGAGAAAGTATATCTGTTGCAAGCTGTACCTTCGCTGTTAGCACTTTTAAGAATACTCATTTTATAATCAAAATCATTATCAGCAAAATTCATAATACCGCTTATTCTCGGTGTGAAATTTGGTTTATCAGGCTCAAACTCACGTGTTTCAAGAGCAGCTTCAAATGAGCTTCCTTTTTCAAGAAAATCATATATCGTATCTGTCTGGTCACCGTTTGTAACTATCAGGTTATTTCCGGATTTGCGAACAGGTGAATATATAATAAGCGATGGATCCTCAACTTTTGATGCATCGAAAGGATGAATTATAACTTCATCTTCATTTTCGACAAAAATTCTGTTACGTGAATTTTCGCTCCGACCCATGATAAAATATGCAAATACTGCATTTTTACCGTCTTCTGATTTACCAATAACTATTCCGCGCCCTACATAAGGATTTCCGGAAATAGTGTTTCCCATAGTTTTAGATTCATAAACGTTCATTTATTCTTCCCCTTTCTCATTCAAAACCTTGCGTGATACTATCTCAGCCGCCTCAGGAAGCAACAACCATTCTGCCTGTTCCATAACTCTTCTTTGCAAAACCTCCGGAGTATCACCCTCAAGAATTTCTACCGCCTTCTGAAGTATAATCTTTCCACCGTCAGGGATTTCGTTCACATAGTGAACAGTCGCCCCCGTAACTTTTACTCCATACCCAAGGGCTGCCTCATGTACATGAAGTCCGTAAAATCCTTTTCCGCAGAAAGACGGAATAAGCGACGGATGAATGTTTATTATACGCTCAGGATATCTTCCGGTAAAGTTTTCACTAAGTATACACATAAATCCTGCAAGAATAATAAAGTCGATATTATTCTTTTCTATTTCATCTATAAGAGCTGTTTCAAAATCTTCTTGTGTAACACCTTTTTTTCTGACAACCGCAGTCTTTATACCTGCGTTTTCGGCACGAGTAAGAGCATACGCATCAGGATTATTTGATATAACCAATGCAATTTCTCCGCTTTTTATTTTATCCGAATCAATCAGTGCCTGAAGGTTTGTACCTCCACCGGATACAAGTACTGCTATACGTGCCTTCAGCATATGATTACACCTTCCTCAGATTTAACAACTTCACCTATTACATAAGCATCTTCACCATTCGCTTTAAGAATCTGAAGCGCCTTGTCTGCATCTTCTTTTGACACAACAATGCTCATACCAACACCCATGTTATAAGTATTAAACATATCTCTTTCAGGAATATTTCCTGTCTTCTGAATTAGATCGAATATAGGAAGAACTCTTATAGACGATTTATCTATCTTTGCTCCAAAGCCCTTCGGAAGACTTCTCGGAATATTTTCATAAAATCCTCCGCCTGTTATATGAGACACCGCCTTAACAGTTATTTCATCAAATAATGCCAGCATCGGTTTAACATAAATTTTTGTAGGAGTAAGAAGCGTTTCACCGATTGTTGAACCGTTGAATTCTTCGAATATTTTATCTGTTTCTCCGATTCCGAACACTTTTCTTACAAGTGAGAAACCGTTTGAATGAACACCGGATGACGGAAGTGCTATAATCACGTCACCTTCTGTTACAGTACTGTTGTCAAGAACCTTACTCTTATCCACAACACCAACAGAGAATCCTGCAAGGTCGTATTCATCTTCAGGATAAAAACCCGGCATTTCTGCAGTTTCTCCACCTATCAGAGAACATCCCGACTGAACGCATCCGTCTGCAATTCCTGATACTATTGAAGCAATCTTCTCAGGAAAATTTTTGCCACAAGCAATGTAGTCGAGGAAGAAAAGCGGCTTTGCTCCGCAACAAATAATATCATTAACACACATTGCAACACAGTCAATACCAACTGTATCATGCTTATCAAGAAGAAAAGCAAGCTTTAATTTAGTTCCGACACCGTCAGTTCCGCTTACAAGAACCGGCTTTGTGATACCTGTCATATCAAGCTCAAACAAGCCTCCGAAGCCACCTATAACAGATGCCGCCCCTGTACGCTTAATATGCTCCTTCATAAGCTCAACTGCTTTGTATCCTGCAGTTATATCGACCCCTGCCGCTGCATAACTATCTGATTTTGATTTTGTATTCATAATTTTTATCCTTTCTTTTATTCTTTACCGTTCCAGCAGTACGTACACAGCTTACACGGTTCTATTCCTATTGATTTTATAAGCCCGTCAAGAGACTGAAACTCAAGAGATGCAAAATTGAATTTATCTGAAATCGCTTTTCTGAGATTCTTCCCTCTTTCTGTTGTCGGGTCAATATACTCGTCGATATATTTATCCCCGTCTTCCCCTTCAAGTTCTCTTATAGTACGTCTGGCAATCAATTCCAAATCGCTTGTCCCTCTTGAAAAATTATGGTACTTGCATCCAAACATAATAGGAGGACAAGCAGATCGCATATGAACTGATTTTGCACCATTTTCGTAAAGAAAATCAACCGTTTCTTTAAGTTGAGTTCCTCTTACTATCGAATCATCAACAAGAAGAAGATTTTTATCTTCAATAAGCTCATGAACCGGAATTTGTTTCATTTTTGCTATTTTATTTCTATCTGTCTGCTTCGTTGGTGTAAAGCTTCTCATCCATGTGGGAGTATATTTTATAAATGGTCTGGCAAACGGAATACCGCTCTTGTTTGCATATCCGATTGCATGAGGAGTTCCGGAGTCAGGCATTCCGCCTACATAATCAATTTCTTCTGCATTACCTAGTTGTTTGTCTAGTTCAGCCATTATCTCTCCATTCCGGTAACGCATAAGCTCAACATTTACACCTTCATAATTTGATGTCGGGAATCCGTAATACGTCCAAAGGAATGAACATATTTTCATTTTCTCTCCCGGTGGATTAAGCTGAGTAATCCCTTTATCAATATCGATCTCGATTATCTCTCCGGGTCCTAGCTCTCTTTCAAACTCATAATCAAGCTTCTGAAAAGCATAAGATTCAAACGACACACAATACCCGTCATCGTTTTTACCGACTAAAATCGGCAAACGTCCGAGTTTATCTCTCGCAGCAATTAACGAACCGCCTTCTTTAAGGATAAGTATCGAAACCGAACCTTCAATAACATCCTGAGCAAATCTTATACCATCTGCAAAACTTTCTTTTTCACCGATAAGAGCCGCCACAAGCTCAACAGAGTTTACCCTGCCGCTTGTCATGACTGAAAAATGTCCGCCGGTAGAAGTTATATATTGCTCTATAAGTTCTTCTGCATTATTAATAATACCAATAATGGATATGGCATATGTACCGATTTCAGATCGCATTAAAAGCGGCTGAGGATCATAATCACTGATACATCCTATTGCAGAATTACCCTTCATTTCTTCAAAAATATGCTCAAACTTCGTTCTGAAAGGTGAATTTTCAATATTATGAATATCTCTTTGCAGCCCCACTTCTCTGTCATATGCGGAAAGTCCGCCTCGTCTCGTGCCGAGATGCGAATGATAATCGGTACCAAAGAAAACATCCGAAATCGCATCACGCTTACTTACTACTCCAAAAAATCCTCCCATTTAGTTGCCCCTTCCATTGATTAATTGTTGTATTTTGCGTAAATTTCTGCATCCTTTTTTAAAACTTTTTCTGCAGCCTGCTTTCTCTTCTCTATGAGCAATGCTGACAGCTCACTGTCTGATACTGCAAGTATCTGAATTGCAAGGAGTGCTGCATTTACTGCACCGTCAATAGCAACTGTTGCTACAGGTATTCCCGGTGGCATCTGCACTGTTGACAAAAGCGCATCCATTCCGTCTAGTACAGAAGCTTTTACGGGAATTCCAATTACAGGAAGTGTTGTATTTGCTGCAATTGCACCTGCAAGATGGGCAGCCTTTCCTGCTGCTGCAATTATCGCCCCGAATCCGTTTTCTATTGCAGATTCAGAAAAGGCTTTCGCCTGAACCGGTGTTCTATGTGCCGAGTACACGTGAACCTCGTAAGGAACACCGTATTCCTTTAATACCTCTATACCTTTTTCAACAACGGGTAAATCAGAATCGCTACCCATGATTACAGCTACTTTTTTCATATCTTCTCCTCCAGTATTTAAAATAATAAAAGGCAGTTCTATCCTGACAAATTCAGAACAGACTGCCCAGACGGTCGGCTTAATCGGCATTTTCTGTTCCACGCGGTGCTCCGCTCAATCCGTCAGTTACAAAAAACGCTACATAACTATACTATAATTATACCAAACACTACAAGAACTGTCAACAGTTATAATGACAAAATTTAATAACAAAAGGGCAGTTTATTTATTCAACATGTAATTATCTCATTTTCCGAAATGGTTAGTAATGATTTTAGTCAAAGTTTTATTATCAGAAGTATTTTTAAAATACTCTATAAACTGGTTTGTAGAATCGGCAAGATTCCCTTTCGAAACTTCTCTGCGTAAAATCTGTGAAGCTTTCATTTCATCAGGTTCGAGTAAATCTTCTTCACGACGAGTTCCGGATTTCAATATATCAATCGCCGGGAAAATGCGTCTTTCCTGTAAGCTTCTGTCGAGCTTGAGTTCCATATTACCGGTCCCCTTGAACTCTTCAAATATAACATCATCCATACGACTTCCCGTTTCAACAAGAGCAGTAGCAAGTATTGTAAGACTTCCGCCTTCTTCTATATTACGTGCCGCACCAAAGAATTTTTTCGGTTTGATAAGTGCGTCAGGGTCAAGACCGCCTGAAAGTGTTCTTCCGGTTGGAGTTACAGTCAGATTATACGCCCTTGCAAGACGGGTAATTGAATCAAGAAGAATAACTACATCTTTTTTCTGTTCAACAAGTCTGCATGCGCGTTCCAAAACCATTTCAGAAATCCTGCAGTGATTTTCAGGAGTCTGATCAAATGTTGAATATATAACATCACCGTCCACAGATCTTTTAATATCTGTCACTTCTTCAGGTCGTTCGTCAATAAGAAGAACTATAAGCTTTGTATCCGGATGATTTTTGGTGATTGACTGAGCAATTTGCTTGATAATCGTTGTCTTTCCGGCTTTCGGTGGTGCAACAATCATTCCTCTCTGACCTTTACCGACAGGTGCTACCAAATCTATAAGTCTTGATGCAATATTTACACGCTCACCCGAATCGAGATGCAGTTTATCTTTTGGATATATCGGTGTAAGTTTTTCAAATTGTCGTCTTTTCAAAGCCGTTTCGATACTATCACTGTTTATTCTTTTTACAAATAACAAAGGTGAATATTTATCTTCGTCAGTTGTCGGACGGGCATCTCCCAGAATTTCGTCCCCTGTTTTTAAATTGAATCTTCTTATCTGTGTCGGAGAAACGTATACATCCTGCGCACTGGGACTGTAATTTTCAAATCTCAGGAAACCAAATCCGTCACTCATAACATCAAGAACACCGCAAACTTCGACAACGTCATTAGGACGCTCTCTTTTTTTTGTTTTATTATCTGTTTTATTTTTTTCCGCCGATGCACGGGCCTCATTAATTTTCTCAATTATATCATTCTTTTTTAAAGATGAAATTTTTTCAATACCCAATCCCAACGCAAGTTGTTTCAATTCTTCTTTTGTTTTACGTTCAAGGGCTATTTCATCATTCATTATCATTACTTCCCACTCCTGTTCTTATACAAAAAAGCCTATTAATATATTTTCATTATAAAACCATTTTAATATATATGTACTTTCAACAAATTCATTCATATTTAGCACAAACAAAACACCACAGGCTATATATACAATAATCACACCCCATATCAGTCCCACGCCCGCTCCGAGAATTTTATTCACAGCATTAATAATCGGAAGCTTCGATGCATGACGTAATATAAAAAATATAGCAAATAAAATCAGCTTTATAAGAAAATACAGTATAATAGCGCATATAACCTTCTTTACCAATCCGGTAACGGTAACCACAGTATATTCTTCTATAGATTCAGAAAGGAACTCCGGAATTAATCCATCTTTCTCCTCTTTTTCTTCGTTGTCAACAATTTTTTCTTCTACATATTCATCTATTTTATCAGCTATTTCCAATTTGCAGAAAAAATTATAAAACGGAGTAGTAAGAGCCATTACTAAAACTATTGAAATAATAACCGAAGCAACCTTATAAATACAATTAACCAAACCTTTTTTTGACATTATAACGGCCGAAATAATAAGCACAGCCAAAACTGCCAAATCCGCAATAACCCATGTCATTTGTACTTCTCTCCTATTCTTTTATAAACTCTATACTATTACTGTACACAACCAGAAATGTCTTTTTATTAATAATTATCAAATCTCTTATATCCATTGTTGCCGGATATAATCCGGTTCCGTTATGTTTCCCGAAATTAATCATTCTTGAACTGTTATATACTATCTTGTTTTTTGTAATATCTATAAAATCCGGCATTTCCGCAACTGAAATTTCATTTTTCAGCCTTCCGTCCCTAGAATAAATTCTTATCACAGGAACATTGTTGTTTTCTGACAACAAAGCTTTCGTGCCGTCGTCCGCCACAGAAACCGCTGCAAGTTTTTCTTTTTCAAAAACTTCATCCCATACAACTTCACCCTTCAGATTAAGACCAACAAAACGGTTATCTCCGAATACATTCAAAGTTTCTCCCGTATATTTCAATCTGTATACTACAGTTTCCGGGATTTCAATTGTTTTATAACTTTCGCTTTTATTAATATCAAAAAGCTGGATGTTAGCCGTAACCACATCAGAAGTGTTTATAAATCCTACAGCAAGTTTTCTGCTGGACGGAGATATGTCTGCACAAACAACAGTATATGCTCCGGAACTCCAATCAAAAATACATTCTCCTTTTTTATTGAATACCTCTACCGCACCTTTATATAATTCCTTTTTTGTTACTACAACAACGTCTCCGTTTGACGATACACTTACATTTAATATTTCATTTTTAGCATCTACTGAAAATACAAGCTTTTTATTTGAAAACAGATTTATTTTTCGTCCAAGATTTTCAGCAATTAAAACATAATCTCCTTCAGAGTCTATAATTGGATTTATTACCGAAGTGGCACTTTCCCACTTTTTTTCGCCCTTATCATCAAAAAATGCAATATAATTTGACTTAGCAGCAACGAGTTCATTGCCAACCACAGTATACACTGCATTACCGGCATTTTCAAAAGGATATAAATATGATTCATTATCATATGTTGTACCACGTGCAATATTATCTTCTTTTTTCTTTAAATCACCGTCATTTCCTTTATTAATAAGGTTTCCGAACCAATCAGAAATCCCTGTTTTTTCATCTATCAGGGTAACATTCTTGATAAAATTATTTCTGTATTTCTTTACAACGGGAATATCGGCAAAGGAAAATACCAGTATCAAAGCAAGAATTATAAAAATCACTGTTACCCATATAAATTTGGAAAAAGATTTTTTTTCTAAATTAATCTTTTCATTTTTTTCTTCATCAACATTTTCTGAAATAAGCCCCAGTGGCATATGGTCGTCCTCATAAGATTCATCAACAAAATCCTCAGTATTGTTTTCAGTTTCTTCAATCTCCGAAGTTATTTCATCATCGTTTTCACTCTCATTATTTTCAACATTGCCTTCAGTATCTTCCGGCAAAATTTCGTTTTCATTTTCTAAATTATTCATAATACACCTCCGTCAGGCATAGTCCTTTTGCCGGTGCAGTAATACCGGCTTTTTCTCTTTTACACGATTTAATAATTTCAGGTATATCATCTGCATTAATACGTCCGTTCCCGACACATATTAAAGTCCCTGCTATAATCCTTACCATATTATATAAAAATCCATTACCTGTAACTTCAATTCTTATAATATCATCATTCTTTGTAATTTCAAGGGAATATATTGTTCTGATTGTTGTTTTTACAGAATAACCGGCTGATGCAAAACCGGCAAAATCATGTGTACCCACAAAAAACATTGCTGCTTTTTTCATAGCCTCAAAATCTAAAGGATATTTAACAAAATGGACATATGGTTCTAAGAACGGATCACGAATCGGTGCATTTAATATGCTGTAAGTATACTTTTTACTGATAGCAGATTTCCCGGCATGAAAATCTTCATTTTCATCAGATGCCGAAATACAGACTACAGATGCCGGAAGATGGACATTGAGAGCATACGGAAACCTTTCTGCAGGAATTGCGGATTGTGTCATAAAATTTGCAACATATGCTTCCGCATGAACTCCCGAATCCGTCCTTCCGCAACCAATAACAGAAATTTCTTTTTCACCTGTAACTTTTTTAATAGTTTCGGTTATCAGTTCCTGAACAGTTATTCCGTTTTTTTGTATCTGCCATCCGTGGAAATCTGTACCAACAAATTTTAAAATAAGCTTAATGTTTCTCATCTATATTTCTCTCTAATTTAAAGTATAATTATATTTTACCATATAATTAAAATAAAATCAAGTCTAAATAACGATTTTTTTTATAAATAGAAAAATAACAGCAAAAAAATAAAATTTTTGCTCAAAAAAAACGACAGTGTGAACTGCCGTTTTTTATTAATCAGCCAAATTATTTATTAGCGTCTTCTTTAATTTTAGCCTGTGCTGCTGCAAGTCTTGCAATCGGCACACGGAATGGTGAACATGAAACATAGTCAAGACCGATTGTATGACAGAATTCTACTGATACAGGGTCTCCACCGTGCTCACCACAGATACCGCAGTGAATCTTGTCATTTGAGCCTTTACCAAGCTTAATTGACATTTCCATAAGCTTACCAACACCTGTCTGGTCGAGCTTAGCGAACGGATCGTTTTCGAAGATTTTCTTATCATAGTAAGCATCGAGGAACTTACCAGCATCGTCACGGCTGAAGCCGTATGTCATCTGTGTAAGGTCGTTTGTGCCGAAGCAGAAGAAGTCAGCCTGTTTAGCGATTTCATCAGCTGTGAGACATGCTCTCGGGATTTCGATCATTGTACCAACTTCATATGCGAGCTT
>JAZULT010000009.1:0-69704 GCA_045603225.1 Clostridia bacterium | reverse complement strand
ATTGTACGCGGTGAAGGTAAATTATATTTTTTTGCCAGATAACCATAACCACCTTCTCCTTTCAAATATGCTTGTACAACCTCCATTTTAAATTCATAACTATATTTTGCCACAAAAAACCGACCTCCTAATCGTTAGATTTTTGGTCTAACTTTTGGGGGTCGGTTCAGCCAAGCTATTCCGTCTTTTTTATAATACTTTAATATTAACCCTTAATACCTGTCATACTGATACCCTGTGCAATGTTCTTCTGAGCGAAGAGGAAGAGTATAAGCGAAGGTACTGTTGCAACAGTCATAAGCACGTACAGCACCGGCATATCGGCTGAACCTGCTTTGTCAATTGCATAAAGTCTTATCATGATTGTCCAGTCTGTTTCTTCCGGAAGCATCATCAAAGGATAAAGGAAGTCGTTATATACAGCGATAAATGACTGTACTATACAAACTACGCATACCGGCTTTGAAAGCGGAAGAAGAATATGTGTAAAACTCTTCAGTTTACCGCAACCGTCAATATCGGCCGCTTCAAAAAGCTCAATAGGCACACCGTCAAAGAAGTTCTTGAACAGGAATATACAGTAAGCCCATGCTGAGCTTGAAAGTATAAGTGCCCATTTACTACCGATAAGTCCCATCTGAACCATCATAATATAAAGAGGGAACATAAGTGCTGTTCCTGAGAACATCATTGTTGCAAGAAAATACATGAAAATTACATTTCCGCCCTTTGGCTTAAGCTTTGAAAGCGAATAAGCCGAAAGAGCACTGTTTGTAACCTGTATAATAAGAATTGCAACAAGAAGATAACATGTATTATACACATTACGCATAAAGTTGTACTGTGTAAATGCTTTAACATAGTTTTCCGTTATCCATGCATCCGGAAGGAATTTAAACACAGGGCTGATGAGCTCCTTGTTTGTTTTGAATCCACCGATAATCATCCAGAGCATCGGGAAAAACTGTACTAATATACCTGCTGTAAGAATAACAAGAAGAATAATATATCCAACTTTGTACAGCGGTTTTTTACGTTCAACATCTGTAATAAGTGCCATTTATATTTTCCTCCTTATCAATCTTTACTTGAAATGCCTTTTACAAGCGCTGTCAATACGAGTACAAGGAAGAATACCACTGTAGCTATTGTAACAGCATAAGCATAGTTCTGTGCATTTGCCATCTGATATGCATAAAGCAGTACCGGTGTTGTTGTTGTACCCGGTCCGCCTCCGGTAAGAAGCATCGGGCCTTCGCAGGCGTTAAAGAAGCCTATCATAGCAAGGATATACATTGTTCCGATAGTATCTTTAACAGTCGGAAGAGTAATATATTTTATTCTTTTGATTACTCCTGCGCCATCAAGAACTGCTGCTTCATAAAGTTCCTGAGAAACGTTCTGAAGAGCTGAAAGGTAAATTACCATATTCATTCCGCCGACTATAATAAGTCCCGGGAAGTTCATGCAGAAGAATACAAGGTTTGCGTCGTTAAGCCATATCTGTTCGGGTAAACCGAGAGCTCCCATAACCGCATTAGCAATACCATACTGCGGATTCCATACATATTTCCAGAGGATTGTTCCTGCAACTGTAGGTGTTACAGCAGGAATGAAGTACATAAGTCTGTAAGCAGCCTGTTTCTTGCCTCTGACTTCGTTGATAAGAATAGCGCAGAGAATAGGTGGCCAGAATGTCATAAGTGTGCTGTATACAGCCATTTTAAGATTAACCAGCAAACTCTGATATACAACGGGGTCTTTGAAAGCATGAACATAATTGTCGAACCCAACGAATTTACCGGGGAGGTCAACGATGTTCAAATCAAAGAATGATCCGAAAATACCAACACCTATAGGTACATATTTGAACAGAAACATAAGGATGATGGTGGGAAGCAGAAATAAGATTCCCACCAAATTCTTGTGATTCTTCTCTTTAAAGCTTAACTTTTTTGTCGTTGCCAAATTAGTACTCACTTAGAATTACTCCTTTAATTTATAATCATTTCTTAACAAATACCTTCGGATATGTGGTGTAGAGTTTATCTGCACAAGCGTCAAGCTTAGCTTTGATTTCATCTCTTGTCATACCTTCGCCGAGGAAGATTTCCTGGAGCGGCTTAGCAAGCTCTGTCTTGAGCTCTGACCAGTGCGGGCAGTAAGGCTCAGGCTTTGAGTTTTCTCTCATTTCGAGCATTGCATCGATATTTTCCTGGTTAACACCGAATGTAGCAAGCTTTTCTTCCCAAAGGTCTGTTCTTGCTGTCTGCTGAATGCTGATGTTGCCCTTTTCAGCAGCCTTAGCCCATGATTCTCTGAGATATTCTGCATCAAAATATTTGTATGCAGCTATCTTAAATGCAGCTTCGAGTGTTTCCGGAGCAGCCTTCGGGTTGAATGTAAGAACTTCACCGCCTGCGAGAGCTACACCTGCAGAACCGTCTTTTGTAGGAAGTGTAGTCATCTTATAGTCTTCCATAGCTATACCGTATTTTTCGATATTATCTTTATTTATGATATTATCAAGTGCGAAGAACGCTGACATAGCTGTACCTGATACAACGTCGTTAGTAAGTTCAGTCATATCTGCAAGGATGTTCTTCTGAGTGATACCGTATTCCCATACACACTTGTTAAGGAATTCAGCGGCATCAACACCTGCTTCTTCGTTGAATGCGATTGACCATGTGCCGTCACCGTTGTCTTTAACCATTTCACCGCCTGCTGACCATACCCATACTGTGAACGGCCATGCACACCAGTCCATACCCATGAGCTCGTAGCCGAGACGTGGAACATTAACGTCTGTAACTCTCATACCGAGGTCTTTGAATTCATCCCATGACTTAGGAAGATTTTTAACATCTTCACCAAGCTCATCGAGAACTTTTACGTTATAGAGATTAGCCTGTACATAAGCTGATCTCGGAATAGCATACCATTTACCGTCCTTAGAAATAGCTTCATCAAATGTATCAAGAACGAGACCTTCCTTTTTAAGATCCCAGTTGTTAACGAGTTCTGTAATATCAGCGATAGTGCCGTTTTCTATACGAGTAGGAATATCTGTGTATGAGAAAGATTCAAATAAGTCAGGAGCATTTCCTGCCATAAGGTCTTTGTCGTACTGTGAACGGTAGTCTGTTCCGCCCGGTGTTGTTACCCATTCAATATGGATATCAGGGAACTTTTCAGCGTATTTCTGCTTTGTAAGCTCAAACTCATCCTTATCTTCCTGTTTTGAGTCCTGAGTTACAGATGAATTCATAACAACAACGATTTTTCCGTCTTCTGTTGTCCAGTATGTAGATTCGCCGTCCTTACTCTTATTAGCTGTGAAACCCTTTCTTACTGTTCCGCCTTCACTTCCGCCGCCGCAGCTTGCAAGAAGACCTGTTGCCATTACTGCTGCCAATGAAACTGACAATACTTTTTTGATGGAGTTTTTCATAAAAAACATCACCTTTCTTTTTTTAAATTTTAATTTTTTAAATTGACTTTTGTAGAAATAATAACGGTGCTTCTCAATCTTAGAAAATCGGATTTTTTAAGACTGCAGCCTTGCTTTACTGCTCACGCATCACAAAATTCATAAATATTTTACATATTTTTCAGAATTTTGTGAAATTCCGTCAATCTATACTTTATTTAATTATACAGTATGTACAAGAATAAAATATCGTTTTTTTTCTAAAAACTATTGCATTTTTACAGAATATATGATATACTATTCGTAGAGGTGAGAAAAATGCAGATTCAGGTATATACTCAAAAGGACAGAATGAAATATGAAAATATTGATGCAGCCATAAAAAACATACAAGGAAAGGTTCGTACGCACTGGCATGAATACTATGAAATAGAGCTTATTATCGAAGGCGGCGGAACGTATGTTGTTGACGGAAAGGGCTATGACCTGAAAAAAGGCGACTTGTTCCTGATGACTCCGGCAAGCTTCCACAATGCTTATTTCAAAGACGGTACAAGGATTGTAAATATTATGTTCAGACATGAGCTTTGCGACAAAAAGTACCTTTACAGTCTCTTTTCGGAAAACTCCTACATATTTACAACTCTTGACGACGAAACAACGGAGCTTTTCAGACTTATTACCGCCAATATTGAAAACTGTATGAACAGTCAGCCTAAGGACGAAAAGTATGCTTTCACACTGCTCAACTGCATTATCGGAAAGATTTCACAGATTACCTCAAAATCGTATATGTCAGGCGAAACGTCTCCTGTTCAGAAAGCAATCCTTTATATACAGAATAATTTCAGACAGCAGATAACACTGAATGAAATTGCCGAAGTTGCGAACTACTCACCGAATTACCTCAGTGAACAGTTTCATAAATTTACAGGCATGACGTTTAAGAATTATCTTAACAATCTGCGTTTTTCGTATGTGGAAAAGCTTCTTCTTTATACCGACCTGTCGGTTACGGAAATATGCTTTGAAAGCGGATTCAATGATTATGCGCATTTTATGTATGCATTTAAAAATAAATATCATACGTCTCCCAATAAGTATAGGAAAACGTATGATATTATGAAATAATGTTAGTTTATTTTATATCATTTTCGTCAAATATATCTCCACATTCAGGACAGAACTTCGGTGGATTATGAGGATCCTCAGGAGTCCAGCCACACTTGTCACACTTATAAAGAGGTGCGCCTGCAGGCTTCGGTTTACCGCAGTTCTGACAGAATTTACCCTGATTAACACTTCCGCACTCGCAGTTCCAGCCTTTTACAGGTGCAGGCTGAGGCTTGCCGCAGTTCTGACAGAACTTGCCTGTATTATCCATGCCGCATTCACATTTCCAGCCACCCTGCGCAGGAGCTTGATTAAAGCCTCCCACCTGCTGATTAACCATGGTATTCTGAGCAGTTTCAGGCGTCATTCCTGCCATTCCGCCCATCATATTACCTGCCATGCCCATACCCATAAATCCTGCCATGGCACCATTAGGATTAGCGGCAGCAGTTCCCATAGCCTGAGCTGTAGCACCGCCCATATGACCGCGGTACATATTAGCATCTCTGCCCATAGCAGTAGAACGCTGATATTCCATAATTCTCGCTTCGTCTTCTTCTGTTGCATTAACGGCAGACACACCAAATTCAACAATTTCAACACCTCGTCTGTCTCTCCACTTAGAAGAAAGAAGCTCGTTAAGCTCGTCAGCAAGCTGCATTGTATATGCAGGAATAGCCGCATAATAGATGTTGTTCTGCGAAATCTTGAACATTGCAGGCTGAAGTGCTGTTAAAAGCTCTGACTTCAGCTGACCGTCAATTTCATCTCTTGTAAAATGGTCTTCTACATTTGCACAAACATTTGTGTAAAAAAGCATCGGGTTTGTGATTCTGTAAGAATACTCACCGTGACAACGGATTTTAATATCAAGTGGAAATCCTATCGCCTGATCCATAATTCTGAACGGAATGGGTGACGGAGTACCATATTTATTCCCCATAATTTCCTTTGTGTTAAAGAAATAAACTCTCTGATCCTTTGCAGGCTCACCGCCAAAGATAAAGCGTTTTCCAACTTCTGCAAAGCTCTTTTTTATATTTTCACCGAGATTCCCGTAGAAAATGCTCGGTTCTGTGCCTGTGTCATATACGAATTCCCCGGGTTCAGCACAGATTTCAACAATCTTGCCTGATTCTACGATAATCATACACTGACCGTCATTTACATTTATAATTGAACCGTCTGAAATAACATTGTCAGTTCCTTTTTTATTTGATGAACGACCACCCGTTCTCTTTTCTCCCTTTTGAACAAGAACATCTGCATCCATGCTTTCACAGTAAAAATAATCACGCCACGAGTCGGCCAGAACACCACCCATAGCTCCTAAACCGGCTTTTAATAATCCCATAGCTTATTCTCCTTTCTGAATATACAAATTAATTTACTATTAATAAACTTCACAAAGAGGCATCAATTTATTATTCCATAGCATCACCTTGATATCATAATGTTCTCCGAAATTCTTTTCGGTATCATAGGTAGCTTTTCCTCTCGCAAAATCAAGCGTCTTTGTATGTAATTCTTCAAGTTTCCCCAAATTGTCATAACCTGCAATGTACAAGGTATATTCTCCGCTTTCGGGGCAGCTTACCGTGATTTTCTGATAGTTTTCTCCACATGCCGTGATAGCGTATCGGAGCACAGAAATTACGTTTAGCTGTGCTGAGCCTGCACTTGAAGATCTACCCTCTTCGGAAATCGCTCTTGCATAAAGAGTATAATTACACAGCTCTGACCTTACATTGCTTACAGTGAGCGTTGCTGTTCCATTTTCTATTGATGTATCAAATGAACTATCCGGGAATAATTCCTTCATATCATCAAGGCTATAATAAGCCATTACGCCCTCGACCTCTGTTTCAAACCCCCACTCAGCCGATGACATATTCTCCGCTTCAAACGAAAAAGCCATATTTTCGCCTTCTATACAGCTTTGTGTTTCTATAAAGCTTATGATATCCGGTCTTGTTACGGAAACCGTAAACGGAAGTGTATTTTCGGAATTAAACGAAACTGTTCCCAAATCGTTCATCAGCTTATAGCCAAGAGAGTATTTTCCTGACCAGCTTTCAGGAACATTTTTGAATGTAACCGTAGCTTTATACAGTTCATCATAAAATCCAACTCCTCTATGTGTTGTGACGTACTTACAACCGATTTTTTCTGCAAACTCATCAAGTGTGTAACTATTAAAACTTCCGCTTTGCCTATGCACTACGTACCATGTTACTACCTCCGCATAATTTGCATACATGGTAAATTCCGCATCGCCGCCTGCGTAATACTCACCGCCACCAAAGCTCAAAAGCTCAGGTGTACCACCAAAGGTGAAAGATATTTTATCCGTTTTCGTCGTTGTATCGTCTGTTCCGGTGACCACACAGTGATACTCTGCCTTTGAAACGGAATCAGCTGCTATTCTCAGCGTAGGCGTAGTATATCCCTCAATCTTTATGCCCGAGAGCTGAGCTACAAGATCATCTGTCAACGATATTGGATATCCATTCAGATACGTGTACCACTGATATGCTTTTGCGTGGTCTGCTATAACAGTAGCCTCGGCATATTCACGTGGTTTCACTTTGCACGATTGCGGCTGGACTATAATTTCAGCAGGCTGTGGCTCTTCGGTCACGGTAATTACATATGTGTTTTCATATTTGAGCGTTTCGCTGTTTAATTCTATTGTAAGTCCTGCTTTAACCGTCAGACCGTTTGGATAATCTTCGTAAGCAATGGTCTTTTCTGTGATGACCCATGTAGTCTCCGTACCACCATTGGGAGTAACAGCAATATAAGGGGTAACCTTGTTTGCCGTAAGGTAAAAGGGAACATCATACAAAACCTTAAAGGTGTCGGTCTGCCCAACATATCGTTCCATTTCGGTTGTATTGCCCGTCACAGCCGGCAAGGTATCAAAACGATAAAGCGAATCACTTATTACAAGCAAAGACTTCGCTTCGTGCAAGTCTCCAACTGTCAGACCGTCAAGGCCGTGATACATTTTACCGCCTGTCTCGCAGCGTACTACGGCATCATTATTTATAATATCTGTAGCAAGCTTTTCTCTGTATTCTTCCATGCCGAAGTCTGTGGTATCATAGTTTTCGTATGTAAAGCTCATACCGATATAACCCACACTTCCCAAGAAATTGCCGCCATTAATCTGCGGAAAGCTCATCCACCGTGTTCCATCTGTAGATCCTGAATGGTCAAAATGATGAATGGCATATCCATCAGATCTGAAAACACCTCCGTTAATAACAGTAGTTCCTGATTCCACACCGATTTTATACTCAGAAAGATTGCTGCAGGTTGCAAAAGCGGACAGCTCTCTTGCACAAAAATCATCTCCATCATAAAACGCACCATTGCTTTTCGCCGTAAAGCTACCGCCGTTGATTTCTACGGCAGCCAAGGCATCTGCAATTACCGTACCGCGGTAATAGGTGTTTTCGTCAATGGTTCCTTTTCCTTCTACCTTTTCCGTCTTTGCCTGAAGATAATAATCACCGCCGTCAATTGTCAGTTTACAGCTCCGCTGCGTTATCTGGTAAAAGCCATGAGACATATAGTTAAGTGTGTCTACAACATGCAGTGCCGCAAGCTGATTGTCGTATACACGGCGTGAATCCATGATTACACCACCTCCGCCTACTGAATCGGTTAATCTGAATTCAATAGGATTCCATGCGTCTATCGGATGTAAATTAATTCTTATAAAGTCCGAAAGTACTGTTTCCGTATCTGTCGAAGAATCTATATCTACACACGAAAGTGTATGTCCGTTAAAATCAAGGGTCACAAAACATCCCTTCACATGAACATCTATAAGAGCCGCAGCATATCTCGGTGCGTCATCCGCATCAAAATATAAATCTTACATCAATTTGATGGTATATGTTTCTCCCTGATAATTGGAATAATTAAAAGCTCCTTTAAAATCACTCCATGATGCTACCTCAAAAACCGATGTATCTTCTTCGGTAGCAGCAAATACAAGATTTATCGGGTTGAAAACCATCACGAAGCAAAGTAATAACATCAATATTTTTTTCATATTGTATTGCTCCTTTTTCATATTCATTCTTCTTCAGGATAATCCACAACCCCACGAACTTCAAATGATTCGATAATTTTCTTTAAATCCTCATCCTCATAATGTGCAATACCTTCCGGAGTATCGTCAATGCTGTAATCATTAATTTCGGTACTGATTACCATATATCTGTCAGTTGTTTCCGAAAGCTCTTCAAAATGTACATAAATCCAGTAACCACCGAATGATTCGTAACCGTAGCAGTCGTAGCCGTTAATATCAAACTCTTTATATGTCTCTTCATTTTCTTTGGAGTACTCTTTATTTGCATCAAATGTTGTATCCTCAAACACTGAGGGGCTTACGGTAATATTTTTCGATTCATAATTCATATCTATCCAGCTCGGATTATCCTCATCACCTTCAAGTATGATTCCTACATCTCCGGGATAATAGAAATCCACTGCGTATCTTACATCATCACCTTCTACTATTTCACCGTAAAGTGTAATCTTTTCACCCTTGTTTTCAGACTTTTCTGTCGCTTCGGTCTGATTTTGGTTAGGTTCTTTATTTTGCGGTTTTTCGCCACCACAAGCTACGAGTGAGAAGGCCATTAAACCTGATATAATAACTAATAGTATTCTTTTCATAATTAAAACCCTCCTAATTAATCTTCGATTCTGCTTCATCTGCACGTCTTGTGTAAACCGCAAGTCCGTCCGTTTCGGCATCCTTCATTAAATCCATATTTTTCTGAACCTCAGCCTTTTGTTCTTCGGTTATTTCTCCGCCTGCTTTAGCAACCTTAACCGCTTCCATAGCGGTTTTTGCGAATCCGACTGCTCCCATAAGGTCACGTTTTTCCTTAGTTGTCATACCAAACTGGAAGAGTCCGCGTCTGTCATCGTTTACACCGAATATGTAGTCCAAATGGCAAATTGCGTTATCCACATATTTCAGATAGCTTTCTCTTTCTCTTTCGGTTGATGCAAAGCATACCTTGATTTCATCAGTGATATACGGATGAGCGCGAAGTCCTTTTCTTATTGTAGCTGTATCGTCACGTGTTCCGACAAGCCTTATGATAATACCGCCTTCATCAAATACCTTCGGCTGTCCCGGCTCTTCCGCATCCGCTTCTTCCAGATACGGCTCATAGCTTAAAATCTGGTCATAACGTATAAGCTCTTTCGGGTATCTTTCATCACGGTCACGTGATGAATCTATAATACGGAACATTCCGTAATCGTCAAAAAATTCAATTCCCTGTGCCGACGTTCCTGACGGATAGCGTTCGTGCTTTTTTGTGCCCGGAAGAACTACTTCATTGTAAATTCTGTCCATACGTTTCATGTATTCCATATGTCCCTGAAGCTCAGGCTTTGTAAATCTGCTTTTTCTGATGAAGTTTGAGCACATATCATCACACTTTGAGCATATGTACTCGTCACCTTTGATTTTTGTACGGCTCATTACACCACATTCGCCGCCGCAGAATGCACAAGTCTGCTTTTTGAATATGTTTTTAAAAAAATCAAATACTCCCATGATGAAACCTCCTTAATATTTTATTGAAAATATGTTGATAAATTACAATTTAATTCACAACATCACTTGTATCAACAACGTGTGTATCCTTATACTTGATTACGGTATCGCCCGTTTTAGGTGCTACACCCTCAGAAAGCTCGAACACGATGCCGATATTATCGTTTTTAACTCCCTCTTCCAATGACTTATCAAACATCTTAAGGTCAATTGCTGTACCTGTTGCGATGATTTTACCGTCTCTTTCTACGGAAACCTTATCGCCTTTTCTGATTATTCCGTCAGCAATTTTTCCCGCAAGCTCATATTCCTGAACGGCTTTATTAATGGTATACGAATCAACAGGCATAGAGAACGGTCCGTAAACCTTTACTGAATCAGATACAAGCTCAGCCCCTTCACTGTCGGTTATTTTACATGAAATCGCCACACCCAGAAGAGTATTTTCCTTTTCAACCGAAAGCGTAAGAATGCTGTCTGCCGCCCCAATTGCGTAATCACCGTTTTCAATCACTGTTTTCTGATTTCTGAAACCATTATACTGCCATTCATATTTATACGGTGGTTTGCCGCCATACACCTGTACCTCAAGCTCATGCTTCGCTCCGTATTCTTCATATTCCTTGCCTACAGGCTGCTTGTGTATAGTAAGAACAGAGAGTATATAGTTGTTATTATCAGACTCAAATTCATACTTTTCAGAAGCTACAGGTTTTACAACGACCGCCTCATATTCTGTTTTAATTTCTACGTCTTCTATAATCGGATCACCCTTTGGTTCGTCATTTGGTTCATCAGCAGGCTCGTTTTTGAATTCAGTTGCAGGAATCATATTTGTTATATCATCATCTATTGTTCCTTCATTTGAAAGAGTTCCTTTAGATTCCGGCATTTCAAATTCCACTCTCTTGTCTTTATTCATCATACGGGTGAGGATTGCCGCAACCTCTGCTCTTGTGATGTTTGCTGAAGGATTGCAGTTGTGAGCATCATCAACACCCCGGAGTATACCTGCTCTGTAGAGCTTGTAAACACCTGCAGCATATGCTCTTGAAGAAGGTACATCCGGGATAGAGTTGTCGGGAACATTGTTAATTACCTCTAATCCATCATCAGGAAGTGCCTTTGCAAAGATGCCCATATAATCTGCTCTTGTTGCATTTTCAGAATAGTTATATTCCTTGTCAATAATTCCATTTTCCATGCAGTAATCTACATAAGGCTTATACCACGGTTCACCGTTTGCGAGAGTAACCTCTCCTTTCATATACACCTGATTCATACAAGCCGCAAGCTTGATTGATTCTGCATATGTAAGATTATCATTCGGTGCAAATGCTGTTGCACTTTTGCCATTTACCAAACCTGCTTCAACGGCAGTTTTAACATCATTATAAAACCAGTCACTTGTACTTACATCAGTAAAATTTATATCTGCGGCAAATACAGCTGCCGCCATGCTGATGCACATCGTAAGTGCAAGTAAAATTGATAAAAATCTTTTCATTTATTCCACGTCCTTTCATATTTCACAAGAAGGTACAGAACATCCCGTCCTGCACCTCCTCCTCATAAATTAAGCTTCGGGCACGTAAAGTGCGGGATCTGCCGCATCAGTACCGTCTTTCGCTACCGTAAACTCAAATCCGTAAAGCAGACCGCCTGTAAGAACATCACCGTCGAGCTTGGCTTCGAATTTATCTCTTTTATATGTTTCTATAAATTTTTCGTCAAGATATGTACAAACAACCGAACCGTCTTCACCTTCAGTCCATTCAAACTCTGTTGTGCTTGAAAAATAAGTAAGCATTCCCTCATTTCTTTAATTATTTATTGTATATTCTGTAGAGGAATGTAACAACTGCACCTCTCGGACAAAGCTCATCAGGATTTACTGACAAACCTGTTCCGTCAAGAAGTCCTGCACCGTTTGCCCAGCCTCTTGCTTCTTCATACCAACCATTGCTTCCGATACCCATTGCACGGTAAAGGAATGTTATAATATGCGCACTGCTGCAGGTCTGTTCAGGTGAAAATTCATTTTCCGATGTTCCTGCCGTAATTCCGTTTTCAACTGCCCAGAGTACTGCATTGTAGTAATATGCATCGCTGCTTACGTCAGCAAACGGATTGTTGCTCTGTGACGGTTCAGGTTTGCCTGCCGCTCTCCAGAGGAAAGTCACAACCTGACCGCGTGTACAGCTTGCAAAAGGTCCGAATGTTGTTTCTGTTGTTCCTGTTGTTACATTTTTTTCAAATGCCCATGCAACTGCATCTTCAAAATAGCTTCCTGCCGGAACGTCTGTAAACGGAAGGTCTTTTTCTGCCTTAGGCTCTTCCTTCGGTTCTTCGTCCTTAGGTTCTTCATCCTTAGGCTCTTCCTTTGGTTGTTCTGGTTCCTTTTCAGGTTCATCTTCAGGTTCATCTTCAGGTTCTGCAGGTTCTTCTGTTGCTCCGCCGTATTTTGCACTGTGCTCTTCTGCTGTACTATCATCGTTAGGAGCAGTTTTTATTATTTCTTTTGCTTCGCTTGTAAGACCTGCTCTCTGATCATAGAAAAGTGCTGAAGGAGTTGTTCCGCTTGTTACATACCATCTGTCACTGCCGTCAAATTTACTTACTGTAATATTAACTTTGTTTCCTGCTGCATAGCTCATTACCCAGTAAACAATGTTAAGTCTGCCGAGTTGTTCAAAGCTCTGTGCGTTAATTGTTTCTGTATTTGTGTTATTGTAGTAAAGTTCAAGTGTCAAAGGTCTTTCGGGGATAAATCCGTTGCTCGCCTCAGCACCGTCGAAGTATGCTCTCGGAAGCCACTTATAATCGTTACTCTTAAGACGTTCATTAAAGTATGTATCCCATCCTGCTTTCCCCGACATTCCGCCTTCTGTAAATCCGCTTCCGTAAGGCTCAAGGTCTGCAAAGAGATATTTCATCATTTCCATACCGTCATCATAATCGTCAACAAGACGTGTTACTGCCCATACATAATATGCCGCAACACTTCTCGGGTCTTCTACATCAACAACCTGTTTAAGTTCGTCAAGATTCCACGGTGCAGGATCAGCAAGCTCAAAATCCTGATCCTTTTTCCATTCGCTCTTAAGCTCCTTAAGGTCTACCATAGGGATATCGGTATCAACCTCAACTCCGTTTGCGAATGTTGCCGGCAATGCGGCAGTTGTTATACATAATGTGATTAAAAGTGATAATAATTTTTTCATATTTTCATATCCTTTCTGTGCCTTCAGGCATTATAATAATTTTTATTTTTCAAGAGTTGACCAGTCTCTGGGCTCTCTCATTACGGTCCATTTTTCAAGACCTGCTTCTCTTACATAAAAATGAGAATTTGTAGCTTCCTGAACTGCTTTATAGTACCATTTATCAGGAGTATTGTCAGGCCATGTAATCATATCCGGAAGCATACCGTCATCAGCAACAATTCTTTCAAGAACGTTGTTCATAAGAGTCATCGCCTCTGCTCTTGTGATATATGCATTTGGTCTGAACGTTCCGTCCTCATAACCTTTAATCCAGCCTTTGCTTGCTGCAAGGTTAATATACTTTGCAGCCCAGTGTCCTTCGATGTCAGGGAACATATGTTCTCCTGTGTAGCTTCCTCCCGAATCAAATCTTGCACAAAGAGTTGCAAATTCAGCTCTTGTAATATTGTTTGCCGGTCGGAATGTAGCATCTTCATAACCTGCAATAACTCCCGCTTTTGTCATGGTTGAAACCGCTGTAATTGACCACATTTCAAGTGTCATATCATCAAATGTCACTTCTTTTGAATAATAATGGTCTCTTACTGAGTCATCAAGAAGTCTGAAAAGGATAGTTGCAACTTCCTGTCTTGAGATATTATCCTGAGGCTTGATTGTCCCGTCCGGATAACCTTTAATATATGAGTAGTGGTCAGTTGTGTTTAGCTTCGGCTTCAATACACCTCCACCATCGCCTCCCGGAGTTGTACCATCGCCATCTTCCTCACCGCCCGGAACAGTACCGGGAGTTGTACCGTCTCCATCATCTTCGCCGCCCGGAACAGTACCCGGTGTTGTTCCGTCGCCATCTTCTCCGCCCGGAACAGTACCGGGAGTTGTGCCGTCACCACCATCTTCTCCGCCCGGAACAGTGCCGGGAGTTGTACCGTCACCATCAGGAATTTTATCCGATGAAGTATTGCCACCATTCGGAGTCTTGTTTGACGAATCATCATCTTCATCACCGAAAGGCTTATCTGATGAATTGTCGCCACTGTCATCTCCTCCATCGTCACCACCTGAATTTTCTTTCACAATAAAGAAGAAATCTTCCATTGTTTCATCGCCTGATTTTGAAGTAACTACACGTTCATTATCTTTACCTATAACTCCGTCATATTCTTCATATCCCTCAGGCAGAATAACCTCAAGTGTATATTCTGAATAAGGCATAACTTCCATACCGTACATACCGTCCTCGTCAGTGACTACTGATTCGAACATCTCACCGTTTGCATCATAAATGTTGATTATCGCACCGGGAATTCCGCTTTCGCCTTCTTCGAATTCCTCGTACTCTTTTCCTTCTACATACATTTCACGGTTTCCGTTTTTATCATCCCATACAATTCCTCCGAGATAACCGTCTGACAAAGGCGCTAAAACAATTGTTTCCATAGCCTGCATTGACTGCTGTGCCGTATATTGAAATTCAATAATTCCAGCTTCGATGAATTCGCTTTCGATATTATTTCCTGAACGGATATCTGATAATATTCCGTAATAGAATTCATATCCCTCAGGCAATTCAAGCTGAATTCTGTACTCACCCGCTTTCAATTCCGCATATGTATTGCCGTACTCATCAACTTCCACAGAAGTTTTTTTGTTATCTTCATTAATGAAGTTAACCATAAGACCTTGTATATTTTCTCCAATATCAAATATATTATCATAATTTTTATCTTCATAAATCTGAAGTGAAAGCCAGCACGGATATTCATCCGTTGCCGCCATAACCGAGGTTAAAGATAACAGCATCGACACGCCTGTCATCAAGGACATAATTTTTTTAAATACATTATTCATGCAATTTCCCTCTTTTCTGAATATTTTATTTTTAAAAGCTACCGCTTCTTGTACTGTGTCCACCGTCTTCATCATCTGACGAAGAGTCATCTTTTGGCTTTTCTTTCTTTACAATGTTACTGTATAAGAATATATCCTGGTTTACATCAAGATGAAAACTTCCTTCTTTCATATAATTTGAAGCATAATTCTGAGCAACTGCTGTGTTCATCTTACCGAGCTTTATCTTCATCATTATAAACGCAAGCAGGAGCGGAATCAGAATTCCGAGCCCGATAACGGTAAGAAGATAGGAACGGCTATACTGTTTTTCATCAAACGGCTCTCCGTTTGCCGCCATTTCCAGAAGCTCTTCGCTATACTGTGCATATGCTTTGAATGCGTCAGCATACGCATCATCCTTCAGAAACGGAACAACCTTGTTTTCAAGATATTTTTCACCGTTTGCCGTAATCATCCCTCTTGCGTGATTGTCAAGACAATACTCCCTCGAACCGCTCGAAACATAAAGCAGAATACCTTCATTCTTCTCCGAGCCATAGCCTTTTTCGTCATAAATACTCTTTGCGTGATTGTCAACAGTCAGATTTCCAGGCAATTCTTCAGCTTCGGTATAAATCACAACATCCACACCGTATTTTGCTCTGACTTCTTCAAGCATCCCCGAAATTTCTTCAAATTCACTTTCAGTCAAATACCCTGCACCGTCATAAATCTGAGCACTTTCAGACTCAGCCGACACAGGTATGCAAAGGAGCGATGAAACAATAATTATAAGTGTAATTACAGAAAATATCTTTTTCATATCCGCCCCTCCTTATCTTAGTAAATACCAGCAAACAGCCGCAGCAGCTACATATGCAATACCTGCAACCTTTGCAAAATATTTCCACTTTTTACTTTTGTCGACCGGGTATCTGCCGACTACTTTTCCTGTCTGACCGTTGATTGCAAACTGATAATATTTATCAAGATATTTAATATTAAGCATCCACACAGGAAGAAGTGCATATCTTACCTTACCGTTTGAAAAATCAACCATTGTATATTCCGGGGTAACCGCTTCAAACGAGTCTGTTGTGTCATTGAAAACTTCAACGGTAGAATTTTTTACACGCTCGTTGGCTCTGTCTATACTTTCTTCCACAGACACATCGTATTTATCAGCAAGATATCCTGAAAGATATGCACTGTTGAATTCAACTGCATCATTATAGTCATACGGTTCAACAGCTTCCATATAAGCATCATCGGCTTTTTTCGAACCGTCAACCGGGATATTGGCAAATCCTACACTGCCAATTCTGAGCAGTTTATAGTAATCTGTTTTGATGTAGTCATAGTTTGAGTCGCTCCATGTGGTGATTTTCTCTGCGTTATATGTAATTGCCGCATCACAGTCGCAGTCAAACATCCAGAACGGAACGTAAACACCCGCCATTTCCTCTATTTTCTTTTTGCTTTTAAACTCATCAGGCAAAAACGGTGCCTTTTTGAAATCCGCTTCAAATGCCGACATTGCCGCCGTTTTATCAACCTTGAACGGAATTATGTAGTCAGGCCGGAGTGTGCCCTCGAACTGACCTTTTACAATGGTTGACTGTCCGCAATACGGACAAACCGTTGAGCCCAATGTGTCATCACCTGTTATTTCCGCCCCGCATGACGGGCAGGAATAATTTGCAAGATTTATATCACTTGTGTCCTCATAGCTTCTCGGCTCGTAGTGCTCCCAGTCGTATTTCGACTCACCGCTTGCCGCTTCCATCCCCTTAGTCATCTGCTGTATCGTCTCAAGCGGGAACGTATTATCGCAGGAGTCACAATGAAGCTCCTCGCCACTGTATACAAGCGGTGCCCCACAGCACGGACATTTGTAACTGTTAATGGTTTCCATGTTCATACCCCCTTTACAAACTATCAATAATATCCGCAAGATATGATGCAGATATTGACCCATAAATGAACTGGTCTATAAGTCCTTCTTTTTTTGATTCTTTGACCTTCTGAGCAATCTCCTTTTCGGTATTTTCATCAACAATGAGAACGACCTTGCATTCGGGTTGCTGTGCTTTTACGGCATCACGGATTTTCATCCGTTCGCACAGCCGCCAGGGAATGTACCCTGTAACCTCCATCAGCAGAGCATACGGAGCAATCCATTTGCAATCGTCAACTACGTTATCCGGCGAGTCGACCGTATAAGTGTCGAATTCATTCCCGGAATTCTTAAGAGTTTCGGAAATAGCGTTGCAAAACAAAGCATTCTGCATATTAATTACAATTCGTCTCATGGCACCACCTTCTTCCGCTATATCTTTTCTTTTTTAATTATACATCTTTTTTTTGCATTCGTCACTATTAAAAGTAATAGTATTTTAAATTTTTTAAATAAAAAAGTGCGATGACTCTCACTTCAACACCACTGCCCCTCAATCTTGAGGGGTTTCTTTTTTTATATACTGTTACGTCGCAATTTCCTATAAAGTTAAAAAAAGTGATATATACTGCTTTTACAGTAAATGCTTATATATCACTTTTTTCTATTACATTTATCATGTGAATGTTAATTTGAGTATTTTTATAGTATGTTAGGTAATACCAGCGTTTTACATACATTTTTCTTTATCATATTATTACCTAAACCGTGTACTTTTCAAAATCAAATTCCGCAAGTCTTATATGTTTTCTGTCAACTGTATATGACATACTGAGTGTGTTCTTATTATTGTACTGAACAAATGGATAAAAACAACTTGTATGCATATTAGCAACGAAAAGAACTTCAGATTTCACCAATTCCTCGGTATTAATTCTTAAAACACCTATATGCTCACGGTTATTAGGAGCAAAGAATAAATATAATTCTCCGTTATACATAATAAAGTCCGAACGAGACTGGCAATCCTCAACAAACACAGGCTTTGCCCATCGTTTTTCCTTTAAATCATAATAAGTTAAAAATCCATATTTTATTTCATCATGCTGTCTTACAAAATAATAACATTTATCTTCGTGTACATACACAGCATTTTCCCATTTTGAAAAATTAGGAAAATCAGGTTGTGACACATATTCCCACGTAATAAAGTCCTTACTTTTTATTATACAGTTGAAATCACCGCTGTACGCTCCTGTATAATAATACTTTTCTCCGTTTTCCATACGACTTGAAAGCTTCTGCATAATGCCTATATCACTATACATCTGCTTTACTCCGATTTCATTTTCATAAAGAGCATTTACCATTCCTGATGTAGAAAAATCATTTATAATCTCTCCAACTTTAAATCTATTTATATGTACTTCTCCAAGAGTTTTTGTTTCAACATCAAATTCACGGTACAGACGATAATATTTTTCATCCAAAGATGCCGTCCATAATACATAAAGAGTTTTTTCATCTTTTTTCATCAATATAGTATCGTAAACACGGTCAACTTTCTTTCCACCACAAGTATCACCTACCGACTGTACATCCAAAAATGTCTTATTATCAACATCATTTACAGGACAGTAGCAAAGTCTTGCCACCTGATACAAGGGGTCTTCTTTATCTGTCTGAGTATTTGCGTAATACGTCATATAAATAAAATCGTTAAGATATAAAAAAGTAGATACATGTACCATTGAATCAACTTTGTCTGCTTTTCCTAAAAAACAAGCTTTTTCTGACTTTTCAAAATCCGTAACATACGAATTGAAAATTTCCTGTGCAAACATATCCCCTTTGAATTTTTGATTATCATTAGGTGATGCAAATTTCACACCTTCCACCTCAAACCTGTCAGACTTTATTAAAATCTCTTTTTTTTCAGTGATAAACTCTTCACGAAAAATATTATTCTTCATTTTCAACTCTCCTCATTTTAATAAGATAAATTATAATTGACAAAATAGATATGGATTCGCTTAATACACCAATCCACGAATTTACAAACAAATCATATACCAAGAAGAGTAAGGATGCAAAGCATAACAAAAGCTTTATATGCCATGTTTTTTTAAGCCACAATGAAACCGTCACCAAGGTTGATGCCACAATCGGAATAATATTTACGGGTGCTGAAAATGTCATAAATCCCAAAGCCCAGTTAATACACATAAAGATTATCGGCCAGAAAGGCATTGCTGCCCATTTTTTACTTTCTCTGTTCATAAAAACCGCTTCTCTGAAAATTCCTACAAAATTCGGAATCATTCCTCCTACAGCACTCAGACAAAAGTAATGTCCGACCCAGCATATATCTGTCATCATCTTACAAATAATAAGTTTCTTTCGCTCTTTTTGCTGGTTTATCAGAAAAAGAAAAATCATGGCACCCACTCCGAAAAGCTGTGCAACCAAATTCATTAAAATTCCCCCCTTGCAAATATATAATTTGTATGTTATAATGTTATTATAATATAGATTCATATTTATTACAATGTCAAATATTGTATAAAAATAACACTATCTTGCAAAAGGAGTTTTTTTATATGCTTGGTACACGATACGAAGAATACTTAACATTTAAAGATAATCTTCCTTTCAAATTCTATTCCGATATCACAATCACTCCCACTACATACAGTAAAGAAGCAAACTGGCATGAAAATATAGAAATTCAATTCTGTACTGAGGGTTCCGGCTATGTCTTGATGGATATGAAAACCTATAATATATCAAAAAATCAGATTGCGGTTGTCAATTCAAACGTAATACATCATACAAATACAACTGACAGAATAAAATATGACTGTCTTATCATAGATACTGCTTTTTGTTCCCAAATAAATATAAATACATCTTTTTTAAACTTTAAACCACTTATTAAAAGCGATTTATTACTAAATCTGCATAAAGAATTCAAATCAGTTTATGAAGATATCAACAATACTTACAGAGTTGCAAAACTATACAGACTTATAATTGAAATTCTTATTGAATTAATTGAAAACCAAACAATTTCAGATAACAAAAACGATGCAAACCTCAAATCCTTTAAAGCTGTCAAAACAGCAATAAAATACATACGCAAAAACTATCATACAAAAATGTCTCTTGATGAGATTTCCAAAGCTTCTTTAATTGACAAATTCACTCTTTCAAGAGATTTTAAAAAAATAACAAATCAGACTGTTGTCCAATATATTAACAGCTATCGCTGCCAAAAAGCCGCAAATCTCATTTCTGCCGGATCAACAGTTTCTGAATCTGCAGAATTATGCGGTTTTACAAATATGTCTTTTTTTACCAAGACTTTCAAGCATTATATGGGGTGTATGCCTAATTCGTATAAAAAATCAAATAAATAACCCCACCTAACATTCTAAAATGCTGATTAATTTTCCATTTAACTGGCATTTTTTTATTATTAATCCCTTATTTATGCGAAAAAAGTAAACCTTTTGGCGAGAAAGTATGCTATATCGCCAAAAAGTATATTATTGCCGAAAAGTATGCCTATTATTGCGAAAAAGTTTAATTACGCCGAAAAGTATACCTTTATTGCAAAAAAGTTTAATTACGCCGAATTGTACAACTATCAGGTCATTATACATTAACACATTAAGGACTTGAACCTTTTCATCTGTATTGATTAAACGCAATCATGCTCTTCAATACTAAAAGCAAATCTGTCAAGACAACATACCCAAAAACATCCCATTATCTAATCTGTCATGTCAACCCTACGAACTTTTTTGTATTGATATGTTTCCCCACCCAAAATAAAAGGGATTTTTGAGACTGTTTCAAATTAACAGAAAATCTCAAAAATCCCTTATTTCCTATGGTTTTCAAGCTATTCAGTTTTAAACTTTTGACATCAATACAACACTCTCAACGTGGCAAGTCTGCGGGAACATATCAACGCCCGTAACCTTATCTACTCTATAACCGTTCTCCTGCAGATATTTCACATCACGTGCAAGCGTTGCAGGATTACAGGAAACATAGACAATCTTTTCCGGTTTTGCGGAGCAGATTGCGGAAAGTGTTTCTTTGTCGCTTCCTTTTCGCGGAGGGTCAAGAATTACCTTATCAGGTTTCAGATTTTCGGAGATAAGCTTCGGGACGAGTTCTTCCGCTTTTCCTGCAAGAAACGAGCAATTAGTGACATTATTATCCTCAGCATTTTTCCTTGCATTTTCTATCGCTACAGGAACAATTTCAATACCAATTACTTTTTTCGCATTTCTTGAAGCGGTCATGGATATTGTTCCGATTCCGCAGTAAACATCAAGAACTGTTTCATCAGGCTTGATATCTGCATATTCTATTGCACGACTATACAGTTTTTCCGTCTGAACAGGATTTATCTGAAAAAAGCTATGCGGAGAGATATCATATTCAAATCCGCAAAGCGTATCCTTTATAACTTCTTTTCCGTATATAACCCTGTTCTTTTCACCAAGAACAAGATTTGTACGTTTTGTATTCACATTAACAATAATGCTTACAATACTTTCCTCAGCACTGCAAAGCATATCGGACAATTCACTTTCATAAGGGATACTGTCTGCGTTTGCGGATATAACAACCATTGTTTCGCCCGAATGAATCCCATGTCTCACAAACAAGCGTCTGACGATTCCATTTCCCGTCTTCTCGTCATAAGCTCTGACACTATATTTTCTCATAAAATCAAGAAGTGTTTTTATAAGCTTATCGCTTTTGATTATTCCGAGACTGCAGTCTTCAAGCGGCACTATATTATGACTCTTTGTCTCATAAAATCCGCACACATTTTCACCTACAGGAAAAATCATTTTATTCCTGTAACCAACAGGAGACTCAGCTCCTATCATATCAATTTCTATATCATTATTCACTCCGCCTATACGAGTCAGGGCATCATAAATAAACTTCTTTTTAATGCGAAGCTGTGCGTCATAATTTATATGCATAAGCTGACAGCCACCGCATTTTGAGAAGTTCTTGCAGACAGGAGCACATCTGTCGGGAGATTTTGTGACATATTCCGTCTTTTTAGCATAAGCAAGATTTGGTTTTGACTTTTCAATTCTTGCATTCACAACATCACCGGGAACAGTTTTAGGAATAAAAATCGCTTTTCCTTCATAATGCCCCACACCTACTGCATCCGTGGTAATATCGGTTATTTCAATATTCTTTATAATCATAATTATATCCTTTGAAAAACAGGCGAACACAATGTGTTCGCCTGAGTAGCAATTTAGTTTTCCTGATTTGCAAGATACTCTTCAAAACTGCTTGCCTTTGGCTTATCTGTCGGACGTCCGCCCCCCGGATAAGTCATTGGAAGGTCTTCTGTATCTTCGCCATCCTCAGAGTATGCCGGAGCTGCCTGTGGTTTTACCGGTGTTCTTCTGGGGGGTCTTTTTTTCTCATTTTTCGGTGCAATAACCAGTTTACGGTACGGGTCTTCACCAATTGAGAATGTTGTAACAGTTTCACTGCTCTGGAGATGAGAATGAATTATACGTCTTTCGTACGGATTCATCGGTTCAAGTGTATACTTCTTACCGCTTCTTGTAACCTTGCTTGCAAGTCTGTCTGCAAGAGCCTTAAGAGACTCAACTCTCTTTTCTCTGTAACCTTCTGTATCAATAGAAATTCTTGTATAAGAATCTCTGTTCTTATTCTTATTTGCAACAAGTGATGTAAGATACTGAAGGCTGTCAAGAGTATCACCGCGTTTGCCGATTATAATACCCATATCTTCGCCTGCAAGATCAATGTTAATTACATCTTCCTCCTGCTTTGCATCTATTTTTACATCCATGTTCATTGCACTGAACAGCTGAGAAAGGAAATCTGTAGCAACACTTACAGTGTCAGTCGGAGCTTCAACCTCTTTTTCGATAAGTTCCACTCTGATAACTGCTTCCTTCGAGCCTATTCCGAGGAATCCTTTTGAAGCTTCCTCAATTACTGTATAAGTAACGTCTTTTTCGCTTACGCCAAGCTCTTCAAGAGCAAGTGCTAAAGCATCCTCAACGCTTTTTCCCTTTTTTTCTATTGTTTTCGGGCAATTTGACATCTGAATCGTCCCCTTTCTTATCAAAATAATAATTTAATGCAAGCTGCTGACCAATCTGGAAAATATTACTGATTATCCAGTATAAGCCCATACCTGCCGGGAGTATGAAAGTGAACCATCCTGTCATAAGCGGCATTACGAGGTTCATTGTACCCATCGTACTCTCCATCTGTTCATTGTTATTATTTTTTGTCTGTGACTGTGTCACTTTTGTACTGAGCATTGTTGTAAGTACAGCAAGTACCGGTATAATAATGAGCAATATAAGGCTCATATTACTGAAATCACCTTTCATAAGCGGTGACAGTGCAGCCTGCGGCTGCTGAGAAATATCGAGACCGAAAAAGTTAAAATCAAAAACCCAGTCAGAAAATTCTCCACCGATTTTAGAACACCACGTAGAAATCTGAATCTGTGAGTTCTTTGCAAGCATTACTGCATCCATAGTAACTTCACCGACAACATCCGGGAACTTCTCTATGATAGTAGTAACCTTAGCGGCAATATCATCAACTGATGCATTTGCAAGATAAGTAATAGGTCTCTGAATAACATGGTACAAGCTGAAAAGAATCGGCAACTGTATAAGCATCGGCAGGCATCCGCCCATCATGCTTACATCGTTGTCCTTATAGACCTTCATCATTTCCTTCTGAAGCTTTTCTTTATCGTTAGCATACTTTTTCTGCAGCTCGTTTATATACGGCTGTATTTTCTGTTGCTTACGCATAGCTTTCTGAGATTTGATGTTCAGCGGCAATATAATCAACTTTATTATAAGTGTAAAGAATATAATCGCAAGACCGTAATCCTGGAATATTCCGTAAATAAAGTTAATCAGAAAGCCGAGAGGTCTTGTTATAAGCATATCATATAAATTCATAGCAATAATCCTCTCTGTTTAGTAGCTGTCATTAACTCACGGAACGGGATCATATCCGCCTTTACAAAAGGGGTGGCATCTGAGAATTCTTTTTATAGCCATAAATCCGCCTTTTAACGCTCCGTACCGCTCCACGGCGGTATATGCATACTCCGAGCAAGTCGGAATAAAGCGACAGCATGGTGTTCTCTTCAACTGAGAAATATGGTGTCTGTAAAATAAGATTAATTGTAGAATAATTTTTTTCATTTAATATCACCGTCTCCGGGAATATATAAATCAAGGGAAATAAGCGATTTTTTCATATCACGTGCAACCTGTCCCATTTTTTTACCGTCAATACGGTTTCGTGCCACCAGAATATAATCATATCCCGGCTTGATGTTTTCAAACATCGAGTCAAAAGAAGCACGTATGAGACGTTTTGCCCGGTTTCGCTTTACAGCATTGCCGACTCCTTTACCGACCGTAAGTCCGGCACGTACTCTGCCGCATCGGTTTTTCATGGAATATACAACAATGCATCCGCCTACAGCGCTTTTCCCTTTTGCATACAAACGTCTGAAATCCTTGTTAAGCTTCAGCTTATTTTCTTTTTTCATAAACTTTAATAAAAAACAAAAAAGCAACAAGGGGGAGCACAAGTCCTCCTCATTGCCTTGCGATCTATGCTCCGCAGAGAATTATGCAGAAAGTTTCTTTCTGCCTCTTTGTCTTCTGCTTGCCAAAATCTTTCTTCCGGAAGAAGTACTCATTCTTTTTCTGAATCCGTGTTCCTTAGCTCTCTGACGCTTTTTCGGTTGAAATGTTCTTTTCATGCAACGACACCTCCTGTTATTTTGTTACTGAACGTTAACAATTACTTTCAATCCAACAAATTACAATAACTCATTAGACACCTTTTCTATTATACTTATTTTTTATCAATTTGTCAAGTATTTTTATAAATTTTTTAACTTTAGCGAAAAAAACTGTCATACTGCTATTTTTTACAGTATATTTTACAGTATATTTTACACAAATCTACCTTGTTTTTTCCATAATACACAAGCAGCAATTCCGTTTATTACAAAAGTGATTGCCCACGAAATCGGATATATTGCAAACAGAGCACCGAGTGTATTGAAATACTTAAATACCGTATACACATATAGAAGACGCAACCCACACACTCCGAATACAGTAACAGCGGTAGGAAGTGTCGGATGACCTATCCCTCTCAGGAATGCTACTATTGATTCATTGAATCCGCAAATAAAATACATCGAACAGATAACCGACATTCGCTCCATGCCTGATTTTATCGATTCTGCATTGTCGGTATAAATTCCGAGAAGCTGCTTGCTGAAAAGCACCATAAGCATGCCAAGTGTAAACACGGCTATAAACTGAAAGGCAAGACATATCATAATTCCCTTTTTAATACGGTCTCTTTTTCCTGCTCCGTAATTCTGAGCCGTAAATGTAAGCGTTGCCTGAGCAATTGCATTGAGAATTACGTATATAAAGCCTTCAAGGTTTCCGCCTGCCGTACTTCCTGCCATAGCAACAGAACCGAAGGTATTTATTGATGACTGTATAATAACGTTTGAGATTGAAAACAAACTTCCCTGAATGCCTGCCGGGAGACCTACTTTTGTCATCTGCGCAAATTCCTTTTTATGTATCCGTAATTCACGCAGATTTATGCCATAGCTTGCTTTTGTTTTAATCAGGCACACAAGCACACACCCGGCACTGACCGTCTGGGAAATAGTTGTTGCCCATGCAACACCTGCAACACCCATACCGAATCCGGCAACGAAAACAATATTCAGAACAACGTTTATAACTCCGGCAACAGACAAATAAATAAGCGGACGTTTTGTATCTCCAACAGCACGAAGCACACCGCTTCCGAAATTATAAACCATTACAGCCGGCATACCGACAAAGTATATCTTCATATAAAGCGCTGCACTGTCAAGAACATCATCAGGCGTTCCCATAACTATAAGCATACTTCTTGAGATTGCCATGCCAAGAATAAAAGTAATCACCCCAAACAGCAATGCAGTCGCTATACTCGTATGAGCTGACCTCTTTACAAGCTTATCATCATTTGCACCGAAATATCTCGATATTACAACACTTGAACCTGTGGAATATCCTATAAAAACGTTGATGATAAGATTTATAAGCGACGATGTTGAACCTACTGCTGCAAGAGCTCCTTCTCCGTCGAATCGCCCTACAATAACCATATCTGCCGCATTAAAGAGAAGCTGTAACAAGCTTGACATTATAAGCGGTACAGAAAATATAATAATATTCTTCAGGATTTTCCCCTCGGACATATTCAACTCATATTTTTTCATTTTTTATCACCCCGCCGGCTGAAAATCAGTGCAAAAATTTTATTATATATCCGCGATACAGGAATCAGACAAATAAGAGACCATATAACAACAGCCACTGATATTTTCGGAATATATGCTATAAACTGAAGCTTTGCTGTGCTTCCGTAGAATACTGACTGCAGAAACCACAAATTCATACTGTTCGCACCGATAACAAGCAGTGTTTTCTCCACAAATCCGACTTTTATCGAATTTATTATAACCGTCAATCCGTATATAAAAAACGGAACAAGTACAAAATCAGTTGACGGAAGATAAGTATAAGTCTCTTTCAGAAACTTCACCCTCAGTACGAATATCACAGCACAGATAAGCAATCCTCCCGGAAGATTATTCATTCTGAGTCTGCCGAACAGCTTTCCGAGTTTCCCCATATATCCGTGCTCTGCAGCAAGATATCCAAGAATTACGGTAGGCATAAACCTCAGGTATTCCTCAGCCACAATATAAAATGTACCCATATCAACAGTCTGTGCAATTTTTCTCAGAACAAAACATAATGTCCAGTACACAAATATGCTCACAGTCTTAAACCCCTCGCTTATACAGAAAAGCTTTTTAAGAAGCGGAAGACTGAGCATCGCAAGAACATAAAAACGAACATACCACGCAAAATTTACTATACGGGACGTGAGCGCAAACATTTCGTTCAGAATAACCGATACGGAATAATCACGCATTCCGCAGAAATATTCTACAGGAATGAAAAATGTGAAGAGTAATATCCAGTACTGTGCAAGAAAAGTAAAGATTTTCTTCAGACTGTATCTCAGACATTTTCCTTTTTTATAACTGAAATATACACCGTATCCTGTAAGAAACATAAACATCGCAACGCATATATTTCCGAACTTTCCGAAATAATATGCCGTTGTCAGATTACCAACCGGTAAACTTATGAAACTGTTACCTGCGGAAATCCATTCCGGGAATCCGAAAAAATGATGCACAAACATGAGAATCAGCGCTATACCTTTGATAATTCCCGTTGTTTTTTTATCAAAATTCATTATTTATCTTCCTTCCCTTCCAGAAAATAAGTAGCTTCCATATCTGCTGTTGAAAGTGCAAACGCAAGCGGGAACATTTCAAAAGCATTACCTACATTTCTCGGGTCTTCTGTTCCGGAAAATCCCATATGATATCTTATCGCAAAAGCCTCTTCACGTGACAGACGCATAAATCCTGTTATTATATATACAGACTTTTCACCGTGTCCGTAAGGAAGAGCATCGTTAAATTCAAAAGTCGGAACCTTCTGCCATACACCGTTATCGTCCTTTACATTGCGGAATCCCGGTTTATAGCAGTTTATTTTACATAAATCATGAAGGAGCGCCGAAATTGCTATTGTTTCATCGGATGCTTCAAGACCGTATATCTCTTTAACACGGCTTCTGTCCATATATGCTTTAAGACATTCATATACATTAATACTATGCTCCGCAAGACCGCCTTCATACGCTCCGTGATATCTCGCACTGGCAGGCGCGGTAAAAAAATCACTTGCCGGAGACTGGAGATATTCAAGAAGTTTATCTGCACCCGGACGCGTTATATTTGATGTATATATCTCTGTAAACTTATCTTTAATACTCATCATCTTGCCTCTTTCTGTACTATGATTTTATTAATCAGAAATCTTCCTGTTTTAACCATAAATTCTGCACATTCAGGATACAGTTCAAGCGGTTTTCCGTTATAAAATCCATCCGCTTCATAGGTAAAATCACCTTTATAGTCTATATCACTCAATGCTTTTGTAAATTTATCCCAATCGGTTATTCCGAAATACGGAAGTGTATGTACATCAGCAATTCCGTCAACATCATGAACATGAAGTGCCTGAAGACGCTTGTTTCCGACTTTTTTTATAAATCCGGGAACATCCTGACAAACCAGTACAGCATGACCGACATCAAGACATCCTACAACATAATCACTGTTTATCTCGTCAAGATACTTGATAAACTCTTCCGGATTTGCACACACCGAAGGGTCAATTTTATTCCAGCCCGGCTTTTGATATTGCCATAAATTTTCAATAGCTACTCTCATTTCAAACTCTTCGCAATACGGAATAAGCTTTTTATAAAACTTCACATTATATTCAAAAAGTTGTTCAGCACTGCCCTCATCGGTATATTTCAAAAACTGATACGGATGAATTACCATCGTTTTTACACCCAGATAGGACGCAAAACGCATTGCTGTAATAACCCTCTCAAAATTAGCATCACATCGTCCCCTGTCTCTCATCCCTGACGGAACGAATGGTGCGTGAGACTGATTAAAGACAATATTTTTATCCTCCGCATATTTTCTTATTTCAGTGTAAAAGCTTTTATCATGCACGTCTGTAAAAAACTCTTCGCTGAATGCTGAAAAATCAAGTGCATCAAATCCCGCATTCGACAATATATCCACGGCTTTCTTAAGACCTAAGGATTTTGATAACAAATCCGTTGACGTTGATAATAACATTTTTTTACTTCCTCCTCAAAAAAAGACTGTATCACAAGATATAAAAACTGTGATACAGCCGTATTTTGTTTAATTATCTTGCAGCCTGAGCTTTCTTAACGAGCTCTGCGAAAGCTGCGGGATCAGCGATAGCGATTTCAGAAAGCATCTTTCTGTTCATTTCGATACCTGCTTTTTTAAGACCGTTCATGAATGTAGAATAGTTCATTCCATTCATCTTTGCAGCCGCACTTATACGTGTAATCCAAAGTCTTCTGAAATCTCTCTTTCTGAGCTTTCTTCCGATATAAGCATTCTGCATTGAACGCATAACTGCCTGATTTGCAGTTCTGTACTGCTTGCTTTCAGCACCTCTGAAGCCCTTTGCAAGCTTTAAAACTTTTTTATGTTTTTTACGTGTATTTAAAGCACCTTTAACTCTTGCCATAGTGTATTAACCTCTCTTTCAAAATTGTGTTTACTTTAACACCTGATAATTACTCAAACCCGGCAATTATTTGTACGGTATGAGCTTCTTGATTACTGCAGCATTAGCCTGTGAGCAGTAAGCCTGTTTTCTGAGCTGTCTCTTTCTCTTAGTAGACTTCTTAGTAAGAATGTGTCTTCTGAAAGATCTGTTCATTTTAATCTTACCATTTTTTGTAATACCAAATCTCTTAGCTGAGCTTCTGTGTGTTTTTATTTTCGGCATAGTGTTTTCACTCCTTCAATAATAAATAGTACGCGGATTAATATCCGTTACAAGCTGCGTTCCGTTTGCTGTTATGCGTTAGGCAAAAGAAACATTGTCATATTTCTGCCTTCAAGTTTAGGTACACGATCCATTGAACCGTATTCATTAACCTGTTCGGCAAATCTTTTAAGCAACGCTTCACCGATTTCGGAATGTGTAACCTCGCGTCCGCGGAAACGAACTGTAACCTTAACCTTATCACCGTTTTTAAGAAAACGTATTGCATGATTACATTTTGTGTTAAAATCATTTGTATCAATGGATGGAGAAAGCTGAACTTCTTTAATATTCATAACCTTCTGGTTCTTTCTGCTTTCCTTTTCCTTTTTGGCAAGTTCAAACTTATACTTACCGTAGTTCATGATTTTACATACCGGCGGTTTTGCCTGCGGTGCAATCATAACAAGGTCAAGTCCCTTTTCGGAAGCCAGACCGTAAGCTGTCTTGGAGTCCATCATACCAAGCTGATTACCATCTGCATCTACAACTCTGATTTCCTTTTCGCGAATTTCCTCATTAATTTGTAAATCCTTGCTTATAACAATTCCCTCCTGTCCTGATTAATAAGCACAAAAAAACGGATACAACAGCATCCGCACACAAACAAAAACAATATGTCTGTATTTACCGCAAAACCTTCGTCGTACGGTGAGAGCGGACGCTCTGCTTGTTTTTACCGTTTAATTATAACAGATAAATGCTTTTTTGTCAAGTGTTTAATTTTGTTTTTTAAAATTTATACATTTTTAATAAATTGTACCCCCACCTATTACGGTATCTCCGTCATAAAGAACTGCAGCCTGACCTTTTGCGATTGCTCTCTGAGGTTCGTCAAATACTATATGGACTGTATTTTCCGATGTCTGTGTAACAGTTGCCGGCTGTGCCTTCTGATTATATCTTATTTTCGCATGACATCTTATAGGCTTCGGTGCACCGGGCACAGATATCCAGTTAAAATCTGTCACATCAAGCTCCGATGAGAATAAATCCTCATTATCTCCGAGAATAACCCTGTTCGTTTCAACGCATTTATCGCATACGTAAACAGGCTTGCCGAAAGCAACGCCAAGACCTTTTCTCTGACCGATTGTATAGTGAATTATACCATTATGCTTTGCAAGAAAATTTCCGTCAGTATCACAGAAATCGCCTTCAGGGAAAGTTTTCCCGGTATATCTTTCAATAAATCCGGCATAATCTCCGTCAGGAATAAAGCATATATCCTGGCTGTCCTTTTTACGTGCATTTACAAATCCGTTTTTTTCGGCAATTTCACGCACTTCGGATTTCTCTAAAGTTCCAAGCGGAAACATAGTATGAGCAAGCTGTTCCTGTGTGAGCGAATACAGAAAATACGTCTGGTCTTTAGATTTATCTGCCGCACATTTAAGCTCGTATCTGCAGGTTTTTTCATTATACTCTATAACAGCATAATGCCCCGTAACAATATAATCGCATCCGAGCTCTTTTGCACGACGCAGCATTTTATCGAATTTCAGAAATCTGTTACAGTCAATGCAAGGGTTCGGAGTTCCGCCCCTTTCGTATTCGGCTGTAAACCTGTTAATTACATTTTCTTTAAAATCTTCTTTAAAATTGAACACATAATGCTCCATACCGAGGCGTCTTGCAACGCTTGCGGCATCTTCGCAATCAGTAAGTGAACAACAAGTTTTCTCTTTGCTTACACCTGCATCCTCATTGTCAAAAAGTCGCATGGTTGCACCTATGCACTCATATCCTTTTTCAAGTGTAAGTAATGCGGAAACTGAACTGTCAACTCCTCCGCTCATTGCTATTAATGCTTTCATATTTCTCACCTATCTATACATGAATAAATAACATTTCTGAGTCTCGGCTGATAATAATCTTCTCTCGGATTAAGCATATGATGTGCATAAAATACTCCGAGATTATATTTCGGGTCAACAAGCACAGTAGCGCCTGCCGCACCGCCCCAGCCAAATTCACCGATTTCTCCCGTCGAACCTGCCATCGCTTTATCAATAAGTGTTCTGACTCCGTATCCGTAACCGTAACCTGTAAGCTGTGACCAGTTTAAATCCCCAAGCTGTTCTTCACCAAGCGTATTTGTTCTCATAAGTTCGACTGTTCCGGGAGACAGAATTCTCTCACCCGTAAGACCTTTACCATAGTTTGCAAGTGCTGCTGTAAGTTTTGCGTAATCACCTACCGTTGTAATTATTCCAGCACCGCCGCTGTCGTATTCTTCACCGAATATATGACTATTTTTTTTACCAACATTTACGATTGTTCCTTCGTTTGTTTTACCGTACTTCTGAGCTTCTACAATATCAAAATCAGTGTCTGCACCTTCAGGAACGAATGAATACTGCTGAGCCATATTCTTTCTGATTTTGTCATTCAGATGGTAGTAAGAATCGTTCATACCGAGAGGGTCAAATATATTTTCTTTTACATAGTCACGGAATTTTTTTCCCGTCACAATACTTACAAGACCGCCAAGAATGTCATGACACAGACTGTACTGCCAGTGTGTGCCGGGTTCAAAAGAAAGTGGGTCATCGGCAATGCATCTTGCAACCACATCAGTATTCATCTTACCGCCTGTAAGTTCTCTTGCTTTATCAAAAGCAGGCGTGTCCGAATTATATGTAAGTCCCGCTGTCATATTGAATAAATGTTTTACAAGTATAGGATTCTTTGCTTTTACAACATCTCCGTTTTCTTTATTTATATACATTTCCCTGAACTCAGGTATATATTCATAAACAGGATCTGTCGCAAGAATTTCTCCTTTTTCAATAAGCTGAAGTGCGGCAGTCACAGTCGTAACCTTAGAGCATGAATAGATGAACAAGTGTTCTCCACCGTTCATCGGGATTTTATTCTCAATATCGGAATAACCTGAAGAATATGAAAACACATTTTTACCATTTAAATATACCACCACCGAATTCCCGGGAACCTTTTCTTCTGACAATTTATCCATAAAATTTTTAAGATAAGTAAAATCCATACTAAGACACCTTTCAAGACTTTTCTATCATTCTATCATATTTACCGTAAAAATTCAAGAGGTATATTGAATTTAATCAAAAAAAATAACAGCATACCGCACAAATGCGGTATGCTGTTATTTTTTATCTTATTTTATTCATACTTTGTCCAGTCATCAACTGCCATGATTGATGTCCATTTTTCATAGATTTTATTTTTCTTATCGTATTCGTGACTGTTTGTAGCTTCCTGAACAGCAAGATAATACCACTGTGATTCATCGCTGTTATCAGGCCATTTAACCATATCATCCAACAAATCGTCAGCCGTTTCCGGTATACGGTTCAGGACTCTGTTAATCATTGTCATTGCTTCAGCACGGGTAATAAATCTGTCCGGCTTGAATGTATTGTCCTCATAACCCTTTATCCAGCCATGTGCCGCAGCTTCGTGAATTTCAGATTCTGCCCAGTGTCCTTCAACATCTGAAAAGCCATCAACAACTTCAAATTCAGAATCGTCAAATCTTGCACAGATTGCCGCAAACTCAGCACGTGTAATGTACTCATCCGGTGCAAATACATCTTCAGAGCGACCCTTTACAACGGTCAGCGCTGCCATGGTAGATATAGCTTTATTAAACCAGTCATCATCTTCTACATCATCAAATGTGTTATAAGATGTAAGATTCATCATTCTTGTCTTCTCTTCGAGAAGTCTGAAGAATATTGAAGTCACTTCCGCACGGCTTATATTAGCATTCGGTCTTACTGTTCCGTCAGGATAACCCACAACATATGCAAAGTGGTCTTCATCGTTAAGACTACCGGGTGTTGAATGACCGTTTCCTGCTCCGCCGTTGTCTTCAACCCATGCCGCATAAACAGTCATAGTATGCGTAATTGTAACCTTTTCTGCATCTTTCTTAAGTTCCTTATCAAGATGCCAGCCTTCAAATACATATCCTTCCTTCACCGGAACCTTAGTAAGATTAACGACTGTACCTTCTACATGCTGTTCACTCTTAATTTCAGAGCCTCCGTTGGTTTCGTAGTGGAGTGCATATGTTGTGGCGCCTCCGCCACCACCGCCTCCGCTACCGGATTTTTTGGTGAATGAATATGTGTATACAGCTTCTTCGGTACCTGATACGGTTTCTGCAGGAACATTATCCCATTTTCCGCCCTTATATCCGGAATCAGCTTTCATTCCTTCCGGAATATAAGATTTAATATTGCCTGTACCTTCACTGCTGTACTTTCCATTTTCATCAAGAAGATCAACAACAATAACTATGTCATCTGATCTTCCGTCTGACCATGTTCCGTTCACTATCTTGAAGGTTATCTTCTTCTGATAGATATCGGGAACTTCATCAGGCTCTTCAGGATTTTCTCCTCCTCCGATTTCGTCTGTATCGTAATACAACTTAAGCACTACTATATCATCTTCACTCTTTATATTTACAAGTGTTCCTGTCATTGTTGAAATGCCTTCATCAAGCGCATATCCGTCATATATCTTTGCTGTCGCATTTACCGTTTCTCCGATATGTCCGGAAAGTGTTTCTTTTTCTGTCGGTTCTGTTGGATATTCTCCGTTTTCTCCTACCTTGTAATGTTCTACTATGTAGAGCACCCCGGATGGTTCAAACGGTTCTGCTTTTCTCACATATGTATATGTGTATGTGACTTCATCTGTTCCACTTACTTCTGAAGGTGGTGTGACATCCCATGCACCGTTTATGAAGTTTGCATTTCCTTTCATTCCTGTAGGTGCTGTAAGTGTTGCTGTTCCGTGAATACTGTCATTTCCTGCAGCATCCTTAAGAGTTACAACCTTTATGATATCTGATGTTGTATCATCAGACCATGTTCCGTTCACTATCTTGAAGGTTATCTTCTTCTGATAGATATCAGGAATATCATCGGGTTCATCCGGATTCTGTTCACCTATCTCGTCAATTTCCCAGTGAGCTGTATAAATATGAACTACATCACCGGTTCCGTTCGTTTTAACCCAGCCTGCAAATACATAATTATCTCTTACAGGATCATCAAGTACACGGTCTGTATTCATAAGAAGCTTCACTTCATCCGTATAAACCGAACCTTCATGTGCCCATGTTCCGCCATTAGGATCTACAATGATATACTTATCCTCACGAACAGGGTCTGTTACGTTATCATAAATTACATCATTATATTCTTTATCTTCCCACTGTGCTACAAGTGTAACTGAAGTTACATCATAGTTTACTGCAAGGTCTTTGTATACAGTATGAGCATTGACAGTTGTTGTATCGTATTTCCAGCCTGTAAAATCACTGCCGTCTTTTGCCGGCAAACCCTGAGGAATAAGATTTGCATCTTCCCATTTAACGGTCTTCGGATTAACAGAATCACTGCCGTTATATGTACCGCCATTTAAATCGTATTCAACCTTATATGCATTATAATAGTTTGTAAAATCAGCAGATGAAACTTCCTTATCATCTTTTTTGAGGATATTGCCGTTCGCACCGTATTCAAGCACATATTCTGCATCATCACTCAGCCATGTATCATCGCCCTCATATATTTCCCTGAGTCTTATTTTATCACCGCTTACGAACGAATCATACTGTCTGTCTGTAAGAACAATATCAACTGTTCCCGAAGCTGTTTTCTGAGCATCTGAAACTGTAAGCTGAACAGTTCCTATAACGTGTTCATGGAATGTCGCATCAAATTTAAATGTATGACTTCCTGAAACATTTCCGATCGCAGTTTTATTAACGGTTACACCGTCAACTCTTACATCAGGATTCTTTGCCCAGTACGCATGAAGCGTAAGGTCACCTATCGGCATAAGCATGGTTGACACGTCAACAAGTCCCGTAAATTCATTATTCGGATGATTCTTGAACCAGCCGTTTAATGTGTAGTTTGAACCGTCAATATCTTTTTCCGTCCCTGATTCCACAGGTACAGCTACCAGACTTTCATTATACGGAACAATATGTGTTACATCTTCACCGTAAGGCTCATATGTTGTTATATTATTGTTGTATACCTGCTTATACTGCTTGTATGTAAGCTTATAGTTTATCGGAGATGATACTACCGAAACATAGTTATCATGAGTTCTCGGAACTGCAACCTCGCCCTGTATAACAATAGTCTTTTTATTTCCCTGTGCATCATAACCTTCAGCGGTAACTGCATCAATTACATCAACACCAAGTGCTTCAATTTCTTCAGAAGTTTTTCCTGCAAGCTCAATAGCTGTATCTTCTGTCTCACCCCATTTTATTGATGTTATACTGTAACCTTCCTTTGCTGAGAAAGGAACTTTCAGCTTTTCGGTACTACTGTAATCATAAGTGGTACTGTCTATAATAAGACTGTTCTCATCACTCTTTGTTGTAAGTGCAAATTTCTCAGGCTGCGTATAAACCTCAACAACCTGACCTCCGGTTGCTTTCTGAATCTGATACTTGTATGTACCGTCTGATTCAAAATTAACATTATTCTCGCCTGTTTCTATATCATAAAGAACTTTTGAAGTATCAAGTGGTCCGTTTACCGAAGTCTTTTCAATAATTCTTCTGAACACATAACCTTCTCTCAAAGCGAAAGTCATAACAGCAGAATCTTCGCCTTCAACTATTTCCTCTGTGTATCCCACTGCCACTTGGCTCATATCATGTGTAAGTGTTCCGGCTGAACCGTCAGGAACTGATATGACACCACCATCGTCTATTACACCACCGACAATATGAACATCTTCATTTATAACCGTCACATTGAGAAGACCGTATGTAAGATTATAAACCGGGTTATTCTCATATTTCGGATTAATGTTATATGTACGACACGCAATAAGGAATATCTTATTTGCTGAGTTTTTACCGTCATCAACAGTAATTGTTGATGAATCCATACCTTCCTCAAACGTCCAGTTGTTTATATCGGTAACGTCAACGTTGTCGCCTGCCTCCACGACAAGCTTTGCAATAAGCGTATCATCATTTGCCGCTCCTTCGGTTGTGTTATTTGTATCATAAATTCTGTACTCAATCTTTACACCTTCATTGTTTTCACCGTCAGGTTTTGTAACAAGCATCTCGTCAAGAATAGGCTTCATATTTTCGGCATTGAAATTGAAAACATAACTGTTATCGGTTCCGATATGAGCAAAGAATTCATCATTCTCCATTACATATCCCATTCCAACGTCATCAGCCTTACCTACAGCTGTGGTTTCAGCTTCTACAGCTACATCGTCTTCATATACGCCTGCGTGTACGTTTGTAGGAAGGTAACCACCGATTGTTCCGCTGTTTTCATCAGCAACTATCGGAATATATACAACAAGCTTTTTACCGTAGTCTTCGTGCGTTTCGGATTTCGATTCGGTTGTTACACAGTAATGCGCATAATCAAATCCGCTGACATTGATTGTTTTTCCATCTTCGCTGATTTTAACAACTGCGTTTTCAAAAAGCTTTTCCTCGCCCCATCCATCAACTAGTCTATCACTTGTATAAACTCTTATCTGGTCTTCTCTATCTCCCGTAGCATTATCGGGAAGCTTGAAATACTTTGTAAGCTCGTCCTGAAGAACAGCTTTTTCATCAAGATTTACATCTGCCGCAATAGAATATACAATTTCATTGAATACATCTGTAATGGCAGATGAATTATTATGAGCGGAATAGTATGTTGTCGCTGCCTGTGTTCCAAGCTCAGTGTATGCCGTCGCATCCGGATAGTTACTTGACATACCCTGCATGAAGTTTACGGAATTCTCACTCGGTGTTCCGAAATAGAGTGAGAATACCTGCGTTTCTTTATCCTTCATTCCCTTCGCATAACTGATAGCATTATTTGCAACAGTGCCGCTGAAATCGCTGCTTGTAGTAGGTACACCGTCGGTAAGAACTACTACAATTTTCTTTCTGACATCATATGTACCTTCAGGCTGCGTTTCAAATATTTTTTCAGCCATCTCCATACCAAGGTCGGTTCTCGTTGCACCGTTTCCGTCAAGCGCCTCTATAGCTTCATAGATTCTTCCGTTTTCAGAAATCTCCGCAGCTGTACAGTTTACAAAAGCTCCACCGTATAAAGCTGACGGCCCTGTAACGATACGTTCATAAACAGCTGTCGAAGAAACTTCTATAAGGCTTCCGCCGCTGTAACGACCACCGTCAGTATACCAACCGTAACTTGCCAGCAAATATTCATAATATTCTATACTTTCGTATCCTGTTCCCGATTCAATATAGTATACATTTCCTCTATCCAATTCCGATGAATCAACCGGAATATAACTGTACTGAGGGTTATTTTCAAGATAGGAATATGTTCTTACAGGTTCTGTGGTAAGAATCTCCGTATTTGAATTCTCACTTGCAAATCCGACAATAGCCACTCTGTAATCCGAACCATCACCGCCGGTGTTCATCTTCTGAACGTTAGTTGTGAATATCTTAACAGCTTCTTTCATGGTTGCAAGCTTAGTCTGTGTTGTGCTGTTTCCGTCAGCATCAGTACTGGTGACTTTATCGTCCATTGAGCCGGACTGGTCGAGTACAAGTACAATATCTGTCGGCACACTGTTTTCACTTTTCTCAAGCGAACCTGTAACATACGCCTCAAGTCTCAGCTCATTAGGCATTCCTTCTACTGTTTCTATAAGCGTCTTCTCAAGCTTAACAGGGTCTTCCGCTGTCGTACCATTTGTCGTCTCTCCTGCAGCAATAGTTGATACAGGTACAAGAGACGCACTCATTGCCATTGCAACTACTGATGCCAAAATTTTCTTGATTTTCATACATATCATTCCTTTCTTTTTTTATCCGCAATCTTCACTTAAATATTCCATCCGTTCCTTTGCAATTGTCCGGACTGTTGATTCGAGTTCAAACAGTGCACTTTTGCAAGCCGGTTCATTAAGCAGCTTCACCGGAATTTTTTTCCATTCATCATCGCATGTCATCTTATAAGGCATATCCGCATCCAACCCTTCGCCCTGCGGAGCATACACAAGAATCAGGTGATATTCCTCACCGCTTCTTAATTTAAAACAGGCATCAAGAGCATCGTCATACTTGTCGATATGCGAAACGCCCATATCCCTGAGCGTCTTACAGGCGGACGGCAAATCACCGCAAATTGCAATGCGGATATCTTTCATAAGCTCAATGCTTTTCTTTTTTTTCAAAGCTTCTTCGCTGAAATTCATCTTTGCTCTCCTTTCATGCAAGTTTATATCTTGTTTAAATTTTACCAAATAATTTCACATTTGTTACCGTTTGCGAAAAATTGAACCATTTTTGCGAAGAATTGACATTCAAAAAACATTGATTTTTTACCATTAATATGATATGATATAGTTGCGAGGTGAATGTCCATGAAAATAGCAATATGCGACGATGAAGTATATTACAGAGAACAACTTTCAGAATTAACAAAACGTTATGCTGAAGATAACAAAGACAAGGAAATTTCTGTTGATGTATTCACTCATGCGGAGCAATTACTGGAATCGGTTAATAAAGGCAAAGAATTTGACATATATTTTCTCGATATAATAATGCCGGGAATGAACGGGATTGAGCTCGGAAAAACCCTTCGTGATAACGGGTTTAACGAAAAAATAATATACCTGACCACAAGTGATGAGTTTGCAATCGAGTCTTATAAAGTAAGTGCATACGATTACATACTGAAACCGATTACAGATAATGATTTTATATTGGTTCTGGACAAAGTGATACAAGAGGTTACAGATAAAACAGAAAAATATATTCTTGTAAAAGCAAAAGACAGAAGCATAAAAATCAACTTTAACAGCATTCTGTATGCCGAACATTCCGGAAGAGCAATATTCTATCATCTGAAAGACGGCAGAATTATTGAAAGTATTTATGTGCGAACAAGCTTCAGTGATACACTCAAGGAGCTTGTTGCCGATGAACGTTTTGTTTTCTGCGGAAAAAGTCTTCTTCTTAATATGCACTACATAACAGAAGTTGAAAACGAAGCAATTATTTTTACTAACAAAGAAAAAATTACAGCAGGGAAAAAGCTTTGCCGCGTTGTACGCAATGCGTGGGCGGATTTCTGCTTCAGTGAGGTAAAAAGCATATGACAGTTTTACGTGATATTTCGCTTATGTGGTCATTCATACATACACTTATTATGTTCCTGTTTTTGTTTGATTCCAGGTACCCGAAAAAGAGAACAATGACTCTGACATTGACCGCAATGACTCCGCTTATTCTTTTAAATTTTTTACTTTTTATTTTTTACGGTACAGATGTCTACTCAAAGCTTATGCTCGTCACGCTGAGCTTGCCAAGCTTTATTTTCTTCTGGATACTTGCAAAGTACCGTGACGGACGGTTTATTTTTACCTTCTGTATGGTAGATACAATCGTTCTTGAAATTGTATATATAACAAATATTATAGACCTCTACATCCCCGGATATGTCTTCATGTTTGTCACAAGGCTCATCGCCTATCCTCTGCTTGAATTATTCATACACAAAAAATTCAAAGCAATATACCATGATATTCAGAGTGAAGTAAATAAAGGCTGGACCATATTTGCCTGCATAGGAGTAATGTTCTATATATCAATCTCCCTGTCAATGAGCCATCCTGTCATAATAACAAAACGCCCCGAATATCTTCCTGCTTTTGTAATTCTGCTTGCATTAATGCCGATTTCATACATTAATATATTTAACACATTAAGGCATCAGCAAAAAATTTACAGAAGCAAGGAACAGGAAAACATATTAATGCTTCAGGTTTCGGAAATAAAAAAACGCGTTGAAGAATATTCCGCAGCCAATGATAATTTTAAAAAAGAAAGACATGATTTTCGTCATAAACTGCAGACTATTTCCAGAATGATTGAAACAAAAAAATATGACGAGCTTCTTGCTACAATTTCAAAATACAATGAATTGTTAGACGAAACAAAAGTGAAAAAATACTGTGAAAATGCAGTTCTTGATGCTGTTTTATCATCATATCTGCATAAAGCTGAAAACAAAGGTATTAAAGTTAAAACCGCTATTCATCTCCCGGATAATCTCCCCGGAAGCGACGCAGAGCTGGCAACATTACTTGCAAACGCCATTGAAAATGCTACAAACGCCTGCGAAAAAACAGAATTAAGCGACAGAGTGATTGACATTAAAATTATCGCAAAACCACAGTTCATGATTCAGATAAGTAATAACTTCGACGGAAACGTTGAATTTGACAGTGACGGTATACCAATCAGCCGACAACCGGGACACGGATTGGGTACACGCTCCATAGTTGCTTTCTGCAATAAATATAATGCTTTTTATGAATTTAAAGTAAAAGATAATAATTTTATAATGCAGATTATGTTTTAAGTATAGTAAACTGTAATTTATCGGTGTATTGCAGAAAGCCTTCCCCTCGAGGGGAAGGTGTCAGCTTTGCTGACGGATGAGGTGTAGGAACTTTAGTTCCGTCACTAAAATACAGTAATTATTCTATTTCTAACGCTGCTAAAGCAGCTACACCTCATCACCGCATTCGCGGAGCTTCTCCTCAAGGAGAAGCCTTTTATACATTCCGAACAAAGCGCTAAATTACAATTTATTTTTTAATTTCAAAGCCTGCAAATTCAAAAGGATAAATAACCGAATCTATTATTATAGTATTATCTTCCCTGTGCCCGGTACAGTTGATAAAATCAACATCACCGTCACATTCCGCTTTGATTTTTGCATTTTGTATTTTATCTCCGAACAAGTTCCAGAGTCCTACAGAAAGACCTGCTTCATTTTCCTTAGCCTGAACATAAAGTCTCGGATAATTTCCGTCAGCATATACCTTAACCGGTTTATTCTGAAGCCATTGTATACTCTTTACAAGCTGACGTCTTCTTGAATACGAATCAAACCAGCCTGTAGCATTAGACTCTCTTGCCTTGACGGCATCAAACGGAAATACCAGAAATCTGATGCCGTCTTTATTTTCATATTCAAAAACACCTGATGCTTTAGTGGTTTTTGTATGGTATTCAGTGAGCATTCTCACATTCTTTTTATGCTTCGGATAAAAAAGTCTGAGCGCTGACAGACGTACAAATTCGTCCTCATCAATAAAATACTCATTAGGAACGTCGGTAAATCCCGCCTGCGTATATCCATCCCCGGCAGAAATTGACTCAATCCCGACATCTATACCTCTGTCCACAAGAATTTCTGCGGCCTTAATATCTATTATATTTCCGTATTTAAGCTCATCTTCCGTGATATATTTTGCATTTTCTCCGAATATGATATTCACATTACCTTTTTCGTATGTTATGGGAAGTGCGTTAAACACAGCCAAACGAATCTCAGGTGAAAATATATAATTCTGCACATTATCAAGGAATCCCGACTCATTCGAATCAAGCTTCGCATTTTTCACCTGATGAATAACATTAAAAGGACGTACTCCTACAGCTTTTCTGTCCGAGAACAGCATATCAATCTTTTTATACAGCTCTTTATTTGCCACTGCCGCATCTATATATCCTGTTTCGTAATCAGCATCAGATACATAGTCAAGAGCATATTTTAAAATACCGTCAGACATTCCGTCCGCTCTCAGTGCCGTATCGTAACATTCCAGGTAAGATGCAGGGGTTTCACATCTTGGTCTCGGATATGTATCTCCTTCCGAAAATATCTCTATATCATGCTCCCTGCACCACTCTGCCTGCATTCTCTGATATTCTATTACCTCACCAAGAGTGTGGTTGTTTCTGTTGTATGTCCAGTACGGTGCACCGCAAGGTCTTATAAAAGGTCTCGTATTACCTGCCAGAATCTTAGCAAGCTCAATTACATCTGTTCCTTCACAGTCCCACATGCCGGGAGATACGCAAAATCCCAGTCTTGCATCAGGATTAACCTCATCGAGAGCATCTCGCAGTGCTTTTGCAAAGCTGTTCATAGCATTTCGCTGAACCTTCATCCACGCATCTCTGTATTTATTCGCTCCGCCTTCAAAAATTTTATTTTTCAAATCTTCAAAGGCTATTTTCTCGCCTGTTTCCTTTTCAACAGCCTCCATATGCAAGTCACAGAAGCATCCGATACCGCCTCTGTACCCCTGTCTGAAATCATCGTCAAGCATAATCATATCGGCACCGCATTCTGCTATAGCTTTAACCCATGTACAAAAATCAGCTTTAAACGATTTATCAAGAGGACAAAACGCACTGATATCCCCGCGTTCCATAAATATTATATTTGTATACGGCAAACCGCCGGTCGCCGGGCTTCCGGCATGACCGAACGTTTCACCGAGCCATACAAGTGTTTCAAGTCCATTTTCTTTATAGTAAGAAATAAGCTCCGATATAAGCTTTAAGTTTTCCGGTGAAGAAAATGTAAAGTCCATTTCTCTGTCAATTGCAATTGCAATTCGCTCTGCACCGCACCTTTTTATCTCGTTAAGCGTCTTTTCGCGGTTAAAATGTCCGTTGGTGACTACTGTAGGTATAGTAATTTTATACATTGCATTTTCCCCTTCCGAAAACTATCAGTTCAAAGGATAACTTACTGCTAACGGGAACAAATCAGAATATCCGTTAATGATAAAGAATTTCATATTATCAGCATCGTCAAATGACTGAACGGTATAAGTGATATCCTTAGCCGATTCCTCATCTGCAGAAAATTCTGCTTTGCCGTCAGATACACCAACCAAAGCGCCTGTTTCGTTATAATAAGCCACTACAAGCTTAGCTTCCTTTGCCTTACCTGTATCGTTCTTTATTGTTGTCTTAATCGTAACAACATCTCCTGCTGTTACATCGGCATATCCGCTAACCTTAGTTTCGCCCTTGTATATACCGTCAACTGTTACCGCCACATTACCTTTTTTAACAGTAAAGTCTACTTCAAAATCATCGCCAAGCTTAACTCCGCCAAGATTCTGCACATCTCCGCTTACATGGATTGTATATGTTCCCGGCTCCCAGTTGTCAGCAGCAGTAATTGTTGCAACTCCGCCTTTATACGAAACTGTTGATGCAACCTTATCCGCTGAGCCTTTCTTTGTTACATAGATATACTCATCCGTCATTGACTCTTCGTACATACCTGTTCCGAAATCAACGTCGATAACCTTTGCAGAAGAAATAACATCTGTCCATACAAGTTCTTCTTCTCCGTCAGCTTTCTTAATCTTAATACTGTCTGAATCAAGTGCAGGATCGTCATACACATACTTAATTGTGATATTATCTATGCACGCATCGGTATCACCGAAATGCACAAGACGAACAAAGCTGTCACTTGACATCGGCCAGCCGGCATATCCGCCGCTGTTGCTTGTCATACGAGGAAGATTCTCCTTATAAACAGTACCGCCCATCGGTGTGTCAGAGCCTTTTTCATATACAGCTGAAGAAACATTATGAGTTTCCATATCAATAATTATTTTCTGTGTATACCATTTACCTGCTGTCAGTGCCGCATTCTGACCGTTTTCCTTAATGTATGTTGTTGAACCATCAAACGTTGTAAATACACCGTAATTATAGCTTACACCCATAAGACGCATCATTTCTTTTGTATTCCATGTTTTAGCGCCTGACAAAGCGAAATAAGTCTGAGGCGTCTTATTTTCTTTCATGTAATCGTATTCAATACTTATTTTTCCGTCTTTTATTTCCGGAATATCATAAGCGAACAGTGTCTTTCCCCAATCGGTTTCACCATCAATTGTCATGTCCATCTTCATGTACTTATTGCCCGAAGCATCTGTCTCAACAGTTCCGGCACCTGCCGCAATCGGTGTTACAGTTTCATTTTCATAGTTCTCGCTGAAGATCAGAGCACGTTCTTCAAGAGTTACAGTATCAAGCTCCATAGAGAACTGATTTGCACTCAGATACTTTCCGCCCTTTAATGTCGAATAATATTCAACATCAACATTCTTTCCATCTTCAGAGAAGTAAAGCATTGCTACAAGACCAAGTCCTGAACCGACATTATTCTGGTCTGTTGTCTGCGGGTCTATAAGCATCTGTGTAACTGTATTTCCGTTTACGCCTGTAGCTTTTGTTGCCACAACAGTTTCAGATGAAATATGACCTGACAGAACGAGAACTATGTTTTCATGCTTTTTAACAAGGTCGTTCCATAATTCATCACCGTTATTGTTAAGTGAGCTGTAATTTGTCGGAGCCCCTTCATCACCTGAGTCAAGAGTTGTTCCGTCGCTGTTTAAGTAAGCATGAGTTGTTAAGATAACATTATAATTCGGATTTGCTTCAATAACTTCATTCGCCCATGCAACAGCCGCATCAGGAGCACCCCAGTCAAGGTTTACTACCATATATTTAGTATCTCCGACTGTGAATTTCTGATATGTATTAAGCATATCACCGTTCATGCTTCCGTCAATCTTATCTGCGTATTCAGAATACGGGAAAGCTGCTTTAAACTTTTCTGCAGAATCATGGTTACCACGTATAACTGAGTACGGTACAACACCGTCAAGCTTAGAAATGTTAGCTTTTCCAAGTGCCCATTCCTCATCAGTATCACCGTCTGTTATATCACCGAGACCAAATACCCATTTCATGTTCTTTGACTCAGCATTTTCGGCTATCCAGTCATAAAGTCCTGCAAGTGTATCAGGATATTTTGCAGTCAGTGTCTGAGTATCTCCGACTATTGCCATAGAATATGCATAGTCCTTCGGAGCTTCACCCTTTGTGATTTTGATATTGTCAATGCAAGCATCTGTATCACCGAAATGTGCTATACGTACAAATCCGTCAGATGTTGCAGGCCAGCCGTTATATCCTGTACTGTCAGAAAGCTTTGTGCGGTGCATATATCCTACAGCTTCGCTTCCGCCTCTTTCATACACAGTTGCTGTTGCTTCTTTTGTATCGAGATTCAAGGTCACTTTCTGAGTATACCATTTTCCTGCTTCAAGAACCGCAGTTTTTCCGGCATTATTAAGCATTGCAGTTCCGTCAAATCCTGTAAATGCCGCTGATTTATAGAAGAGTCCCATGAGTCTGAGCATTTCTTTTGTATTCCAGTTATTTGTTCCGGAAAGCACCATATATGTCTGAGGTTCCTTTTCCTCTTTCATATAGTCAAACTCGATATTTACAATTCCTGATTTTACTTCCGGGAAATCATATGCAAACATAGTTGCACCCCAGTCAGTAACACCGTCAATTGTCATATCCATTTTCATGTACTTGTTACCGGATTCTTCTGTCATAACAGTTCCGACGCCTGTACTCGGTGCTGTAATTTCATCTCCGTCATAATCCTCACTGAAAATGAGATTAGGATCTTCATAGACATATTTTATTGAAATATTGTCCATGTAAGCATCCGCATCACCGTAATGAATGAAACGTACAAACTCATTCTTTGTTTCCTGCCAGTCACTGCATCCTGCCGATGAACGTTCAAGCGCCTCAAACGACAGCGTGCCCATAGGAGCAGTATTTCCCTTCTTGTACAAGGTTACGGAAACATCATGAGTATCCATGTCAATTACATATTTGAATGTATACCACTGTCCTGCCTCGGTAATTGAGTCTGATGAAATCATCTCTGTTTTGAAAGCAGTCATTTTGTTTTGTTTACTGCCGTAATTGTTTGTTGACAAAAGTCTTAAGTATTCTTTTGTTTCGTACAGATTGTTGTCTGCCAATGCTATGTAAGACTGATAATCAAGTGTTTCAGCATCCTTCATATAGTCAAACTGAACCGCTATTTTCCCTGTAGTAATTGCCGGAAATGTATATGCAAATTGATTTGTAGAGTACCCTCTGTTCATCTTCATATACTTATTTCCGGTTGTTTCGTCTGTTAAAATTTCTCCTGTACCCGATGCGTTCGCTGTTACTGTTTCCCCGTCATAGTCTTCCTCAAAGATAGTTGATATGGTAGTATATTTTGCAGCTGATGCGTGTGTTGCAAAGCTTACCATATAAGTACCTATCATTGATAAAGATATAAGTCCTGATAAAAATTTCTTCATTTCTCATTCCTCCATTATAAATTTTTAATTATATACTTTTCCCTCAGTACATAAAATATTTTTACATTAATTAATATAGCGGCATTATATTGCCGAAGCTATCCCATACCATAGCCTTAAAGTATGCTGTATCGTTCTGCTTTTCAACAGTAAGCGGACATGATACGGCTTCTGTCTGATTTGCAGGTATTGTATAGCTTTCGCCTGTAACCTTTATAAGCTTATTATCGGATGCGTATTCCGCCACGATAACTACAGCGCTCTTTGGAACCCCGTTAAAGTTTTTAAGACTTGCATTCACTATTACAGCCCCGTTTTTATCCTCCGAATCAAGCCGTGCCACATACGCCCAGTTCCATTCATTTGCCATAAAGTCCGATGTTCCGGCACTTTTTGTATTCCGTCTTGCAATCAGCACCTTATATGCTCCTTTTGCATTTTCAGGTAAGTTAAAGCTTTTATTTATGCTCCCCGACTGAACAACAGCTTCTCCTATATATGCAAAATCTGATATTTCCGTCTCTTCAGCAGTCTTATCCGCTGACACTACCGAAACGAGAACAATCTCTCCGTCAACTGCATCTGAAACCGTTGCACTTACAGTTCCCGATTTAGTCGTAACATCGTATGCCACAGCGGCATCGGACGGTGCTTTTTTCTCATATGCATACTTCATGCATTTTATCTCTTTAGTTATTTCGCTTTCTCCGTCATTTACACGGATAACACATATTCCACCGTTTATTGCCGTAAACGTTTTTCTGAAAACATTATCTGCATTTACTTTGACTGATTTACTTTGAAGAACTGCACCGTCCGTTTCAAGTGTTATCGTAACACTTTCCGCACCGGGCGCTGTGCCTTCAATGTCAATAACATTTTTATTCGTATTATAGTCTGCTTTGGTAATCTTCAGAGAATCATTTATGCACTGAACAAATACCGGCCCACCACTCACGGCAAACTCTTTTGTTCCGTCAAAGTCTGTAAGCTCTTCCGTAACTTCACCCGAAACACCATATACATACACTTTATCTCCCGAAAGTGAAACATTTTGCATTCCGTCTGTACCGTATACAACATAGGCATTATCAACACCATCAGAATATTCAGCAACATATCCGCTTCCCGATTCTGTGTAATTTACCTGTTCCTTTGAATTGGTAAGCTTATTATAAAGCTTTGCGGTATTAAATGCCGGTTTCACATTATAATCATAATCGGCAAGACCGTAATTATGCTCCTTATTGTCAGCCGCTTCACCGTCATTTTTTAAATCATACCAGAAATTTTCACCGTTTCGTCCGCTCTCATGAAGATATTTTTCCCACTGAACCATACATCTTGCAACATATGCCGCCTGTTCAGCTTCGGTCACTCCGTCGCCTGTATATGTAGAAGCACCGTTTTCCGTCATCCATACGTCTCCGGTATATCCGTATTTATCGAAAACAGTCTCCCATCTCCAAAGAGCATCGGCATAAGCACCTTCAGCATCATCAGAATATTTATGAATTGAGAAAACATCAATAAGCTCATTAACATCTCCGAATGTTTTGATATACTCAAAAATCTGTTCACCGTAACTTCTTGCCGCTGTACTGTCTCCCATAATAGCTCCGCACAGTATACGTGCCGTAGGGTCCTTTTCTCTTATAATGTTCGCACAATCAAGATATAGCTTTGCATATTCCGTACCGTCCGCCTCAGAAAGATTATAGTTAAACGTAGTATAATTCGGTTCGTTCCAGATTTCATAAGCATCTGTATACACTCCCATACTGTCAACAACAAATCTGACATAATCAAGAAATCCGTTATAGTATTCCTCGTTATCCTTCGTCGGCATAACAAACTTGCTTTCAACATCGTATGCACTATCGTTTCCATATCCGAGCACCAAAAGTTGATTAATTCCCTTGTCTTCAAGCTGTTTTGCACAGTACATATTATAATCCTGAATAGTTTTGATGCCCTTTACACTTTCTACTCCCGTCCAGCCGACAGAATCTCTTGTCCATTCAAAACTCCCGTCTGTCACGAGTCTTAAGTTTGAATCAACAGGATATTTATGGTCAATATGGGTGTTGACACCCATGCCTGCACCAAACGCAGGAGAAGCAACTGTCAGGCAAGCAACTCCTGTCAGTGCCGTTGAAATAATTCTTTTCATCATTACCCTCCAATCTGTCAATTATAAAATCCGCGGTATATCATAACCGACGCTTCTGCTCTTGTTGCATTCGCCTGAGGCATAAAGCTTCCGTCATCAAAACCTGTTATAATATTTTTTTCTTTCATTGTATAAACTGCATTTTGGGCATACCCGGAAATCCGGCCGTCATCTGTAAACGGGATTTCCGTTGTCACATCCGCATCAAATCCGAGAGCCCTGCAGATTATAACTGCCATATCCTGTCTTGAAACAGGCTCGCCCACACCGAAGCTTCCGTCTTCTCTCCCTTTTATAATCCCGTCAGCAACAGCAGCTTTTATGTATTTTTCGTACCAAGTCCCCTCAGAAACGTCTGAAAATTCTGCATCAGAGGTTTTATAATCAGTACCTTTAATACGTATAATCACCGAAATAAATTCTTCTCTTGTTATACTGTCTGCCGGAAAGAACATATTTTCTGCTTTACCGTTAATTGCTCCGTTTTTGTAAAGTGTCTCAATAGCTTCCTTTGCCCATGCATAATTACCGATATCGGAAAAGGCTTCTCTTTCCACAGGGACTGCTTCAGGCTTCATTACCTGTGATTCATTTACCGTTATGCTTACAGCAGGCTTTGAAGAAGACGAACCGCCTCCGCCTCCGCCGGAACCGCCTTTATTTCCGCTGTTGCTTTTTTTCGCTGTCAACGCCTTTTCAAGGTCTTCGTATCCATCATAAGCTTTACCCAAAACCTTAGAGTAATTACCGCTGTCAAGTGAAGAAGTATCAATTCCTGTTTCGTTCTCAAAATCAGATAATATATCACGGACGTTACCATAACCGTCCGCATAACGGACAGTTTTCAGAATAAGCAGTTCAAGAAATGCTTCCGTATATTCCTCATCACTTTCAAAATCACGTTTTTTAAGCTCTTTTAAAATCTGTTTTTTAACACTGTCTGTAATATAATCTTTTGCATAGTATGTGTAAAACTTCTCAGATTCTGTATTAAGATATTCTTCATACTCCGACAAGGAAATTTCCTTACCTTCATTTAAAAGCTCAATTGCATACATTTTTCTGAAAAGCTTAATTGCTTCAATATCATCATTTGCTTCGAATTTCTTGTCGGTTATGTATTCATACATTAAATCCGAAACTTTTTTCTCATCTGCAGTTTCAGTCAGATTTACATAAAAACCAAGCTCTTTAAAGTTTTCATCTTCGCCGTATAAAATACTGTAAAAGCTTTCCGCAGAGTCTGCACTGTTGAGCTTTTCCCGTATAAGCTCAGCCTTTGCCCGGTCGTTGTAAAAAACAGTAAACTCTTCTTTCTTTCCGTCCTCTGTGATAATTTCAACATCGTAAAATCCTGAATCATCAACCGAAAATTCAAAAGAACATTTTCCATCAGCATCTGTGGGCAGAATATCGGTATATGCTGTAACATTTATATTTTCCCGACCTTCCGACAATTCCGCCACACTCATACCGGGACGGAACACCGTAACCTTGAATTTTTTTTCTGCACCGCCTGAATACAAAGATTTTTCAATTTTAACCTTTCCGTCTGCCGTAACAATGCAATCAGCAAGCTCTTTTTCACCAATTGCAGTCTCTTCCGTTTTGCTCCACAGAAGATTTTTCACAGTCGTTGCTGAAGCATCTGCCGTAACGGGCATTGTAAACTCAAACTTCGCATCTGACTCTGACACACCGAAATCCGAATACTGCATATTCTTCATAAAGCCTTCATTAAACGCAGTAAATATGAGTCGGTAATCTACATTTAACTCTTTTGTATTCACGATTTTTACAGTAATACTTGATGCGTTTCCGGCTGAATCGGTAACATTACCGTCAGCATCGTAAAATTCAGCAGATAACACTTTGTATATACCGCCCCCGGTCGTGAAGGTTCCTTCATAAGCATTGCCAACCACTTCATAAGGGACACTCACTAAATATGTACTGTTCTGCTTCAGATATTTATCTAAAGCGATTGTGTATGTATTATCTGTTCCGTTAAAAGCTCTTTCGCCATCAACTTCACCGTCACTGTTTTTTACACTTATCCCTGAAAGATAATCTTCCTGAACCTCACCTGAAAGGTGGAATGTAATCTTTTCAGCTTCAGGCTTTATAATTTCACCTTCTGTAAGATTTACCTCATTTCCGTCAATATCAGAAAACGATATCTTAGCGACTTTTCCTGAAATAACCGTAAAATCTTCCGTATATTCATTTTCAAGAGTATCTCCCTTTATGTTCGAAACATCAGCTGAAACATGAATCGTGTAATCTCCCGGAATCCATTTTTTTGATGCCGAAAGAGTAGCTGAAACCTTGTGTCCTTTTCTTTCCGTATCAACCGCAGCTTCAATTTTGTCCGTCTCACCTTTTTTTGTAACATAGAACGAATTTTCTGTTAACGAAGACTCGTCCATATACGTTTTAAAGTCTATTCTGATAACGTTTGCAGAAGCAATTACTTCCTGTTTATTACTCTGAATATCGCCTTCAGGGTTCATTATCGTAATCTTATCAGGTGATAATGACGGCTTATCGTAGATATACTTTATTTCAATATTGTCAAGATATCCGTCATTATCTCCGAAATGTCTGAACCTTACAAAGGATTTTGAAGTTTCAGGCCAGCCTCCGTATCCGTATGATGATGTATTTGTCGGAACATAATCATAATGCAGGGTTGCAAGAGGAATTTCTCCGCCCTGCTCATAAAGCTCTGCCGTTGCTTCACGAGTGTCTACATCCACGGTGACAACCTGAGTATACCATTTATCTGCCTCCATTTTGCCCATACCGTCAGCATTTGTAAGCGCTGTTATTTGTCCTGCTCCCGAAACACCAAAAAGTCTGAACCATTCTTTTCCCGAATAATAGTTGTTGTTAGCAAGAACAATATATGTTTGCTTTGTGAGGTCCTTTTTCATATAATCAAATCTGACCTGAATTTTCCCCTCAGCAATCTCAGGAATTGCATATCCGAACTGATTTGCCGACCATGCTCCCGTTACATGCATGTATTTATTCCCGGTAATATCATCAGTCTCGATTACTCCATTACCTGAATTTATTGTTGCACACACAGGATTTTCATAATTTTCACTGAATAAAACTTCTCCATCCGATGCCGTTGCCGACATACCGGCACTTAATGTCATCAGGGACAATACCGCACCGTAAATTAATTTATTTAAAATAGTTTTTCTCATGCCATGTCTCCTTACGTCATTTATTCATCAATTTCAAGAACGTGAACAGATTTATGTTCTTAGACAGTCCCACTCCGCTTGCATACTCAAGCCAGCCTTTTCTGCCGAGACCGTCATTGTCATTCACAAGCATTGAAAATGCAACATTTTTGCCGCCTGTAAACTCCGAACCCCTAGGAACTAACTCTGTCCACGGCATTTTAAGCTCATATGTTGTCAGAACGCCGTTCCTCTGAATTTCGCATTCTATCCCCAACGCTTCCATATCAAGAATTCCACGTCCTATCGAAATATCTTCTACTCCGTAAACACATACTTTTTCATCCTCCGGAGTAAGTGCTATACCAACTTCAGTAAAAGAGTTCGATTCCTTGTTTCCGTTTGCTCTTGAATATCCCACCGCAAACTGAATGCTGTCGCCCTGCCATATTTTCTCGTTGGGATTTTCCTGGAAGAACACATCATCAGTCACCTGTGCGCCAAGATACAGATATTCTTCATCGTACTCGAAACACACTCTTCCGCTTAAATCCTCCTTACCGTTCCACGAGAACCCTGCAAGATTTACAGCCTGGTCTTCACGCCCGAAATCAAGTGCCGCACCCATTACCCATTCGTTATCTTCAATTTTTCCGTCTATAACAGGCTTTTTCTCCGCATACGGTGCCGCCGCAAAATCTATTCTCTCCGAAACCTGAATAACATATCCGTCAGAAAGCTTTATAACCGCATTTACATCATAAGCCTCTTTCCTTAAAATCTCAGGAAAATGGAATTTTATAGTTCTTCTTTCTCCCGGTCTCAGCGAAGGAACTGCTATTTTCGGAAGCTTCTTTGAAAACAAATCAGGACTTTCAAATGTAAGAAATCCCGGTGCGGTTGTCTGCACTGCGCTGTTATTTGTAACGGTAAGATATCCACGCCATCTGTTGAAGTTCACACTGTTAAACAAATCATTCGAAATTGATGCAGTAAGAAGCTGTGTACAGCTTGCCAGAATATCACCCGTCAGAATCATCTTTTCTCCTGATTTTACAGTCAGATGAACTCTGTCTTCACCTGCTGATACTTCTTCATATGATATATGAATACTGTTTTCTGATTGCTTTTCAAGCTTTACACCGTCATTAACACTTCCGCAATCAACTGTAATTTTCTCATTTGCATTAACGCTTACGACTGCACCTTCTCCGAACAGTGCAGAAGCATCAACTGTGTTTACGGTTACAGTAGGCTCTGCAAATTCAAGATTAAGATTCTCGCCTACAATATATATAACCTCTTCACCACCAAGAATATTTAAAACTCCGTTTGATGCATACAACGTATCTTCATTGCCGTACATGTCATAAACCGTCGCTTTATCGCAATTTCCCGAAACACCGCAAAGATATGATTTTTTTGAAGAAAATACTGCATATATATCTTTTCCGTCATTTTTATAATGATACATATATCCGTCATTTCCATCTGTGGAATTATCAACATATTCCGCACCTGCCATAAGCTGATTCATAAACGATGCCGCTATAAAGCTCTTATGTGCCGACCACGGTTTTTTATCAGTCCAGTGCTTCACAAGTCCGAACATATCTTCCTTGTCCGTTTCAACGAGTCCGTCGTTCTGAAAATCATACCACATGAACTTCCCGAAATTTTTATAGCTCAGTGACATAAGGTATGTCTGTACAAGATAAGCCGCCTGCTGTTCGTAAGTGAACTTCTGACCCGGTCCTGCTCCCCAGCCAAGCTCAGTTATCCATATTTCCTTGTCGGGATATCCCATTTTAGCAAGAAGCTCTCCTGCAACAGGAAGCTTTTCCTGAAAGTTGTCATTAAGAGGAGATGTTTCCCAGATATACGGATGTATGGACAGTGCATCCATGTATTCTCCGCCACCGGCATCGAGTATTCCTTTCAGCTTATCCTCCGAAAGAAGCGGTATAGCAACAAGCGAACCGCCAATTACCTTTATATCGGGATTTACCGCTTTAACCTTTTCGTAAGTCACCTTTAAAAGCTTTGCATAAGTCTCCCACGAAGCATGGCCCGGATTGAAGTTAGTCATATCAGGTTCGTTCCACACTTCTATGTACTCATTATCATATGCCGTAATGCTCCACACAGCAGCATTCGCAAAAGCTTCCATGGCAGAATCCGTTTCAGGCATATACGTATCCGTCGGAGCTCCTGTGTATAAAACATTTCCGTAAGATGCCGAATGCATCATATCGACTTCGCTTTTGTCCATAAGGTCCTGATATTTTGATACAGGTCCTGTACCGTATGAAAACTTTCCGACAGACTGCTCTATACCTGCCCATCCCCATCCGCCGTTTGAGAAGCCTATACCTGCTTTTTCCATCAGATAAACAGCTTTTTCAGGATCGGGATACTGATGTCCGTAGTGTGTTTTAACACCGAATCTATCATTCTTTCTTGCCGCCACGGCATAAGCAAAATATGTTGAATACGTGCTTTTATAATTATATTCCGCATTTTCAGCCGTCACGTAAAAATCATAAATTCCATACTTTAAGCCTTCAGGCTTTACAATCTTGGTGTAACCGTTTTCAACATTCACATTTTCTTCAGTTTCACTCCATACAACAGCACCGCTGTCATCTCTGACCTCATATGTAAGCATGCATACATTGCTGTAAACAGACATTGTGCCGTTCTTCTCAACATTTACCGTAAACTTAAGTTCTTCATCTGAAAAATATATGTTTCCCGGTCTGTTATCTGTTGAAATATCCGCTACATATACAGATTTGTAATCAGTCTTCTCTGCCTTGATTTCAGATATTATAACTTTACCTGCCGACTTATCCATAGACGGTGTATTTAAAGATATCACCACATCTGCACCGTCAGCTCCTTTATTGAACTGCGGATTTTGGAACTCATAAACCTTCGTCTTCCATATACAGGTATTTTTCAGTCTGACAATATCAGGATGCTCCGTTTTACCGTTCACACCGTCATAGTAAAGTGTAAACTTACCTTCTCCCTCATCATAGTACGTAACAGTCAGTCTGATACAGCTTCCGTCAGCAAGTCCCGAAAAACCTGCTCCCATATTAATTTTCAGGTTTGCGGCAGTATCAGGATTTAAAACTATAACACCTTTTCCGTCTCTGATATCCGCCTCGCCCACAGTCTCGGCAGACATTCTGCTTTGTATCTTGTTTTCACCAAAGATAATCCCGGCGCTTTCCGAAGATGCAAAGGACGGTATTTGCAGAAATGACGAGATTATTGACAGAACAGTCAACAAAAGCGTAATTCTTTTCACCTTCAAAATCTCAACTCCTTATCATGCCATATTATTTGTAGACCACAATATCTCTCAGATGATATCTGTATGCATACACAAACATAGGATACATTTCATCCCCAAGCATTTTATATGTCGGAATATCATCCACACTGCCCTTTCTTACCATATCGCCTCTTGCATTGTCGGTATCAACCACAGTTACTGTCGGAGTTCCCATAATATCCTTCCACATCGTTTCTCCGCCCTTGGCATAACTGAGTTCAAATCCTTCTTTTTTGATATCATTGCAGAAGACACGCGCTATGACATATGAATTCGAAGCAAGTCCGTGATAATTGTTATCCGCAAAACTCTGAAGACTGTTGAGGTCTTCGCTGTAATCTACAAGAAGTCTGATTGCACTTATTCTTCCGAGAGCATTTATTCCCGGCTGAATGATGCTTCCGGGTGTCAGCTGGCTTATATCGGTATATACCTTTGAATTGGATTCATTTGAGAAGTTTCTTTCCATTATATCCTCTTCAACAATATACGAAACCTGTCTTCCTCCGGTATATCCTTCAAGCTTGTACGCAACTCCGCCTTCTGCGTCTGCAACCTGTAATATATTGCTTATGACAAATAAATCTGTTATGAGACTTATATCCGTTCCCGATGAACTGAATTCAACTACTATATCGTCATGGAAATTATCCTCTCCCAGCTTATAGCTCTGACATTTCATCTGCCGTCCGTCGGCAAATGTGCTCCAGTTTACAGTGCTGTAATAGCTCTCTCTTTTCTCATTCGAATCCTCAGGAGTTGAGAATATAACAGTAGCCGTTGACGGAACTATAACACCGCTGTAGCTCTGACTGCTCTTAAACCACTGTCTGCATCCCGGATATCTTGCATCTGCCGGCTCATAGCTTGCACGTTCAAGAGGCGTTACAAGCTTAAGTGTTGTGTCATTCTCGCTGTCGCTTTTGTATGTTGTATCTATGTATGTGATTTTACCGTCTTTATTTTCCTTGTAAACTATAACCTTGCCGTCTCCCATAAGAACTGCGTTTTTCACAGCACCGGCACTCTGATATCTGATTCCGTCAACCTCGATTTTGTCAGCTGTATTGTACTTTGCAATCTTACCGTCAGCTTTTAAAAGCTTTAACAGTACTGTTTCTTCCTCATCCTCAATAACCTTGATATCAATTATGTAACCGGGCTTTTTCATCTCATTCGTGTACCCTGAAATATACGCAATATCACCGAACATATCGAGAGCAAATGTATAGCTCTCACCTATTTCACCGTTAAACTTTCCGTTTGTAAACCATGTACCGTGTGAGATAAAATTACTGTCAAAAGCATAAGTTTTATCATCGATATTTATACAAAGTTCACCGTCTCTTTCAGAAACTCCGGTGACCGTTCCGCTGATTACGGCATTTGAAACATAAACATCTGCATACTTTCCGTTGCTTTCCTTTACATTTATAACAGAATCTTTTGCAACTGACTCCATTTGCAGTTTTCCGCCGCCTGCAGAACAGAAATTTTTATGGTCGTATTTTTCAAGACTTAAAACTGCCTTACCTGAAAGCTTGTCATATATTATTTCGTTCTCTCTGTCAATATAGTCAACTACATATGTTTTATAGTCACTTACAATAACAGTGTCAGCCTTATCATCACCTGTCACATCAACTAAATACACTTCGCCCTTATTAATATTATTAAGAGAACTGTCAATGTTATATTCAGCCAATGTTCCGTTATAAATAAACCGTGCATCTGTTGAGATTTTAGCTGTTTTATTTCTGCTGCCGCTGTAATATTCAAGAACATAATCATCATAAGATACAATATCTTCCGCATTTATATAAAGCTCCTCAGTTTCTTTTGAGTCAGACATAATATAAATAACTTCCTCTGTATTCTTTTCCGGCTTTTTAATTAATGCATTCACATATCTTCCGATAAGCTTTTCACCGTTGTCTTCGTCGTAATAGTATAATTCACCGTTCAGAGTAATATATCCGTCAACACCGTCAACCGTATCGTCCAACGTAATAACTCCGGCAGTTGTAACAATTCCCTCTTCTTCATATATATCCCAGTATTTTTCGAACACACTCTCACTGTTTTCAGAATCAAAGGTTATGCTGCCACCGCTTGTTGACGTAATCTCCATCGTAGGCATCAGTCCCGAACGAAGAAGTAAAACAGAAAGCTCGCTCCTTGTCATATTTTCGCATCCTGAAAATCCGTCAAGCAAATCTGCCATTTCCGCAAGCTCATAATAAGCCGTAGGATATCCGCCCGCAAACTCAGCATAAGTCTTATATCCGAGGATATTGAATATAGCCTTTACAGCCTCTATCGGAGCTATAGAGTCATCAGGTCTGAATACAGAGTTACCGTATCCCGAAAACGCTCCAATCTCCGTAAGATAATTTATGCTTTTTGCACCGTAATGGTCCGACTCAATATCAGTATAATATGAGATATCTGTCAGCTCATATTCATTAATCTTCATTAGTCTTGCGAGATAAACTGCAAAATCAACACGGCTTATTATATCGTTACAGTTTGATTCAGAATACTCGATAATTTCAAGCTCTGACAAAACCTGTTCAGCCATAGTACGTTCATCATTGTCTATCACTGCACGCTTTTCCTGTGCATCAACCGAAAATCCCGGCAAAATCATACTAAGTGCCATTGTCACTGCTAAAATCCTACGTTTCATCGTCTGCATCCTCCGCTTTATTTCAACCATTCATACTTATCTATATTTTCTTTTAGTATAACATGTATATAATATTTTGACAAGATATCATATTCCTGTTTTTTTTAAATATATTCCAATTTAAAAAAATCTATTGACAAAAGATACAAATTCATATATAATTTAAAGTGAAAATAACCAAAAAGGAGCTTTAAGTATGGTTATTAATTATGATATTGATAAACTTCAGGATACATTAAAACATTTTTATAACGTAACGGGAGTTAACTTAAGATTTATAGAAGATTATTATAATCCCATGCCCTCTCCCGGTGACAATAATAAATACTGCAGTGCTTTGAAAAACACTGCAGGCGGTGACAGAAGATGCCGTCATTCAGATATGGAGCTTATAAAAAAATGCAGAGAATCAAAAAAACATGAATATCATATATGCCATGCCGGACTTACAGACGCAGTAGTTCCGATTATACATAAAGACGAAATTCTTGGATATATAATCTTAGGACAGATGAAAACAAATCCGGAATTTTCTCCTGAAAAAATAGCACATCTCGGAGTCGATATAAATACAGTCAAAAAACTTTACGACGAACTCCCTTACTATAATGAAAGTAAAATTGAAAGCCTTATAGAAATCGTTTCTATTCTGGTAAAACATATCCTCTTCGAAAATATACTGAAACCAAACGTTATACAGAATATAGAAAGAGTTACTGAATATATTGATTCTAATCTGAGTAAGCCTTTAAACATAAAGACTATATCGAAAGATATAAATCTTTCTAAAAGTACGCTTTATAATGAATTTCATAAACATTTCGGATGCACCGTAAATGAATATATAAACATGCGACGGGTAGAAAAATCCATAGAATATCTTGATAGCACCGATATGTCTGTTGAGGAGATTTCCCAGATGATCGGTTTCTCAAGTGCTTCCTATTATAGCGTCATTTTCAAGAAAATCAAAGGAGTGTCTCCATCTAAATATAAACAATCGTCTTTGAGATAATTTAAATTAACAATTATTCTGTCACAAATCAGAAAAATTACTCACGTTGAGAATAATTTCCTATAAGATGAGAAAGCGAGGAATTGATTGAAATCCAATTACCGATACCAAAAAAACCGTTAACTTTATAGTTAGCGGTTTTTTTATTGAATACGTCTTTCATCGTGTGAAATTTTGCCACGCACTGTCATTAATTTAACAGATAAATTGTACTTTGGCAACGAACTAATCTTTTTAATTTATATTCTGTACAAGAGATCCGTATATGTCGGGAACGGCCAGTAATCTTTAGCCACAACCGTTTCCAGTCTGTCAGCAACCACACGAAGCTCTTCCATTCCCGGAATTACTGTATTTTTGTAATATTCTGCAGTTATAGCATCATTATCCCCGGGAACATTTTCTGAAATCCCTTTTAGCTTTTCAATTTTATTCATCAAAAGTTCAATTTCCGATGTAATTGTCTTAAGAAGTCCAAGCTCAGACGGAATATCAAGTCCGATTGCAAGCTTTGATTCAAAGCCCTTTGCAAGGTCATTTGAAAACCTGAGACATGCAGGCAGAATTTCCTGCTGAGCCATTTCTATCATTGTAATCATTTCAATATGCATTTGCTTTGAATATACTTCAACAAGAATTTCATATCTTGATGCAAGCTCTGTAATGGTGAACACACCATGCTTTTTGAAGAGCTCTATAGAGCTTTTTGAAAGATATTCAGGGAACGCATCAATTGCTTTTTTATGGTTAAGAAGACCTCTTCTTTCAGCCTCTTCACGCCATTCTTCAGAATATCCGTTACCGTTGAATATTATTCTTTCATGCTTTATTATGGTGTCTCTTATAAGCATATCTATGCACTCAGAAACATTATCAGCTTTGTCAAGCTCATCTGCAAAAACAGACAATGCTTCAGCAACTATAGTATTAAGTACAATATTAACCTCTGCAACCGACTGTGAAGAACCCGGCATTCTGAACTCAAATCTGTTACCTGTAAACGCAAACGGTGACGTTCTGTTTCTGTCAGTTGTATCTTTTCTGAGCTTCGGAAGAGAATCTACACCCGTTTCAAGAAATGCTTTTTTTCTATCTACACTTGATTCACCGTTTTTGATAGCCTCAAGCACGCTTGTAAGGTCATCTCCGAGAAATACCGAAACAATTGCCGGCGGGGCTTCATCAGCGCCGAGACGGTGGTCGTTCCCTGCCGATGCAACAGAGGCTCTGAGAAGACCTGCATATTCATCAACAGCTTTGAGCACAGCAGAAAGAAACAGCAAAAACAGTTTATTTTCAATAGGATTCTTGCCCGGTTTGAAAACATTCAGACCTTCACTTGTTCCTATTGACCAGTTGTTGTGTTTACCTGAGCCATTCACACCCTCATACGGCTTTTCATGAAGAAGGCATACAAGACCGTGATGTGCCGCCACTCTCTTTAAAATTTCCATAGTCAGCTGATTATGGTCACATGATATATTCATTGTAGAGAAAATCGGAGCGATTTCATGCTGAGCAGGAGCTGCTTCGTTATGCTCGGTTTTCGCAAGCACACCAAGCTTCCATAACTCTTCGTCAACTTCCTTCATATATGCCGCAACACGTTCTTTAATCTGCCCGAAATAATGGTCTTCCATTTCCTGACCTTTAGCAGCATTTGCACCGAACAGTGTACGTCCTGTCAGCATAAGGTCTTTACGCTGTTTATACAGTTTCGCATCTGTAAGAAAATACTCCTGTTCCGGTCCTACATATGATATTACTCTCTGAGTATTTATGTCAAAATATTTAAGAACACGCTTTGCAGCTTTGTTTATCGCTTCCATCGAACGCAATAGCGGAGTTTTTTTATCAAGAACCTCTCCTGAATATGAGAAAAACGTCGTTGGAATACATAGAGTTTTTTCCTTGATAAAGGCAAACGACGTAGGATCCCATGCCGTATATCCTCTTGCTTCAAAAGTCGCTCTCAGACCGCCGGACGGAAAGCTTGAAGCGTCAGGCTCACCCATTACAAGCTCCTTGCCGGAAAACTCCATTACAATTCTTCCGTCGTCGGAGGGGTTTATAAATGAATCGTGTTTTTCAGCAGTTACGCCTGTCATAGGCTGGAACCAATGAGTATAATGGGTACAACCGTTTTCAATTGCCCAGTCCTTCATCGCATTTGCAACAACTTCCGCAACCTTGGAATCAAGATGAGTTCCGTTGTTTATGGTGTCAACAAGCGCTTTATATGTATCTTTAGGTAACCTCGCCTGCATAGTAGGCAGATTAAAAACCTTGCTTCCGAAGATTTCTGTTACACTGTTCATTACTTACCTCCTGAATAATAAGGTATTTATACAACCTTATGTGTTCTATATTATAATTATAATCATTTTTACTTATTTTGTCAACCGGATTTTTCTAATCTGTCTGTTTGAGATATTATTTTATACAAAGTGAATAATATATACTAACCTATGTTCATTGCAATTGTTTCTTCATTAACAGGTATAAGCTCCCCTGATTTTATCTGTTCCATATGTCTTAGCTTTTCTCTGAATTCCTTAAGCTTCTCAACAAGCTGTTCTTTGCCGTCAAATTTCATTGCTGAAACGGCTATGATTCCGCCTTCGATATTATCGGGATTGAAAATTCCGGAATTCCACAGCTCCATTATTGTCTTGTTGTTTGATTCCGTCTGAAAAGGCGTATCCCTCTGAGGTACAACCTCAATATCGAACTCTATCGGACGCCGCTCGGACATATCCTGATTATAAAAAAGGTCGTCAGAGGACAAGCCTGCGTACGATGTATTCCCATCGCTGTTGGTAATTCTGAAAACATGTGTTTCCGTAAAAAACTGTCTCATAAGCTCTATTACGATTAAAACAATTTTCTTATAGCAATCGTATGAATCGGAAATCATACTTCTCGACAGCTTGCCGCCCGTCTCCTGAAGCAATGTTATTGCAGATGCGGCAGTAACACCGTTGTTTGTAGCTCCCTGCTGAAAATCCCTATTACCGACTATTTCTTTAAGCTCTTCTATTTTTTTGTTTCTGTGCTCCATAACAGAATTTGAAATATTACTTATCTGAAGCTCCCTTATGCTGTCGTTGTCAATTCCTCCGGCAACGTGTATAATATCGTTATCACAGTTAATAACTTCATCTTCATTAATCGCTCCGTTGTCCTTGATAAGAAATCTTATTTTTGATGACAGAATAGAATTTTTGATTATCGCTCCATCAAGCTTATCAATGTACATCTGAGGGTTTTTCGCAACATCTATTATTCCGAATCCGAACGGGCAGTCCTCTTCGGGATACAGAATGTCGAAAACAACCGGGAAATTCCCATGGTCGTAAAGACCGTTTTCAAGACCTTCATCTTCTGTTGATGCAATTATTTGCTTTGCACATAACTTCATGCAGTGAACTGCATTGCCCTTTTTGTAATAGCAGTCAATTATTTCGCTTTTATCTTCAGCCTCGTGAGTTCCGTCAAATGTTTCAACAGATGTATTCCCTGAAAACAATTGTGCATACTGCGGATATTCAGTTATCAGCTTCTTGTTGCTGACAGCATTTACAATAAACAGAAACTGAGACTGCTGAACATCATTTACATGCATATCACAATATACATTAAGAATAGACAATGCTTTCACCGTTATTTTATTGTCAGCATAAAATATTCCGTAAATGCCTGTACCGTGTTTGAGTTTTCGCCTCCAGTTTATTTTGTATGCATTTTTGAAATCCGAGAGCTCAAGCTGAGTCGGAACAATTTTTGACAGCACCTCGGAAATATTTTCATTTCCCGGTGTTCTTCCGAGAATATTCGGAACAGGGAAAGAATCAAGAGCATCTGAGAATTTGTTTTCTATTGCTGAAAGAATGAACGCTGTTGAAGGCAGAGTTTCGTTGTTCGCCGGATTAATAATTTTCCCATATCTCGCCTTGTACCAGTAGTTATTCTCCCTGATTCTTAAACTCAGAGCTTCTTTATCTCTTTTGTATTTATCAAAAGCCGTAAGTGCAGATGTAAGAAATTCTTTCGATATTATACTATTCATTGTTTACCTCCGAAAATAAATATTCAAGTTCGTCTACAAGTTCTTCTAAGTAGTTGTACAGCTCCGAAATATCCTCCGGAATGTTCCCGGTAGGCTTCGGCGGCTGATCCATTGTAAAATTCATTTTTATCTCCTTTCGTTTCCGGCAATTTAATTGTAGCATATATCATGTAGAAAAAATGTCAGAATTCAGGAAAATAAAATAAACAATTTACAATAAAAAGGAGATGTTGACTGTAACTAATTATGCTAAAAATACAAAAAGTTAAAAAAATTAAAAAATATATTGACATTGGTAAACTTATCTGATATAATATATAAAGTTGTTAATATACAACCTGCGCCGGTAGCTCAGCTGGATAGAGTGACTGGCTACGAACCAGTAGGTCAGGGGTTCGAGTCCCTTCCGGCGCACCAAAATCGACAAGATTCGGCAGAGTCTTGTCGATTTTACTTTTTACCTATTCACTCTTCTCTATTCCCTGAAATCGAGTTTGTCGATTTGAAGTAATAAGTAATATGTAATAGAGAAGAAGTGCGGTGCAAAATCGCAAAGCAATTTTGTTTGCTTTTGTTCTTCGGACGGGTTGCAAAGCCCTGTTCCACCAAACGGCGAGGAATTTCCTCGCCACTTTTTATGTTTTTAGAAGATAAGTGCTTATGTTGACCGTCTGAAATCCTTGATTTTACGGCATTTGTGCGTAAATCCTATAAGAATACTCGCACCAGAAAGGGGGTGTTGCGTTAAGCAGCGCCCCCTTTTGGGGCTGATTGAGTTTAGATGCAGATACGTGACACTCCAAATCTATGATTTGGTTAGTGGAACTTATGCATGCGTAGTCGTAATTCACGAAACGAAGCAAAATGCGGGTTTTTCCGCATTTGGACCTGCCCGAAGGCGTACGATGGTACGTCGAGTGGTGAGTTTCGTGGATAGTTCAAAAGCATAAAAATACGAGAAATCAGCAAGAAAATTGCGGATTTCAACTTTATTCAAATGTTTGACAAATGTTCCGGATGTAGTTTTTAAGCCGTTTTCGGAGCTTTTGAACGGTCTGCGCTAAAGGCAACAGCCCCTTTCAATGAAGCGTTCCTATCAGAACATTAAGTATCCTTCGGATATGAGTCGCTTCGCTAATGAAATGTTGCTCCGCAACATCTTGAAACCCTTCGCCTCATATTTGTCAAGAACAAATACTTAATTTTGAAACACATTTTGATGACCAAAAGTTTATTTTTGGTCTCTTTTTGTATATATTTCGTTCTTGATTTAATATATAAAATATGATACAATCAGATAAAGAGGTGATACTTAATGAAAATTTTAAATTTTGGTTCATGCAACATTGATTACGTATATTCGGTTGACCATATAGTTACTCCGGGCGAAACAGAAACAACAGACGACCTCAAGCTTTTTCCCGGCGGTAAGGGACTTAATCAGTCCATTGCAATTTCCAGAGCAGGAATGAAGATTTACCATGCAGGTTGTCTTGGAAACGATGCTGAAATGCTACATAATATTTTATCCGAAAGCGGTGTAGATACAACATACATAAAAAATGTTGATGCTAAAAACGGTCATGCAATTATTCAGGTAAACAAACACGGTGAAAATTCAATTTTTCTGTATCCCGGCTCAAATTGCATGATTACAACAGATTTTGTCGACTGTGTTCTTGACAATTTTTCCGAAGGCGATATTATTCTGCTTCAGAACGAAATAAATAATCTTGAATACATTATAGAAAATGCATATGCAAAAAAAATGTGCATTGTTCTGAATCCTTCCCCGTTCAATGAAACAATCAAAAAAATTGACCTTAATATGATTTCGTATCTGATTCTGAACAGAATAGAAGCCGGAGAGATTTCAGGTAAAAATAACACAGACGACATTATTGATTTTTTTCGTGCAAACTATCCGGGGTTAAAAATCATGCTTACACTCGGCAGTGACGGTGGAGTCTATATTGATAAAGATAACGAGATTTACCAGCCGATTTTCGAAGTGACTCCTGTTGATACAACAGCTGCAGGTGATACATTTACAGGATATTTCATTGCCGGAATTGCCGAAAGCGACAACTATGCAAAAGTTCTCAGAACCGCATCATGCGCATCTGCAATTACCGTTTCACGCAACGGTGCAGCTCCGTCAATACCGCTGAAATCAGAAGTTATTCTTTCTCTTCATAAGTTAAAAGAAAAGAAAATCCCGACTTCGGATAAGGTTTTCGAAAAAATAAACAGATATATTACAGAAAACTTACCTTCTGCAAATCTGAACGAACTTTCAAAGCTTCTTGGTTATTCTCAAGTTCATACAGGAAATCTCATAAGAAAAATATACGATAAAAGCTTCTCAAAGGTTTTGCAGGATAAGAGATGCGATATAGCCGCAGAAATGCTTAAATATACCGATTTATCTGTAGAAGAAATAATAAAGTCCACCGGTTATGAAAACGAAAGCTTCTTCAGAAAAATATTTAAAGAAAAGTACGGCAAAAACCCTCTTGACTACAGAAAGAATTCATAAGTGAAAGTACTTCAGAAAATCCTTTTTATAAAAACTTGACATTTGTGCAAATTTATAATATAATGATATGGATTTTGCGAAAGGAATGTACATATGGGAAGAGCAACAGACATGACTGTCGGGAATCCGACAAAGCTTATATTAAAATTTGCAATACCTTTAATCATAACAAACCTCGGTCAGCAGTTTTATATGATTGCAGATGCCGCAATAGTCGGTCGAGGCGTAGGAGTCAAAGCATTTGCCTCTGTAGGTGCTACAGACTGGTGTTACTGGCTGATACTATGGACTATTACAGGTCTTACACAAGGCTTTTCTACTTTTACGTCACGGTATTTCGGAGATAAAAACTACATCGACACTAACAAATCAATTGCGATGTCAGCAATATTATGTGCTGTAATAGGTAGTATTCTTACTGTTCTTGGGCTTCTTACCGCAAAGCCGCTTCTGCTTATTCTCAATACACCGAAAGACATTCTGGATGGTGCAGTTATATATCTGTCCACAATGATTTCAGGTACGGTTATTGTTGCGGCATACAACATGTCAGCTTCTATTCTGCGGGCATTTGGCGACGGAAAAACTCCGCTTATTGCAATGATAATTTCAGCTTTTCTGAATATCGGTCTTGATATACTATTCGTATTCGTATTCGGGATTGGAATATTCGGTGCTGCACTCGCTTCGGTAATATCACAGCTCGTATCATTCATATATTGCCTTATCGGTATTTCCAAAATAGAATGTGTAAAGCTTCCGAAAAGTATATGGAAACCTGATTTTAAACTGATTAAAAGCATGACTCTGTTTGGTATGCCGGTTGCGGTTCAACATATCGTAATCGCTCTTGGCGGAATAATTCTCCAGTCAAGCATAAACATGCAGGGAAGTATTTTTATAGCAGGATACACAGCTACCAATAAGCTTTACGGAATGCTTGAAAGCAGTTCAATATCGCTGGGGCTTGCGAGTTCCACATTTCTGGCACAAAACTACGGAGCAAAGAATTTCGACAGGTTTAAAAAAGGGGTTGTCGCATCGGTAAAAATTGTTGTAGGCATGGCATTCTTCGTCTCGCTGTCAGTTTTACCGATAAGAAAATATCTTCTTCAACTGTTTTTAAACATAAACGAACCCGGCGGACCCGAAGCACTTGAAGTCGCTACATACTATATAACCATAGTGTTGGTATGCCTTGTAATTTTATACTTGCTTCATATTTTCAAATACGCACTTCAAGCAATGGGCATATCTGTGTGGTCTATGGTTTCAGGGCTCTCGGAATTTGCTGTACGTGTAATAATGTCCAAAGTGATAATAAATATAATAGGCACAAACGCACTTTTTATTGCTGAGCCTGTCTCTTGGCTTGGTGCAACACTGGCAGTTATGCTTCCTTATTTTTATTACAGAACAAAATTACTTAATAACAAAGGTGAGTAGGGAAACTGAGTTTCCCTACTCACCTTTGTTATACCCTTTCGGGCTAACACCAAAATAGCTCTTGAACATTTTTGAAAACAAAAGCTGATCATCATATCCTACCGAACGTGCGATTTCCGAAATCTTACCTTCTTCCTTCATTATCAGCTCCGCCGCACGCTCCATTCGTATCTTCTGCAAATATTTCTTTGGCGCCATCCCGTATTCATCAACAAAAATATTCCTCATGTACGCACGGCTGAGAAACATCTTTTTCGCTACATCTTCCATAGTTATTTTCAAATAATAATTTTTATCAATAAATTCTTTAATATCCGTCGCCCGAAGGTTCAACATAGAATTTTTGTCGAATTTATCACGAAGAAACAGCGACAGTATCATGTTCCCTGCCGAATTCTTGAACATTTTATTATCCGTATCCATTTCACAATAACTATTGTACAGATTATATATTGCTTCTATCTGATCAAAAAAATTCATTTTCCCGTATGTTACATCAGCATTCAATCCCACTTTTACCATTTCCGTCACAACGTCTTCGCCTTCAAAATCTGCATATATATATTCCCATGGCTCCTCACTGTCCGGACCGTACTTAATCTTTGAATTTTTGGTAACCGAAAAGAAATCTCCTTTAGACAACTTCACGTCATTTACATATCCGTATCCGTTAATTATAAAATGTATCGATGTATGCGGCATAAATATATTTTTAGTATCCTTTTCAGAAGTGCATTTTTCAAAAATCATTCTGTATGCTACTAAATCGTTCATACTGTCACCTCTCTTTCTTTTTCGTATAATTTTATCTACAGACAAAGGATTTCACTGCAATAATCCATTTAGGACCGTCAGATTCATTATACATTATTAATTGATAAAAGTCAAGCAAAATACCGGTAATCACACATTTCAATCTAAATGAAATACATTTTTCAAATCAATGCTTACAGGACTGTTATCAGGATTCGTTTCCATAATATCAGCCATATAGTCCCACCATTTTCTGCAGATATCTGTATTTGCACTTTCTGCCCATTTTTCTTCACTCTCAATTTCTATATAACCAAAAAGAGTAAGAGTATCTTTATCCAGAAAAATTGTATAATTTTTACCACCATACTCGTGTATCATTTCCTTCATTTCAGGCCACAGAAGATTATGTCTTTTTTCATATTCCTTTTCCTGTCCCTCGTACAACTTCATTTTAAAACCTTTAATCATTTTCTCAACCTCTTTCGTTTATAATAATTTTTTTACATTTTGAGAAGATTATTTTCTCTTATATTTAGTTTATTCATCTATATTATATACTAAAAACAGAGCAATGTCAATATTCTGATTTTTTTATAACATAGGAAATTCGTCAGCTTGACAGGTAAATTACAATTCACTCAGAAACCATGCATTAAAAGCCAATAACTCCTTGACTTTCAGCGGATTTTATGGTATAATATCATCAACGAAAGGCAGGGATTTTTATGAAAATTAGATTTTTGGGTACAGGTGCGGCAGACTGGGATATTAGTACATATGACAAGGATAAAGAGTATAGATTTTTTTCATCTGCACTTATCAATTCTGATCTGATGATTGACGTTTCTCCTCACATATCACTGTCGCTTGACGCACACGGTGGTGACATTTCAAATGTGAAAAATATTGTTCTGACGCATTCACATATGGACCATTACAACAAAGATATGCTTGAGAGCATATGTCAGGACAAGGAAGTCGGATTTTTCTGTAATGAAATTTGTAAAGAAGTTTTACCCGATAACAAAAACCTAAAACCAAACTTTATGGATATCGGGCAGGAATATACAGTGGGAAACTACAAGGTCATTCCTGTACGTTCCAATCACATTGTCTGGGACACAAACGAAATAACACACAATTACATTATAATAGATAACGAAGGAAAAACTCTCTTCTACGGCTGTGACGGCGGCTGGATTCCTGCCACATCATACCACATTATCAAAAAGTATAAATTTGACATGGTTGTTCTTGACGGAACACTCGGAAACGCTGACGGAGATGAGAGAATTTTTGAGCATAACAACCTTGCCATGGTTAAGGAGCTGGCTCATACCTTCCGCAGACACATGCTTAATGAAAACGGAAAAATCATGATAACTCATCTGTCAAAATATTCACACGATGCCCATGAAGAGATATGCAAAGACCTTGAGCCTTTCGGCATAGGCGTTGCATATGACGGTCTCGAAGTTGAATTTTAAAAAACAAGAAAAGGGATGTAAAAAAAGTCCAGACCGCAAAAAGGGAATAACAATGCAGAGTATATACTGCTAAAAAATATCATTTCTGATGAAAAATCTCATTTTATTCGATTTTTCTGAGATTTTATCCTTTTTGCTATGAACAAACTTCGCCTCTCGACGTACCATCGTACGACTTCGGGTGACCTGTACATACCTGCATACATGTATGTACAGCTCAGT
>JAZULT010000008.1:0-15732 GCA_045603225.1 Clostridia bacterium | reverse complement strand
TTTGTCAAACACTTGAATAAAGTTGAAATCCGCAATTCTCTTGCGGATTTCTCGTGTTTTTATGCTTTTGAACCATCCACGAAACTCACCACTCGACGTACCATCGTACGCCTTCGGGCAGGACAAAATGCGGCAAAACCCGCATTTGGCTTCGTTTCGTGAATTCTGCATCTAAACTCAATCAGCCCCAAAAGGGGGCGTTGCTTAACGCAACACCCCCCTTTAATTATTTACCTTTTACTATTTTGCGTGCAATCGCTCTTAATTTAACAGCCTTGCCTCTCAGTTTCTGACGGAACACTCTTTTTTTTGCATAACTGATATAATCCCTGTCTGTCACCTTTATCACCTTATCAGGTGTATGTACCTCAGCCAGAACACCGATTACCATATCATCAGTCACACCGTACTCTTTTATATACTGATTATCTCCGCAAAGAATATATCCGTCCTTATTCCTGCCGACTATCCTGTGAAGAACAAACTGACCGTCTTTTCTTCTGTAAAAAGGAACATCGTACTTCTTCAGCTCTCCATTTTTCGGAGAAATTACAACCTCATCCACGCCCTGATGAATAAGCGGAAGCATGCTTGTACCTTTCGGTGAAAATTTAAACTTGCCGCCCGCTTTCAGCTGTTCAAGCATTACCGGCAGAAGCTGTTCAAGCTCTATCTGTATTTTATCACTCATTTTTCAAGTAAATCCGCTTTCTGAAGTTTTTCAACAAATGCATTTATATCAGCTACCGCTGTTTTTTCATCAACATCATATTCTGCAGTGAGTGCCGTCAAAAGCTCAGACGTATCTATTCCCTCTTCAAGCTTTTTCCAGAGAAAAGCACCTGTTTCATTAACTGTTATAAGTCCGTTAAAATCAACAGCTTCTTCACCTATTGCAACAACAATATAATTTCCTGCAACCTCTCTTAAGAGATATCCTGATTTTATTTTCATTTCATTAACCTTTCTGTTATTTCATACCTTCATACGCAACATGTGCTGCTTCTACATCCATATTACAGCCCATTTTATAAACGGGAACTATCTTAAGAAGCTTATCAATATTATCAAACATTAAATTCATCTTTGTTTCTTCCGGCGGACGTATAGTCTGTTTTATAAGCTCAGTAACTATCTCCGAAGCCTCTACACGGCGTATAGAATTTTTCTCAGCACGTTCGATAAAACAAATACCTTTAAGATTAGCACGGACATTCAGATTCCAGTCGGTCTTTCCACTCCACGGTGTACCGTAAGCAAATGCATTCCCTTCAATAATCCTGACTGCCGGTTTGTCATCATTGAGTATTTCCGCACCGGGAAACGCTTTTTTCCAAAGCTGTGTATGAGTAGATTTTCCTGTTCCGCTGTCGGCAGAAAACAGGTATGCATCACCGTTATATACAACAGCTGATGAATGTATCATAAGCCCGTTAAAATGCAGAAGCTCGCTGTAAAAATTCGTACCGGTAACCATATATTCGCAGTCATCCATACTTAGAGTCGGATACATCTCATTAGTTTTTTTTATAGCATCCTCATTCGCATACATTACAATATCAATAATGTCCGGACGGTCACTCGAAAGATAAGGTCCCGCCTGCTTTGTTACAGTCGGACGGCTGTATTCTGCGGCAACATATAAATCTGCAATTTTATGTAGCTTCATTATCCTACATCCTTTGTAAAGTTAATGCTTGAATCACCGTATTTACCGTAAACGAGTGTTGTAATTACAGGGTCATGGAGATTAGCAACACAATTATGTCCGTTTACTCTTACCTGATTATAGTTACCCTTTTCAACATTAACTGTACCGCCACGCTGAATGAATCTGTTTACGTTTATGCCTTCACCAAGAGTCACTTCACCGTCAACACCGTCACCGATAAAAATATCAACCTTTTCACCGACAACGTTATCAATAACAACATCCTTGCTTCTTACAAGAACATTTCCTTCTTCGAATTCTGTATATTCGCCCGGCTCATCAACATATGTTGTTATAAGATTATCCATAAGCACAGCAAACTCAACTCTGTTTATGTACTCAGTCGGACGGAGTTCCTTTGACTCAGGAGCCCAGAATCTGCCTTCAACAATTGCAAGAGTTGTCGGGAATGCCCATTCGGCCACCTTATCACTGTCAGTATATTCATCAAGTGCTGTTGTTGTATACTCAGGAAGTGCTTCGATTTTCTTTGTACTAAGATAAATCTTATCCATATCCTGTGATGACTGAAGGTCAAAAATTCTTGCAATTACAGCAAAAGCTTCCTGGAATGTGATATTAGCTTCAGGATTTAGATTTTCACCATCACCCTGGAACGCACCCATAGCAACAGCTTTGCTCATTGCATCATAGTACCACTGTGACTCATTCATGTCCTTGAACTCTGACAAGTCTGCTGTCTGTGTTGCACCGAGGGCTCTTACTATTATAGCTCCCATCTGTGCTCTTGTGATATTATCATAAGGCTTGATTTCGCCTGTCTCGTAGCCTGTAAGAAGACCGTTTTCTACTGCATTTTCAAGCGCAACTCTTGTTTCGTCTTCCGGCATGTCCGGGAAATCAGCAAAAACTGAAGCTGCTGACAGCATTGTTGCCGCAGACATAATAGCTGCAACCGTAGTTTTGAATAATTTATTCATAATAATTTCCTACCTTTCAATATCGGCACATTCCGACCGATTATATATTATCAATATTATTCTATCACAAAACATATACTTCCGTCAATATTTTTATGCAAATTTGTTTAAGATTTTTTAATTTTTTTTGGAAACTATTGTTTTTTTTCCAAAATTACTGTATAATATATGTATTAACATCGAAAGGACTAATGATATATGAGAGAAATACCTGTATTATACATTGTTGTTCCTTGCTACAACGAACATGAGGTGCTTAAAACAACATCGAAAAAATTGTCAGAGATTGTTGACAAATTAATAAATTGCGGAAAAATAGACAAAAAAAGTATGATTGCATTCGTAGATGATGGCAGTAAAGATAATACATGGGAGCTGATTTGCGAAGAACACGCCAAACGAGAACATGTATGCGGTGTCAAACTTTCAAGAAACAGAGGTCATCAGAATGCGCTTCTTGGCGGACTTATGACTGTAAAAGACGACTGCGACTGTACAATTTCGATTGATGCCGATTTGCAGGATGATATTAACACAATCGAAGATATGGTAGATAAATACCTCGAAGGCTGTGAAATTGTTTATGGTGTACGTAATAAAAGAAAAACCGACACGTTCTTTAAAAGAACAACAGCTGTAGCTTTTTACAAAATGATGAAGTTCATGGGTGTTGACTGTGTGTTTAATCATGCAGACTACAGACTTATGAGTAAATGCGCACTTGATGAGCTGGAAAAATTCTCCGAACAGAATCTCTTCCTGCGCGGAATGGTACCGCTTATCGGTTTTAAATCAGATATGGTATATTATGACCGTTTGGAGCGTTTTGCAGGAGAATCAAAATATCCTCTAAAAAAAATGCTGTCCTTCGCATTTGACGGGATTACATCCTTCAGTATAAATCCTATAAGAATGATCAGTACAATAGGTCTTCTGACCTGTCTTGTTACAGTTATAATATTCCTGTACTCCATAATCCAGAAGTTCAGAGGCGCTACAATCCCCGGCTGGACATCCATAATGTGTTCAATATGGTTCTTGGGCGGTATTCAGCTTCTCGGCATCGGATTAATAGGAGAATACATCGGTAAAATGTATAAGGAAGTAAAAGCGCGCCCGAGATATACGATTGAAAAGTATTTAAAATAATATCCGCCCCTACGACGTAAAATCGGAAATTATTTCGTAGGGGAAGATATTATCTTCCCGTAAATTAAGAATATTAATTCACTGACAAATTGTAATTTAGCGGTGTTTGAAACGGAACGACCTGCGTGTAGTTCCGTTTCAAATTACAAGGGGCTGTTGCCTTTAGCGCAGACCGTTCAAAAGCTCCGAAAACGGCTTAAACCCTACATTTGGAACATTTGTCAAACACTTGAATAAAGTTGAAATCCGCAATTCTCTTGCGGATTTCTCGTAATTTTATGCTTTTGAACTATCCACGAAACTCACCACTCGACGTACCATCGTACGCCTTCGGGCAGGACAAAATGCGGCAAAACCCGCATTTGGCTTCGTTTCGTGAATTACGACTACGCATGCATAAGTTCCACTAACCAAATCATAGATTTGGAGTGTCACGTATCTGCATCTAAACTCAATCAGCCCCAAAAGAGGGTGCTGCTTAACGCAACACCCCCTTTTCTGCAGAAATTTTTTCTGTATAAAAACAACAAAATTTGAGAATATATATTGATATTATGACTGAAAAATGGTATGATTTATTAGACGAAAGGGACGAATTAACATGATTTTTCACGTTAATTGCCTCCGGCGGATTTTATCTTATAGGAAATTACTCGCAACGTGAGTAATTTTGCTTATTACAAAAAAGTCTACTTATGGAAGTGAGCTGTGCGAACGACAGTCACGATAGTGACTTTTTTATTGTCCGTGCGATATATTCACCCGTCGGGCGAAAACGCACATGGACATAATTTCCATTATACGCCTTGTCAGTCCACAGGCAAGGCTATGATAATTTATAATCACTATTTGTGGACAGAAAGGCTATGGAAATTAAAATGATTAAAATTGCAATTGCAGGATACGGAAACTTAGGCAGAGGTGTTGAATGTGCTGTAAAACAGAACAAAGACATGAGTCTTTACGGAATATTCACCAGAAGAAATCCTGAAAGCGTTAACACACTGACCAGAGTAAATGTTTACAATATAGATGATATACTCAATCACAAAAATAATATAGATGTGCTTATCATCTGCGGCGGCAGTGCTACAGATTTACCGGTACAGACACCGGAGCTTGCAAAGAACTTCAATGTTATTGACAGCTTTGACACTCATGCAAAAATACCTGAGCATTTCGCAAATGTTGATAAAGCGGCTAAAGAAAGCGGTAAAATCGCAATGATTTCCGTAGGCTGGGATCCGGGAATGTTTTCTTTGAACCGTCTGTATGCTCAGGCAGTCCTTCCTGACGGAAAGGATTATACATTCTGGGGCAAAGGCGTAAGTCAGGGACATTCAGATGCTATAAGAAGAATTGAAGGCGTAATTGATGCAAGACAATACACAATCCCTGTTGATGAAGCTCTTGAGCGTGTAAGAAGCGGTGAAAACCCTGAACTTACCACAAGACAGAAACACATAAGAGATTGCTATGTTGTTGCTGAAGACAGTGCTGACAAAGCAAAAATAGAAAAAGAAATCGTAACCATGCCGAACTATTTCGCAGATTACGATACAACCGTGCATTTCATTACAGCCGAGGAAATGAAAGAAAACCACAGCGGTATTCCTCACGGCGGATTTGTTATAAGATGCGGCAAGACAGGTCTTAATAGTGAAAACACACATATTATTGAGTACAGTTTAAAGCTCGATTCAAATCCTGAGTTCACATCATCTGTCCTTGTTGCATACGCACGTGCGGCATACAGAATGAACTGCGAAGGATTAAGCGGATGTAAAACAGTATTTGACGTTGCACCTGTTTATCTTTCGCCTGAATCACCCGAAGAATTAAGGGCTCATATATTATAATAATAGAAGGGGCTGTTGCCTTTAGCGCAGACCGTTCAAAAGCTCCGAAAACGGCTTAAACCCTACATTTGGAACATTTGTCAAACACTTGAATAAAGTTGAAGGGGGTGCTGCTTAACGCAACACCCCCTTTTTATTGATTAATTAAAATTTATATCGCTGTAATTTACTCCTGTTCGCTCGTATAGACTACTTGCAGTCCGAGCTGCTCGGTTTTTGTATTCAGATATTCCTTGAAAGCTTCAGGGTCAATCAGCATATTATTAATTTTCGGCATATTTTCTTTTTTAAACTTTTCATAAAGCTCAGGAGTCTCGTCAATTGCCAGTCTCTGAATAATATGATATCCCGATGCGGTTTCAAGGGTAGTGAACTGACCGGGTTCTATGCCCGATGCCGCTGAAGAGAATTCCTGAATCGCTTCACCGGCAGTAAATATTACACCGTCAGGGTTATACACATAGCTTTTATCATCGGAGTTTTCCGCTATAAGCGTATCGAAATCAGCACCGTTCTGAGCCTCAATCAATAATTCGTCAATTCTTGATTTAAGCGCCGTTTTTTCCTCGTCGGTTTTACCCTCAGTACTGAGAAAAAGATTTTTTGTACGCAGGAAAAAAGTCTTGAACATTTCATTTTCCATATCTGCGGTTATTCCGTTGTCAATCTTATACTGCTCTGAAAGTTTAAGCTGATGCACGTATGCATAAGTGGAAAACTCGTAAATCTCATCTGACATCTTCATCTCCGACTTATACGCTTCTTCGCTTCCGTAGCTTGTTACAATCTGAGTGAGATGGTCTTTGTACTCCTCAATTACAGGAAGGTTCATAGCCTCACCGACAGCGATGGATTTTGTCATAAGCTCTACCTGCTGTGCGGCATCACTTACAACAGTCTCTGACGTTACCGTACTTCCGGTCTGAATAGCGAACTGCGACTTATAATAGTCGTAGCACTCTGCCGGAGCGATTGTATTTCCGACTTTAATTGTAGCCGGCTGTGCAGGCGGAAGCTCATCCGGTCTTTTTTTATTGCAGCCTGCAAGGAGAAATGCTGCTGCACATAATAAACATACTATTTTTTTCATGATTATTCCTCAATTTTGTTTACAGTTATTCCATATTCCTTCGTTTTATCTTCTATATACTTATCAAATTCAGCCTGATCAATTACTGCAGCGCTGATTTTTGTCATGCTTTCACTCATGAACTGTTCAAACTTTTCAGGAGTTTCGTCAAGAGCCAGACGCTGAACTATATGATAGCCGTAGCTTGTTTCTACAAGGTTAAATTCTCCGACATTGATATTCTTAACTCCGTCCTCAAATTCGGGAACCATTTCCTGAGTAGTGAAAACGTAACCGTCAGGCTTTGAATCAACACCGGGGTCTTCGTTATGCTCTTTTATAAGTGCGTCAAAATCAGCACCGTTTTTAACCTGTTCGTAAAGTCCGTCAATTTTAGCTTTAATTTCAGCCTTTTCTTCATCTGTCTTGTCCTGAGTCATAAGGAGAAGGTGCTTTGCACGCCAGAAGTTGTTTTTGAAATAATCTTCAAAATTGACACCTTTTTCCTCAGCGAACACAGTCTGTACCTTAGCTGAATACACGTCTGTATAGCAAAGGAAGTCAAAAAGCTCATCGGAAATTCCGAGCTGTGCTTTTATATTTGTATCACCGAACTGTGATACATACTTCTCATAATCAGCTGTAACGTCAAGGTTCATAGCCTGTCCTATAGCCATAAGCTTTGACATATACTCAATTTCAGTAACTGCCTGCTGTCTTGCAGCTTCCACATCTGTTCCGCCTGTCTGTGACATCATCATAGATGCGATATATTCCACATACTCGTTTCTGATTTCCACATCGCCTACTGTCATGCATACTTCTGCCATCTTTTCAGAATTTGAGTCAGAAGTAATGTCTCCCGCTGTCTTAGATGATGAACAGCCTGTGAGCAGCATTGCAAATACACTTATAATACAAATTAATTTTTTCATAATGAAATTCCTTCCTATTCTTCAAATGTTATTTCTATCCCTAAGTTTTGTTCGTAGTTCAACTAACAGTTGAACGTTCTGTGCATTTTTATACGTCCCTATTCTTCAAATGTTATTGTTATCCCCAGTTCCTTTGCCTTCGCATCAATATACACCGAAAGCTCATCTGTGCTGACGGGAGTATTATCTTCCGGGATATTATTTTCTTTTCTGTAGTTCTTTGAATGAAGCTCACGGTATGAGTTTGCAAGGTTCATAAACTCTATCTGAGATTCAGGCATTTCAACGCCTGATTTCTTTGTTTCTTCTGCGTTTACCTTGTACAATTCCTGATTATTTGCATGGATTTCGGAGATGTCAAGATTCATAGCCTCACCGACAGCGATGAACTTGCCCATGATTTCAAGCTGTGATTTTACCATTTCCGTAATTTCTTCGTCTGTCGGTATCTCTTCAGCGCCCGATTCGGCATAATACTGCTTGTAATAGTCAATATTAAACTGAAGACAGTCCTTCGGAATCTGAAATGTTTTATCTTCTTCAAGATACGTATTGACATTTGCCGCTTTTGCGGGAGCTGTATCGGATTCAGCTTTGTTTTCCTTACTTCCGCAGGCTGTCAGAAGCATAGCCGAAATACAAGCCAGACAAATCATTTTTTTCATATAATCAATCCTTTCAGTTTAAAAATTCCCGTGCTTTCTGAGAAAGCTGATAGAGAGTGTTCATAGCTTCAATTGGTGTAAGCGTTGTTGCGTCAAGGTTTTTAAGCTCTTCCGCTATCGAAAGCGCAGCAGTGTCGGCAAAGCTTACCTGGTCTGTACTATTTTCTTCACGTGTCTCTGACGCTTTTATTTTTACGTTGTCCTTACCGCCGTCCTCTATTGAAGCTAAAATTTCCTTTGCCCTTTTAATTACCTTTGGCGGAACACCGGCAAGAGCCGCAACCTCTATACCGTAGCTTTCGTCCGTGCCGCCCGGCACAATTTTTCTCAGAAACGTTATGTCGTCTCCGCGTTTTTTAACGGCAATATTATAGTTCTTAACGCCTTCAAGCTTATCTTCAAGCTGTGTAAGCTCATGGTAGTGAGTGGCAAACAATGCTTTTGCACCGATATTCTTGCCGTGGATATATTCAGCAACACTCCACGCAATAGACAGCCCGTCGTATGTACTCGTTCCTCTGCCTATCTCATCAAGAATAATAAGTGATTTTGACGTTGCCTCGGAGAGTATGTGTGCCACCTCCGACATTTCCACCATGAAGGTACTCTGCCCTGCCGCTATATCGTCCGATGCACCGACTCTTGTAAATATTTTATCGACAATACAGAGCCTTGCAAATGTCGCAGGAACAAAGCTTCCTATCTGTGCCATCAGCGAAATTATTGCAACCTGACGCATATAAGTTGATTTACCTGCCATGTTCGGTCCTGTTATAATCATAAGTCTGTTATCGCCGCAGTCGAGAGTCGTGTCGTTCGGCACAAACACGTTTTTCGTGTTCATTTTCTCCACTACAGGGTGACGTCCGTCTTTGATTGTTATCGAATCACCGTCAGAAATATCAGGCTTTACAAAATTGTTTTTCGAAGCCACTACAGAGAAAGAGCACAAAACATCGCATACAGAAATAATATAACAGATGTTTTTAAGCCTTTCCATATTATCACGAAGCATTGAAACTATTCTTGCGAACAGCTCCGCTTCAAGAGCGATTATCTTTTCCGAAGCTCCGAGGATTGTGTTCTCGATTGATTTAAGCTCAGGAGTAATATATCTCTCAGCGTTTACAACTGTCTGCTTTCTTACATAGTAGTCGGGCACTTTATCGTTGTTCATCTTGCTGACTTCAATGTAGTAGCCGAATACCTTGTTATATTTAATTTTAAGATTCTTTATGCCTGTAGATTCTCTTTCCTTTGCTTCAAGGTCATAAACCCACTGACTGCCCTTGTCTCTTGCAAGTCTCAGCTTGTCAAGCTCTTCATTATATCCCGGCTTTATAACATCACCGTCACGAAGAAGTGCAGGAGCATCCTCTTTTATGGCAAAAAAGAGATGTTCTCTTATATCTTCCGCCGTTTCAAGCTTGTCTGAAAGCTCTGTAAGCATACGTGACTTTGTTCTGCCGAGAATTTCCTTTATAAGCGGCAGCTGAACAAGAGACTGATGCAGCGATAAAAGGTCTCGCGGTGTTACGTTTCCCAGGGAAACACGTGACGTGATACGCGATATATCATATATTCCGCTGAGTGCTTCGGTAAGTTCATCACGGATAATCACATTGTGCGACAGCTCTTCAACAGTGTTAAGTCGTTCACGTATAGGTACCGGGTCAATAAGCGGTTTTTCAATCCACTGCTTTAAAAGTCTTGAACCCATTGCTGTTTTTGTGCTGTCAAGAACCCATAAAAGTGAGCCCTTTTTTGCCTTGTCTCGCATTGTTTCCGTAATTTCGAGATTACGCCTCGTAGCAGCATCAAGGTCCATATACTCATCAATAGAATAAAGCTTAAGCTGGTTGATATAGGAAAATGAGCTTTTCTGAGTGTACTCCATGTATTTAAGAACACTGCAGACCGATGTTTTCAGCGTATTGCTGTTTACAATATTAAAATCCAGCTCAGATGCATTTTCAAACTGCCCCGTAATCATTCTTTCCATATCGGAAAATGTATAGAAATCGTTTATAAGAGCAGCAGGTCTTACACGTATTCTAAGCAGTATTTCAGAGCAAAGAACATCGGGGCATTTTTCGTTGACGAGAATTTCGGAAGGCAGATAACGAGCCATTTCGTTCACAACCTGAGCCATTTCCTTTACGCAGGTGGCGTAAATTTCACCCGTCGATACATCGGCAAATGTAATGCCGTATGCACCGTCTCCGCAGTATACTGATGCAAGGTAGTTGTTGTCGTTTGCGGGAAGCATTTCCGACTCCACAACAGTACCCGGAGTAACAATTCTCACAACCTCACGTTTAACAAGACCTTTTGCAGTTTTCGGGTCTTCGACCTGCTCGCAGATTGCGACCTTATACCCTTTTTCAATCAGACGTGAGATATAGTTGTTGGCACTGTGGAACGGGACTCCGCACATAGGAGCACGCTCACTCATACCGCAGTCCTTGCCGGTAAGCGTGATTTCAAGCTCTCTTGAAACTGTTTTCGCATCGTCAAAGAACATTTCGTAGAAATCGCCGAGTCTGTAGAAAAGTATAGTATCACTGTACTCCTCCTTCGTCTGAAGGTACTGTTCCATCATCGGCGTCATTTTTTCTTTTTTCATAAGTTCACCTGTCCGTTTATCAGTGACAACCGCCGCCGCAGGTTGAGCAGTTGTGTGAGCATCCGCCCGGAACCTGTCCTGTAATATAGTAGTTGAGAACACCGTTTACTTCGTTTATAACTCTGTCAAATTCCTTTTTAGCTTCAACGTATTCTCTGATGATATCGGAATCCTTAAGAAGCTTTTCGAAGGCTTCGTTGTTCTTCTGAATAGCTTCTTCCTCAGTGATTTTGCCGTTCTGGATATCACGGCCGAGGTTCATTCTGTTCATGTTGAACTCAATCATGAGAGTTTTTGCGTTTTCGTCCTCCTGCTGCTTGGCTTCAAGGTCTTTTACCTTTTTGTACTCCTCGCACGCCTGAATGAGTTCTCCGAGTTCCTTTGTTTTTTCAATAATTTGTGACATAATATTTCTTCCTTTCTACTTTTATTCAAGGTGCTGTGAAAAATAGTGCAGAACGGACGAAACGAAGGTTTATGTGGTGAAACCTCATAAATCCCTGCCCGAAGTCGTACGTGGGTACGTCGAGCGGTTCGCTTCGTTCGTAGTTCAACCAACGGTTGAACGGTCTGTGCATTTTTCAAATCACCTTTCTTTATTCGGTTAGTTCACCGTTTAAGCTCCATGTATGAGCCTTTGTTATTTTAACTTTTACATACTTCCCTTCAAGACCGGGGTCGCCGGGGAAGTTTACTATTTTAGTATTATCCATTCTTCCTGAAAGCATACGGCTGTCGGTCTTACTTGTTCCGTCAACAAGAACCTCAACCGTTTTACCTTCAAAAGCAACGTTCTTTTTAAGTGATATTTCATTCTGAACCTCTAACAGCTCATTGAAATTTTTATGGATTTCGTCTTCTGACAGTACAAAATCAAGCTTTGCGGCAGGAGTGCCTTCACGTCTTGAGTATATAAACGAGAAAATATTGTCGAACTCAACTGTCTTAAGAACGTCAATAGTATCTCTGAAATCCTCGTTCGTCTCTGTCGGGAACCCGACAATAACGTCTGTTGAAAGAGCGATATCGGGAATTTTCGCTTTAAGGCGTGCAATTTTGTCAAGGTATTCCGCCTTTGTATATCCTCGGTTCATTTCCTTCAGAACCCTGTCGTTTCCTGCCTGGAACGGCAGATGCAGCTGTTTGCAGACCTTGTCACATTCTGCCATTGTATCTATAAGCTTGTCGCTGAAATCCTTCGGATGCGACGTTACGAATCTTATACGGCTCAGACCGTCAATTTCATTTACCATGCGAAGCAAGTCCGAAAAATCAATGTTCTCGTCAAGGTCCTTTCCGTAGGAATTAACGTTTTGACCGAGAAGCGTTATTTCAGTAACACCGTTTTTTACAAGCTCTTTTATTTCGTTCAGGATATTCTCGCTTTTACGGCTCCGCTCCCTGCCTCTGACGTACGGAACTATGCAGTACGTGCAGAAATTATTACAGCCGTACATAACCGAAACCCATGCCTTGCTGTCGTTTTCGCGCTTTACGGGTATTCCCTCTGCGATATATCCGTCAGAGTCTTCTATGTCAATTACACGTTTTCTCTTCGACAACACCTCCCACAAAAGCTCAGGAAGCCTATGCAGTGTATGTGTTCCGAATATGAGATTAACGTGCGGATATTTCTCCTTAATCGTTTCCGTAATATGCCCCTGCTGAATCATACATCCGCAAAGCCCCACAATAAGGTCACGTCTCGTTTCTTTCATGTGCTTGAGAATACCGAGTCTACCGAAAACCTTTTGTTCTGCATTCTCACGCACAGCACAGGTGTTGTAAATAATAATATCTGCCTTTTCAGGGTCGTCAGTGAATCCGAATCCGCATTCTTCAAGAATACCGCGGATGCGTTCAGTATCGTTTTCGTTCTGCTGACAACCGTAGGTTTCGGTAAGAGCAAGCGGAATGTGTCCGTGTTCAGAGGCGGAATTCATATTAAACTGCTTGATTTTAAGAATGAACCCTTTTTGTATTTCGAGTTCCTCCATGCTGACTGTTTCAGTCACTAAATATACCACCTTTCGATGAGTGTTCTATATTAAATCATTATATGATTTTGTCAAGTTAGGTACAAAATTTTGACGATATGCAACCTAAAGTTTGCTCGATATTTTTACTCCGTAAAATCGATATGTTTTCCCTTTGGTCAAACTCGATATGATATGAATTATCGTTGCCTTAGCAACATATCGAGCACGACTGTGCATATCGAGTGCGAAGCACATATCGAGAATTCGCAAGAATTCATATCGATGCGTTGCTAAAGCAACGCTAGAATCAGTGTACAATTTAGATGCCATACTAATCATTGTATTATAAAAAACCAAATCGCTCTTTTATTATTTTAGCAACAACATCAGGGCTCATACTTGAATTATCTATCTTTATATAGTTATCAAATAAAATTTCACCTTCAGTACTTTCGAGACGATATCTGTTATCATCACTAATAAGTCTTTTATCGGATTCTGCTATATTGCGTTTCGAAGGCTTATTTTCTAATCTATGTTCTGTTTTATTTCTCTGTAATCTTATTTCCTGTGGTGACACCAACTCAACATAGTAAAAATCTGTATTGTATGGTTCAAATACACTTTTTATATGTTCTACATAGTCCCAATCAGCTTGTTGATCAAAAGCCCACATAAAAGTAAAGATCATTCCATAACAATTTGAACTTGCAAAATTATTAAAAATAACTTCTCTAAGTTGGTTAATAACCTTACCATCATATTTCCCAAAAATTTCAATTACAGGTTCTATCGTCATATGATTATGAAATAATCTTAAGTTTGTAATTTTCATAAGTTCTTGCCCCACCGTCATTTTTCCAACAGCTGCATTACCAAACAAAAATAACAATTTCATAATACATCATCTCCAAATTTTACATGCATCAATTTAGTTTCCGTCATTATTTTGATTTTTCTTAGCAGTCGTAATTGAGGCAATTAGTTTTCTACGAATAATGCCGCAGCTATTCTTTAATTCTTTGTATGTTTCTTCACTAAATTTATTCTTTCTATATATCAATTCAAGCCAATAATCTGTTTCCGAGCTTTCTTTTAAAGCAATTTCAAGTTTATGAACAAAATCAGACCTGCTTTGAGCATACTTAGCCTCGTGTATATTCGCACCAATAGAAGACGAAGAACGCAATAATTGATTTACATACACACTACAACCTTTTATATTATCACATATATCCGAAACGGCTATTGCAAATTCTATTGATTCTTCCCTTAATTGATTTTTGTTCTTCTCCATTTTGTTCTCCTTTTGTCGATATGCAAACTCTGTTTGCTCGATATTTTTGCTTACGCAAAATCGATATGTTTTCCCTGCGGTCAAACTCGATATGATATAAATCTCGTTGCGTCAGCAACATATCGAGTGCTATAGCACATATCGAGTCATTTATGACATATCGAAAATCTCACAAGAGATTTATATCGACGATTTCAAGCTATGCTTGAAATCATTATACCATAGCACCGAAAAAAAAACAATACCTTTACACAAAGTTTAAGAATTATTCATCATTTATGATAGCTTTGATTATTGTTTATCTTAAACCCTCTGTAAATTTGTTCAGACAGAACAACACGCATAAGCTGATGCGGAAGAGTGACCTTGCCGAAGCTCATTTTAACATCCGCTTTTGACTTGACCTCGTCCGAGAGTCCGAGCGAACCGCCTATTATAAACGTAATTCTGCTTGAAGTGTTGGCTGACTTCAGAATGAAGTCTGCAATATCCTCGCTTGAAAAAAGCTTACCTTCAATGCAGAGTGCGCAGACAGTGCCGTCCTTTATGGCTGACAGAATTTTTTTCCCTTCTGTTTCCTTTATCTTTTCGCATACAGCCTCCGAGGCATTGTCGAGAATTTTTTCGTCCTTTATTTCGGTGATTGTCACCTTTGCAAAGGCTGAGAGTCTTTTTACGTATTCGTCAATTGCGTCACGGAAAAACTTTTCCTTTATTTTTCCTACAGCAATAATATCTATGTTCATAAATTTCCACCTCCAAACCATTTTACCACATTTACGGAATATTGTCAAACTAAAAATTGACAGTTTTTCTACTTTGATTTATGGTATAAATAAATATAGTAAGGAGTGATAAAAATGGCAAATCCACAAAAGGAAAACGGCTATACAGCCATAGCCAACGAAATAATCGAAAACCTGAGCAGATTTACGGAAATCAGCGGAATGGAAATAAGGATTCTGCTTACGGTTATCAGATATACATACGGATATAACAGGAAAGAATCCGAGCTTTCGCTGTCGTTTATCGCAAAAGCCGTGAACTCATCGCCCAGAAGCGTTTTGAGAGCCATACAGAAACTGGAAAAATTGAATATACTTGAGCGCAAAGACTCATTTATCAGATTTATTAAAAACTATAAATTATGGGGAAAAGGTATTGACGAAACTGTCAATAGACCAAATGGTGAATCTGCTATTGGCGAAACGGTCAATAAAACAGTGACGAAACAGTCAATACCCTATTCACCATTTGGTCAAACAAAAAAGAAAAATATAAATAAAAATATAAATAAAAATATATATATAAATAATAAAATGCCATACGAACAAGAATATGATTATCTTAAGTGGGAGGGTACAAATGAAGAGCTGGAGATGATTACGTGGAATAAATTGTAATTTGTCGGGACAAATTACAATAGTGAAATCCGATTTTCAATCGGGTGAAATTCATCCGCAGGATGAATGAAATTGTCACCTTGTGACAGTGAAATCTG
>JAZULT010000007.1:0-20975 GCA_045603225.1 Clostridia bacterium | reverse complement strand
GGCATAATCCGGATTGTCTTGTGAATATTAAAATGCTTGCTGAAAAAACTGAAAATCAAGTCAATTCCGAGTTGAGTACAGAAATTAACAAGAACCAGTGTTCCAAGCAAAGTATATGATATGTCATAGATTTCTCTGAATGTTGCAAATAATAACGGCGGCAAGCTGAATACCGATGACATTGCAAGATATGTAAAATAACACGTAAGTTTGGTTTTTTTATAATTGAGTTTTTCCATAATTTTTCTTCTCCTTATTGACTTTTAATTCTATATCGTATATAATTATAATATCAATGGTTTTAATTTTCCATAATAATTGTGTTTTATTTTTGGTAGTTTAGTGTCAATATAAGGAGAGATCGCTATGACTGAAGTTCAATTTTCCTTCAATGATGAGATGAGAGAATTATTCGAATATACTGATCCCACATTCCCTTTAGTTGTATGGACGGGTGATTTTCGCAACCTCATTAATAAGAGTTTGGCATATCACTGGCATAATGAATTTGAGTATTGTGTTGTTTTATCCGGAATTGTAGGTTTCACAATCGAAGGTCACTATGTGGAAGCCAAACAAGGCGAAGCAATATTTGTTAATGCCAATGCCCTTCATTTTGCCACACAGGTTAGCCAAAATAACGCAAAAGTGTATACAGTTAGTTTTTTGCCGACTATATTTGCAAACGCTGAAGGAAATACAATTTATCGAAGGTTTTTTCTTCCAGTGTTACAGTCTCCTGTTAAGAGTTTTCTAATAACGGATTCTCAAAAAAACAGCAAAGATATTTTGAAATATTTGACAAAAATATTCATAGAACATAGTAAACAAAATTATGATTATGAACTAAAATGTATTGACTATATCAGCAATATTTGGCGCTCGACTTTGGCATATCTTCAGGAAAACAAGGATACGCTTTCATTACAAAATATAGATCAGGAAGATGAGAGAAAGGCAAAAATTATACTAAATTATATTCACAACCATTATAATGAAGACATAAAAATTGATGAGATTGTTAAGTATGCCAAAGCAAGCCGAAGCGGATGCTTTCGTTGTTTTCGGAAATACACAAGCAAAACTCCTATTGAGTATTTAACCGAATATCGTTTATCACGAGCTATACATTTAATGGTACAAACCGACAAATCAATGACACAAATTTCCTCAGAGTGTGGATTTTCTGATTCAAGTTACTTTGGAAAAATATTTTTACGAAAGTATAAAATGACACCACTTCAATATAAAAAATGGATGCGATCCGAAGCAATAGACAATCCATTCAATCAATTTGCGTTTTGAATTGTTTTTATTAAAGCTACAAATAAGAAATTCAGGAAAATGTATAAAATCATCTTGACAAATTCTCTTATATATAATAAAATAAGGAAAAGTTTTATTTTAAGGAGACAGACAAATTATGAAATTAAATGAAATACCTATAAGAGACCCGTTTATTCTTCTAGATAACGATACATATTACTTATATTCAAATGACGATACTCCGGGATTTAAGGTATACAAAAGCAATGACCTGGAAAATTGGAGTGATCCGATAAAAATATTTACGCCGGATGATGATTTCTGGGGACCGGAATGTTTCTGGGCTCCGGAGGTACACAAATATAACGGAAGCTATTATTTGTTTGCTACATTTAAGGGCAAAAATTCCTGCAGAGGTACTCAGATTCTGAAATCTGATTCTCCGGAGGGTCCGTTCGTTCCTCACACCGACGGTGCCGCTACACCAAAGGACTGGGAATGTCTTGACGGAACTCTTTATATAGAAGACGGAACACCGTATATGGTATTCTGCCATGAATGGCTTCAGGTTAAAGACGGTGAAATGTGCTATATTCAGCTTTCCGATGACCTTAAAGAAGCTGTGGGAGAGCCTGTTGTTATGTTCAAAGCATCCGAATCACCATGCATATTCCCGTATGATGACAACGGAAACTATGTTACCGACGGACCGTTTTTTTACAAAACAAAAACAGGCAAGCTTCTTATGATATGGTCAAGCTTTGCAAATCATGAATACTGCGAAGCTATTGCATATTCCGATAACGGAAAGTTAACAGGAAACTGGAAGCATGATGAAAAGCTTCTCTTTGAAAAAGACGGCGGCCACGGTATGATATTTAAAGATAAGGAAGGCAGAACACTGCTTCCGCTGCATTATCCGAATGTACGTGGTAAAGAAAGAGCCATTCTCTTTGAATTATGCGAAAAAGACGATACTTTATGCGTAAAATAACAGAAACTTACGGAGCGGTTTAATCCGCTTCGTTTTTCTTTTCGGAAAAGTATACAAAATTATTACAACATTCAAAAATGTATTGAAATTTCCAAAAAAAAATGGTATAATATATTTATAATGCTATAAGTGTAATTTTTTTAGGCGGAGGAAGATGTATGCAGGAAAAAACATGGGTTTACAGAAATGAAGAATACGACAAAAATGCCGTGATAGAAACAGCTGAAAAATTGTCTGTATCTCCTGTTTTGCTGACTTTGCTTTATAACAGAGGTATTTATAATCCTGAGGATATGCGTACATTCATGTCCAAATCACTGAAGCTTGTTCACGACCCGCTCGGTTTGCCGGATATGGACAAAGCCGCTGAAAGAATTTACAAAGCAGTAACAAACAATGAAAAAATTTATATTTACGGTGACTATGATGTTGACGGTATAACTTCCACAGCGATAATTTACAAATATCTGCTGTCGCACGGTGCAGATGTATCATATTACATCCCTGACCGTGTCGAGGAAGGATACGGAATGAATATCCTTGCAATAAATAAAATATCCAAAACAGGATGTAAGCTTATAATTACCGTAGACTGCGGTGTTACGTCAGTCGGAGAAATCGAGCTTGCAAAAGCCCAGGGAATGGATGTGGTTGTCACAGACCACCATACATGCAAAGAAAAACTTCCTGCAGCAACAGCCGTTGTTAATGCTAAACGTCACGATTCACAGTATCCGTTTACCGAGCTTGCAGGCGCCGGAGTAGCACTGAAAACAGTTCTTGCGCTGTCTGCACATTTCGGAGAATCTGCAAAAGATGTATTTTATAAATATGTTATGTTTGCGGCAATAGGAACTGTTGCCGATGTTGTTCCGCTTGTAGATGAAAACAGAACTATTGTTGACAGAGGCGTTTCCGAACTGACTATGACTGACTCAAAAGGTATAAAATCGCTTTTGCGTGCCGCCGGCGTCAAAGAAGTAACCTCAGGTTCAATTGCCTTCGCAATTGCACCGAGGATAAATGCTGCCGGCAGAGTTGACAATGCTTCCGTTGCCGTTGAGCTTCTGCTCTGCGAAGACAAAAACCGTGCAGATGAGCTTGCGGACATCCTTAATGTTGACAACAACCACAGACGTGCTGAAGAAAAAAGAATCTATGACGAGGCTGTTGCACTTGCAGAAAAAGACCCGGATATAAAAAATAAAAAGGTAATAGTTCTCGCAGGAGAAGCATGGCATCACGGTGTTATCGGTATAGTAGCTTCAAGAATTTGCGAAAAATACTATAAACCGACAGTTATTCTTTCACATGAAAACGGTATAGCAAAAGGCTCATGCCGGAGTATAGACGGATTTAATATGTTTGACGCGCTTACAGAGTGTGATGATTTGCTTGATAAATTCGGTGGTCATGCACTGGCGGCAGGCCTTGCACTTAAAACAGAAAACATTGAAGCCTTTGCTGAAAAGATAAATAAATACGGAAAAGATGTACTGGGAGATACTAACCCTGTTCCTGAAATAAGGATAGATTGCCGTGTATCCCCGTCTACACTTACAATAGACAAAATAAAAATGCTGTCGTCAATGGAGCCTTTCGGTCAGGGAAATGAAGAACCTGTATTCTCAATCGGCAGTGCGAAGATTCTTACATCAATGCAAATCGGTGAAGAAAAAAACCATTTGAGACTGCAGATACAAAAAGGCGAAAGTGTGCTCTCATGCATAGCATTCAGGATGGGTGAATATATAAACGAACTGTCACCCGGCTCAATAATTGATGTTGCGTTTACTCCTGAAATAAATACATATAACGGACGAAGAAGTGTTCAGCTCAGAGTCCGTGACATAAAAATCAAAAAAACACCTGAAAGGATGTGATTCTATGGACAATATAATGCAAAACGAAAGCTATCCTATGGCACAGGATGATACCGATAAAGTCATTGAGCAGATTATTGATAAAGTAAAAACCAGCAGTCCCGGTGCCAATACAGATATGATTTATATTGCTTATCGGCTTGCAAAAAATGCCCATGAGAATCAGTTCCGTAAATCAGGAGAACCGTATATAAACCACCCTGTACAGGTTGCATATATCGCTGCGGAAATGGCAGTAGATGCAGTTGGAATAACAGGCTGTCTGCTTCACGATGTTGTGGAAGATACAAACTATACACTTGATGACATAAAAACACTTTTCGGATCAGAAGTATCCGAGCTTGTTGACGGTGTTACAAAGCTTAAAAGAATACAATACTCAACTCTTGAAGAACAGCAGGTGGAAAATTTAAGAAAAATGTTCCTTGCCATGGCAAAGGACATCAGAGTAGTTATTATAAAGCTTGTTGACAGACTTCATAATATTCGTACACTTGCATCTATGAGCCCTGCAAAGCAGCTTGAAAAAGCAAGAGAAACGCTTGAAGTCTATGCTCCGCTTGCACACAGACTCGGTATGTCAAAAATAAAAGTTGAACTTGAAGATTTATCGCTTAAATATCTTGATCCTGTGGCATATGAAGAAATCCGTGAAAGCATTAACCTTAAACGCAGTCAGCGTGAAGAATATATAAAAGAAACCATTTCAAAAATTAAACTCCGCCTCGCTGAGCTTGATATCCAAGGAGAAGTAAAAGGCAGAGCAAAGCATTTTTACAGTATTTTCAGAAAAATGTACACTCAGAATAAAACAATAGACGAGTTGTATGATTTGTTTGCCGTCAGAGTAATTGTTGACAGTGTATCGGATTGTTATGCCGTTCTCGGAATGGTGCATGAAATGTACACACCGGTTCCGATGCGTGTAAAAGACTATATTGCCATGCCGAAACCGAATATGTATCAGTCTCTCCATACTACAGTTATCGGAGACAACGGTACACCGCTTGAAATACAGATACGAACCAAAGAAATGCATAAAGTTGCGGAAAACGGTATCGCCGCACACTGGAAGTATAAAGAAGGTTCATCAGGAACAAGTCCGATGGATTCAAAACTCGAATGGGTCCGTCAGCTGCTTGAAACACAAATGAACAACGTAGACAGTGATGACTTTCTGAGCACTCTTAAAATAGATTTGTTTGCAGATGAAGTATTTGTTTTCACCCCTCAGGGAAAGGTTATATGTCTTCCTGCAAAAAGCACAGTTATAGATTTTGCGTTTGCTATTCACTCTCAGGTTGGATATAAAATGAGCGGTGCAAAGGTCAATGGCAAAATCGTACAGAACAACTATATACTGAAAAACGGGGAAATAGTCGAAATCCTCGCAAACAACAACCACGGTCCGAGCCTTGACTGGCTGAAAATTGTGCGTACAAACCAGGCAAAAAGCAAAATTAATCAATGGTTTAAGAAACAGAACCGTGATGAAAACATAATCCACGGTAAGGATATGATAGAAAAGGAACTGAAAAGAATAGGATATACCCATGCTAAGCTTTTCAGAGACGACTGGGTAGCAAGACTGCTTAAAAGATACGGATATCAGACAATTGACGATATGTATGCCGGCGTAGGATACGGTGCCGTTACGGCACAGAAAATAGTTCTCCGTTTAAGGGACGACCTACGTGCAGAAGAAAAAGAACTGAAAAAGACAGAAGAACCGCTCATTACAGCAGATACTTCTTCCAAACCTTCAAAGTCCGGAGCCAGCGGTAAGGGTATTGTGGTTAAAGGAATTGACAACTGCCTTGTAAGACTTGCCGGATGCTGCAGTCCCGTTCCGGGCGATGAAATAGTAGGATTCATAACAAAAGGAAGAGGCGTTTCAGTACACCGTGCAGACTGTCCGAATATGCAGACTGATTGTCTCAGTGATGAGGATATCGCAAGATTTATAGCTGTCTCATGGGCAGAAGCAGTTAAAAGCTCATATGTTGCAAACATACAAATAGAAGCTCCTGAACGTGCAGGACTTATGTTCAGCGTATCGGGACTGATTGCAGATATGGGAATTTCATGTAAAACGGTTAATGCCTTTGTAAACAAAAAAAATATCGCTGTGCTTCAAATAGGTATTGAAGTATCAAGCATAGACGAGCTGACAACAGTTGTAAAGAAAATAAAACAATTACCCAATATATTAAAAGTAGTTCGTATATCCAACTAGGAGAAAGTTATGGAAAAAATAGAGATTTCAACTGAATTTATAAAACTTGATCAGCTTTTGAAATTTGCCGGAATTGCCGACAACGGCGGCATGGCAAAGAGTATGGTAGCTGACGGAATCGTAAGCGTAAACGGTGAGACTTGCACCATGCGCGGGAAGAAAATCCGTAGCGGAGACAAGGTATTCGTAGACCTTGACGAGGATTCCGCTGAACTTGAGGTAATCGGTAAATGATTGTAAAAAATCTTACGCTGAAAAATTTCAGAAATTATGAAAACCAGCAAATTTCGTTTTCAGATTCTACAAATATAATATGCGGAAGAAATGCCAACGGAAAAACAAATATTCTCGAAGCAATCTACTTATTCAGTTGCGGAAAGAGCCACCGTGCTCATTCTGACAGTGAAATGATAAACTTTGAAAAAGATTCTGCACAGATAAAAATAGAGTTCGAAAGCCGTGGCAGAGAATTTAAAGCAGTAATGAATATAAACCGAAGCGGCAAAAAAATTATTACTGTGAACAATGTGCCTGTACGAAAGCTCAGTAAGCTTATAAGCTATCTGAACGTAATACTGTTTTCTCCCGATGATCTGGCAATAGTAAAAGGTTCTCCGTCAGGCAGACGCAAATTCATGGATTCGGCAATATGCCGTATGCATCCGTCATACATGGCGGCACTGTCGGAATATCAGAAAGCGGCAGCCGAAAAAAATATACTTTTAAAAGAACTGAGAAAAAAAGGTGTTTCAAATGATGCATATCTGTCGGTATGGAACGAACAGCTTGCGGAAGCCGCAGAAAAAATAGTAAAATACCGGCAGGAATTCATAAATGAGATTTCTTCTCTTGCGGCTGAAATACAGCGGAATATTTCTTCTGAAGAGCTTCATATTTCGTACGAAGCGAATCTGAAACAGGAAAAAGCAAAAGATATATTTGACTTTCTTGAAAAAAATCAGTTCAGAGAAATCAATGCCGCATCAATGTGTTACGGTATACAAAGAGACGATATCGCTATATTAATCGGAACATCAGATGCGAGAATATATGCATCGCAAGGACAGCAAAGAACTGCGGCGCTTTCGCTGAAAATTGCCGAAGCCGATTATATATATGCACACACAAATGAGTATCCGGTACTGTTGCTTGACGATATAATGTCTGAGCTTGATTTGGGAAGACGAATGTATCTCTGGCAAAAGATTACCGGAAAGCAGGTAATGATTACCTGTACCGATACGGACATTTTTGAAAACAAACACGGTGCAAGACTGTTTACAGTAAAAAATAATGCCGTGACAAATACTGATTTTCAGGGGAGTGATGCTGATGTATCTACATCTGGGTAACGACTGCGCAGTCGATGCTGATACCATTATAGGCGTTTTTGATATTGACAATACAACCGTTTCCAAGCGAGGCAGAAGATTCCTGCCCGATGCAGAAAAAAGCGGACAAACCGTAAATGTATCTGATGATTTACCAAGGTCGTTTATAGTTACCGATGATAGCGGATATGTGACTGTTTACATATCGTCAATATCTCCGCAAACCTTGCTGAAACGATTAAAATCCGGAAAAAATCAAATTAATAATATATAAGTAAAGGAATAGAAGAAAATGAGTATGGAAAAAATTGAAACCAAGTACGACGAGAATCAGATTCAGGTCCTTGAAGGACTTGACGCTGTACGAAAAAGACCGGGTATGTATATCGGCTCAACAGCCGCACCGGGACTTCATCATCTTGTATACGAAATTGTGGATAACTCTATTGACGAAGCTCTTGCAGGTTTCTGTAGCGAGATTATTGTCAATATCAACGCTGACGGCTCTGTTACCGTACAGGATAACGGCCGAGGAATCCCTGTAGGAATTCATCCTCAGCAGGGAATACCTACTGTTGAAGTTGTTCTTACAATTCTGCATGCCGGCGGAAAATTCGGCGGCGGCGGATACAAGGTTTCGGGCGGTCTTCACGGTGTTGGTTCTTCTGTTGTTAATGCCCTTTCAGAAAAACTTGAAGTTGAAGTTTCTGACGGTGAGCATATCCATTATCAGAGCTACGAAAGAGGTAAGCCGACCTGTCAGCTTAAAGTTATAGGCGATACAGATAAAACAGGTACAAAGATTACATTTATGCCGGATGCTGAAATTTTTGAAACTCTTGATTTTGAATATGACGTTCTTCTCAAGAGACTCCGTGAACAGGCATTCCTTAACAGAGGAGTAAAAATCATTTTCTCCGACTTGAGAAATCCGGAAATCGAACCTGTAACACTTCATGCCGAAGGCGGTATATGTGAATTTGTTGAATACCTTAACAAATCAAAAACTCCGATTCATGATGATGTAGTATATTTTGAAGCAAAACGCGAAAATATGGAAGTTGAAGTGGCAATGCAGTACACAACCTCATACAGCGAGGTTGTAATGAGCTTTGCAAATAACATCCATACCATGGACGGCGGAACTCATGAAACAGGATTCAAAGCCGGACTTACAAGAGTAATCAACGATTATGCAAGAAAATATAATCTTCTTAAAGAAAAAGAACAGAACCTTTCAGGTGAAGATACACGTGAAGGTCTTACAGCACTTATCAGTATAAAAGTTACAGAAGCACAATTCGAAGGACAGACAAAAACAAAGCTCGGTAACAGCGAAGCAAGAGCACTTGTTGAGTATGCACTTAACGACAAGCTTGCCGCTTTCCTTGAAGAAAACCCGAAAATCGCAAGAGTAATCATAGATAAAACAATAACCGCTTCACGTGCGAGAGAAGCAGCAAAAAAAGCAAGAGAGGCTACACGTAACAAAAACGGTACGGCAAACAACTCTTCACTTCTCGGTAAACTCGCAAGATGTACTGACGAAAATACTGATTATGCAGAACTGTACATCGTCGAAGGAGACTCTGCGGGAGGTTCCGCAAAGCAGGGAAGAAACAGACGTTTCCAGGCAATTCTTCCGCTTTGGGGTAAAATGCTGAACGTAGAAAAATCACGAATTGATAAAGTATACTCAAACGAAAAGCTTCTTCCGGTTATTCAGGCTCTCGGTGCAGGTATCGGAGACGAACTTGACACATCAAAGCTCAGATACGGTAAAGTTATAATTATGGCGGATGCCGATGTCGACGGTGCTCATATCAGAACACTGCTTCTGACTTTCTTCTTCCGTTACATGAGACCTCTTATTGATGAAGGTCACGTTTATATTGCACAGCCGCCTCTTTACAAGGTATTCAAAGGAAAGAATAAGAATTACGAAGAGCGATTCGCATTCTCTGATGATGAGCGTGATGCTCTCCTTCTCGAAATGGGACAGGGCGCAAAAGTTCAGAGATACAAGGGTCTTGGTGAAATGGACTCTGAAGAACTCTGGGAAACTACAATGAATCCCGAAACAAGAACTATGCTTCGTGTTGAACTTGAAGATGCACAGCTCGCTGATGAAACATTTACTATTCTCATGGGCGAAAAGGTTGAACCGAGACGTGAGTTTATTGAAAAACACGCAAAATATGTTTCAAATCTTGACATTTAAGCTGTAATAATCCGGCTTTGGCCGGTTTATTAAATAAATATTTTATGCGTTGCATCGGTATAAGCCGAGTGACAGCAAGGAGGAATTTTTATGAACAATAAAACAACAAACAGAATGTCCACAGAGAATATGGTACTTCTCGGAATTTTAACAGCTCTTGTAGTTGTCCTGCAGGGACTTGCAGTATTTCTTAAAGTCGTATTCGGGATTTTTGCTCCGTCTCTGGTGTTGATTCCGATAGTAATCGGTACAGCAACTTGCGGAAAAAAAGCAGGAGCATGGCTTGGTCTTGTATTCAGTATAATGGTTTTCGCAACAGGTGATGCCAATGCATTTCTTGCGGTAAACGTGCCGGGAACAATCATAACTGTTTTACTCAAAGGTATAATCTGCGGATTTGCTGCAGGAGCAGTTTACGAAGTTCTCTCAAAGAAAAATCAGACACTTGCGGCAATAACGGCTGCAATAACCTGTCCTGTTGTAAACACCGGAATTTTTCTGCTCGGATGCTTTGCCTTCTTTATGGAGACAATCACCGAATGGGCAGGCGGAAGTAATGTAGGACAGTACATAATTGTAGGGCTTGTTGGAATGAATTTTATTTTTGAACTGGGTCTTAATCTTGTACTAAGCCCCATTATTGTCAGAATCTTAAACATAAGAAATAAAAATAAATAATGAAAATCCTCAGGGCAGAAATTGCTCTGAGGATTTTTGCAATATAAAACTTTTTTGCTATGTTTCCATTAGCCTAATAAAAACTTGACAAATTACATAAAATATGGTATATTTTAATAAAGGAAACTGCACCCTGAAAGGATAGTATGAATGAAAAAGTTATTGATTCTCGACTCAAACAGCATTATAAACAGAGCATATTACGGAATACGTTTTCTTTCAGCTCCGGACGGTACCCCTACAAACGGTATTTACGGATTCCTGAATATTCTGTTCAAGCTGATTAACGATGAAAAACCCGACTATATCTGTGGTGCGTTTGACCTAAAAGCACCTACGTTCCGACACAAAATGTACACGGAGTACAAAGCCGGAAGAAAACCTATGCCGGACGACCTGAAGGTTCAGATGCCGATTGCACGTGAAATGCTTTCAAAAATGGGAATTCCTGTTCTTGAAATAGAAGGATATGAAGCCGATGACATAATAGGAACCGTTTCAAGAATATGCGATGAATCAGATATAAAATGTCTCATAGCAACCGGTGATAAGGACGACCTTCAGCTTGTAACCGATAATACAAATGTCATTCTGACTGTCAGCCGTTCGGGAGAAAGCGAAACTGTATGTTACGGTGTTCAGGAGGTATACGACAAATATAATGTCACACCCGAAGAGTTTATAGATGTTAAAGCGCTTATGGGCGATCCGTCTGATAACATACCGGGAGTAAAAGGAATCGGTGAAAAAGGTGCTATTAAATATATATCAGAGTTTCACAGCATTGAAAACCTGTATGAAAATCTTGAAACATCGGGGATTAAAGGAGCAGCTCTTACAAAGCTTCAGGAAGGCAGAGAATCTGCATTCATGAGCAAGACACTTGCAACTATTTGCAAGACAGTACCGATAGATTTTAACGTATCTGAATGTGAGTTTGTATATGACGAACTAAGCTCTAAACAGGAATTTACAGAGCTTCTTCAGAAGCTTGGTCTTAATTCATTTATGAAAAGACTTGGCGTAAAAGAAAGTGTAAACAAAAACTTTTTTGAAAAAATGAAGCAGTCCGGGAAAATAAAGCCGGATAAAAAAACAGCCTGTGTTCTTGAATTTACAGAAAACAACCTGACAGGTGCGGCTGTATGCACTAAAGATACCGTATGCGAAAAGCATGGAAGTGAGCCGGAAATTATTGAGTTTATCAAGCCTGTCCTTGAAGACGAAAACATAGAAAAATATATGTTTGACTGTAAAGAAGATATAGTAAGGCTTGCAGATAAAATTGAGTTTAAAAACGTAAAAGCCGACCTTGCAATAGGAGCTTATCTGTTAAATCCGGCAAAAAGCAACTATACAGTGTTCAGTGTGCTTGAAGAGCTTCTCGGAGTTCAGCCTCCCGAAAAAAAGGAAGTTCAGCAAATGTCTCTTTTTGAAGAGGCTGAGCCTGATGACATTATGTCTAAACAGGCTTTCTCCATTCTTCCTTTATGGGAGACTATGAAAGAAAAGCTTGATGCTCTGTCGCTTACTGAATTATTTGAAAAAGTAGAAATGCCGCTTGTATTTGTACTTGCCGACATGGAAAGAGAAGGCTTTACAGTCGACCTGCCGGAATTAAGACGCTTCGGTGACAGTCTGCAAAACAGAATAGAAGAGCTTACAGAAGAGATTTATACACTCGCCGGAGAAGAATTCAATATTAACTCACCGAAACAGCTCGGTGTGGTTCTGTTTGAAAAATTAGAGTTGACTCCTGTAAAAAAGACAAAAAGCGGATATGCAACAGGAGCAGAAGTTCTTGAAAAGCTTAAGTTCAAACATCCTGTAATTGAAAAGATACTTGAATACAGGCACCTTGCAAAGCTTAAATCAACATATTGTGACGGTCTTGAAGCCGTGGCAGACAAGGAAACAGGCAAAGTTTACTCTGTATTTAATCAGACTGTTACAGTTACCGGCCGACTGAGTTCAACAGAACCGAACCTTCAGAACATTCCAGTTCGTACAGAGCTCGGACGTGAGCTGAGAAAAATGTTTATAGCCTCAGGAGACGATACGGTTCTGCTTGATGCCGACTATTCTCAGATTGAACTGAGAGTTCTTGCCCACCTTGCAGATGACGAAGTAATGAAAAATGCATTTATAAACGGTGAAGATATACATTCCGTAACAGCATCTCAGGTATTTAACATACCGCTTGAAGAAGTTACTTCGAAACAGAGAAGCTTTGCAAAAACAGTTAATTTCGGAATAGTTTACGGTATGGGTGAATTCAGCTTGTCTCAGGATTTAAAAATATCCGTAAAAGAGGCGAAGCAATATATTGAAGAATACAGAAAACGGTATTCCGGAGTTTATTCCTTTATGGAAAATACAAAAGAGCAGGCAAAAAAAGATGGATATGTAAAAACAATGCTCGGCAGAATCCGCTACATTCCGGAACTTCGATCACCGAATTATAATATACGCTCTTTCGGAGAGCGAGCGGCATCAAACGCTCCTATACAGGGTACAGCCGCAGATATAATAAAAATTGCAATGGTCAGAGTACATGACAGATTAAAATCTGAAAAGCTCCAATCCAAGCTTATACTTCAGGTTCACGATGAATTAATACTTGAAGTTCCCAAAAATGAACTTGAGCAGGCACGCGTAATTCTCCGTGAAGAAATGGAAAATTCATTGAAGCTTAATGTTCCGCTTCTTGTAGAAATGTCGGAAGGGAGAAGCTGGTATGATGCAAAATAAGTTCCTGTTTGGTATAACCGGCGGCAGCGGAACAGGAAAAACAACAGTTTCCGATATATTCCGTGAAAACGGAATAGAAGTTATAGACTGTGACATAATCGCACGCGAGATTACTGAAAAGAATCATCCGTGTCTCAAAGAGCTTACTGATATGTTCGGAAGTGAAATTCTTAAAAACTCAGGAGAGCTCGACAGAAAAAAACTCGGAAGCATAGTATTTACCTCGACCGAAAAACTGAATGAGCTGAACCGCATAACTCATAAATATATTTTAAAAAGAGTTTTTGAGCTTACAGAAAATTCAGCAAGCACATTAACGGGAGTAGACGGTGCTGTTTTGTTTGAAAGCGGACTTACGGACAATCTCGAAAAAGTAATCGGAGTACTTGCAGACAGAAAAATAAGAATAAAAAGAATCACTGAAAGAGACTGCATTTCCGTGGAAATGGCAGAAAACAGAATAAATTCACAAAAAATTGACAAATTCTATATTGATAACTGCGATTATATAATATATAATAATAATAGTAAATTATTTCTTGAAAATCAGGTAAAGGAGGTTGTATTAAAATTAAAAAAAGAAAGCGAAAAAAAAGGAATAAAGGCCTGATTTTCCTGAAAGCAGTTTCTATTTCCGCATTAATATTCCTTATGATGTGGTTAGGATCTATAACATGCAAGAATCTTTTATACCCTATGGCTTATAAAGATATAGTTGAACTTCAGGCAGAAGAAAACAATATAGAATATTCACTTGTTCTTGCCGTTATAAAAACTGAAAGTAATTTTGTCGTAGATGCACATTCAGGGAAAGCAAGCGGACTTATGCAGCTTACTGACGAAACAGCGGAATGGATTGCCAACAAAATGGATATCGATACTAACGAAATAAATCTCATGGAACCGGCAGATAATATAAGATTAGGCTGTTTTTATCTTAGATATCTGATAGATTATTATAACGGAAACGAGGATGTAGCACTTGCCGCATATAACGGTGGTATGGGAAATGTTAATAAATGGCTCGATGATGAAAAATATTCGTCAGATGGCAAAACTCTGGACTATATTCCTTTTAAAGAAACACGTGAATATGTAAAAAAAGTCCGGAAAGAACAAAAAGTTTATGAAGAAATTCTTTTAAAAGAAAAAGAAAATTAAGGAGGAAATAACATGAAAAAAACATCAATTGTAATCGGAAGACAGTACGGAAGCGGAGGCTTCAATATCGGGAAAAAGCTTGCCGAAGACCTGGGATATGAATTTTTTGACAAGGAGCTTGTGGAGCTTGTTGCAGAAAAGTCAAATTTCAGTGAAGAAACCGTAAGAAAAATGGACGAAAGCGCAAAAGGCAGTTTCCTCTATTCCATTGCTATGGGAAATTTCAGCTTTGGTGCTATGGGCGGTCCTATGCACTACGATTTACCTATTAACGACAAGCTGTTCCTTACACAGTCTGAAATTATTAAGGAAAAAGCGGCTGCGGGTCCTTGTGTATTTGTAGGAAGATGTGCAGATTATGTTCTCAAGAATGCGGAAATGGATGTTCTCAGTGTATTTATTTATGCTGACATGGATTATAAAGTATCCAACATCATAAAACAGACAAATGTTTCACCTCAGAAAGCAAAAGACCTTATTGCAAAAACCGAAAAACAGAGAAGGTCGTACTATGATTATTATACAAGCGGCGACTGGGGTGTAATGAGAAATTACGACTTGTGCCTGAACTCCGGCAAAATCGGTGAAGATAAGTGCGTGGAAATTATAAAATCAGTTTTAAACTGTCAATGATTGGAGTTTGATTTATGCTGACAGAAATGATTAAAACATTTATTCTCGGCTTGGTTGAAGGCATTACCGAATGGCTACCCGTAAGCTCAACGGGACATATGATACTCGTCAATGAATTTATAGGCAATTCCGGCTTTACATCATCGGATTTGTATATATACGTAATACAGCTGGGAGCAATCCTTGCTGTGGCAACACTTTATTTTAACAAGCTCAATCCGTTCTCTCCCAAAAAGAATGCAGAGGAGAAAAAGGATACATGGCAAATGTGGTTTAAAGTAATTATGGCGTGCATACCTGCCGCTGTCATCGGTCTGTTACTTGACAGTCAGATGGAAAAAATAGAAAACTGGCAGGTAGTATCATCAATGCTGATAGTCTACGGTATAGGCTTCATAATTGCAGAAAGCAGAAAACACAGCATAAAAGTACATACCATGAATGATATGTCTTATAGAACAGCACTCCTCATAGGACTTTTCCAGGTTTTGTCGATAATCCCCGGAACATCACGTTCAGGTGCGACAATTCTCGGAGCAATATTCTTAGGATGTTCCCGCACGGTAGCGGCAGAATTTTCATTTTTCCTTGCAGTTCCTGTAATGTTCGGAGTAAGTTTTCTTAAAATACTCAAATACGGACTCTCTATGAGTCCTGAAAACGCCGTTGTCCTTATCAGCGGAATGATTGTTGCATATGTTGTATCCATGCTCTCGATTAAATTCCTTACTGATTTTATAAAGAAGCATGATTTTAAACTGTTCGGATATTACAGAATCATACTTGGTATACTTGTAATACTGTATTTTGTTTTATTCTGATAGTTTAAGAGGTAATCGAAATGATATTTAAAGATTTTACTATAGCATTGGGAAACTATAAAAAGTATCATATACTTGGTGAACGCAAGTGGAGATATATAATTCTGTATACCGTATTACTTATTCTTGTAAGCAATATAGGACTTGTAGTTATCCCAACCGTAAAAATGGGAAATATGTTGATTGACGGGCTCACCGAAACGTTGCCGGAATTTACTTTAAACAGCAACGGATTAACAATAGAATCTCCGTATGCTATTGATTTTGAAGAATTCAAATTTCTTGCAACCAACGAAAAAGAAGTTTCGGAAACAGATTTCGGAGATACTCCCATAGGAGTACTTATGGACAGTAATAATATAATAGTGAAAAACGCAGGAGATGCTGTTGAATTTTCGTATAACGAGCTTACAGCATTGCTTGGTACAGATTTTGAGTTTGTTAAAAATGATTTGTCACTGTTCAAAGCCTTGATTCCATTTTCTGTTATTATCGCATCGATAATTACACTGCCTGTTTTTGTGTTATCATATTTCTTAGACGCCTTTTTCATTGCGGCAATAGGAATATTAATCGGAATATTTATGAATATACGAAAAAAATCGACATATTTTTTCAAAATTGCAATATATGCAAAAACATTGCCTTGTCTCCTTGCTGCAGTTTTCGCTGTGTTCGGAATACATTTCAGCAATATCATAGCGACATTGTTTTCAGGTATTATTGTATTTCTTTCGCTAAAGACAATACAAAACAGTGAAATTGCAGATGACATCTCACTTTGATACAAGCCCGCCGAAGCAAACAAAAGCAAAGTCGATCGCTTCGGCTATTCAAAGACTTGAAATTTAAGACCGCTCATGCCGTACATAAGTACATAGGGCGGTCTTTTTTCATTTCGTCAGGATATTATATAACTTACTTTATTACATTTATTCCGTTATCAATGAAATAATTGCGTACAGTCTCCATTTCCTCATCTGAAGGAACGGTTTCTGGAAGAGTGTTTTCCATTCCGAGTGCTTCATACTTCGTGCCGGCATAGTTGTGATATGCAAGCACTCTCACCTTAGTAAGATTTTTTATTTTTTTCAGAACATTACACATTTTTTCAAGTTGATTTGAATTATATTCAGGGACATAAGGGATTCTTATTTCGATATCCTTGCCCTGTGAGTCAATATATTCAAGATTTTCAAGGATAATTTTATTTGACTGTCCTGTGCATTTTTTGTGTATATCTTCATCAACCGATTTTAAATCGAACAGAAAAACATCGGTATATGGAATAACTTTATCAAGTGCCTGCTTTGAAACAAATCCACAGGTATCAACTGCAGTATTTATATTTTCCTCTTTAAGCTTTTTAAGAAGCTCTGCACAAAAATCAGGATGAATAAGACATTCACCACCCGAAATTGTTACTCCGCCACCCGAAGTTTCATAAAAATCCCTGTCCTCAAGAAGAGTCGGAAGAAGGTCTGATACAGACATTTCCGTTCCGTACAGCTTTAATGCACTGCCGAGACAGACTTCTTCACATTTTCCACATTCGTTGCAAAGCTCTCTATCATAAATATGTACACCGTTTTCAATTTTGTGTGCATTATTAGGACAAACATATGCACACTCTCCACACCCTGTGCATTTATGAGCATAATATGCAAGCTGAGGTTTTGTTTCGATGCTTTCAGGATTATGACACCATACACATTTCAGCGGACAGCCTTTTAAAAACACTGTTGTCCTTATTCCGTCACCGTCATGTACGGCAAAACGTTTGATTTCTATCACTTTAGTTTTATTCATCGGTCAAACCTTCCTTTCACTCCAACAAAGATTGACTATAAATCATTTATTTCTCCTTCAGAATACAAAGAGACATAATCATACCCATTATATCGTCTCCAAGTACTTTTCAAAGTATCTCTTTCCTAAAATGCGGTAGGATTTGGAACTAAAATGTATTCCATCATTCTTTAGTTCCAAATCTTTAGCAAGTGTAAGTTTGCAATGCGGAAACTCCTCTGCTATTTCCATCAATAACTCGTTCATTTCCTTTGCATATTTCACATTCCATGAAGGGGCAATATTTTCAGAAATCTCACCAATAATAACCGGTAAATTTTCTGCATTTAATTCTTTTCTCAATTCTGTCATCATCTGAATAAAGTTTTTCTTATATTTAACATCATCAAAATCCATGGCATCATTTTCTCCCTGATGCCACAATATTCCGGCAAGCTCCGAGGAACGCATCGCAAGTTTTGCATTCATAACCGCATTGTCAAACAAAATTTCTCCGGGCATCCATTGCGAAAGACTTGTTCCTCCGTCTGCACAAGGAATAAGTCCTATAGTGTCATTAAAATATTTCGCATACTCATCGGCAAAGGATGCCGCCAACCCGACTCCACTGTGAAAATCAGGATTGAATACTGCTCTATCAGGATTTATGGGCTCGCTCATAAGCTGCCATCTACCATTTCTTAACATAAAGCATCTATCATTAATAATTTCAGGAACTTCCCCGAAATCACCTCTTCCTGCCATATTTGATTGACCAATTAATAAAAATGATTTCATTGTATATTCTCCGCTCTTAATATATACGCATCCTGTTCTTTTTTAGCCATATTATTCCACAAAACATTCCAGCCGCACACACGTACTTGCAGATTTTTATATTTTTCGGGATTTTTTTGTGCATCCTTAAGTAAATCAGCATTAAATATATTAAAGTGAATGGATGCACCACCTTTTTTCATATAAGTATTAAGCACCGCATACAGCACCTCCATACCGTCCTCACCCTGAACAGCAGACGGATGAAGCATTGCATCAAGGCAGAATCCTACATCTGAAAGTGTTGAATCTATTGTAGTTGCTGAATTTATAAGTGCTGTTATACCTTTTCTGTCTGCTCCGGGAGTTGGTGATGCATTCTTTGACATTTCGTCACCCGCTTTTCTTCCGTCAGGAGTAGCTTTTGTTTTTTCACCGTGTATAATAAAAGCACGTGCCGAATGAAGCTCCATACTGTAGCTTCCACCATGCGAATTTTTTCTGCCGTGAAGCATATCTGCGACTGTTCTTGTTATTGCAAGTGCATAATGATCGGATATATCATCATTATTTCCGTATTTATGCTCTGCATTTAATGCCATTGCACGAAGCTTTTCATAGCCTTCCCAGTTATTTTCAAGTGCTTTTTTAAGCTCCGGAAGAGTTGTCAATTTCTTTTCAAAAACAAGCTCATAAACTGACATAAGTGCATCTACCGCTGTCCCGAGACCGCAAAGCAATGTGCCTGTATTATTATTAATTCCGCTATCAAGAGCATCCGTCATACCTTCAACGCATTTTGGTATTGTTCCCGAATACATCAATGACGGATTAATTTCTTGCACCCTCGTTTCAAGCTGATACAAAGCGTAAATGTGTGTCATTATACAATGCTCAAGCTGTTTTAAATATGCCGAATAAAATTCTTTAAAGCTTGTAAATTCTTCTGCATTTCCCGTTTCTGCTCCTATCATCTCACCGGAAACAGTATCAAAGCCATTATCAAAAACAAGTGAAATTGGCTTAAGAGCATTAATATATATGCTCGATATATCAATACCGCTTGCCTTAACCTTGTATTCATAACAGCCGCTGATTACTGAATCAACAGCTTCTTCATAAGTTGCACCCTTTGACATAAGACATTTTATAATAATTTCTTCATTAACAAACACAATACTGTTTACGCCATGTCTTATCATTTCAAGAGCCTTGCACAAAAAATCCTTAGGAGTTGATTTATTTACTTTAATCTGAATTTTGGGGTTATATAACCCAAGCTTATCATACACATCAAGTATCATGTATGAAAGTTCATTTACTTTAGTTGTACCGTCAAAATTTGTTCCTGCAAGATAAACCGGCTGTCCCCAATAGTTGTCTATTGCGGCCCACTGCATAAGGAAATAGCCTATAAGCTCTGCCGCTTCTTCTTTTGTATAAATTCCGTTTTCTATATCCCTCTTAAAGAACGGATACAAAGTTCCGTCAAGACCGTAACCAAGTGAACGCACCTGATAATTGTCGATGCTTTCGCTGAGCATAAAATAAATATAAATAAGCTGTAATACTTCATATAAGCTTGTAGGAGCACCGTCACGCAAGTTTTTCAAGCATTTTGTAATTTCAGGAGCTTTTTCAAAATTCTTAGTGAGAGAATAATTATAAAGCCTGTCAATAAGGCGGATAATTGCTTTGTACTCAATCTCCAGACCTCTGTAGAAATCCTCCTGCTTTTGTGTAAGTGTACCCGAAGACTTCAATACCTTATACGAATTTTCCGCTCGTTTTAAAACACCCGAAAACCCAAGCTCAATTAACGAATCCCAGTCGGGTACCGTATGGTCAAAATCAAGCCATCCAAACGTTGCACCTGATTTATCAAGCTTTGCAAGTGTTTCCGATGCTTCCGGAAAAGAATCATACACTTCTCCGCTCCATTTATGAACCGTATATTTCGCTAACGGTCTGTTCCATGTATAGATACCTATAAAATAATCATGCTCATTTGCATCTATTCTTGTATTATCAAGCACATATTCAAAAAGCCTTGCTTTATATACCGGATGCGGTTGACCTTCAAGCTCTGCAGATAATTTTTTAAGTCCTGCATCAATATCCGCATCATCAAGCCCTGTAGTTTCATCATAGTCATAACCATGAAACATCATTCTGTCTACTACCCCAAAAGTTTTTCCTGAATTATATTCTTCGGGATAATGATATTTTCTTTCTATTGTTTCCCTGTCTTTATTTAATGTTTTAAACATAATAATTTCCATAGCCTTTCTGTCCACAAATAGCAACGTGATTTTTTTCGTTAATACCTCATTTGATGCCTCTGTAAAAGTGTCCTCTTGTAAACGTATTTTCAGTCCTTGCTGAAACACTTTTCCCTGAGAGAGCATCCATATATAATTTTATTATTTTTTCGG
>JAZULT010000006.1:0-5327 GCA_045603225.1 Clostridia bacterium | reverse complement strand
ACATTAAAACTCCCTTTAAAAAAACCATTTGACTCTTTTACTTTTACTCTCAGTACTTCTAAAATTTCCATTATCGGCCTACTTTCATTAAAAATCATCAGAATCTCTTTTGATGTTCCTTTTATAGACACTGCTTCGTTTTTCAATATCTACACCCTCTCTTTTGTTTATTCCGTAAGATTATTCATTTCGTTAAATGCCGAAACAGCTTCTTCATTCAAACCGAAATATACATCAAATAAATCTTTCGCAACGTAAGCTGCATTAGAACCTCGCACACCATGTTCAAGAACCACGCAAATTGCAATTTCAGGATTATCGTACGGAGCGTATGCCGCAAACAAGGCATTATTGGATTGTTTCTTTCCGATTTGGGCGGTCCCTGTTTTTCCTCCGATAGCTATCGGATAACCGGTGAAAATTGCTCTTGCTGAACCCTCGTCAACAACATTTTTCATTCCTATCCGCACAGCCTCCAGTGTTTCCTCACTCATATTTATTGTTTCCGCAATTTCGGGAGCACTCTTATATTTTAAACACCCATCGGATGATGAACGGATGCTTTTTATTATATTAAGCTTATATCTAGTCCCGCCATTAGCGATTGTTGCAATATAATTAGCTATCTGTACAGGAGTAAAAGAGTGAACAGACTGACCGATTGATGCCTGCAAAGTATCCGCTCCGTACCATCCCTGCTCAGATGCATTATTAAACAATTTTTTCTTGGATTCAGGAGACGCTATATACCCTTTTACCTCCTCAGGCAACCCGATTCCTGTATATTCTCCCAAACCGAATTTCCTGCCGAATTCATCTATATTATCTATTCCCGTTCTCCTACCTGTTTCATAGAAAAAGTAGTTACACGACTGTTCAATCGCTTTGGAAACATTAATACTGCCATGAGTAGATTCGTATTCTGACCAAATCCAGCATCTTGGTTTATAATCCTCATAAAAATTGTAAATGCCGTTATCTGTAATCTTTTCTCCGGGTTTAATATTTCCTGTCTCCAAAGCAGAGATTGCAACGAGCGGTTTGAAGGTAGAACCGGGTGTATAAGTTCCGCTTATAGCTCTGTTCCACAAAGGCTTCGCCGGATTTGATGCAAGCTTTGAATAATCTTTTGTAAAAGTAGATAAGTCAAACGTAGGATATGATGCACATGCTAAAACATCTCCTGTTTTAACATCAATAACAACAGCAGCCCCCGAGTCGGCATCCTTACCACTCCCGACTCCGCCCGAACGACTGATACGGTTTATATTCTTTTTCAAAGATTCCTCTAAAGCCCTCTGAAGTCTCATATCAATGGTAAGAATAACATTATCTCCCGGTACTGCCGGTATATTATCAACAATCCCTGCAACGGACTCATCTGTAGTATTCCTGCTGACGCCGTCCGTTCCGCGCAGAAAATCCTCTGCCATTTTCTCTATGCCCTGCTTGCCGATAATATCATTGTACGCATAACCTTTTTCTTTATTTTTTTTGTATTCATCTTCATTCATTTTTCCGGTCATTCCCAAAATATGCGAAGCTATTCCATTATTAAAATATTCTCTGATATAACTTTTTTTAATAATAATTCCCGGAAAATCATCTTTTCTCTCTTTGAATTTCAAGACTGATGACAAAGAGACATCACCGGCAAATTCGTACGGTGTCTGAGGAGATATTCCTTTTTTTTCAGCCTCATACCTTATTCCGGCAATTATGCGCTTTTCTTCATCAGTATAACTGTCAGATATATCATACAACTCTTCGCATATACTCAGAAAAGATTCATAAACATCAATATCACCATCGAAGAATTTTTCTAAATCATTATCTTTAATCCATTCTTCTTTTTCTTCATTCGAAATTAACATCTTTTTTCCGTTTTTACTAAACGGAAATGTATCTTTAATTTTCTCTTTTTCGTTATCGGTTATAATTTTGTACGATTCAAGAATAACTTCATTAAATTCATCTGTATCAGTATCAACCTTTACTAACTCTACAGAATATGCTGTTCTGTTCGAAACAAGCAGTTCCCCGTACCTGTCCGTTATTTCTCCCCGCGGAGCCTCCTCTATTATATCAGAGGTGACAATGCGTTTCCCGGCAATCACAGAATAGCTTTCACCATTAATGAGCTGCATATCAAACAGTTTATATACTATTATTACAAATACAAAGATAAATAAGATATATATCAGTGCAAACCGCTTACCGGCATTAAACAATTCGTATCACCTCTCTGCAAATATAAATCTCTCTTTTATCGTATATGTTCTTCTAATCGCAAAATAGATAATTATTCCAATAAATGTATTATACACCGATGCAGGAAAAATTATTGTTTTAAATGCTTCTTTTACAACCATATACTCTGTACAAAAGAATACATAAAATAAACTCTCAAAAATAATCATCGCAAAAAATAAATTGGAAATAAAATTTAACCATCGGATTTTACGGTTCGGTACAACAATACACCATGCTGAAAAATACACACACGAAATAATGCTGTATGCAAATCCGCGTCCACCTAATCCGCTCATAAGCACAGCGCATATAACTGCAACAATAACGGAGCTTTTTATGTTTTTAAATGAGAATGCATACGCTCCTGAGAAAATCAGGAGCAATTCCGCAGAAAGTCCTCTAAAAACAAATAATCCGCTTGCATAAAGTAAAGCCAAAAAAAATATCCACAATGCGGGTTTTATGTATTTCATTCCAACTCCGCTCCATTCTCTGCATATTCACCGCGACATACAACAATAACTTCATAAATGTCGGACATATCAACTGACGGTTTTATAACAGCATAAGGCATTGAATTTTCAGCCTTTATTTCTTTAACAACACCGATAGATATACCTTCCGGGAAAACCCCTCCCGAACCGGTTGTTTCAATCAGATCGCCTATATTTATTTCATCCTTATTCTCTATATAAGTCATTTTACATAACTTAGTCTTTGATAATGTAACATCACCTTCTATAAGTGCAAGCTCCCCGCTTCTGACATTCCTCGCACCTATAGAATTATTTATATCAAGAATAGTTGATATTACGCTGTATCCTGTTCCGACTTCTGATACCTTTCCAACCAGGCCCGAAGTTGATATAACTGCATCTCCGACAGATATACCGCTCCATTTACCTTTATTTATTATAAAAGTATCATACCAGTTATTCGGCTCATACGAAACAACTTTAGCCGCAACAGGATTATACTTATCCTCCATTTCTCCCTTCAAATCGAGCAATTCTGAAAGACGTTTATTTTCAGTCTGATACTGCGAAATACTTTTAACGGATTTTCTTAGTTCTGATACTTCTCTTGCTAATTCACTATTCTCCTCTTTGTAGCTTCTGAGCTCCGTAAAATAAGATTTAAAATCTTTTATACCCACAGTTATTTTTGATGTAAACGTCAGAAACGGTGAAAAAGCAGTTCTTACACCTCCGACTATAAAATTGTTATCTCCGAAAATAAGACAGAATGCTGTTAATATCACGGTAATAACCGTAACAACAGCAATTAAATTTCTCTTCATTTAAGGTGTTTACCTCCCCGAGCGATTAATCATAATTCCTGTTCCTCTTACAACACAAGTATTTGCATTTTCTGATACTTTTGTATCAATATTTATTTCATGTTTTATTAGATTACTCAAGCCGGCAATTTCCGCACCTCCGCCGGTAAGAACAATTCCTTTTTCCATAATATCAGATGCAAGTTCCGGAGGCGTATGCTCCAGTGCATATTTTACAGTTTCAATAATTGTCATAAAGTTCTCATGCATCGCTTCACGAATTTGCTGAGATGTAAGATTTTCCTGCTTCGGCAGTCCGGTAGATACGTCACGCCCTCTGACTGTATATGTTTTTTCTTCTCCGATATCGTAGGCGTTTCCTAATTCCAGTTTAACATCCTCCGCCATCCTGTCACCTATGATAATCCCGAATTCTTTCTTTACATAATTAATAATGGCACTATCCATCGCATCTCCTGCAACACGAATTGACTTAGCCGAAACTATTCCGCCCAGACTTATAACTGCAACTTCGGTTGTTCCGCCGCCAATGTCAATAACCATATTACCGGTAGTTTCATCAATATTAACACCGGCCCCCAAAGCCGCAGCCAGAGGTTTTTCAACAAAAATAACAGACTTTATTCCCGATGTAATCGCCGCTTCTTCTACTGCTCTTTTTTCAACCTCGGTTATTCCTACAGGAATAGCTACGACAGCCTTTGGTTTTAATACGCCGCCAATAGATGATAAATTTATAAATTGGCGCAGCATTGCTCTCGTAACATCAAAATCTGCAATAACACCGTCTCTCATAGGTCTTACTGCAACAATATTATCAGGTGTTCTTCCGACCATTTCGTTTGCCTCTTTTCCGACAGCCATTATTTTCCCGCTAAATCTGTCAACAGCAACAACTGAGGGTTCGGAAAGAACTATTCCGTTCTTTTCTTTATAAATTCTTGTATTAACGGTTCCGAGATCCAAACCGATAGTTTTTGAAAACAATCCCATTTAATTAATTCCTTTCTGAATTTATAACATTTATTCCGTAATTTTCATGTAATGCAATCATCAATTTTCTTGCCGGTAATCCAACTACATTCAGATAATCTCCGTCAATTTTTTCGACAAGGATTGCTCCCTTCCCTTGAATACCATACCCTCCGGCTTTGTCATACGGTTCAGAAGTTGAGATATAGTCACTAATAAGATTATCGTCAAGCTCTGCAAACTTAACATCAGTTTTTTCATATCCGCAAACAGATTCAAGAGTAGATGCATTTACAATAGCAAAACCTGTATACACCTCATGATATTTTCCCGACAATCCGTTCATCATCTGATAAGCTTCAGTTTTATTGTGTGGTTTTCCAAGTATCTCACCGTCCGAATACACAACAGTATCAGCCCCGATAATCAAAACATTTTCCTTATCTGTAATTTTATTTACAACATCTGTCGCTTTTAAAAGCGCAAGTTCCTGAACATACAAATTAATCGGAATTTCACTACCGTCAATAATGCTTTCATCCGCATCTGATGGTACAACTTCAAACTCCAATCCGATATTCTTCAGAATCTCATTTCGCCTCGGAGAAGCAGATGCCAAAATTATTTTATAACTCATAATAATTTCCATAGCCTTTCTGAGCACAAATAGCAACGTGATTTTTTTCGTTAATACCTCATTTGATGCCTCTGTAAAAGTGTCCTCTTGTAAACGTATTTTCAGTCCTTGCTGAAACACTTTTCCCTGAGAGAGCATCCATATATAATTTTATTATTTTTTCGG
>JAZULT010000005.1:0-6401 GCA_045603225.1 Clostridia bacterium | reverse complement strand
TCCAATTCCCTCGGAATGAGAGTGATGCCCTAAAGCTTTAGTATATCTTCCTTCTGCATGTGCCATATCACCAGTAGCAAAATTATTTCTACCTTCTGCATGTGATGCATAATTAGCTACATTATTACGTCCTTCCGTATGAGAATAAAATCCTAAAGATTTATTTCCTCGACCCTCTGAATGAGAACAAGTTAATAATGCGATATTATCTGCACCCTCAGTAGATGCACCATAACCATATGAATGAGTACCAAGCCATGGCTTATTATGAATGAATAATTCTTTTTCAACAGTTTCATCTGAACTACTTCCTATAATAAATTCATCAACTGTAATTGTATTAGTAGTTGAATCAATTGAGATAATAGAACCACAATCAGAATATGATTCAACCCATTCAAGAGAAATTCTATCCCCAACAGTTAAACCCTCAACAGAGTCAAGCGTATATGTTTTGCTAGACTCATTCCAACCTATAATTGTAAAGCCTTTTGTTCCTGCTAAATTATTTTTACCTATCGCAGTAGAGTAAGAACTAAAAGCTTTATTATTATCATAATCGTTAAAAATCTCGCCATTTTCTGCCGTTTTTTGACCAACCACATTACTCCTGGTCAAAAACCCCTTGTCATCTATCAGATCCGAAGTATAATTCGGAATTTTTAATTCCCGTCCGTCAGATAAACAAATTATATTATTTAATTTATTCGTGACCCCTTCCGGGAACCCTCCAATATACATCTCCTGTGAAAACGTTGCAAGACAATATTCTTCCTTCTTGTCGACCTTATTTTCAAGAAAACTATCCGTTTCAGCTTTAGTATATACATCGTTTCTTATTTCATCGTCAGCTGCTTTTCGTTCTTTAGCCTCTGATTCCAAATCTTCCTGCCTTTTGGCAGACTCATCACCAACAAGCTTTCTTGCATATTCCGCCGCATAATCTCTTGAAACCTTTTCAGGATTCTGCTTTTCGGCAAAGCCGTATTTGTCAATATTTATTTCATAGCTCATAATATCATCCTTTCAGTAAATGCAAAATTACTTTTTCATAAATACATACATAAATAATCAGAAATACGTAGATTCATCCATGGGGATTAGTCAAAGACTTATCCCTGTGGATTAATCGGACACCGCCCGCAATTAACCTTAGCTATATTTTCGGCAGTGGTGTTACCCAAATCATAGATTTGGAACACTGTTGCACAGGTTTCGTTTGCCAAATCAGAGATTTGGACTCAGCCGCGAAACGGGCTGAATCTCTCGCCCATCTCAACAACCTGCGGCGCTCTTGACGGAATAGGATTCCGCATCAGGAAATACCGCATTGCATCATAGTCGTGGTCTTCACATTCGGTGTCGATATCCTCAACCTTCCTCTCGTCATATACAAGATTCGGTATAGTTCTTATAAACTCTCTGCACGTATCAAATACGTACATCATCGGATATCCGTTCTCGTCAAATGCAAGCCTGTGATGTACCTGCATCTTGCCCGGAATACGTTTGTTGTCGCCCTTTTCGAAGTAAATCCCTTGTTCATTAAACAGATTGATAATTGTTCCTGCCATGCCACGGCTTTCGTCCCATATGGCAGGGTCTGCAATACCGATAATATGACATCCTGCTTCTTCGCTCTCCTCTATTTCCTTAATTGCTTTCGCAACAGCAGACGGTTCCATTTTAAGACCTGTATTCGGAGTGTCTGTGCATCCGTATAACTGCCTGTAAAGGTAAGCAACGCCCTGTTCATCCACCGCCCACCACTGGACAGCAAACGGTTTTGTATAGCCGTAGTCAAAGCTTCTGTATCTCTTCCAGTGTCCGGGAATCGGAAACGGCTTTATGACATGGGTGTTTCTCCTGTCTTCGTTTTCAGGATGATTCTTCCATTCTGTAAATACCTGCCCTGAGAACGTGTCCCAGTCACCGTAAAGGAGTGCGTTCCTCTGTGCTTCAGGGAGCGATGCAAGGTTTGCGAGATAGTTCGGGTCGTTGTTTAACAGCTCCTGATTGTCAAATACCGATGACGGAATAAATACTCTTGTTCTCTCAACCTGTTTCATTTTTCCGTCAGGCATACGCACTTCTGTTTTGAATCGTATAGTAGTATTGGGCGGAGCTGCAGTTATAAATCGCTCTTTAACCCAACCGTGACCTATTCCGCCCGGGTTTGCTGTAGCTCTTATGTAGACTCTGACACCTTCACCGTCGGCACGGTTACGTGATATCAGATATTCATATTCCTCGCGTGTAAAGTGTGTCAGCTCATCAAAGCCTATAAAGGCAAAAGACAGCCCCTGATAGTTCAGGTAGCTGTCCTTGTTTGGCATAGAGCCGAAATATATTCTTGCTCCTGATGGAAACTTCCACACATGCTCTGTTGAGTTGTAGACAGCATCCGGGAATGCTGATTTGTATATCTTCAACGACTTCAAAATCAATTCCCGGAGCTGCGGAAAGGTTTTTCTGAATAGAATCGCCTTGTAATGTGAAATATGAACCTGTCTCAGCGCTTCTGCGACAAGCGCATCGCTTTTTCCTCCGCCCGCCGCACCGCCGTAAAGAGCTTCATACTCACTGCGTGACTGGAACTCAGCCTGCCTCGCCTGAGGTTTCCATATTACCATACATCATCACGCCTTTGTAAGAGTAGACAACGACTCAACTCTGATAAGATACAAAGGCTCAAGAATCTTAGCCATGTGGTAAGCCTTCCAGGACATTGTACCTCTCTGATTGAGCGGGTCAGAGCTTCCTGCAGAACCGAGAGCTTTTGTAATGTTCTCGATGTTCTCCTTAGGACTTGTTACTCCGTAAGCATCCTTTGCGATAAAGAGATTACCGTAAACAGGACTGTTTGAAGCTCCACCGCCATCTGCAGGATAAACCTTCATGTCAATTTCAATTGACTCGTCGGGAGCGCTTCCGAGAGTAAGATATGCTTCTCCGTTTTCGCCTGCAGTTGCAGAAGAAACAACGTATATGAATCCGTTTGCAGTAATGCTTCTGTTTGCAAGAGCAGATGCCTCGTCAGCAGTCAGGTCTTCCATAATATAAATTCTCTTGCTTTCCGCATCAATCTTCTGAACAGTAAGCTCTGAGCGATTTTCTGCGAGGTCTTCACCTCTGAAGATTTTTGCATCAGGAGTTTCAACGAAACGTACACCGTAAAGCTCACCGATTTCACCCTTGTAAATCTGTTTTGTATCAACATATTCGTGAGGCTTCTTCCAGTTCTCGTCAGACTGAATGTCGAATGTTACATCAGGATGAACAATAGCCACATAGTAACCGTCGTCAAACGGAACAGCCTTGTTTCGCTTAAGCTGGTTAACAGCTTTTCTTACATCTGTCACGGTAAGACCATCTGCGAGAGTAGCACGGCTTGTCACACCACCTGCGTAAAGAACGTTAGTTCCTGCCGCAAGAATATCTTTTGTGATGTCGTCAAGAGTTTCAGCCGCATTTCTTCCGAGAAGCTCGTTCATCTTAAGCACTTCCGGTGAAGGGTCATGCTTGAAGAAGTCGAAGCTGTCAGTGTAGCTCACATAGTTACCGTACTGAACAGGCTGAGCTGTTATACGAGTAATGTTAATTGAGCTTCCCTTAGGAGTAATACCTTCAGTAAGAGGCTTTGTAGCTTTAGGGAGCGGAGAAAGTCTGTCCCATGAAATTGTCTTTGTTTTGCCTTTGGGGACTTTCACCTTCTGACCAAACTGGTCGTGTACAAGCTTCGCTTCAGCTCTTTTCAGGATGTGCCTGTTCAGAACTTCCTGGAATAGAGGCTGAGTACCGCTCGATGCGGTAGTCTGTAAATTTAAAAGTTTTTCAGTATCTGTCATAATTTTTCATCCTTTCTTTGACAATTATAAGTTCCCTTCTATCTTTTTGATATATTCTTCAAAATCGTCATCTGACAGGTCAGCGGGAGAAGAGCTTACCCTGCCTCTCGATGAAGACTTTGCTGTTCCGCCCTCTTTAAAAGAGCGCTTTGACGGAACAGACATTTTCTCCTGTTCCGCTGACACCCTCATTGCAGGCTCCCTATCCGAGGGAGCCGTCGGCTCTGCCGACTGAGGGAGTTTCTTTACATAGTTAGCATAAGCAAAGTACACACTTCCGGTTCTGTCGAGGTCAGCCTTGAAATTCTTGTCGCTGTTGTAGACCTTGAGTAAGTCAAACGTCTTATCATCACTCTTAATCTGCTCAGCTTCGGAGATTAAACGTTGTCTCTCCTGCTCAACCCTCTCCTGATATTCCATCTGTTTGTCATATGCTTTTGCCTTCCGGGCCTGTTCTGACTGTTCGACGTAGTCGTCAACAGATAACCCTGCATCTTCAGCTTTCGAAGCGACTAACTGATTTTTGAAAAGGCTGTAAGCCTCCTCACTGTCGTCAACTCCGTAAAACTCTTTGAGGTTTTCAAGCATTTCGTCACGTTCTTCCGTAACACGTTTGTAGTCATGAAACCTCTTTGAGAATATCCTGTCAATCTCTCCTTGATATTCTTCTTCCGTAGCAAAGCTCTTGAACGGCTCCGCCACATCATCCGACTCCGATTCTTCCTCTACACTTTCCGACATTGTAGGAGCAGGACTCTGCTCTGCCCTGTTCTCTCCCTCCATAATCCCGTCAATATAGTCGTCAAAATCCTTGTCGTCCATTGCAGAATCGGCTACATTCTGCCCCTCAACGCCTGCAGAGTCGGCTACACTCTGCTCTTCAACGCCAAATGTATTTTCATCCATAAGGATTAATACCTCCTGTTAGTTTTCTATAAGTTCGATTCCGATATCAAGTACCGTAACCTTTCCGTGTCCTTCAAGCCTGAGCCTCAACGAATCACCGTTTGAATACCTTATCGGCAATCTATGCCTCCCTTGCCTAAAGGGAGGGGGACCACCGAAGGTGGTGGAGGGATTATCTGCACCGGCTATCCCCTTATGTTCCACCCATTCACCGTCATTCACCGAGGTGTATATATTCAGAAATGATGAGTCATCATTAAATATTGTCCTCACATATAAGTACAACACCGACTTGTCTCTGTAGGTATCAAAGGTCATGGGAGCGCTTTCTGCATAGAAATCTCCGTATTCGTCTCCGAATAGCTTGTAAACACTGTCTGAATCGTAAATATATGTAATACCACCATAATACTCACCGCCAATAACAGGCTTTTCACTTGCACCAATCTTACTCCAGATTTTAAAATCCGTATCGTAAACAAGTATCTCTGCCGTCCCGTCTTCTTTTACGCATCGTGCATAATACCGCTTGTTGTCGGCAAAAGCCACACAGCTTACGTATTTCGTGTTCAGTTTGTCTGATATCCTCTGAGGAATACCGCCGCTGTAGGAGTAGAATCCGTCATGGTATAACCATATAAGCATTCCACCTGCATTAGCAATACTCTTTCCATCAATGCACCCGATGCTGTAATTTCTGTAAATGCTGAAATTCGACGGAACATCACCGTAAACGATGTGAACCTCGTCTTCCTTGAATGCAAGCACTCTGTCCTGATATGTGCCGAGTCCCGTAAACTTGCCGGGCGTTCCCACGTCACCGTACCACGCATCAACAGCATTAGTACCCAGATTATAAAAATCAAGAGGCAATCCCAGCTCTGATGCATAAACACTTTCACCGTTTTCAGCCAAAGCCCATACCCTGTTTTTGTTCATACATGCAAAGGACACACGCGGAGTTTGCTTTGTGATTGTTGCTGTGATTGTATTTTCAGTCTCTTTGAATTCAAAAATCTTGCCGTTGGCCTTGTGCGCCAGAACGTGTAATGTTATATATTTTTCTGATTCCGAAGCTTCAATAACGGTAATGGACGCAGGGTGTCTCAGGTCTCTGTAATCCGAGCTTGAAACAGGGAAGCATGAGTTGTTCGCATCGTAAGCTGAACTGCACCCCGAAATAACAATATTGTCGCCTACCTCAAGATCATGATAACTGTCTCCGCTTCTGTTCGGGTATTGTATTTTGCCATAAAGGTAAACACCGTCAGCATAAATGTTGTCAAACGCTATACTGTCTGTAAAGCCTGCCGGTTTTACCCATTCATCGGTACGGTAATTATATCCGTTAAATTCCGGAATAGTAATAATCTGACCGTTAAAGTCGAATGCATCCTCAACGTTGCTGATGTTTCCGCGTTTTTTCTCACCGTTTATGTATATCGAGAACGTTCCGTCGTCCTCTTTCTTAACGCCTGAGAAAAGCGATAAATCAGCATCAATGTATTTCGGAATCGTCCATTTCACGATGTTGCTTTCTTCCAGAATCTTCTTCGGCAAAGGCGAAGATGAAAGACAGGGATATTCTGTGGGGAGTAGGTTCTCCATATCCCTGAACTCACCTGCTCCGGCTTTTATTCGCCTGTT
>JAZULT010000004.1:0-9014 GCA_045603225.1 Clostridia bacterium | reverse complement strand
GTGCACCGTCAGGTCCGGGATAAACAGTAAACGCATCACCTGCAGGAAATGCCTCGTTTGCATCCGTTACCATAAACGGATTTATTTCACCTTTTGACAGTTGTTCATAATAGAAGTTAAATCCCCAATGCAAAAATCCGTTAATTCCGTATTTATAAAGCTGAAGTCCCATAATTCTCGTTCTTCCTGACGGCATTGCAATAAATCGGTTACTGTAACCGCCTCCTTCAGGTCCGCAACAATAATAAACCCATATATTTCCAATACATTTTTTTAAAAATTTATCGACGTGTTCCGTCAGTACAACAGGCTTTTTCGACAACCCCAGATCATAAAATTCCACATGAGACATAGCATCTGTCAGTTTGTCGGAATCTATATATTCACTTATCATTTCATATTGCTTCTTATAAATTTCAAGATGCTTTTCTATATTGACTCTATTATTCCGCATTGGCACAATTCTATAGAAATAGATTTGATGCTCAGCGGAAGCGGAACTACGCATATAAATAATACTTCGTACAAATTCCGACGCGGTACTCTTACCATGATTATCACCCCCGACTCTCACAGCTATGATATGGATGAGCCTTCTGTCTGTTATCATCTTTCTTTTGACAAGGAAACTGTACAAAATGAGACTCTTATTTTTCTCATTAACAATTCAAAAAGTTTACATTTAGAGCTTGATGAAAGTGAAATAGAATATTACCTTTCTCTCTACAAAATGATTGAAAAGGAACATACCGGTTTCGGTCAGTTATCTCATGCTCATGAACTGGCAGTTTTCGAAGCACTTCTTTATTTCATTTTCAGAAAAGCAAGAAGCATATCACTATCACGCAAAGAAACATCTGAGCCGATTAAATTTGCTGCCAATTATATAAATGAACATTTTAAAGAGGATATAAAGCTAAAGGATATCTCCAAACTAGTATTCCTGTCGGAAAAACATCTTTCAAGAAAGTTCAAAGAAGAGCTGGATATCAGCTTCAGCGAATATGTAATCAACAGACGACTTACTTATGCATCAGGACTGCTCGCGGGCAACACATTTTCAATTTCCAATATAGCAATCATGTCAGGATTTAACTCGCCAAGCTATTTTATAAAACAGTTCAGAAAAAAATACGGAGTTTCTCCGTCGGAATACAGAAAAACACATTGATTTTAGTGTTTTATTGTAATTTATTCCGACAAATTACAATAAAACAGGGTATGTAAAAACGAGTTTTTACATACCCTGAAAGTTTATTAATTTATCACGGTTGTTTTCCGATATAAGCAAGAATACCGCCGTCAACATAAAGCACGTGACCGTTTACAAAGTTTGAAGCATCTGACGCAAGGAATACTGCGGGGCCAACAAGGTCCTCGGGATTTCCCCAACGAGCTGCAGGAGTTTTTGCAATAATAAACTGGTCAAACGGATGTCTTGAACCGTCAGGCTGTGTTTCACGAAGCGGTGCAGTCTGAGGAGTTGCAATATATCCCGGCCCGATACCGTTACACTGAATATTATGCTCACCGTATTCTGAACAAATATTTCTTGTAAGCATCTTAAGTCCGCCCTTTGCAGCTGCATATGCAGAAACTGTTTCACGTCCGAGCTCTGACATCATTGAACAGATGTTGATAATCTTTCCGTGTCCCTTCTTAATCATCGAAGGAATAACAGCTTTTGACATAATAAACGGAGCATTAAGGTCAACATCAATAACCTTTCTGAAGTCTTCAGCTGACATTTCATGCATAGGAATTCTCTTGATTATACCTGCATTGTTTACGAGTATATCAATTACTCCAACTTCCTTTTCGATTGTTGCAACAAGCTCATTTACAGCCTTTTCATCTGTTACGTCACAAACATAACCTTTTGCATCAATTCCGTCTTCTTTATAGCTTGCAAGACCTTTGTCAACAAGCTCCTGATTAATATCATTAAATACAATTTTGGCACCTGCATCAGCAAGACCTTTTGCAATTGCGTATCCTATACCGTAGCTTGCACCTGTTACAAGTGCAACTTTACCTGTTAAACTAAACATTTACAATTCCTCCCGATTGTTATCTTAAATCCTTTGTTTCAATAAAGTCCATATCAGTAAATTCCTGATTTTCGCCGCACATTGCCCAGATAAATGAATATGCCTTTGTACCAACACCTGAGTGAATTGACCAGCTCGGTGAAATAACAGCTTCTTCATTATGCATGATAATGTGTCTTGTTTCATTCGGTTCTCCCATCATATGGAATACTGCATCATTTTCGCCCATATCAAGATAAAGATATACTTCCATACGTCTGTCATGAGTATGTGAAGGCATTGTGTTCCAGTTTGAACCGGGTTCAAGCTGTGTAAGTCCCATTGCAAGCTGACAGCTCTGCATTACTTCCGGATGTATGTACTGATTGATAACTCTCTTGTTACAGTCCTCAACACTTCCGCAGGGAACCTTCTTCGCTTTTGTTATATCAATCTTAACAATAGGATATGTCTTGTGTGCCGGACATGATGAAACATAGAACTTCGGTGGATTTTCAATATCAACACATTTGAATGATATTTCCTTATTACCCATTCCGATATACATTCCGTCTCTCGGATTCATTTCATATTCAACACCGTCAACAGTAATAATGCCCTTTCCGCCGATGTTGATACATCCCATTTCACGTCTTTCGAGGAAGTAGTCACTTGCAAGCTCTTTTCCACCTTCCAGCTTAAGCTCCTGATATACAGGCATAAGACCTGCGGTTATGATTCTGTCAATATGGCTGTATACCATTTTGATATTGTCGACTGTGAATAACTCCGAAATGTGGAATTCCTCTCTGAGTCTGTCTGTTGTGTAGTGTTTAACGTCCTTAGGGTTAGACGCGCATCTGATTTCCATCATGCATTCCTCCTGATTTTTTTTAAATATTCAAAAGCAGTAACTGCTTTGTTTTCATTAAATTCTTCAACTATCACGGGGATATCAAGGTTATGCTCCTTAAGATTTTTGAATATCAGCTCATAATTAAGCATTCCCTCTCCCGGAGCAACAGTTTTTATTCTTCCGTCTTCTACTACAAAATCCTTTGCGTGAATAACAGCAATCTTGCTTGCGAGAAGTTCAAACATATCATTTATGATTTTATCCTGCTCTTTATAATTGTCAATGCTTATAAGATTTATCGGGTCAAAAATAACTCTTGCATTATCTGAGTCAAGGTCGCCCATAAGTCTTGCCATCTTCCGGGGTGTGTTTATAACAAAAATATGCACACCTTCAATTCCGATATTGACATTATATTTTTCAGCCTCCGCAAGAAGCTCACGGATGCTCCTTAGTAAATGCTGATATGCTTCCTCGGAATCAGTCTGACCTTCAATATAAGCTCCTGTTTCCGTACCAACTACTATAGGATTAAGCACAGTTGCGTAACGGATTTTTTCTTTGAAACGAAATAAATCGTATTCCAGTTCGTCTTTATCAACAGAGGACGGGTTTATGTAGCTTCCGAGAACTGCAATTTTCATACTGCCGAGACTATCCTTTATCTCGTTTGCATATTCTTCAGAAAAGCTTCCGGCTTTAAAGCCGTCTATACTCTTTTCAAGAACAAGCTGCAGATATTCTATCCCGACCTCACGGCATCGGTCTGCTATATTTTCAAGTCCGACGGCCTGCACGTCATGTCCGCGTATACCTTTTTTCATTATATCATACCTTTGTTATTTTTTTACAATTTATTATACCATTTTTTTTCAATATTGTCAATAGTAAAATATTAACTATCCCCCCATTTTTCCGTTTTATCTAAGTTTAGTATAATAAACACAGATATTATATTACAAATATATTATTTCTATTGACAAAATAATATTTTCGATATATAATATGACTAAGTACTAAAAGAAAAGAGGAATTTAATATGTTTTGTGATAACTGTGGATTTAAATTACCGGATAATGCAACATTCTGCGACCATTGCGGTGCAAGAGTCACTCCGGCCCCTTCCTCCGCTAATAATTACAGCAATCAGAATGCTAACAGCGGAAATCAGGTAAAGTTTTCCGGAAATTACAATAACAACAATAACAACAATAACAGCAATAATTATAACGGAAACAATACTGGTTATGCAGATAATGTTTACCAACAGCAGCAAATTGACTATACAGATATTCCGGATTCTGCTACAGCAAAAATAAAAAGCAAGAAACCAATTATCATTGCCGCATCTGTTGCCGGTGTTATAGCGTTAGGCGCAGTTGGATTTGCCGCTTCAAAACCAATGAGAAACTCTATAAACAAAGTAGTAATGAGTCCTGAAAAATACTTCAATCACGTTGTCGGCAAAGGAACCTCAGACGGAGTTGAAGAAGTTTCTTCGTTCCTGACAAATCTTAAAAGTCCGAATTTCGGAGCTGAAGGAAAAATCAGTATCGAAGCAGGAGAAGCATTGTACGACTTTGTAGACGAGTATGGCGGTTCTGAGGCATCAGATTACATATCATGGTTCGAAAACGGAGCTATAAATTATAACTTAGCAACGAATGAGAATACATTTTCAACCAATTTAGGTCTCGATATCAATAATACAGACGTGATTGATGTATCTCTCGCATTAGATGCTAAAGAAGGATATATGTATTTTACAATACCTCAAATCAGCGAAAAAGCAATACGCGGTGAATTTGACGTTTCTGAATATAATGCAGCAGTTGCCCAGATATCTGATTCAACAGAACAACTCGAAGCATTAATGAATGTCATTCCCGATCAGAAGGTTACCGAAAAGCTTTTGAATAAGTACATCGAATGTGTAATTAAATCAGTTGATGACATTGATGAATCATCTAAAAAGCTGAACATTGAAGGCACTTCTGTAAAAGCAACGGTTCTCACGGCAAATATAGACGGAGAAACACTTGCAAACATACTCACTAATGTACTTACAGAAGTAAGAGACGACAAAGAAATCAAAAAAATAATTACAAACATTTCAGAACTTGAAATGTACGAAGATATGGATATGGACTATGATTTATTTGTTGAAGAAATAGACAGTATCCTCGATGAAGGTTTTGAAGACCTTGAAGCTTCCGAAGAGTCAATTGCTCTTGATTTCTATGTAAACAATAAAGGAGACATTATAGGTTTCGGATTTGAAGAAGAGGGTGTAGAATTCCTTTGTGCTTCTATAGTAAAAGGCAAAAATTTTGCTTCTACAATATCTGTTGAATCAGAAGGTCAGAAAATTGAATTCTCAGGTTCAGGTAAAAATTCCGGAAATAAAAAGACAGGTGAATACAATCTCTCTGTAATGGGTGCTGACGTACTGACAATTTCTTTAAACGGTGTTGATTCAAAGAAAATCGAAAAAGGAACACTGGTTGGTACCATAACCGTGGAACCGGGTTCAGGATTAACTACTTTCACTACGATGTTAGACAGCGATATATCATCTCTTATCTCTGATTTGAAGCTCGAAATCAAAGGAAGTGATAACGGTTCAAAGCTTTCTCTCTATTCCGGAGAAGATTTGTACATAGCTTTAGGTTTAGAAGGAAAAACAACAGATAACAGCAAAGTAAGTATACCTTCAGATTATATTGATTCGGACGATGCAAATGAATTGATGGAATATTATGATGCTGCTGAAGACTATGTAACAGGTGATCTTATAGATAAACTTGAAGAAATAAATGTTCCTGATGACATAATTGACGAATTAGGATTCTGAAAAAATTAAATTCAAAAAGACGCGGGCTTGTAACGTTGCAGGCTCGCATCTTTTTATAGAAAGGCTATATCATGAAAATTACAAATATACAAAAAAAATACGGAAAACATGAAGTTCTTAAAAGTATAACATTATCGGCAGAGCCCGGCACCTGTGTCGGAATACTTGGCGGTAACGGAAGCGGCAAATCAACACTTCTGAGCATCCTTGCAGGAGTTCACAAAGGTGACAACGGCACATTCACCTTTGACGATGTAAACTTACTTAAAGACGAAAAAAAACGTTCCGAATATGTAGGATATGTTCCGCAAAGCACACCGCTTTTCGAAGAGCTTAATGCATACGACAATTTAAGACTCTGGTACACCAAGAAAGATATGGATAAAGCATTTGATGACGGTGTCTTAAGAATTCTCGGAATTTCAGAATTTATAAAAACACCTGTTTACAAAATGTCAGGCGGAATGAAAAAAAGACTGGCAATCGGATGCGCTGTGGCTCATAACCCTAAAATACTCTTACTCGATGAACCTTCCGCAGCTCTGGACCTTGTATGCAAGGAGAGAATTTCAAATTATCTTAAAGATTATAAAAATAATGGCGGCATAATTATTATCGCCACTCATGACATTCAGGAAATACCGCTGTGCAATGACCTTTATATTCTGAAAAACGGTACTCTTGAAAGCTTTGAATACGATGGAAATATCCACAGATTGGTAGGTATGCTATGAAGAAAACAAAATATCTGAAGCTTCAGATTAAAAGAGCATTTAAAATATATCCGTCAATTTTAATTATAACACTCATAACACTTGCAAGCATTATTCTTACAACAACTGTTATTCTTCATCAGAACTCAAACAAAGGACAAACCAAAATACAACTCGGAATTGTAGGCGATACATCCGAATCTTATTTGGGCGTTGGTATAAAAGCACTTCAGAATTTTGACAGCTCACGTTTTTCAATAAACTTCATTGAGCTTGATGAAGAATCCGCAAAAAAATCATTAGTAAAACGCGAAATTTCAGGATATCTGAGAATTCCGGATAATTTCATCACAGATATTCTTTACGGAAATAATACCCCGGTCGAATACGTTGTTTTAAATGAAAATACAGGCTTTGAAACTGCGATAATTCGTGAAATCGCAGATATCGCTTCGGAATGGATAACAAGAACACAAAGCTCAGTATATGGCTTGCAAAGTATTACAAAAGATGCAGCCGACAGCAAAGCACAAAAAATGCTTGGTGAAAATATTACAGATATGAACCTTACATATATAACAGAAGTCCTCGGAAGAAGCAAATCCTACAAAGTATACGAAATCGGAATTGCAGACTCAATATCTACAGAAGGATATTATATATGCGGACTTATACTATTCTTTTTACTCATATGGGGTTTATCGTGTAACAAACTGCTTATTAAAAACAATCTTTCAATCCCACGTTCTCTATATTCACGCGGAATTAAATCCGGATGGCAATTGCTTTGTGAATTTGCAGGATTCTTTGTATGTACATTAACAACGCTTCTGATATTCTCCGTAATTTTCGGCATTGTCACTCAAAATAACGACTTCGGAATAAAAGAACTTGAAACATCCGGCATATTCTCATCAGTTGTGTTTATCATTAAAATTATACCGGTTGTAATTATGATATCCGCAATGCAAATGATGATATACGAGCTTGTTCCCGGAACGGTAAACTCAGTTGTGCTTCAATTCTTCGTTGCAATCGTTCTTGCATATATATCCGGATGTTTTTATCCGAATTACTTTTTCCCGGATAATATACAGAAGCTTTCCTCCCTGCTCCCGTCAGGAATTGGTTTTTCGTATATGAGGAAGTGCCTGACAGACGTACCGATAACATACGAATATGCATCTATCGGTCTTTACACAGCTATATTTGCATTACTTACTTTAACTATCAGAAATTACAGAATTGCAGGTGATGAAAAATGAAAAGAATAAAAAATCTTTTTACATGGTACTGCATGTTTACAAAGCGAATATTCCATAAATACAGTTTTATTATGATACTGCTTCTTATCCCTCTTTCCATTCCTGCGGCAAAAATAGCAATTACGCAGGAAGACAGCGGTATAATGAATATAGCACTTTATGCAGAAGGTGAAAACAATCCGGCTGCTCACGATATCATCAACAAATTAACTGCTTCTGATTCAGTATTGCGTTTTACTGTTTTTAAGACATACGAAAAAGCCGAAAATGCAGTACTGAAAAAAGATGTAGACTGTGCATGGATTTTCCCTGAAAATACGAAGCAGAAAATCAGCGATTATGTATCAGATAATCCTACAAAGCCTATAGTAAAAGTTATTGTAACAGAAGAAAATACAATGACAAGACTTTCGAACGAAAAGCTCTACTCGGTGCTTTTCCAGCATATATCGTATGAAACTTATAAAGACTTTTTATTTAAACATGATATTATTTCCGAGAATACATCTGATGATATTATACTATCTCATTATAACAAATATATATACGAAGACAGCTTGGTAGAGATACAAAAAATGGATTCTGACGTAGAAATCGGTAATAGCGAAAATTACCTTTTGACGCCAATACGCGGAATACTTGCAATACTTATAATGCTTTGCGGTTTTGCTTCGGCCATGTATTTTCTGTCAGACCAGGCAGAAGGCAAATATGACTGGTTATCCTACAGAAAAAAACTTGCACCTGCTTTCGGTTCATGCCTCTCAGCGATTGCAACCTCATCTGTAGCTGTTTTAATTGCACTTTACCTTTCAGGAATGTTTACAAAAGCTTATCTTGAAATAACAGCAATGATTCTGTACGCATTGTCTGCAACAGGATTTTGCCTGATATTATGTATTCTTTTCCGCTCGGCAGGAAGACTTGGAGCTTGTATACCGTTTTTAACAATAGTTATGCTTGTTCTGTGTCCGATATTTTTCAGCATTAATTATCTTGAAGAAATACGCATGCTGCTTCCGCCATGGTATTATCTGAACGCGGTTACGGATTCAGGCTATATTGCAAAAATGGCGATGTATTCGGTATGTTCGTATGTAATTGCGTTTATATTAAATATAATACTGAATAGAAATGAAAGAAAGATTTCTATGTTATCTTAATATATAAATTGTAATTTGTCGGGACAAATAACAATAGTGAAATGCGATTTTCAATCGGGTGAAATTCATCCGCAGGATGAATGAAATTGTCATCTTGTGACAGTGAAATCTGTTGCGTTGCAACAGGTTATGG
>JAZULT010000003.1:0-43275 GCA_045603225.1 Clostridia bacterium | reverse complement strand
TTCAAAAGCATAAAAATACGAGAAATCCGCAAGAGAATTGCGGATTTCAACTTTATTCAAGTGTTTGACAAATGTTCCAAATGTAGGGTTTAAGCCGTTTTCGGAGCTTTTGAACGGTCTGCGCTAAAGGCAACAGCCCCAATTGTTCTGAAATTATTGAATGACAACAGTTATCTTTCTTCTCTGAAATAGTTTAATCCAAGAGCTGCCGGAGGCTGATTTTCTTTCTTATCTCTTATACTTGTTATGATAAGTACAAGGATTGTAACTATATAAGGAAGCATCTCGAAAAGCTTTTTCGTACTTACGGTAATATCGGGAATATATGTAGGAATTACATATAAAAATCCGAACAGAATAGAACCGAGTATGCTTATGGACGGACGCCATACCGAGAAGATAACGAGCGCTATTGAAAGCCAGCCTCTGTCACCGAAACCGTTGTTTGACCATACGCCGTTAGCATAGTCCATTACATAATACAACCCTCCGAGACCTGCAATAGCACTTCCTATGCATGTTGAAAGATACTTGTATTTTGTAACGTTTATTCCTACAGCATCTGCTGTTTCAGGGCTTTCACCTACTGCTCTTAAATGAAGACCTGTTCTTGTTTTATTTAGTATATATGACGATATTAAAGCAATAATAATCGCAACATATACTAAAAATCCGTGAGAAAGGAAGACTGTTCCGAACCATCCGAGCTTATCTGCTATAGGAAGCTGTGTTTTAAAAATAGTACTCGTAGCAGAAAGAGAAATTGACGGAACATCCATATCGACGAGTTTTATGAGCGAACCGCCGAAAAAGTTACCGATACCGATACCGAATGTAGTAAGAGCAAGACCGGTAACGTTTTGGTTTGCACGAAGAGTTACGGTTAAAAAACAGTATATAAAACCCATGATAGCTGAACCCAGCAGGGCACAAACCAATGGAATAAGAATTGCAAGAAACGGATTTATATTTGCTCCTACGCTATTCTCATAGAGAAAAGAACCGGCAACACCGCTTATTGCGCCTACGTACATGATTCCCGGAATACCCAGATTGAGATGTCCTGATTTTTCTGTGAGTATTTCACCCGTTGAACCGAAAAGCAACGGAGTTCCCTGCATAACTGCACGCTGAATAATTGTTGCTATCATACACTTGCCTCCTTTTCTTTTTTGCTTATTTTCATAGTATAATTTACAAAGAATTCTGCACCTATTATAAAGAATATTATAATTCCGGTTATTATGTCAGAAAAAGAAGAATTTAGTCTGTAAACTTCTGAAATTTTAGAAGCACCTTTTTCCAGGAATACTATAAGAAGTGAAGTAAGTACCATAAACACGGGGTTAAATTTTGCCAGCCACGAAACCATAATAGCGGTAAATCCTCTTCCGCCGGAAGTATCACTTTTAAGTGAATGGTCAGTTCCCGCAACAAGCAAGAATCCTGCTATTCCGCAGATAGCTCCTGAAATAAGCATAGTTCTTAAAATAACTTTTTTTACATTTATTCCAATGTATTTTGCTGTTTTTTCACTTTCACCAACAACTGAAATTTCGTATCCGTGCTTACTGTATTTGAGATATATATACATTATAACAGTAATTACAAGAACAATCAGAATGTTAATTAAATATTTCTGTCCCAAGAGTGTGGGGAGTTGTCCGAATTCCAGAGTTCTGGGTGTTCCTGAACCCTTTGGCACTGACCATTCCAGTGTAAAATATGCAACAAGCTGAATAGCAATATAATTCATCATCAATGTAAACAGAGTTTCGTTTGAGTTGAATCGTGTTTTAAAATAGGCAGGGAAAAATCCCCAGATTGCACCTGCAATTATACTTGATATAAAGCTGATTATAATCAAAAGATGTGACGGTATTTTTTCTCCAAGAAAAATCATACATGTCGCAGTTGCAAGACCGCCTATCAGAATTTGTCCTTCAGCACCTATATTCCAGAAACGCATTTTAAATGCAGGAGTTACCGCCAGAGAAACGCAGAGAAGTATTGCTGTGTTTTGAAGCATATTCCATACAAGTCGTGGAGTTCCCACAGCACCCTCAAACATCGAAACATACATTTTTACCGGGTTAATACCTGTAAGTGCAACTGTTATTACGCCGCATACCACCAAAGCCAGAAGCACGGAAATCGCTCTTACACCCCATGCCTTCCACCACACAAGAGTATCTCTTTTTGCGATATGAATCGGTGGATTACAAAACATTTTCACCAGGTAGTTATTCATTTTTTTCATCGGTTGCAACCTCCTTTTCACTATTTTCATCTGATGGTTTTGTCATCAAAAGACCTATTTCTTCTTTAGTTACATTTCTTCCGTCAACAATTCCGGCGATTTTTCCCGAGCCGATAACAAGTATTCTGTCACAAAGCTCTATGAGAACGTCTAGGTCTTCACCGACAAAGATTACGGCTACGCCATTTTCTTTCTGTTCATTAAGAAGATTATATATCGTATAAGAGGAGTTTATATCAAGACCTCTCGCAGGATATGCCGCCATCAGAACCGTTGGAGCTGATGCGATTTCACGGCCTACAAGAATTTTCTGTACATTACCGCCCGAAAGTCTTCGTACCGGTGTATTTACAGACGGAGTTACAACTTCCAGCCGTTCAATTACTTCTTCTGCAAGGGATTTAGGATTTTTACGTTGGAGAAATACTGATTTACCTTTTTTGTAGCTTCTGAGCATCATGTTATCCACAATGTCCATATTTCCTACAAGTCCCATTCCCAGTCTGTCTTCAGGAACGAAAGCAAGTCTCACGCCCATCTGACGAATCTCAAGAGGAGTCTTATCACGAAGGTTTTCCTCCTCATTGGTTTTCGGATCAAAATATATAATTTTTCCTGTATCAAGATGCTGTAATCCGGCAATTGCCTCAAGAAGTTCTCTCTGTCCGCTGCCGGCAATTCCGGCAATACCCAGTATTTCGCCTGAACGTACATTGAATGAGACATTGTCAAGGAGCTTGACACCTTCACGGTTTACACAGCTGATTTTATCAATTACCAGTCTGTCGCATGTGTTTTTCGGTGTACTTCTTTCGATGTTTAATGAAATCTTTTTTCCAACCATCATTTCGGTAAGCTCAGTTTCATTTGTTTCGGATGTTTTTACCGTTCCTATATATTCACCTTTGCGGAGAACGGCAACATTATCGGAAAGAGAAAGTACCTCATGCATCTTATGAGTTATTATGATAATCGCTTTCCCGCTTTCACGCATGTTTCTGAGTACCTTGAAAAGCTTTTGTGTTTCCTGTGGGGTAAGAACCGCTGTAGGCTCGTCAAGAATAAGAATATCAGCTCCACGGAAAAGAACCTTGATGATTTCAACTGTTTGTTTTTCAGAAACTGACATCTCATATATTTTCTTATGAGGGTCCAGTTCAAAACCGTACTGCTCAGTAATTTCCTGTATTTTTTCTATATATCCCTGCATATCGAATTTATTGTTATCTTCAACGCCAAGAATAATATTTTCCGCAGCACTGAAAACATCAACAAGTTTAAAATGCTGATGTATCATTCCTATCTTATAATTAAACGCGTCTTTCGGTGAAGAAATATTGACTTCCTTTCCGTCAATCAGCATTTGTCCGCTGTCAGGATAGTATATTCCGGAAACCATATTCATTAGTGTGGTTTTTCCGCTTCCGTTTTCGCCGAGAATAGAAAGAATCTCTCCCTTTCGCACCTGGAGTGAAACGTTTTTATTGGCAATTACACTGCCGAAAGTTTTTGTTATGTTTTTAAGTTCAAGAGCAATATTTTGTTTCATACAAATCACCATTATAATAATTTTCTTTCATTGTATAAGATGAAAGATGCAAAATATAACATAGGGCGGAGGAGTTCCCCCGCCCTACGTCAGTAAACAATTAGAACATGCTGTTTAACAGTGTAATACCATCTATGTTAATATCGAAGTAAGGAGCACTGCGGAATTCTGATTCGTGGAAATAACCGTCCTTGATTACTTCTGTGTCCTTTTCATAATTTTCGTCTGTATCTACGTCAGCGAGATATGACTCAAGCTTTTTACCTTCAACTGTGAAGTTGTTTGTATCAAATACATTGATTTCACCTGAGATAAGCTTAGCTTTTGCTTCTTCAATAGCTTCTTTTGTACCCTTTGCTGCAACAGCTTCATTGATATCTGTAAGAGCAACTGAACCTGCTTCAAAGCCTTCGCACCAGTCAGCAGCAATTTCCTCGCCGTTCTGAACCGCATTGATTATGTATTTGAAGTAAGGAGCCCAGTCAATTCTTGATGATATAATGAATGTGTTAGGACAAGCACTCTGTGTGCTTCCGTTATATGACACATTCGGTACACCTGCGTTTTCACAAGCTGTCGGAGCACCCATAGAGTCAGCATGCTGGCTGATAAGTACGCAGTTGTTACTGAGGAGCTTTGTAGCAGCTTCTTTTTCAAGAGCTTCGTCATACCAGCTTCCTGTGAACTGTACTTCCATAGTTACGCTCGGACAAACTGATTTTGCACCAAGATAGAATGATGTGTAACCTGAAATAACTTCAGCATATGTATACGCACCAACGTATCCCATCTTAGCTTCCTCAGCTGTAATTTTTCCTGATTCAATCATTTCATTGAGCTTCATACCTGCTGCAATACCTGCAAGATATCTGCCTTCATAAATAGAAGCAAATGCATTGTGGAAGTTTGCAACATTTTCTGTATGAGCTGTAGTACCTGTAGCATGACAGAACTGAACTTCAGGGAATTCTTTTGCAGCCTTTAACATGTATGGTTCATGACCGAAGCTGTTAGCGAATACGATATCGCAACCCTGGTCTGCAAGGTCTGCTGCAGCTTCATAACATTCGTTACCTTCAGGAATATTTGTCTTGAAAATAACCTGGTCTGCTGCAAGACCTAATTCGCTTGTTGCTGCTTCTGCTGCATCAAGAAAGTTCTTGTCGTAAGTTGAGTTTTCGTCGTGAAGGAAAATAAAACCGATTTTAACGTCTGCCTTTTCTCCGTTCACATCTGCCTTTTCCCCGCTACAAGCTGATAACATGCTAACTGATGCTATAAGCATTGCAGTCGCGAGAATCATTGAAAAAATTTTTTTCATTTTTTACCCCTCCTGCCATTTCGGCAAAAATTATTTTTATGTAAATTTTTTTACATACTTAAATTACTTACGAAACTCCAGGGAGTTTCCGGACATTGATTCCACAATAGCGAGAGAATCAACTCTGATTCCTTGACTTCGCAGTTCGTCTCCACCGCCCTGAAATCCTTTTTCGATAGCAATTGCACAGCCGCAAACCTTTGCACCTGCTTGATTAGTTATATCCAAAAGTCCTGTCAGGGCATTTCCTTTTGCAAGGAAATCGTCTATTATGAGAACATTGTCCTCTTTACTGAGAAAGTTTTTGCTGACTACGGCATCATACACATTTTTTCTTGTAAAAGAAGTAACTCTTGACGAATAAACTTCATTTGATATATTTCCTGACTTGTCCTTTTTAGCAAAGACAACAGGAACATCCATATACTGTGCCGCGGCAAAAGCAATGGGTATACCCGATGTTTCAATAGTAAGAATTTTATTCACCGGCTCATCTTTATAAAGGCGTGCTATTTCCTTTCCCATTTCCAGAAGAAACGGAACATCTATACGGTGATTAAGAAAACAGTCAACTTTAAGTATATCTCCCGGCAAAACTCTGCCTTCTTTTAAAATTTTTTCTTCTAAAGCTATTATAATCCTTCACTCCCAACAAAAATTATAGGAACTACTTACAAAGGATTATAACACAAAATCTGACAAAAGTCAATACAATTATTTATTTTATTACATATTATTTTTGATTTTTCCAAGTAAAATCCGATTTAATCTTCGATAAAATGAACCTTTACTTCTTCAGGATGTGAAATAATCGGTTTCCTGCCATCTTCCAGAGAGCATATCACAAAGCCGTACGGTGTGGGAAGCTCTACGGTTGCTTTGCCGAGTCCCAGTAATGACGGACGTAATGTTATTTCAGAAAGACCTGCTTTGTTGATTTCAAGTCCCAAAATAGCTTTCGGAAGTGAATAAACAGGAGAGCCGCCCCACGCATGGCTGTGGTCAAAGGAATATGCAGGTTCAGGCTTGAAAAATCCTTCTACCAGTCCTTTTTTGCATTCCATGACAGGCTTTTTCCACTGTTCAAGAATTTGCATGGTGTACTTTTCTCTCAGTCCGCTTTTATAAACTGCTTCAAGTAAAAAGTGAGAAAAGTACGGCTGAACGTCTCCTCTGCATTTACCGCTCATTATTTTATCTATAATTTTTTCTCTGTTTTGTTCCTCACAAACGTCAAAATATACCGACAGAATATTTGAATGCTTCATATAATAAACCTTATCAACATTCTGAGGCATGTATTGATAAATCAGATGTTCGGGAGTTTTTGTTGTCAGTCCTTCAAAATACATTCCCTTTTCCGCATCAAAAAGTAATCTGTTAATTGTTTTTTTAAGTTTGTTTTTATTTTCTGTACATTTCCTTGCCGGCTCCTGTTCTGATATTTCTTCAAATATTAAAGCCGCAGTGTCGAGTGCGCCGCAGTAAAACATATTAAGACAGGTTTGTCCCAAGGCTTTCGGCGGATGATGCATTGATATTTCGTCTATGTATATCCAGTCTACAAACATATAATCCGGCGGAGTTTCAATAAGTCCATTGTCACCGATATATTTTTCAAACCGCTTAAGCAGAAGCATTAATGCATCTGAGCAGTCATAAAGAAGCTCTTTATTTCCCGTGAACAGATAAACCTCATACAGCATTTTTACCCATATCAGGCTGTATGTCGTATGAAACATTCTTCCGTCATTATCTCTCAGAAGTGTTGCTGTGCGTCTGACATCAAACTCAGCAAGAGACATATCACCGAATGTAAACAATGTCATAAGAGTTTCAATATAGTAGTCTCCCGTGCATGCGAGGGGCTCACAATGTCTCGGACTGTCAAGGTGATGAAGCTGACGGCATATTTTAAGTGTATGCCTGCAGACGTCGAGCACAGTATTCATGTCCTCATCATCAGTTGTAGTTGTCGCAACACACTCAACAGGATAGAATGTGGAAATAAAACTGATTGTAAATTCCGACTCTGTATCAGATTCATTTTTAAGATTTACAAGCAGATTTCCTGCACTGTGCAGATAAAAGCCTCTGTATTCACTGTCTTCGGAAAAAACAAATTGCTCTGAAGAACCATTTTCCTCAATTTCTCTGCAAGTAACATCTGCATACAGATTACCCTTAGTTTTTGCAAAAATATTTATAAACCCTGCATATATTTTGTCAAGCTCAAGAACTACCTTTTTTTCTTCGTACGGTTTTAAAAGTATTCTGTTTCCTTCAGGATTTATTGTCTCTTCATTTCTGAGTTTAATAGGAGCAGTTTCCGCCTTCCATATATCTTCGACTTCTTCTGCATATGTATATTCATCTGAAAAAAGACGGGTATCGAATGTATGCGGGTCTTTATATGCACTGTTTTTTCTTGCCTTCCAGGATGAATCGGTAGTTACAACTGTTTCTGTTCCGTCTTCAAACGTTATCAGTGCGGAAAGCATAAATCCGCCTCTGCCTTTTGAGTATTCGCAGATTCTGACAGGCATCATTTTAACTCTTGCAAAGAAACAAACAGTATCTGTATTTGGTGAAATTTCGGTCTGCATCTTATAAAAATCGCTTCTCTGAGAATCATTACCTAAAAAATCACCGCCCGAATAGGCAGGGCCCGTAGCAATAATTTCGCCATTACAATAAAGCTGAAATTCCGTATCTCCGCTGAATATAAGCTCTATTTTCGAAATGTTTTTTTCGAATGTATACGTTTTCTCAAATTCTGCAACAGTGTAGTTTCCGCCGTTTTCATTTTCAAATCCGCTGTATACAGTTGTCTGTGATTCAGGATATTTTTCATGATTAAGCCATATCCATCTGGTTGGTAATTCGGTTTTCATTATAACCTCCGTTTATTGTAAATTACAGTTATATAATTCCTTGTAAGATAAAACTAATCAGAATGTCCCGAAGGACATTCTGATTAACCTGCCGGCCAGCCGAATTCACGTCCGCCCATAAGGTGGAAATGAATATGGTGAACGGTTTGTCCACCGTTCTCACCGCAATTATTTACTACTCTGTAACCGTCTTCAGCAATTCCCAGTTCCTTTGCTATTACCGGAACAGCTTCAAACACAGCCGCAACATACTTACTGTTTTCAGCCGTTATTTCATTTGCTGAAGCGATATGCGCTTTCGGGATAATTATTACATGCTCAGGTGCCTGAGGCTCTATATCACGGAAAGCGTAAACAAGGTCATTTTCATAAACCTTGGTTGATGGGATATCTCCCGCCATTATTTTACAAAATAAACAATCATTCATTTTATTCTATCCTCTATATTCTCGAAATTCCTGTTCTGACAGCCGCATCCGCAACTGCCTTTGCTACGTAATCGACAACACGTTTATCGAAAACGTCAGCAATTATATACTCTTCATTAAGCTCTTCGTCGCTTATAATAGAGGCTATCGCCTCAGCTGCCGCAAGCTTCATTTCTTCGTTTATGTCGCTTGCACGAACTGCAAGCGCGCCTTTAAAAATTCCCGGAAATGCCAGTACATTATTTATCTGATTAGGATAATCTGATCTGCCTGTTCCGACAATTCTTGCACCTGCCGCTTTTGCATCGTCAGGCAAAATCTCAGGTTTCGGATTCGCCATTGCGAACACAACCGCATCGTCCGCCATAGATTTAATCATTTCAGGCTTCAGAACATCCGGAGCCGAAACGCCTATAAACACATCTGCACCCTTAATTGCATCCGAAAGTGTTCCCGTTACATTGTTTTTGTTTGTTATATCAGCCATTTTTGCCTGTTCGGGATTCATCCATTTCATGCCTTTTGCAAGAGCGCCCTGCCTATCGCACATTATAAGCTCTCCTATACCTCTTGACAAAAGAAGTTTTCCTATTGCCATCCCTGCGGCTCCTGCACCGTTTATAACAACTTTGACAGTTTCAATTTTTTTGTTTACGACACGAAGTGCATTAATAAGTGCCGAAAGCACTACTATTGCTGTTCCGTGCTGGTCATCATGAAATACAGGAATGTCACATTCCTCTTTAAGCCTCTTTTCTATTTCGATACATCTCGGAGCTGAAATGTCTTCAAGATTTATTCCTCCGAACGAATCTGAAATAAGTGAAACTGTTTTTACAATTTCGTCAACGTCCTTTGACTTTATGCAAATCGGGAAAGCATCAATATCAGCAAAAGTTTTAAACAGTGCACATTTGCCTTCCATAACAGGCATTCCTGCTACTGCACCAATATCGCCAAGACCTAAAACTGCTGTTCCGTCAGTTATGACTGCGACAAGATTTCCACGTCTTGTATATTTATAAGAAAGCGAAGAATCCTTCTGAATTTCAAGACACGGCTGTGCAACACCGGGAGTATAGGCTACCGACAAATCTGCTCTGTTATTTACCTCTGCTCTTGAGATGACCTCGATTTTTCCCTGCCATTTTTCATGTTGCTGTAATGCAAAATCTTTATTATCCACCATTAATTATCCTCTCATCAGTACATATGTAAAAATTGCAACATACATAGCAATAAATATTATACCTTTTACAAGATTAAGCTGTTTTTTATGGAGACATAATCCGTAAGACACAACACTGGCTGCAATACATACGGCAACGTCAATCAAAGCTTCGCTGCTTACAGGAACAGGGTTTACGAGGCTTGCAATACCGAGTATAAACAGCGCATTGAAAATGTTTGAGCCAATAACGTTTCCAACAGCGAGGTCAAGTTCCTTCTTACGTATTGCCGCCATGCTTGTAACGAGCTCCGGAAGAGAAGTTCCTATAGCAACAATAGTAAGACCTATAAGCTGGTCCGAAAGACCAAAAGATTTGGCGATTCCGGAAGCACTGTCAACTACAACATCTCCGCCGATTACAACAGCAGCAATACCAACTACTATAAATATTACAGTTTTTATTGCTCCTATTTTTTCGTCGTCATCTTCCGGTTCGTTATTTTTCTTTGATTTCAGAGCATCACGTACAAGCCATATCATATATAAAATGATACATAATGTAAGAATTATACCTTCCACACGGCTGAGTGTTCCGTCGTATGATAAAGCACCGAGCAGAACCATTGCTCCGAGGTAAAACGGATAATCTCTGAATAGGGTTTCTTTTGCAACCTTCATTTTTACCATAAACAGACAGACACCGATAATAAGCAGTAAATTAAATATATTTGAGCCAACTACATTACCTACAGCTATTCCTGCGTTATTCTGAAAAGAAGCGGCAATACTTACGGCCGCTTCGGGAGCACTGGTGCCCATAGCAACAATCGTAAGTCCTATTATCATCGATGGAATGCCAAGCCTTCTTGCAACAGCACAGCAACCGTCTACAAAGATATCTGCTCCTTTAATGAGCATGAAAAAACCTACAATCAATAATAAATAGTTCATTTTAGATTCCATAAACTTTCTGTCCACTATAATGATTAAATTTGTTTATTCCTTGTCTGTGGACCGGCAAGGATTGAATGGAAATAACATGATTTTTTCATTATTCCTCTTCATACTGAGCATAATATGCGTCAAGATTCTTTACAGCCTTTTTTCCAAGTTTTGTCAGAAGTTCAAGCTGTCCCTGAGTATCACCTGAACCGGCTGTGATTTCAATAAGATAACCTTTTTCATATATATGGATGGTTGGGAATGATACATACGCATTTTCCCCGATACCCTCAATACGTCTTTTCTGAGTACGGGATTCGTATCCTTTGTCATACATATCCTTAACGGCTTCGGAATCGTTTCCCGGCTGAACTATTTCTATCAGAACGGGATCGTTTTTTCCAAGCGGGTTTGGGAGATATTCCGCTCTGTATGTTCTCTTACCAATCTTATATACAGAATCTTCGTTCAGTGCAAGGTCATATTTATTTCCAATCGCTTTTTCGGCATCTTCTTCCGAAATAATATCACCGGGCATTGCCGCCGGTATCTGTTCAGGTTCTTTTTTTCCGCAGCCGCCTGTAAAAATTACGAGAGCGGCTGCAAAGTATATTAATATCTTTTTCATAAGGAAAACTCCGTTTATTTCTTTAACTTCATAGCTTCCTTTGCCTGCGCGGCAATATTTTCTGCAGTAAGTCCGTATGCTTTCATAAGCTCGTCCGGCTTACCAGATGCACCGAAACGGTCTGTTCCGACTATTTTGACAGGCACAGGACATCCTGCACATACAACCTCTGTAACTGCACTTCCGAGACCGCCCATTACATAATGTTCTTCAGCAGTAACGATAGCGCCTGTTTCCTTTGCCGCTTTAAGAATGATTTCTTCGTCAATCGGCTTGATTGTATGAATATTTATAACACGTGCGCTGATTCCTTCTTCTTTAAGAAGCTCGCAAGCTTTAAGAGCATAGCCTACCATAAGACCGGTTGCAACAATTGTTACATCTGTTCCGTCTGTAAGCTGAACGCCTTTTCCGATTTCAAATTTATAATCAGCACCGTTAATATCTTCAACAGCGAGTCTTCCGAAACGCATATAAACAGGGCCTTCGTAATCGCAAGCCGCTTTTACTGCCTGCATAGCTTCGATATCGTCAGCCGGATTGATTATAACCATGCCCGGAATTGAACGCATAAGTGCAATATCTTCAAGACACTGATGTGTAGCACCGTCTTCGCCAACAGAAATACCTGCATGAGTTGCACCGATTTTTACGTTAAGATGCGGATATCCAATTGAGTTTCTTATCTGTTCAAAAGCACGTCCCGCTGCAAACATTGCAAACGATGATGCAAACGGAATTTTTCCGCATGATGCAAGACCGGCTGCTGTGCTCATCATATTGCCTTCGGCAATACCCATATTTATAAATCTGTCAGGATATTTTTTCTTAAACACTTCTGTTTTGGTAGACTTTGAAAGGTCAGCATCCAAAACCACTACTCTTTCATTTTCGCCGCAAAGCGCAAGTGCTTCGCCGTATGATTCTCTTGTTGCTCTTTTAGCCATTTCTTAGTCCTCCAAACCCTTTATTATTTCATCTATTTCGCTGATTGCCTGTGCATACTGCTCATCGTTAGGAGCACTTCCGTGCCAGCCTGCTTCATTTTCCATAAATGAAACATTCTTACCCTTAACAGATTTCATTATGATTGCAGTAGGCTTGCCTTTAACAGCATCAGCCTTTGCGATTGCATCTCTGAGTGATGCAAAATCGTGTGCATCAGCAAGAAGAACATTCCAGCCGAATGCTTCGAACTTTTTATCAATAGGAGTCGGGTTCATAACCTCTGTTATATCACCGTCAATCTGGAGACCGTTGAAGTCAATGAATGCTACAAGATTGTCAAGCTTATAGTGAGCTGCAAACATAGCCTGTTCCCATACCTGACCTTCTTCAAGCTCACCGTCGCCAAGAATTGTATATACTTTATAAGAAGCATTATCAAGCTTTCCTGCAAGCGCCATACCGCCTGCCGCACTTATGCCCTGTCCGAGAGAGCCTGTTGACATGTCAACGCCGGGCACACCCTTCATATCCGGATGTCCCTGAAGATAGCTTCCCATATGACGGAAAGTCGGAATATCTTCAACGGGGAAGAATCCCTTTTCAGCAAGTGCACCGTAAAGTGCCGGAGCTGTATGTCCCTTCGAGAGAACGAGTCGGTCTCTGTCGGCAGCCTTCGGATTCTTCGGATCTACATTCATTACTTCAAAATAAAGAAGTGCAAGCAAATCAGAAATTGAAAGTGAACCTCCGGGATGTCCTGACTTAGCTGAGTGTACAGCTGTCAAAGCATGTTTACGAATTTTGTTTGCAATAATAGCAAGACTTTTGTCTTCCATTTGTGTAATACCTCCGTTATTTCTTTTATAGCATAGCATTTTCTGCTATATGCACGTTAATTATCAAGAGCTGTTTCAAAAGCCATTTCCATGACCTCTGCCAGCCTGTCCTCCTCGCCGTTTAAATACAGATAACCTATAAGGGCTTCAAGTCCCGTTGCGCGTCTGTACTCCGATACATCTGCATTTTTCGGAACGGTGGGGGATTTGGCATTTCTGCCTCTTTTGTATATTGCTTCCTCCTGAGGAGTCAGCTTTTCTTCAATTGCCAGTATGCTGTTTGACTGTGCATGAGCACGTACATATTTAGTTGCTTCTCTGTGAAGCTTGTAAACAGGCATATCGGGATGAATTTCTATAAGCTTGTTTCTTACGAACACTTCATACACCGCATCGCCTGCATACGCAAGCACAAGCGGGGCTAAAAGTGACGGTTTTTCTATTCTGCTCTTGTCCATTGTACACCCATAGGAGTATCCTTCAGGACAATGTTCATTTCTTTGAGCTTGTCACGGATTTCATCTGCTGTCTTGAAGTCCTTTGCCTTTCTTGCTGCCTGACGCTGTTCAATAAGCGCTTCTATTTCGCTGTCGAGAGTGTCGTCCTTTTCCTTTGTAAAGATACCGAGTACTCCGCCAAGCTCACGGATAAGTCCGAGAGTCTTCTTTACAGCTTCAGCCGCATTTTTGTTTTCGTTTGAAAGGCATGTATTTGCCTCGTATGTTATATCAAATATTACAGATATTGCATCTGCAGTGTTAAGGTCATCATCCATTGCATCAATATATTTCTGCTTAAGTGCATCAAGCTTGTCGCAGTATGATTTTTCACTGTCGCTTAGCTCGCGTTCTTCGCTGTTTTCAAGCAGGAACTCAAGATTTTCAATACATGTATAAACTCTGTTGACAGAGGATTTTGCCTGTTCCATAAGGCTGTCACTGAAGTTAATCGGATTTCTGTAATGAGCACTGAGCATGAAGTAACGGATTACTTCGTAGTCATACTTTTCGGAAATATCACGTACTGTGAAGAAGTTTCCGAGAGACTTACTCATTTTCTTGTTATCTATATTAATATAACCGTTGTGCATCCAGTAATGAGCAAAAGGCTTTCCGTTTGCACATTCGCTCTGTGCGATTTCATTTTCATGATGCGGGAATGTCAGGTCCATACCGCCTGAATGAATATCAATTGTTTCGCCAAGATATTTGTTTACCATTGCAGAACATTCAATATGCCATCCGGGACGACCCATGCCCCACGGACTTTCCCATGCAGGCTCGCCCGGCTTCTGATTCTTCCAGAGCGCAAAGTCCATTGCATCACGCTTTTCATCGTTTACATCTATTCTTGCGCCTGCCTCAAGGTCTTCCATGGGCTGACCTGAAAGCTTTCCGTAGTCTTTGAAGGTCTTTGTAGCAAAGTAAACATTTCCGTTTACTGCATATGCATGACCTTTTTCAATAAGCTTTTCTATGACATCAATTATTGCATCAATGTTTTCTGTTGCTTTCGGATGGATTGTAGCTTTACCGATTCCGAGAGAAGATGCATCCTTGAAATATTCCTCAATAAATCTTTCGCCAAGCTCTTTTACCGTAATTCCTTCTTTATTGGCACGGTTAATCATTTTGTCGTCAATATCGGTAAAATTCTGAACAAACTTTACGTTATATCCTCTGTACTCAAAATATCTGCGTAGACAGTCAAAAACGATAAACGGTCTTGCGTTTCCGATATGAAAATAATCATAAACGGTAGGGCCGCATGAATACATTTTAACTTCGCCCTCAGTAATCGGAACGAATTCTTCTTTTTTACGAGTCATTGTATTATAAATCTTCATTATTCTTATCCAGCCTTTCTTCCAATTCTGCAATTTTCTTTTCAAGATTGGTTATATGAACAGACAGTGTACACATCTGAGATGAAACCGGGTCAGGCATATGAATCTGGTCAAGCCTGTCGTCAATCTTAACGCCATCACGTCTGACAACTCTTGCAGGGACACCCACGCAGGTCGAACCCGGCGGAACTTCGCTTAAAACCACAGCTCCTGCCGCAATTTTTGAATTATCTCCCACAGTAAACGGTCCGAGAACCTTTGCACCGCTTCCGACCATTACGTTGTTTCCGAGAGTCGGATGACGTTTTCCGGATTCTTTACCTGTACCGCCAAGCGTAACACCCTGATAAATCGTACAGTTGTCACCGACTACTGCCGTTTCACCGATTACCACACCCATGCCGTGGTCGATAAGAAGACCTTTTCCTATCGTTGCTCCGGGATGGATTTCTATGCCGGTGAAAAATCTCGCAAGCTGAGAAACCATTCTTGCTATAAACTTAAGCTTTATTTTATAGAAAAAATGTGATACCCTGTGCCATAGCACAGCATGTAATCCCGGGTACAGCAAAAAGACCTCCAGTCCGTTTCTTGCTGCAGGGTCACGGTCAAGTATTGAACGAATATCATAAAATAACGACATTTTCAACCTCCAAACCTTCGATATCATAATTATATAATATCTTTATCTAAATTACAACACTAAATTTCATTTTTCATGTTTTTTTATATAATTTTATATATTTTTGTACATTTTATCGCTATAGTGATTACATAATGCTGACTCTTTTTACATCCGTGGTTTTTCCTGAGGTGTTAAACTCAAAAATACATCCGCAAAGCCGTGCACTGCCGTCTGCAATCGTGAATTTATGAGGCATACCGGTTAAAAACTTTTCTATTACGGGTTTTCTGTCCATTCCGAGCACCGAATATACAGGGCCTGTCATTCCGAGATCGGTAATATACCCCGTACCGCCCGGAAGAATTGTTTCGTCCGCAGTCTGCACGTGCGTATGCGTTCCGAATACAGCGCTCACCCTGCCGTCAAGATACCAGCCGAGGGCTATTTTTTCGCTTGTCGCTTCTGCATGAAAGTCAACAAGTATTATATCGGATACTTTTTTCAGCTTTTCGATTTCCGCATCAGCCGTCTCAAAGGGACAATCACAGCCGTTCATGTAAACTCTGCCTGATAAATTTATAATGCCGACTCTTACACCGTTTTTCGCTTTTATCACCATTGAGCCTTTTCCCGGACAGCCTTTTGCGAAGTTTGCAGGTCTTATAATATTATCCCTGTACATAAGAAGCATCTGTGAATCCTTGTGATCCCATGCATGATTGCCGAGCGTAAAAGCATCTATTCCGGCTTTCATCATTTCCTCATAAGCATTTCTGTTAATTCCTCTGCCGTGAGATAAGTTTTCACCGTTCGCAATAGTAAAATCAATTCCGTTTTCGTTTATAATTCTGTCAATGCTGTTCTTTATAATCTGCCTTCCCGGTGCACCTACAATGTCACCTATACAAAATATTTTCATATAAATCTCCGTTTCGTTTTATCAATATTCTAATTATACACTCGATTTTGCATAAAGTCAACCATGTTTGCAAATTTTGTGACTAGAAATCGCAAGATGTTGACGTTTTTGTTTCAAAAATGGCAAATAAGAGATCTTCATAAAATTTTGTTAAAATTGTTTACAATATCACAAATATGGTATATAACAGTAAAAGAAAAAAGGCAAGACCTCAAACGGTCATGCCACGAAAGAGCTAAAAGACAGCCCAAACCTAATGCGACACTTTGTGTTTCATTAATGTTAATTTTGCATAATCACGTCCTACGTAAAACAGCATACACAACAGGAGTTACGACTGCTGTTATAACAATCTCAGGAATCATATAAAGTCCGTTATAGAACACGGAATACACAATACTGAGACCGATTCCGGAAAAGTTATTAACTATACTTTCACCGATTCTGTAAAATCCGTCCTGAGTGAAGAACCACTCCGCCCACGAGCCGAAAAAGATTGTTCCGGACACTATATGGACAATATATCTCAGCAGGACTGCAAAAACTGCGCCAAGGCATATTTCCGCAGAGCTGTTTTTAAGCTTATTTTTAAATATTCCGCCAAAACCGAGAACGGTGTATGCGACTATGTAATCAAGTAGACATACAGAGACTGCGGCGGCAATTGTCAGTTGGTTTTCTCCGGGCAGAAAGAATGCCGATACTACCTTTATGCCCATGACAATCTGAACAAGGCTGTAGACAAACGCTGTAAACAGTCCCTGTTTTATACCGAATATATAGGAAACAATAATTAAAGGCATCATAGATGCAAGCGTTATTCCACCGCCGAACGGCAGCTGAAACGGCTGAATAAACGATAAAATTGCGGCAATACCAATCATGATTGCCGAGAGTACAAGTTTTTTTGTTTTCATATTAATTTCCATAGCCTTTCTGTCCACAAATAGTAATGAAAAACCGGCGTACGCCTTCGGGCAGGGCAAAATGCGGATTTATCCGCAATTTGCTTCGTTTTGCGCATCCTGCATCTAAACTCAATCAGCCCAAAAGAGGGTGCCGCATAATGCAACACCCTCTGAAAATTCATATTTCCCTACGTTGGCATTATCCAAATCAGGTTATAGGTCGGCAATCACATTGCCCTCTCAGCCTGTAATACAAGCTCCCTTTGTAAATTTTATTCAGTAATTACGCAAGTTCAGCGAAATACTTGATTGTACGTACCATCTGGCTTGTGTATGAGTTTTCGTTATCATACCAAGCAACTACCTGTACTTCATAAAGACCGTTGCCGAGCTCGCAAACCATTGTCTGTGTAGCATCGAACAATGAACCGTATGTCATACCGATAACGTCAGAAGAAACGATAGGATCTGTGTTGTAGCCGTATGAATCAGAAGCAGCAGCTTTCATTGCAGCGTTGATTCCGTCAACAGTTACGTTTTCGCCCTTAACAACAGCTGTAAGGATTGTTGTTGAACCTCTAGGAACAGGAACTCTCTGAGCTGAACCGATGAGCTTACCGTTAAGTTCAGGAATAACAAGACCAATAGCCTTAGCAGCACCTGTTGAGTTAGGAACGATGTTAGCAGCACCTGCTCTTGCTCTTCTCATGTCGCCCTTTCTGTGAGGACCGTCAAGAATCATCTGGTCGCCTGTGTAAGCGTGGATTGTTGACATGATACCTGACTGAATTTCAGCGTACTTGTTAAGAGCGTCTGCCATAGGAGCGAGACAGTTTGTAGTACATGATGCAGCTGAAATGATTGTATCGTCAGCTGTAAGAGTATTTTCGTTAACTGAGAAAACGATAGTCTTAAGGTCGTTACCAGCAGGAGCTGAAATAACAACTTTCTTAGCGCCGGCATCAATATGAGCCTGTGACTTATCTTTTGAGCAGTAGAAACCTGTACATTCGAGTACAACGTCTACGCCGATTTCGCCCCAAGGGAGCTTAGAAGCGTCAGCTTCTTTATAAATTGTAAGAGTCTTGCCGTCTACTGTGATTGTGTTAGCATCATCGTCAGCTTCTACAGTATGAAGGTTTTCACCTATTCTACCGCAGTAACCGCCCTGAGCTGTGTCGTACTTGAGAAGGTCAGCGAGCATTGAAGGCTTTGTAAGGTCGTTGATAGCAACAACATCATATCCTTCTGCGCCGAACATCTGCCTGAAAGCAAGACGTCCTATACGTCCAAATCCATTAATCGCAACTTTAACTGCCATGATTAATTCCTCCTAAAAAAACAAATTATTAATTATAAATAACCGCATATGGGTTATTATATAACTATATTTTAACTCAAAATTCAAAAATATACAATAGGAAAATGTTATTTTTTTATCATTTTCCCTTAAAAACCCACAATTTCTTCGTTTTGCACAAATCCTGTCGCGAAAAATTAAAAAAAGTTATAAATTTTTTGTGTGGTTGTAAAACCTTGATTAGAAAAATAATCTTTATAACCATGTAGGTGAAAATTAATTTATTTTATTCTCTATCAGCTCAATAGAATTGATTAAAAGAAAGTGATAATTGCTTTCTTTGGCACTATATATGCAATATATACAAAAAAAGTCGAAAAAAATTCAAAAAAAATTCACTAAAAAGTATTTTACATTTTGAAAAAATGTGATATAATATACTATGTATAGTTATACGCAGTTTTAAGTCGAGGAGGACGGCTAATGATAAAAAGTATGACAGGGTACGGCAGATGCGAAGAAATTCTGTCCGGGAAAAAGATTTCGGCCGAAGTCAAATCCGTTAATCACAGATATTCGGATTATTCCGTGAAGGTTCCGCGCAGTATGCTGTTTCTTGAAGAAAAAGTAAGGAAAAAAGCTTCAGAGTACATAACAAGAGGAAAAGTTGATATTTACATAAATATAGAAACATATGACGGTGATGACAGAGAGGTCATTTTAAATGAAGCTCTGGCAAAAAGCTACATTGAGGCGGCGGAAAAGCTGAGAGATACATTCGGTCTCAAGGATGACATTTCAACAATGAGTATCTGCAGATTCAGCGACATATTCAAAACCGAGCGAAAGGAAGAAGACGAGGACAAGCTCTGGGCAGATGTCGGGAGTGTTCTTGAAAAAGCACTTACAGCTTTTACGGACATGAGAAAGCGTGAAGGTGAGAGAATATATCACGACCTCAGGGCAAGAGTTGATTATATGAAGGAAACCGCTCAGGTTATTGACGAAAATTCACCGAGAGTAGTTGCTGACTACAAAGCACGTCTTTACGAAAAAATAAAGGACACACTCGAAGACAGAGCCGTTGATGAAGCAAGACTCCTTACAGAGGTTGCTATATTTGCGGACAAGGTTGCAATAAACGAGGAGACGGTACGCCTTGCAAGTCATTTTGAGGAATATTACGGTATACTTGACTCGGACGAGCCTGCAGGACGAAAGCTTGACTTTCTTATCCAGGAGATAAACCGAGAGATTAACACAATCGGCTCAAAGGCAAATGATTTGTTCATTTCCAAAAAGGTTGTAGACCTCAAAGCAGAGCTTGAGAAGATGAGAGAACAGATACAGAATATCGAATAGGAGGCAGAATTATGAAGCTTGTTAATGTCGGATTCGGCAATATGGTATCTGCCGATAAGATAGTATCAATAGTCGGGGCAGACTCAGCTCCGGTAAAACGCTTTGTAAGAGAAAGCGAGGACAAGGGTATGCTTATCAATGCAACATACGGCAGAAGAACAAGAGCTGTTATTGTAATGGAAAGCAGACATATTGTTCTTTCAAGCGTTCAGCCCGAAACAATCGTGGGCAGAATTGAAGGAGAGGAGGATATCCGTGAATAAAGGAGTATTATATGTAATTTCCGGCCCGAGCGGTACGGGAAAAGGCACTCTTTGTGCGGAGCTTATAGACAAGCGTGACATTCATCTCAGTGTTTCAACTACTTCACGTGACCAGCGTGCAGGCGAAATTGCAGGTGTTACTTACAATTATACAACGCCTGAGCATTTCAGGGAAATGACTGAGAATGATGAGCTTCTCGAATGGGCAGTATACAACGGTAACTATTACGGTACGCCAAAAGCACAGATTGAGCAGATGCTTGAAGACGGCAAGGATGTACTTCTTGAAATAGAGCCTCAGGGTGCACTGAAGGTGAAAAACATAATGCCGGAGGCTGTGCTCATATTTGTAATACCGCCGTCAATGGAAATTCTCAGAGACCGTCTTCTGACACGCGGCCGTGAATCAGAATCGGAGATAGAGGACAGAATAAGCTCAGCAAAATGGGAATTTATGCAGGCGGCAAAATATAATTACATAGTTGAGAATGACAATTTATGTGAATGTGTGGAGCACGTTATGAAAATAATGGACGATTGCTCGGCACAAAGAAGAAAAGTAATAAATTTATTGGAAAACAGAACAGGAGAGTAAAATATTATGATGATTAAACCCGGAATCAGCGATCTTTCAAAAAAAGTAGACAGCAGATACACACTTGTAACAATGGCTGCAAAGCGTGCAAGACTTATTGGTGAGAATAATAATGAACCAGGCAACAACTGCATTAAGCCGGTATCACGTGCTGTTCAGGAAATAGCAGACGGAAAAATCCAGTACTGCCGCGGTGAGGAATCACTTGAAAGTCTCTATGGTGAAGCAAGCCTTTACGCAAATGCAGAGCCAAGCTCAGACCTCAATCTTGAAGCACTCAAATACGAGCTTGAGAAAAAGGCTCTTGAAGAAAAAAGAGACCGTGAGCGTATGGAAAGAGAAGCTGCCGAAAACGGTGAAAACGCCTGATTATGTATGCGCAGATTATATTAAGCAGCCGTACACGTGCTCTTGATAAAACTCTTGACTATAAAATTCCTGACGGCATGAGCCTCGAAACGGGAGACTCGGTAACTGTACCGTTCGGTCAGAAAAATCGTCCGACTCAGGGATATGTTATCTCTGTCAGCGAAAAAGCTGATATAGATGACAGCAAAATAAAATATGTAAAAAGCAAATCAGCATCAGGAAGAATGTTTGACGAAAAAATGCTTGAAGTTATAAGGTTTATGCGTGATACATACCTTTGCACTTATTCAGAAGCAATAAATGCTGTAGTCCCTTCGGGCGTTTCGTTAAAAACAAAGGAATGGGTTTCGATATGTAAAATGGACGGTCTGAACGGCAGAAAAAAAGAAATAGCTGATGCCGTTTACGAAGCCGGTGGAACTATTGCTTATGAAAAGCTGCGTTCAATGCTCGGTTTCGACTGCGGACAGGCAGTTTCGGAGCTTATCCGTGACGGTTTTCTTGAACGTTCTTTCAGCGAAAAAACACCGGTAAATAAAAAAACGGTAAATGCACTCATGCTGAATATAACGCCTGAAGAAGCCACAGATGCCGCTTCGGCTCTCGAAAAGAAAGCACCACGTCAAGCACGTGCATTATCGGTAATGGCTCAGGCGAAGATTTTGTCAAATACTGATTTGCAGAAATTTTCGGACTGTAGTCCGGCTGTCATAAAAGGTCTTTGCGAAAAAGGCTTTCTTACTAAAACAGTCATAGAAACTGACAGAAACCCGAACACATCATATGTAAAGCCTGATACTGAAAAAAAACTTACAGCGGAGCAGAAAAAAGCCTGTGATGCACTTATACCTTGCATTGAATCAGGGATAAACGAAACGTTTCTTCTTCATGGCGTAACAGGAAGCGGAAAGACCGAGGTTTTTTTGCAGTGCATAAGACGTGTTATTGATATGGGCAAAAAAGCGATTGTACTTGTTCCGGAAATCTCACTCACGCCCCAAACGGTGAACCGTTTCAGAGCAAGATTCGGAAACCGTGTTGCTGTATTTCACAGTGCACTTTCACCGGGCGAGAAATATGACCAGTGGCGGAAAATGCGTGCCGGAGACGTTGATATTGTCATCGGTGCACGTTCTGCGATTTTCGCTCCGTTTAAGGATATCGGTGTGATTATTCTTGACGAGGAACACAGTGATACATATAAATCGGAAAGTTCTCCGAGATATGTAACAGGCGAGGTTGCTTCGCTTCGTGCGGCACAGAATAAGGCTTTGCTTATTCTGGCAAGTGCAACTCCGTCATTTGAAACTTATTATAAAGCGCAGACGGGCAAAATAAAGCTTGCAACTCTTGAAAACCGCTTCAATATGAATTCCATGCCGGATATAACAATTGCCGATATGCGAAAAGAGCTTCAGGACGGAAATAAATCCATGTTTTCACGAAAGCTGGCAGAAGAAATTGAAATAAATCTGAGCCGTGGTGAGCAGACAATTCTGTTTCTGAACAGACGCGGATTTTCAACCTTTGTTTCTTGTCGTGAATGCGGATATGTGGCGCATTGTCCTAACTGCAATATTTCGCTTGTATATCACAGAGAGGATGATACATTAAGATGTCACTACTGCGGTCATACGGTGAAAAATTATGTTGTATGCCCTTCATGCGGCAGTAAGTATATAAGATACTTTGGTTCAGGAACTGAAAAGGTTGAAGCTGAGGTTCAGAAGCTTTTCCCTGAAGCAAGTGTATTGCGTATGGATATTGATACCACAGGAAAAAAGCAGTCGCACCAGCAGATTCTTGACAAATTTGAAAAAGAAAAGATAGATATTTTAATAGGAACACAAATGGTCACAAAGGGACTTGATTTTGAAAATGTCACTCTTGTCGGTGTTGTTTCTGCGGATACAATGCTGAATGCAAATGACTACCGTAGCGGTGAACGTACCTTCGATATCCTCGAACAGGTAACAGGTCGTGCCGGAAGAGGAAGCAAGCACGGAAGAGCGGTAATTCAGACATATTCCCCTGACCATGAGGCAATACTGATGGCGGCACATCACAATTATCTCAAATACTATGCCGATGAAATGCGGATGAGGAAAATACTATGGTATCCGCCGTACTGCGATATAATACTCATAGGCTTTAGCGGTGAGTTCAGACAATACGTTGAAGACTGTTCGAAATTTTTCCGGATGTATCTCGGCAAGGGAGATTTTACGGTTCTCGGACCGCTTCCATGTGCTGTGTCGAAAATAAAGAACAAGCACAGATTTCAGATTCTGATAAAATGTAAAAACGGACGGCTCCTCACGGACAGACTTATTTCTGCAAGAAGTAAGTGTGAGGAAAATCTTAATTTCCGTGACGTCAGCATTGTTATTGACAGAAATCCGATATATATAACTTAAAGGAGTAACCAAAAATGGCAATCAGAGAAATAAGAAAAATAGGTGACCCTATACTCAGAAAGGTCAGTAAGCCTGTAAAAAACTTCGATGAAAAGCTTCACATATTACTTGATGATATGCGTGAAACTCTTAAAAAATGTGAAGGATTGGGGCTTGCTGCTCCTCAGGTAGGGATTCTAAAACGTGTTTTCATAATTGAATATGTAAACGAAAAACCCGATGAACATATTTATATAGAAGCAATTAATCCCGAAATAGTTTCTCAGAAAGGTTCTCAGACCGGAAACGAAGGGTGTCTGAGTGTTCCGGAAGAATCATATGATGTAACACGCCCTAAAAAAGTTGTTTTGAAGGCGTTTGACAGATATGGAAACGAATTTTCTTTAAAAGGCGAAGACCTGATGGCAAGAGCATTCTGTCATGAATATGACCATCTTGACGGAACTCTTTATGTGGACAAGCTTGAAGGTGAAGAAAGAGAAAGACGTTATAAAGAAGGATTCATAGAAGATTAAAAGGAGAAAAATATGCGTGTTCTGTTTATGGGCACTCCGGATTTTGCCGCAGAGAGCCTTAAAAGTCTTATAGAAAACGGATATGAAGTTGTGGGAGCGGTGACAAATCCCGATAAGCCTAAGGGCAGAGGACACAAGATGATGTTCTCCCCGGTTAAGGAGCTTGCTCTTGAACATAACATTCCCGTCTATCAGCCCGTAACACTTAAAGACGGTGCGTTTTCTGAAGTTCTTAACGAATTGAAGCCTGATGTGATATGTGTTACGGCATACGGAAGAATTCTTCCGAAATACGTTCTTGATTATCCGAAATACGGGTGTATAAACGTTCATGGTTCTCTTCTTCCGAAATACAGAGGAGCGGCTCCGATTCAGTGGTGCGTAATAAACGGAGAGAAGACAACAGGAATTACAACCATGAAAATGGCGGACGGTATTGATACCGGTGATATACTGCTTGTTGAGGAAACAGAAATCGGTGCGGAAGAAACTGCTGAAGAGCTTTTTGACAGACTGGCTGTTATGGGCGGTAAGCTTCTCGTGAAAACACTTGAAAATATAGAAACAATCGTACCTGTTCCTCAGGACGACAGCTGTGCAACTTATGCGTCAATGATAAAAAAAGAAATGGGAAACATTGACTGGGCAGCATCGGCTGACAAAATCTGTAATCTTGTAAGAGGTATGAATTCATGGCCTATGGCTTACACATACTATAACGGAGAACCTGTTAAAATTATATCGGCACTGCCGTCGGATAACGACTGCGGAAAAGCACCCGGAACAATTATCGGACTTGTAAAAGGTGAAGGTCTTTGTGTTGCCTGCGGAAACGGAAGCGTTATTATCCGTCAGGTACAGTTTCCCGGAAGCAAACGCATGAACGTTGAAGATTACATGAGAGGTCATTCGATTGAAAGCGGTGTTGTATTAGGAGGATAAATCATGCCATATTATTATTACGGATACGATCCGACATATATACTTGTATTAATAGCATTTGCTCTTTCGTTGTTTGCATCGTTTGGTGTTAAACGTACGTATTCAAAATATGAAAAAGTAAGAAGTACACGAGGCTATACAGCCGCTGACGTCGCACGTGCAATTCTTGACAGAAACGGTCTTCAGCATATCCGCATAGAACGTGTCGGAGGAAACCTGACAGACCACTTTGACCCGCGTACAAACGTAGTAAGATTGTCTGATTCAACATTTGGATCAAGCTCTGTTGCGGCAATCGGAGTTGCGGCACACGAATGCGGTCATGCTATTCAGCATGCGACAGGATATGCACCGATTAAAATCAGAAATTCAATTGTTCCCGTAGTTAATATAGGAAGCACGATTTCAATGCCGCTTTTTATTATAGGTCTGTTCCTCGGACACTACGGACTTTCACTTGCAGGAGTTATACTTTTCAGTCTTGTTCTTGTTTTCCAGCTGATAACTCTTCCCGTGGAATTTAATGCAAGTACACGTGCGATTAAAATACTTGACGGTGGAAATATGCTATTCGATGAAGAACTGACAGGTGCTAAAAAGGTACTGACAGCGGCAGCGCTCACTTATGTGGCAGGCGTTGCTTCAACAGCACTTCAGCTCCTGAGACTTCTTCTCATTCTGAACCGCCGACGTGACTAAAATCATAAAGGAGTAAACGCATGAAAAATGCCCGAGAAGCCGCTTTTAAAATTCTGCTTATGACAGATTTCGGCGGCGCATATTCAAATCTTGCACTTAAAAGTAATCTTGACGGACTTTCTGCCGTTGACAGGGGATTTGCAACCAGACTGGTGTACGGCTGTATTTCCATGCGGATTACTCTCGACTATATAATATCACAGTTTTCGAAAACAAAAATACAGAAGCTTTCGAAGAATGTCCATGAAATTCTGAGACTCGGAATATATCAGATATATTTTATGGACAAGGTTCCTGACAGTGCGGCAGTAAACGAGAGTGTTAATCTTGCCTCACGTTATGCTACCGTGTCAAAAGGCTTTGTAAACGGAGTTCTGAGAAGTGCAGTCCGAGGTAAGGACAGTATTTCTTACCCTGAAGACAGAACGGAATTCCTGAGAACGAGATATTCGTTCCCGAAAAAACTGTGCGATAAATTTATTGATGAATTTGGCTTTAACAGGGCAGAAAGCATTATAAAATCGCTTCTTGACACTCCCGAAACCACAATCAGGGTGAACAGACTGAAAACCGATGCAGATTCTCTTATAAAGCTCCTTTCAGAAAACGGAGTAAATGCGTCAAAATCATCGCTTGCATCTGATTGTATTACAGTGACGGGACTTGATGTGGGAAGCTCTTCCGAATTTAAAAAGGGATTTTACACAGTTCAGGATACCGCGGCACAGCTCGCCTGTCTGGTACTTAACCCTCAGAAGGGTGATACGGTAATTGATATGTGTGCCGCTCCGGGCGGAAAAACTACATATCTTGCGGAAATTATGGGAAATGAAGGTGTAATAACTGCATTTGATATATACCCCCATAAAACAGAGCTAATAGATGAAAATGCTGAAAGGCTTGGTATTGACATAATAAATACATGCGCCTGCGACAGTGGTGTGTATCGAGCGTCTCTTGAAAATAGAGCAGACAAGGTTCTTGCAGATGTGCCGTGTTCAGGACTTGGTATAATCAGGCGTAAACCTGATATAAAATGGAATAGAGACGATATGTCCGCTCTTCCGGAAATTCAGAAAAAAATACTTGAAAATGCTGTCAGGTATGCAAAACCCGGCGGTGAAATAGTGTACAGCACCTGCACAATCCTGTCTGAGGAAAATGAAGAGATTGTAAATCAGGTATTGAATAAAAACAAAAATATTGAAACTGTTGACATAACAGACCTTCTTCCCGACAGTCTGAAGCGGGATGAAGCAAAAAAAGGATATATCACGCTCTTTCCCGATAAAGACGGGACGGACGGATTTTTCATATGTAAATTAAGGAAAAAATCATGACAGATTTAAAGGATTTAACTTTTGACGAATTAACAGAGCTTGTAAAGAGTATGGGTGAAGGTGCATTCCGCGCAAAACAGATTTTCTCATGGCTTCATAAAGGAGCAGAAGATTTTTCCGGCATGAAAAATGTAGGAAAAAGCCTTTGCGGAAAGCTTTCGGAAGAATACTGTGTCTCATGCCCCGAAATAGTTCTGAAAAAAGTGTCAAAACTTGACGGAACAGTAAAATATCTGTTCAGACTTGACGACGGTCACTGTATAGAAACCGTTGTAATGAAATACGAATACGGCTTGTCGGTATGTATCTCATCGCAGGTGGGCTGCCGTATGGGATGCGGATTCTGCGCCTCAACAATCGGTGGTAAGGTTCGTGACCTGACTCCGGGAGAAATACTTAACCAGGTCATATTTGCTTCAAAGGATTTAGGACAGCGCATTTCAAATATTGTTATAATGGGAATAGGCGAACCGTTTGATAATTTTGATAATATAATAAAATTCCTGAAGAATGTTACACATCCTGAAGGGCTTAACATAGGCTGGAGACATATCAGTCTTTCTACATGCGGAATAGTCCCGAAAATAATAGAGCTTGCCGATATGAAGACACAGCTTAATCTCTGTATTTCACTTCACGCGCCGAACGATGAACTGAGAAATACGATTATGCCTGTAAACAGGAAATATAATATCAGCGAGCTGATGAAAGCCGTTAAATACTATATAGAAAAAACAAACAGAAGAATTACTTTTGAATATTCACTTATTAAAGGCGTCAATGACAGTGAAAAGCAAGCAAAAGAGCTTGCAGAGCTTCTTAAGGGAATGCTGTGTCATGTAAACCTGATTCCGGTGAACCACGTGGAAGAAAGCGGATTCAGAAAAAGCACGTCTGTTAATGAGTTCAGATATTATCTTGAAAATCACGGTATCAATGCAACCGTGAGACGTGAGCTGGGCAGTGATATAAGTGCATCATGCGGTCAGCTTCGTAAACAATATACAGACAGGAGGTGCTGAAGTGGAATTTGGATTCAGAACCGATATAGGAAAGCTTCGGGGAGGCAACGAAGACTCTGTCAAAGTTCATACAACGGAACCGTATTTTGCGGTCGTTGCTGACGGAATGGGCGGACACAATGCCGGTGAAATTGCCAGTCAGATAGCGGTTGACACCATTTCCGGCGAGCTGATTTCGAAATTTAAAAACAAAAACCCCGACATGGAAGATATTCTGCGTGATGCGTATGTGCTTGCCAACAAGAAAATATACGATTACGCTGAAACAAACTCAAAGCTGATGGGCATGGGAACCACGGCAGTAACAGCCGTTATAAACAACGGACAGCTTACTATAGGAAATGTAGGCGACAGCCGTGCCTATATTATAAAAGACGGCATAATAAGACAAATTTCGGAAGACCACTCTTACGTATGGCAACTGGTAAAACGTGGAGAAATCACTGAACAGCAGGCAAAACGTCATCCTAAAAGGAATTTTATTACCCGTGCAATGGGTACGGATAAAAATACGTCTGTTGACACATTTTGTGAGGAGTATAGCGGAGGAATAATTATTCTGTGCAGTGACGGTCTTACAAACCTTGTTGAAAATTATGAGATAAAGAAAATTACGGAAGAATCAAAAACTCTTCAGGATGCCGCAGATAAGCTTGTTGATACAGCTAATGAACGTGGCGGAACAGATAATATAACAGTAGTGTTGTTAGGAATAAGATGAAAGGACAATTACCATGAATGAAAATTTAATCGGAAGAACTCTTGCTAACCGTTATCATATATCAGAATTAATAGGAACCGGAGGTATGGCATCGGTATATAAAGGTGAATGTAACCTGCTGAACCGTGATGTGGCAATCAAGGTACTGCGTGAAAGTGTTAAGGATGATGCAGATGCACTTGAAGGCTTCAGAAAGGAAGCGCAGGCAGCAGCTTCACTGAGTCATAATAATATTGTTTCTATTTATGACATCGGTAAGGAAGATGGCTTTGACTATATGGTTATGGAGTATGTAAAGGGAAGCACCCTGAAAAAATACATACAGGATAACGGCCCTCTACCGTGGCAGGAAGTATGTGATTTTGGAATACAGATATGTCAGGCTCTTGAAGCGGCACATGCGATAGGTGTTGTGCACAGAGACATAAAGCCTCAGAATATCCTCATAACTGACGAGCAAGAGCTTAAGGTTACTGACTTCGGTCTTGCAAAGGCGGCAACAAGCGAAACCCTTACAATGGGCGGAAGTGCAATGGGTTCTGTGCATTATATATCACCCGAACAGGCAAGAGGTGGATTTACAGATTCACGCTCGGATATATATTCACTGGGTATAGTTTTATTTGAAATGTTGACAGGCAAGGTTCCTTTCAACTCGGAATCAGCCGTTTCAGTTGCACTTATGCATATAGAAAAAGAAGTTCCGTCAGTATTTGAATACACACGTTCCGTTCCCGATGATTTGGCAAAGGTAGTTGCAAAGGCTTCGGCAAAGGAACCGATTTCAAGATATCAGTCAGTTACTGAACTGATTAATGACCTCAGAGCTGTTCTTTCGTTTGAGCCTGTGGAATATGCTGAAGATACTTACGATGACGGTGACATAGGCAATACAAGAAAATTTAATATTGATGACGATATGATAGATGATACTATGCAGTATCAGCAGAAAAACGGAAAAAAACAAAAACGTCAGAAAACTCCTCAGGAGAAGAAAGTTGACCGTTTTTCCACACTCATGGCACTGCTTACAGTTGTTGTTCTTATAGGTGTGGGAATAGGTGCATATGCATTATTTGGAAATGGTGGCAGATTCGGTAGTACAAAAGTAACAAGAATGCCTGATTTTGCAAACATGACACTTGAAGAAGCAATTACTCTTGCCAATGAGAACGGAATAATAATATCAGAAGAACTTGAATATTCACTGTCCGATGAAGTGGACGAAGGAAAAATCATTTCTCAGATTCCCGAAAAAGGCGAAATTATAGATAAGGACGAGCCTGTACGTTTTGTTGTCAGTATTGGTTCTGTAAACGGTAACATAAGCGTTCCGTATATTGTCGGAGAAAAAATAGATGATGCTATAGAAACCATTATGCATTCAGAACTCACTTATCTTATAGTAGAAGAAGAAAGTGAAACAGTTCCAAAAGGTGTAGTAATTCGTCAGTCACCGGCAGTCGGGACAAAGCTCAACAAAGATGGCGTTGTAACAATCTATTTCAGCTCAGGAAAGCCTTTGTCTGAAACAACACCGATTGTTAAGGAAACAGTGTATGTACCTTCACTTTTTGGTGCTACACGTGAAAATGCAGAGATAGAGCTTGGAAAGTATAACCTTAAACTTGTATCTGTAAGTGAAAAGGATTCAAATCTTCCTGCCGGAACAGTTATTTCTCAGAATCCCGAAGCAGGAAAGCCGGTTGAAGAAAATTCACCTGTGTCAATTATTATCAGTAACGGTATCGCCACCGATACAGAATTTGTTGCACCTACCATTCCAAAAGAAGAACCGGAAGAAAATGTACCTGTACGAGTAACCTCGGCTCCGGTTGATATAATTGAGGAAGAAGATGAAGATGAAGATGGAGAAGAAGAAAATACAAAGCTTTATACATTCCAGATTCCAAATGGTGACGGTACTGCTAACGTGAAAATAATTGTTGATGGCGATACGTTATACGAGAATGTAAAAAAGTTCGGAGAAACAGTATCTGTTGATATAACCGGTACAGGCAAAAAGAAAGTCGTAGCATATGTCAACGGGAAAATTGAAGACCAGCAAACATTTGATTTAGATGAATAGGAAGGTAGATTACTTGACTGTACTGGATGGAATAATAACAAAAGGAATCGGTGGATTCTATTATGTTCTGTGCGAAGGAAAAATCTATGAATGTAAAGCAAGAGGAGTGTTCCGTAAAGAGAAAATAACTCCGCTTGCAGGAGATTATGTAAAAATTCAGGTTAAGGACGGAAAGGGGAGTATTCTGGAGATACTTCCCCGCCGTAATTGCCTTGTACGTCCCGCTGTTGCCAATGTTGATACATTGGCATTAGTTGTTTCAGCAGCTTATCCCGAACCTGATATGATGCTTGTCGATAAAATGCTTATCCATGCGGGAATCAGCGGAACGGAAGCAGTCCTTTGCATAAACAAAACTGATATTGGCGAGAGGCAGGCCATGGCTGAAATATATAAAAATGCCGGATACAGAGTAATCTCTGTCAGTGCCGAGAAAAAGGAAAATCTTGAAGAGCTGTACGAGCTTATAAACGGTAAGGTAACTGCGTTTGCAGGTGTTTCAGGTGTAGGCAAATCAAGCCTTTTGAACGTTCTAACCGGCGCCGGTATGGAAACAGGCGCTTTAAGCGATAAGATACAGCGTGGAAAAAATACCACTCGTCATGTAGAACTTATACCTGCATCAGGTGGATTTGTTCTTGACACCCCCGGATTCAGCTCATTCGAGTTGTCGGGTATAGATTTTTCAGATTTATGGAAATATTTTCCGGAATTTCACGGAAAAACATCAGATTGTAAATTCAGAGACTGTTCACATACACGTGAACAGAAAAACTGTGCTGTAAAAGATGCAGTACAAAACGGTGAAATATCGGAATCGCGGTATAACAGCTACTGTGAACTCTATAATATCTTAAAAGAAAAAAAATCTTTTTAAATTATGCAACCTTTTTAGCGGTTAAAGAGTATTAATAATGGAGGGGAGGGTTTATTGTGTGTAGTTTCAAAACACGTGAGTATAAAGAAGAAATGACAAAAAAATATTTTTCTATGATTTACAAGCTTGTGTTGAACCAGACAAAAAGCCGTGACATAGCGGATGATGTCGTTCAGGATGTGTTTTTGAAGTACATACAAAAAGACGTTGATTTTAAAAGCGAAGAACATGTAAAAGCATGGCTTATTCGTGTTGCAATTAATTGCAGTAAGAGTGTATTCACAAGTTCGTGGTTCAAGAAAACAGAAGAACTGACTGATGATATTACATTTGAAACACCTGAAAAAAGTGATGTTTATTACGCAACGCTTGAGCTTCCTCAAAAATACAGAGCCGTAATCCATCTGTTTTACTATGAGGATATGTCTGTAGCGGAAATTTCAAAAACCCTGAATGAAAAAGAATCAACAATAAAATCCCAACTCCATAGAGCCAGAAAAATGCTCGAAACCAAGCTGAAAGGAGGTTATGATTTTGTTTAGAAAGCTTTATAAAGAAGCAAATGATGAAATTAAAATAGACAATCAGCTTATAGATAACATTCTTAACAAAAGCAAATTGCAAAAGAAAAAACCGTTATATAAACCGGTTATATACCAGATAGCTGCAGCAGTAGTTCTTGTTATAGGATGCAGTACAGGAATATCACAGCTCATGAAAAAACCGGAGCTTGAAACTGATAAAATTATTCCTGTTCATGACTCATCTACGGAATATGAAGCATCTCACTCCCCTTATGCAAGCGAGAAAACTGTTGCCGGTGTTACTGAAGAAGCATTGCCGACAGACACAGGAATTACAGCACCAGCTGCAACTACCCCTTCTCCTGTGCCGCAATCTTCACAAACAGTAAAAAAAGAAGACAGTAAAACTGAAAATAAAAAAACAACGGAAAAACCGGCAGAAACGCAGAATGTAGTTTCTGTACCGCAGGAACAGACTGAAACCGTTCATCCTGTACGGAAAAGAACTGAAAGAAAAGAAACTGAAGTTACCGAAATACAACCAAAGCAGAAAACTGCTCAACCTGAACCCGAAACAAATGCAGATGAATCAACAGCTGAAGCTGTAGCTGAGAGTGAAGAAATCGCTCCGGCAAATGCCCCGGCAGTTGCGTCGGAAGAAATTTCAGAGTCGGCACCTGAAGAAGTATCGCGGTTTATGTATTCAGAAAATTCCTCCGAAACTAAATCCGGTGGTGGCGGAGGCGGCGGTAGCAGCAGCGGAGGCGGCAGTAGTGCTGTTGACAGCAGCGGAGGCTCATCCGCGGGCGCAAACGTGATGAACCATCTGATTCTTCCTTCAGGGTTTTCATGTACGTCAAGCTCATCATCGTACTATAAATACTCCGATAACACAGGGAAATCATTCTCGGTATATGTAAACAGTAAACCGTCAGAGACTGCAGTATTTACTTTTGAGTATAACGGATTTTCATATTATGTGACAGCGGTAAATATGACGGATAGTGAAATACAAGAAATATTTGCGTATATAGCATGATTAGGGAGTCTGCAGAATTAAATATTTACATAAAAAAAGGGAGCAAGCTCATTAATGAACTTGCTCCTCTTAACTTAATGATATTGCTTTTTTGCATCCCTTTTTAAGTTTAATTTATCATTTCGCGTATTCTGAGTGCAATTCCATGTTCTTCTGCGAGTTTTTTGCACGCTTCAATATCTTCTTCAGGAAGAACATCAACAATACTGAGAACTACACTTTTAACGTGTTTCTGTGCCTTTTTTGCGAAATCAAGAAGCTCGTAAAATCCATCCTCGCCATAGTCGCATACGCAGATTTCATTATAAAGCTCTGCATTTTTCTGATTAAGACTTATTGAAATTTCGTCTACTAATCCTGCAAAATCGGGTGTTATGTCTTTGCCGGCAATTTTGTTGCCGTGACCGTTTGTATTAATTCTTATCTTTGCATCTTTATTTTTTTCGCGGATATATCTGCAGATTTCGGGAATTATATCGTATCTCATTGTAGGTTCACCATAACCGCAGAACACAATTTCCTCTGCATCTGACAATCCCTGCTCATCCAGTGCCGCTTTTATTTCGTCAACAGACGGTTCGTGTTCGAGCCAAAGGTCGACACCGTCAACACCGCTGTCAGTGTATCTGATACAGAATTTGCATTTGTTGGTGCATCGGTTTGTCATATTAATATATATCGGTTTCTGACCGTAGTATTTGTAAGCTATGTTCATATCCATTTTTATCAGTCTCCTATATTAAAAAGTCTTTTTGCGTTCAAGCATGTCTGCTCTTCCACAAGCTTTGCATCGATTCCCTTTATTTCCGCAATTTTTTCTATAACATAGTGTACGTTAAGGGAAGAGTTTCTCTTGCCTCGGTTAGGTACGGGGGCAAGGTACGGACAGTCAGTTTCGACCAATATGTTTTCAAGCGGAACATGTTTTGCCGCTTCAACTGTTTTGACATTATTCTTGAATGTAAGCGAACCGCCAAAAGCGATATACAGTCCCATATCAACAAGCTCTTTTGCCATTTCTTTACTTCCGGAATAGCAGTGAAAAACGCCTTTAACTCCTTTATTTGCACGCATCATATCCATGCTGTCTCCGTGTGCTTCACGGTCATGAACAATTATCGGCATATCCATTTCCATTGCAAGCTTTATCTGAAAATCAAAGCACTCTTTTTGAATGTCTCTCGGCACATCATCATAATAGTAATCAAGACCTATTTCACCGATTGCATTTATTTTGCTCATTGCCGCATACTTTCTGATAAGCTTTTCTGTTTCTGCATCAGGTCTGAAAGCGCATCCGGGATGAATGCCGACAGAGCCGTATACAAACGGAAATTTATTTACAAGTTCGGTTATATCCTTCATTTCGTTAAGCTCAGAGCATGCATTCATAATATATCCCACGTTATTCAGGGGCATTTGCGAAAGAAGAATGTCTCTGTCCTCATCAAACTGTCTGTCGTTATAATGTGCGTGTGAATCAAAAATCATTATTATTCTCATTCCCTTTCTTTCAATTACCGAAAAAATATTCAAAAAATTCATCCGGAATATATTCATACTGCTCGTCTTCTTCAGGGTAGTAATAGTATCCGTCACCGGAAAAGTCTTCACTGTAGTCGTCTTCGTACGGAATAACATATTCATATTCTTCAGTATCATACTGACCGAACAGCATTTGCAGATTGTCTACAATCTGAGGATGTGTCCTGAGCAGAGCTTCTACAGAAAATAATGCAAAAATAACAAGAGTTATCACAAGCGAGATTTTACCGCCTTTGAAATTTTTTGCTGTACCTCTGTACCATTTACCCTTTCCAAACACCTTAAATAAAATTATTAGAAGTATAGGAAACAGAACAGCAAGTCCGATATTCATCAGCAGTATCGGGAAAGTATGCTGTTCCAGATCCTTTTCTATTACAAGCGTAATAACTGACTGAAAATTATACAGGCTATGGAAAATAATACATGGTAAAATTGAATCTGAATAAATTTTCAACAACGCCATCAGGATTCCCATAATCAGTATAACAAGGAACGATACGGGGGAGAAGTGGGCGATTGCAAAAGCCAATGCTGATATAAAAATTGCAATACCGCTTCCGTATGGGTCAAGGATTTTCATGAATACACCACGGAAGAGAAGTTCTTCAAATACAGGTGCTATAATACACAGAGACAGGAACATCCACATAAGTTCTTTAACTGTTTCGGGAGCTGTTACCGCAGATGCTTCCCCGAAAATGTTTGTTAGTCCGTACAGAATAGGACTGAGAAGTAGCGTAATATACCCGGTAGCTGCTGCAGGTAATAAAATTATGATGAAGACTAATCCGGGTTCAAATCCCTGAATTCCGAGGTTTACCGGAACAGATGCATATACATGAGTCCTTTTTATATACAGAATTCCTATCAGTATCGGAATTATCATATGAAGCTGACCGACAGCTGTAGCCGGATATTCACCGATTATATTAATCAGGAATGTACTTCCGATTCCGGAGGCTATAAGAAGAACTGTTTCAATTAGTAACAGTCTCCATACTACTTTCATACCGCTGTAATGCACAGTTAATCACCTTGCTTTCTGTTATAAGATAGTCCATATATATATCGTGTTTCTCAGACTTGATTTTATCTGTCAACTGGAAATTATAGAGAAACCCTGTTTTTATTCCGTCAGTATTCTTCAGAAGCTTATCGTAATATCCTTTTCCGAAGCCTACTCTTTCTCCGCATCTGCCGAATGCAAGTCCGGGAATAATAAACAAGTCAATATCATATTTGTTGTACTGAGTCTTATTTACGGGCTCAGAAATTCCGAATGCACCCTTTTCGGTGTTTTCGTCGTACACAGCCGGGTATATGTCATCACCGTCCACTACAGGAACAATCACGGTTTTCTGCAGTTTCAGACATTTTTCCGTTATATACTTCGTATCAACTTCATTAAATGCACTCATATATACACATACAACTTCGGATTTTGAAAAAAACTCTGTTTCAAAGAGAAGGTCACAGGCTTGCCTGCTCAATTTTTCCACTTCAGCAGGAGACAGGCTCCTGCGCTTATTTTTCATTTCGCGCCTGAGCCTGTCTTTGCTGTTAATATTGCATTGCATTTTTTATTTCCTGTGCCTTTTCGGCCCCGCATACTGCTTCTGCAAGTGCAAAAGCAAACTCAGATGCCGCACCTGCACCTTTTGCAGTAATATATTTTCCGTCACAAGCCACCTTGTCTGATACGGTTTCTGCACCTGTGAGATATTTTTCATAGCCCGGGAAAGCGGTTGCTTTTTTGCCTTTCAGCAATCCCATTTCACCGATTACCGACGGTGCGGCACATATAGCACCGATATAAATATCATTATCAGCGGCAAAATTGATAAGCTCAAATACCTTGTCTGTTTTAAGTCCGCCAAATCCCGGTCCGCCGGGAAGAATAAGCATCTCCATATCTTCCGTTAAAACCTCGTCAATCATTATATCCGCTTCTGTTTTAATATCATGAGAGCCTGTAACGGATTTTGAACTTACACCAACCGTTTTTATATCTGCTCCGCATCTTCTGAGCACGTCAAGCGGTGTAAACGCTTCTATTTCTTCAAATCCGTCTGTTAAAAACATATAAATCATGTAATTTCACCTCTTAACCTACCGGCTGTCCTTTGTATTCTTCCGGTGTAAGCATATTATAAAGCTCTCCGTATGAAATTCCCTCTATTACAGATGCATTTGATATGAGGTCTTGCATGAAGTTGTTAATAAGTGCATTTTCAACCTTAGTCTTTGTTTCTTCGTCCATTTCAGGGAGTGGAACTCTCTTTATAATGTGATATCCGTAATCTGATTCCACGATTCCGCTGAGTTCATTATCACCAATGTTGAAAACAGCTTCTTCAAACTCAGGAACCATTTCTCCGCCTGTGAATACATAGCCTTCAGGATAATATTCACTGCCCGGGTCTTCTGTGTTTTCTTTCATAAGCTTGTCAAAGTCTTCGCCCTTTTTGATTTTTGCAAGAATACCTTCTGCCTTTTTCTTAACAGCTTCCTTTTCTTTATCCGAAAGTGATTCGCCTGTTTCATTATTTACTGTGGAAAAAAGGATATGTTTTGCACATACAAATGTATTGTCATAGAAATCAAACATCTGTTCCTCTGTGAATGAGCCTGCCATCATATTCTGTGCTTTCGTTATTGCATTGTCGGCAATATAAATCTTTGTCAGATAAGATTTAAGAATTCCCTGTTCTGCGAGCTCGTCTGAATTAAATCCGTTAAGCTCTGCCATGTACTCTTCAGGCAGTGAAGTGTCAGGGTCGAGAACGCTCCAGTTCGATTCAAAAGCTGTCATGTCAAGAAGATTCTGATAAACAGCCGAAAAATAAGCCTCCGGTCCGTAATATCCGATGTATGCTTCGTTCATCTTGTAATATGTGTCCAGAAAAGCTGTGTCAAGTCTCTTTCCGTTTACAGTAAGAGCCGCAGGTTCGTCTGTAATGATAACCTGACGTGTAGGTGCTACATATTCAACATAAGCATCAAAGTTTTCCGACACAAATCTGAGCGGAACAAAAGTTCTGTCATTTACGATTACCGGTGCAGAAAGGAGTGTATTTGAAGATGTACCCTCTCCGGTCGTAACCTGTGCATTAATGTCGTCAATTGTAAGAATAATTGTCTTGTTACCCTTTGTGCATGTAACCTGACGTGCTTCGCCGTTCCAGTCAACATTTGCACCGAGATTTTCGCTGACAAATCTGAGCGGAACCATGGTTATATCATTCGAGATATAAGCTGCTGCCTCAAGTTCACTTTTTTCAATTGCGGATTCTGCCATTGTGTATATCACAGGAGAATCAAGAGTGATTTCGATTGTTTTTGCCTGAGCCGCTGTTCCGAATGCAGTCAAAGCCATAAGTGTAATTAGTAATTTTTTCATTTTTATCATTCCTTTATTTTTTTACTAATATGATTATACTACATTAATTGACATTTGTAAATAGGTAAATTTAAATTAATTAAATATTTTCTATCTGCCAGTCAATAGGTTCTCTGCTCATTTGCTTAAGCAGTTCATTTGTCTTTGTAAAATGCCCGCATCCGAAAAATCCGCGCGATGCAGATAATGGGCTCGGATGCACTGTTTTTAATATGTAATGATGCGGAGCGGTGATAATTTTTTCCTTTTCCTTTGCATTGTTGCCCCACAAAAGGAAAATAACGGGGTCTTCACGTTCATTGAGCTTTTCTATAACAAAATCGGTAAATATTTCCCAGCCTTTGTTTCTGTGCGAATTTGCAAGTCCGTCGCGGACAGTAAGCGATGCATTCAGAAGAAGTACGCCTTGCCTTGCCCACTTTTCGAGATATCCGTTGTTCGGAATGTAGCAGTCGAGCTCATTTTTAAGCTCCTTGTACATATTAAGAAGTGATGGCGGAATATCCACACCCTTCTGAACGGAAAACGCGAGTCCGTGCGCCTGATTCTCTCCGTGATACGGGTCCTGCCCGAGAATCACCGCTTTTACATCTGAATATGCAGTGAATTTAAGTGCATTGAATATGTCATACATGTCGGGATGAATTTTGTAGTGCGAATACTCGGACTTCAGAAAAGTGCGAAGCTTTTTGTAGTATTCTTTTTCAAATTCACCGTCTAAAATTTCGTCCCAGTCGTTTCCTATGTTAACCATTTTATTCCTCCGTTTTTATGTTATTTTTATACCATGCAGGGATAGGATTTTTCATATAGTCGTACCATTTGATTACATTTTCTCCAATATTGCTTCAAATTTAAATTAACTTCCGATGCATTTATATATATTGTACCACAAACGCGGCTTTATGTCAATTTTTTTCCGTCTTAATATATAAATTTAAAAAAAGTGTTGACAAGCTGTAAAAAATAGTGTATAATGTGTAAAGTGTAAGACCTTTACAGATGGTGATAAGTCTGAATAAAATCGCCCCTATCACCACTTTTTGTTCGGGGCGGTACACATGTACAGCACCACTCGCTGCAAAGCGGCAATATGAACAATTTTCTTTCAGACTTAGTTTTTGAAAGGGGTTAGTGAATATAAACATGAGTAAGAATCTTAACATGAGTGTGCTTATGGACTTTTACGGTCAGCTACTCACGGATAAACAAAGAGAATCACTTGAATATTACTACAACGACGATTTGTCGCTCGGTGAGATAGCCGATGAGCTGGAAATCAGCAGACAGGGCGTTCGTGACTTTATAAAGCGAGGCGAGAAACAGCTTACGGAGTTTGAAGAAAAACTCGGACTTGCGGAACGTTTCGCAGATATAAAAGAAAAAATAAACGAAATTAACGGTTTGACCGATATAATAGAAAAGCAGACAGGCAGTATGCCTGAGCTTGACAGCCTTAAAAATGTGGCTGCTCAGGTAATGGAAAAACTTTGATTAAGGCGGGTGAAATAAGTGGCATTTGAAAGTCTCGGCGAAAAATTGCAGGGCGTTTTTAAAAAGCTCAGAGGCGGCGGTAAGATTACTGAAAAAGATATAAAAGACGCAATGCGTGAGGTTAAGCTTGCACTTCTTGAAGCAGACGTTAACTTCAAGGTTGTTAAGCATTTTGTAAGTGCCATTTCCGAAAAAGCTGTCGGTCAGGAAGTGATGGAATCCCTTACTCCAGGACAGCAGATAGTAAAGATAGTAAACGATGAGCTTACAACACTCATGGGCGGAGAATGTTCAAGACTTGAGTTTGACAATAAGCCTCCGACAGTGTTCATGCTCTGCGGTCTGCAGGGTGCAGGTAAAACAACAGCCTGTGGTAAGCTTGCGAAGCATCTTATAAAGTCAAACAGCAAAAGACCGCTTCTTGTTGCGGCTGACGTATACAGACCTGCGGCTGTTAAACAGCTTGAGGTTCTCGGTGAGCAGGTTAATGCGGCTGTGTTCTCAATGGGTACAGACGTAAATCCTGTAGAAATAGCGAAAAAAGCTGTTGAACATGCAAAAATCCACGGCAATGACCCGGTTATCATAGATACTGCAGGACGACTTCAGATAGACGAAAAGCTCATGGACGAGCTGAAGGATATAAAAGCGGCTGTAAATCCGAGAGAAATCCTTCTTGTAGTTGATGCAATGACAGGTCAGGATGCAGTAAACGTATCCGAAACCTTTAACAATGAGCTTGATATCACAGGTGTTATCCTTTCAAAGCTCGACGGTGACACACGAGGTGGTGCGGCACTTTCAGTAAAGCATGTAACAGGCAAGCCGATAAAGCTTGCATCTGTGGGAGAAAAGCTTGGTGACCTTGAACCGTTCTATCCCGACCGTATGGCATCAAGAATCCTCGGCATGGGTGATGTGCTTACTCTTATTGACAAGGCACAGGAAAACATAAATGAAAAAGAAGCGATGGAGCTTGAAAAGAAAATCAAAGAACAGACATTTGACCTTGACGATTTTCTCAAACAGTTCAAGCAGATAAGAAAAATGGGCTCAATTGCTCAGATTGTGGGAATGCTCCCGGGTGTCGACAAAAAAATGCTTGAAAAAGTCGATACCGTTGAAAATGAAAAGCGCCTTGTTCATATCGAGGCGATAATTCAGTCCATGACTCCGGAAGAAAGAAGAAAACCGCAGATAATCGGTGCAAACCGTAAGGTGAGAATTGCAAAAGGAAGCGGAACGAGAGTTCAGGACGTTAATCAGCTTTTAAAGCAGTTTGCGGATATGCAGAAAGTTATGAAACAGCTTTCAGGCGGAAAACAGCAGAAAATGCTGAAACGCTTACGCAGAATGCATTAAATTTAATATAAATATTAGTTGAAGGAGGTGAAAGACATGGTAAAAATCAGACTTAAGAGAATGGGTAGCAAAAAGAATCCGTTTTACAGAGTAGTTGTAGCTGATTCAAGATATCCCCGTGACGGTAGATTTATCGAAGAAATCGGAACATATAACCCGATGACAGAACCCGGAACAATCAACATCGATGCTGAACTCGCAAAGAAATGGATTGGTAACGGTGCTCAGCCGACAGATACAGTAAAGGCACTTCTTAAGAAGTCAAACATTCTTTAATTGCCTTTTATACCGGAGGGATTAATATGAAACAGGTATTGGAAACAATTGCAAAGTCGCTTGTTGAACATCCTGAGTCTGTCACAGTTACAGAGGTTCCCGGTGAAGATACTCTTGTTCTTGAGCTCAGAGTAGCTGACAGTGATATGGGTAAAGTAATCGGTAAGCAGGGCAGAATTGCCAAAGCTATAAGAACTGTTGTGAAAGCGGCTGCAAGTCGTGAAAACAAACACGTAGTTGTTGAAATTATTGATTAATTAAAAAAATCCGCCGGTTCGCGGATTTTTTTCTTGAGGGAGGAAAAGTATATGAACCGTCTTGAAGTAGGGAAAATAGTAAATACTCACGGTCTCAGAGGCGAGGTTAAGGTTGTTACATGGACAGATTCGCCTGAGGATTTTGAAAAGATAAAGCATGTTTTTGCCGAGAAAAAAGGCGGTGCTGTTCCTCTTACCGTGTCCAATGTGAAATATCAGAAAAATAATATAATTCTTAAGTTTAAGGAAATTAATTCGATAGAGGAAGCGGAAGGCTACAAACCCGTTATCCTTACTGCCGAACGCAGTGAGCTTCCGCCGCTTCCCGAAGGCAGACATTATGTTGTTGACCTTATTGGCTGTACGGTGGAGAACAGAGACGGGAAAGAACTTGGTGTGCTGACAGATGTGTTTACTGCAGGCGCAGGAAACGTTTATGATATAAAGCCTGACAGCGGAAGCAATATTCTGGTTCCGGCAAATGATAATACGATTATAAGTATTGATACTGATAACAAGCTTATAAAAGTAGACGTTCCCGAAGAATGGGAGGATTAAAATGATTACATTTCATGTTCTCACCCTGTTTCCTGAAATGTTTGACGCTGTTGCAGGCAGCAGTATCACAGGCAGAGCTGAGAAAAACGGACTAATCGGATTTGATTTTATTAATATACGTGATTTTGCTTTTAATAAACATAAAAAAACAGACCTTTACCCGTACAGCGGTGGTGGCGGAATGATTATGACTCCCGAGCCGATTTACAATGCGTGGAAAAGTGTTTGTGACAAAACAGGCAAAAGACCGTTTACAATATATATGTCACCTCAGGGAAAGGTGTTTAATCAGGGTATTGCAAAAAGCCTTCTCGATAATGAGGATATAGTAATTCTTTGCGGTCACTATGAAGGTGTTGACCAGAGAATTATAGATGAGATTGTAGATATGGAAATCTCAATCGGGGACTTTGTACTGACAGGCGGTGAAATCCCGGCAATGGCAGTAATTGATGCTGTTTCACGGATGGTTCCCGGTGTGCTGACAAGTGAAAATTCATACTCGGATGAATCACATTTTTCGGGACTTCTTGAATATCCGCAGTACACAAGACCTGAGGAGTTTATGGGACGCAGAGTTCCAGATGTCCTGCTTTCGGGACACCATGCAAATATCGTAAAATGGAAAAGGCAGCAGTCTCTTCTTGTGACAAAGAAAAAACGTCCGGATATGCTTGAAAAAGCAGAGCTTACGGACGAGGATATTAAATTTCTTCAATCAATTGAATAACTTGTGGATGTAAAAAAAGTCTATACCGCAAAAGGGGCTGTTGCCTTTAGCACAGACCGTTCAAAAGCTCCGAAAATGGCTTAAAACCTACATTCGGAACCTTTGTCAAACATTTGAATAAAGTTCAAATCCGCAATTCTCTTGCGGATTTCTCGTATTTTTATGCTTTTGAACTATCCACGAAACTCACCACTCGACGTACCATCGTACGCCTTCGGGCAGGGCTAAATGCGGCAAAACCCGCATTTGGCTTCGTTTCGTGAATTCTGCATCTAAACTCAATCAGCCCCAAAAGGGGGGC
>JAZULT010000002.1:0-41291 GCA_045603225.1 Clostridia bacterium | reverse complement strand
TCAAAAAAACCGTTTTAAAAAGCTGTGAAAAACAGCCGATTTAAAATGCGTTACGGCGTGTTACAGGTATTATGTAAAATGCCTTTTAAGGGGTTGTTTGAAAAGCATTGTTAAAAAAATGACAATGAAACTCCTCTGCATATATTTAAAGCATTATGAAAGGAGGCAAAAATATGAACGCAGATATCGGTAATCTTACAGTTGTAGCTTTCGGAATGGGTCTTACTTTTTTCGGTCTTATCTGTATAATTGCTATTTGTACGATAATGGGTGCTCTTTGTAAAGTGTTTATAAAAGAAAAACCCGCAGCACCTGCTCAGCAGTCATCGGCTCCAAAAACAGCCGCCATCGCAAATAAGGGTGAATTTGCAGCAGCAATTGCAGCGGCAATTGCAGAAGAAAACGGAACAGACGTTTCGGGAATAAGAATCACATCAATAAAACAGCTTTAATTAATTGAAAGGATGAAATTTAAAATGAAAAAGTATAATGTAAATGTAAACGGAACAATGTATGAAGTTGAAATCGAGCTTGTTAGCGAAAACGAAGCTAAGTCTTCAAATACTCAGGCTCCGAAAGCGGCAGCTCCTGCAGCAAACGGTGCAGGCGAAAAGGTTACAGCTCCTATGCCGGGCAACATTCTCGAAGTTAAGGTAAATGTTGGCGACACCGTTAAAAAAGGTCAGGTTCTCTTCATTCTCGAAGCAATGAAAATGGAAAATGAAATCATGGCAGGATGTGACGGTAAGGTTACATCTGTAGGCGTAACAAAGGGACAGACTGTTGATACAGGTATTGCTCTTTGCACAATTGCTTAATATAATCACATAACAAAGGAGCATAATAATTATGGAATTATTACAAACTTTTGCGGAAAGTACCGGATTTGCCATGATTGCGGCAAACTGGAAAGTACTTATTATGATAGCGGTTTCATTCGTACTTTTATTTCTCGCTATAGTAAAGAAATTTGAACCGTTACTTCTTTTGCCGATAGCTTTCGGTATGTTACTTACAAACCTCCCCGGTGCTGAAATGTTCCACGAAATTTTCTTTGCCGGCGGACATATCCACTGGGATTTATTCGGCGGTGCACCGGTTACAGCTGAGTTTATTCAGGAAATGACAACAGCAGGTGTTTCACCTGACGTTCTTTCTACGCTTAAAGAAGGTATGGTAATTACTCCGGGACTTATAGACATTCTCTATCTCGGTGTTAAGCTTGGTATTTATCCGTGTCTTATCTTTATCGGTGTCGGTGCAATGACAGACTTCGGTCCCCTTATTGCTAACCCGAAGAGCTTGCTTCTCGGTGCTGCAGCACAGTTCGGTATATTCATTACATTTGTAGGAACAAGATCTTTATTCGGCTTTAATGTTATGGAAGCAGCTTCAACAGGTATTATCGGTGGTGCAGACGGCCCAACAGCTATTTACGTCACATCGAAGCTTGCTCCGCATCTCTTAGGACCTATTGCTGTTGCAGCTTACTCATACATGGCTCTTGTGCCGGTTATTCAGCCGCCTATTATGAAAGCTCTTACAACAAAGAAGGAAAGAATGATTGAAATGAAACAGCTCAGACCTGTTTCAAAGACTGAGAAGATTATTTTCCCAATCGTTATCACAACTTTCGTTGCTCTCCTTCTCCCGTCAGCTGCTCCGCTTGTTGGTTGTCTCATGCTTGGTAACCTTCTCCGTGAATGCGGCGTGACAGAAAGACTTTCACAGACGGTTCAGAACGAGCTTATGAACATAGTAACAGTATTCCTGGGTATTTCAGTAGGCGCTACAGCTACAGCCGCAACATTCCTTACACCGAAAACACTTCAGATTATCGTGATGGGTATTGTTGCTTTTGCAGGCGGTACAGCTGCAGGTGTTCTTCTTGCTAAGTTCATGAACCTGTTCCTCAAGAACAAGATTAATCCGCTTATCGGTTCAGCAGGTGTTTCTGCAGTTCCTATGGCGGCAAGAGTATCACAAACCGTTGGTCAGAAAGAAAATCCGAAGAACTTCCTTCTTATGCACGCTATGGGACCGAACGTATCAGGTGTTATCGGCTCTGCAATTGCTGCAGGCGCATTCCTTACTCTATTTATGTAATAAAGAAAGGGAAATAACGTGAAAAATCACGTTAATTTGCCTCCGGCGGATTTTATTGTCCGTGCGATTTTTTCGTCCTGTCAGCCGAAAACGCACATGGACATAATTTCCATTATACGCCTTGTCGGTCCACAGACAAGGTTGTACATATTTTTAATTACTATTTGTGGACAGAAAGGCTATGGAAATTAATATGAAAAAATTACTTATATTAATGTTAGCAGCTTCAATGCTTACCGGTTGTGTAACAATCAACACAGATAACGCAGACGTTAAGGACGCAAAAGAAGAAGCTGAAGCTGTTGAAACAGAAGAAACAGAAGACAAAGAAGATAAAAAAGAAGATAAAAAAGAAGAAAAGAAAGCTGATAAAGACTTTGAACCTGTTGAAATCGAAGGTACATCAACATTCGACGGCGCTGGCGCTGATATCGTAGACATGCAGAAGGTTGTAAACAGTGTTGTAGACTTGTCACAGTATGAAACTGAAGGAATAAAAGCTTCATCAGGAAACGATTCCTTCTCTTACACTCCGTCATCAAAAACAGAATTAAGCTTTGATTACAAAATTACAATGGGCGACGATGAAATAACTCTCCCTTATGACTGTAAAGACCTTGAAAGTCTCGGATGGAAATACTACGGAAACGGTTCAGACCAGGAATTGAAGCCGGGATATTTATCATCATCAGCTTACGAAAAAGACAACGGACAGGTTTATACCGGAATCGTTAACGATACAGATGATGTAAAGAAATTCGGAGACTGTACAATTTATTCTGTAGACTTCAGCCTTTATAATTCACTTGATAACTATACAGAAAAATCAGAGAATGCTGTAGACTTTGAAGTATGCGGAGCAATCAATAACGATTCAACAATCGAAGATATCGTTGACGAACTCGGCAATCCTTCATCTATCATGGCTTATGAATCAAAATACGAATCTTACATCCTTTTCAAGTATGAAAGTAAGGATGACAACGGATGGCTCGAATTCAGACTGTCAGATGACGGCAAAAAAATTGTAAAATTAGATTACAACTACGACCATGCAAAAATGTTAAAATAAAATTTTGAAAGGAATTCATGTAATATGAGCAAATTATTTATTACAGATACAATTCTCCGTGATGCTCACCAGTCACAGGCGGCAACACGAATGAAGACAGAAGATATGATTCCTGCTCTTAAGGTTCTTGACAGTATCGGTTACTGGTCAGTAGAATGCTGGGGCGGTGCTACTTTCGACGCTTGTATGAGATTCCTTAACGAAGACCCGTGGGAAAGACTCAGACAGATTAAAAAGGCAATGCCTAACACAAAGCTTCAGATGCTTTTCAGAGGTCAGAACATTCTCGGTTACAAGCATTATGCTGACGACGTAGTCGAACAGTTCTGTAAAAAATCAATCGAAAACGGTATTGATGTTGTCAGAGTATTCGATGCTCTTAACGACACAAGAAACCTTGAAGCGGCAATTAAGTTTGTAAAAGAATACGGCGGAATGTGCGAACCTGCACTTTCATACACAGTAAGCCCTGTTCATGACATAGACTATTTCGTAAAGCTTGCTTGTGAGCTTGAAAAAATGGGTGCAGATACAATCTGTATCAAGGATATGGCTAACCTTCTCCTTCCTTACGATGCGTACAAGCTCGTTAAGAAGCTCAAGGAAAATGTCGGTGTGCCGATTCATCTTCACACTCATAACACCGCAGGAACAGGAGACATGACAAACCTCATGGCAGCTCAGGCAGGCGTTGATATAGTTGACTGTGCACTTTCACCTTTCGCAAACGGTACAGCTAACCCTTCAACAGAAGCTATGGTTGCTACAATGCAGGGTACGGAAAGAGATACAGGTCTTGATCTTAAGAAATTAAGCGAAGCAGCTTCACATTTCAGAGGTATCGCAAACAAGATGAAAGAAGAAGGAACACTTGACCCGAAAGTGCTCAATGTTGATCCTAACGCACTTCTTTATCAGGTTCCGGGCGGAATGCTTTCAAACCTTATCTCACAGCTTAAACAGGCTAATGCAGAAGATAAATATTACGAAGTACTTGAAGAAGTACCAAGAGTAAGAAAAGACTTCGGTTATCCTCCGCTTGTAACACCTACAAGCCAGATTGTCGGAACTCAGGCAGTTCTTAACGTTCTCATGGGCAGATATAAGATGATTTCAAAAGAATCAAAAGGTGTGCTTCGTGGTGAATACGGTCGTCTCCCGGCAGAAGTTAACGAAGAAGTACGTAAGCTTGCAATTGGTGATGAACAGCCAATCACATGCCGTCCTGCAGACCTTATTGAACCTGAACTCGAAAAGTACAGAGAACAGTTCAAGGATATTGCAAAATCTGACGAAGACGTGCTCAGTCTCGCACTCTTCCCGCAGGTAGCAGAAAAATTCCTTGCTGTACGTGACGGAAAAGCTCCGGCTCCCGAAGCACCGAAAGCTGACAGCAATGCAGTTAAAACAATCTATGTACAGGATTTAACCTGATTAAAAAGGGTGTTGCATTTTAGTGCAACACCCACGTTTTTTGGAGAAAATTATGTTTGAATTAATAAAAAAATATAAAGAAGTAATTCTGTATCTGATATTCGGAGGATTAACAACACTTGTAAATCTTGTATCGTATTTTGTAATGCGTGAAATGTTCTCACTCGGTATAAACACCTCAACCATAATCGGTTGGTTTTTATCTGTTGTATTTGCCTTTTTCACAAATAAGTATTTTGTATTTGAAGCAAAAAACAACGACAAAAAAGGATTTTTGTTTGAACTCACAAGCTTTTTTTCAGCACGTGTGCTTTCTCTCCTTCTCGATATGCTGATACTTTATGTATTTGTTACAAAACTCGAAATGTCCGAACCGATAATAAAAATCCTTTCTAATATATTTGTTATTATATTCAATTACTTTGCAAGTAAGCTTTTCATTTTTAAAAAATAAATTGTAATTAATATGCGGGCGGATAATATCCGCCACTACAACGTAAAATCAAAAATCCTTTCGTAGGGGAAGATATTATCTTCCCGCAAATTAAAAATATTAATTCAATGAAGTCGCCTGCGATTTCTACCATAACCTGTTGCAACGCAACAGATTTCACTGTCACAAGGTGACAATTTCATTCATCCTGCGGATGAATTTCACCCGATTGAAAATCGGATTTCACTATTGTAATTTATCCCGACAAATTACAATTTAGCAATTCTTTCCTTAATCACTTTTCCGTTTTCCGATAATCTTATTTTATAATCTCCCGATTCAATAGATGAAAGAGTAACTGAAAGAGGTATTTTTGCACTACTTTGTGAATCTACCGAGAAATCCGAAGAAGCCACGACCGCTCCGCCCGGCGAAACAAGCTCAAGCTTTCCGCTGACAGCAGAAGATGGACGGTAATTATATACCGATACATATACGTTCTTCGCAGTTCCGGCAGATATTCCCCACTGAGATGACGGAAGCTGAATTATGACATTATCATATCCCAAGCTTTCCGCCTCAGCCATTTTAAGTGCAGTTTTCGCTGTCAGCACAGCGAGTGTATCCCATGCTTTAACAGCACCGCATTTCTGAGGATTTGTACCTTCTTTTTCATCAAGATTATCTGCTTTTTCCGCAAACTTCTCAGCATATACCAAAATTGCACTGCTGTAGGAAAGTGTATTCTCCTGTGACTTCTCTTTAATATAACTTTCTGCATTCAGAACCTCAGACATTCCTGTCGGTTCATAATCACTCCCGTCTGCCGAAAGCATATATACCACACTCAGAAGATTTGCTCCCCACTGATTCAGATATAAAAGACCGTTAAGCTGTTCCTGACTTATGTCAAGCTCTCCGTTTTTATACATATCAATAAGCTTTGTATTTACTGCATAATGTTCTTCAACAGCAGTTAATGCATTTGTTACGGTTAAATCCGCGGAAGAATATAAAAGTTCTACAGCCTTATCAAAGCCTTTCCTGCCTTCGCTTTCCTTAAAGCTTAGCGGCAAATACAAATCTATATAATCCCTGATATTTTCAGAAAGTGAATTTATTATATGCTTTTCTGACAAGCCATGAATATAAACAGGAGCTTCACCTATTTCAAAGGCACTGCCTTCTCCTGCATAATTTCCGTTTATATCCGTAGCAGTAAGATTTTCACCTTCAAACGTTACAGTCGTATCAGCTCCCTTTGTCCAGATAATGCAAGTAATATTGTTATCTCTTACATAAAGATATGCTTCTATATCTTCATTTTCAAAGGGGAGTTTCCCTGCAAACACAGCGCCTGTCGTTTCATAGCTGAGATTACTTATCGCAAACGCTGAAGGTTTTAATGAATTATATCCATGATAAAATATCCCGAAATTGTCTTCCGAATAATCAGGAGAATAATCACTCCATATAAAATCGTCAGCGCTTCTGAACAACTGATTGGTTGAAATATCATAATAATCCGCCACAACAGCTTGTTTTACAAGCTCAATTGCCTGCTGATTTTTTGTTATTCCGCCTGTATGCGTAGGCCAGCCTATCTCAGTTATTATCTGCTCTTTCCATCCGCCATACTTAGTAATCACCCCGGTCATTCCTGACAAAAATTGATGATATTTTTCATCCACAAGATAATTATTCTCTCCATAAACATTCCATATATAAGGATGATTCGACACAGCGTCCATATTCGGATACAACCCTTCTTCAAGGAGCTGTCCTACCCAGTAATAATCACCGTTTGCCACCGCACCGACAGCGGTCTTTTCTTTCGGATTATCCTTTGCAAGCTCTCTTTTTGAAACTTCTGCAAGATACACATAATCCGTAACTCTGTCAGCTTCTTTCCAGAATCCTTCAGAAGCGTTAGGCTCGTTCCATATTTCAAAATACGAAATTGGTGAGTTTTCCTTATACTCATCACGCACCGCTTTTGCGAATCCAGCAAAACCGTCTGCATTTTCCTTTGTTGTAACACCGTTTGTAACAGATTTTCGTCCGTTATAAAGTTTATTGTTATAATCAATAACAGCAATTATTTCAGAATTTCCGTTTTTGGCGTTTTCAATGTTTTCACCGTGTTCAATGTTATAAACTCCTTTTGTTGTCTCGGAAGTACTCCATGTAAATTCAAGTCTGTGGCTGTCAAGCTGTGCTACATCGTCCGCCTCTGAAACCGCCAACGCACCCGCAAGCCCGAGTTTTCTTGTATACGGAGCAAGGTAAGCTTCAATAACAGGCGGAAGAACATTAACATCATCTTTATACTCGCAAAGAGTATAACCTCCCGAATTCTTCACAGTAACCAAAACGTTATGATATCCGTAATCGGGATAAGCTATAAAGTCACGGGTAACGGTTTCACCGCCGCCCACATAAAACTCTTCTTTAAATGATTTATCACCAAAATCCATATCAACTGTATAAGTATCGCCCGTAATACTATATACTGTTACACTGTACGGATACTCGCTGTTACGGTGCACATTGTCAAGAGAAAATGCAGTATTATAAACAGGTGTTAAAATCTCTGCACGCTCAGAACCCGGAATATATACCGGAGCGCTTTCAAATCTTTTATTTTTATATACAGCAACCGTTTTTATCCATTTGCCTACGTTATCATCGGAAGGGATAAAAGTTTTACCCCTTCCGATAACGTTCCATGTTTCACATGTTTTTGAAGATTCTAGCCATTCAAAGGAAAAATCATTTTCGTCCGCTGTTGTTAAAACCTTAGCTGCCAGTGTTTGTCCTTCTTCAGCTCTTCCTTCTATTCACAAAGCACCTACACCGTCAGCTGAAGATGCTGCAATCATTTCCTGAACCTTTGAACCCATATACTCAACAAAAGCTGCCTCTTCTGTGAAGAAGTCCTTGTCAAGATAGAATATAGGTCTTACTTCATAGTAAAGATCAGGCGCCCACTGGTTATTGCAGTCATTCTTAATAACAACCGTTTCTCCTTCTACACCAAGAGCGAACATATTTCTGTCTGCCGACTGAACTGCATTTGTATGAGTTCCGAAGAATACGGGAGTCGGGTTATCACTTACAAGATAATCATTTCTGTTATAAGCTCTTAAGCCCACAATATTCTTATATTTTACAAAATCGTCGATATTTCCGGGATAGAATCCATGATAACCGTTATAATCTTCATCTGTATTTACACATCCACCAATTGTATAACCCATCCAACTATTAAGTGTTCCTGTTCTGAATACTTTGTAATCAACATGTGAAGTGATAGCCTCAGGGAACTGCGAAGTAAATGCTTCACCGTCAAGTTCAGAATATTTATATTTACCGTAAGTATTTTCAGCTATTACCTTATAACGTGCAGTATCTGATGTTCCGATAGTATCAAGAAGAACAAAATCGTGTCCGTCTACAGTAAACATATATTCAGGGTTACTGTCAAGTGCCGCAGTTGCGAGTGCTTCTGTCGCTGTGTCTATGTTACCCGGGTCCTGAGTACTGTCGTTATCCCATCTTGCCCATATACGTTTGTCAACCTTCTGAACGGGTGTTGTGTACTTTGTTCCGTCAGCTATTGTTATTTCGCAGTAATAATATCTGTCAGCTTCAATATCTTCAGTTGCAACAGACTTTTCAAGCCCTGCAGGTGAGTAAACACCGTTTTCGGCATCTGATACATACCATGCATAATTAGCTATTTCGTCTTCAGTCATGTCGTTAAGAGTATAATCAGCATAGAGATAGTTACCTGCATAGAAAATACCCTTGATTGTAACGTCTGAAAGTGTTCCTGCAAAATCTTCTCTTATACTTGATATGAGCATAGGCTCTGTTTCAAGACTGTCACCGTTTGTACCGTATGCAACAGCCTTTAAATATTTGCCGTTATCAGCAAATGTCGGAGCATAACTGTTTCCTGTTGCAACCACTTCATACAGTCCGTCTTCAGTTCCTGCAATCTGCCATTCGAATGTTGCATTTGCGTCTCCGTCAACACTTGCTGTAAGAGTTGAACCCTGCTTCATTTCGCCTGAAATTTCAAGATTCGAAATTTCACTTCCTGTATAGTAAAGAGCAAGCTCTTCTTCAGTGTAACCAGCATTTAAAAGTTCATCATAGCTGTAAAGCTTTCTTACAGCCTTTTTAACTTCAGCACCTGCTTTTGAAAGGTCAACTTTTACATTTGTGAAGAAATCTTCATTAAGATACATCATAGGTCTTACATTTGCATAAAGCTGATCCCAAGGCACCTGATATCCGCCTGCTGTTGTGTTATAGTTTACAGGGTCAGAACCTTTCACATAAATATACTGATAATCGTTATTGATATTTGATCTTGTCCACCAGTCTTTGCCGTCATCTGCAAAACCGAGTCTGTCTTTATACTTGATTACTTCATTGATGTCAGGTAAAGTAATACCGCCCCATGCAGGCATGATACATTCTACCACACCCCATGGTCCCGTGTTTGTAATAACAGTTATAGAATTATCTATATTGTTAAGAACAGACTGCGGAATATATCCTGCATTCTTAAAGTCGTTATTAAGGTAATAGTACATACCATGGAAAGAAATAACACCTGTGACGTTTGGATTTCCTGCCTGAACATCTTTTACAGCCTGAGGAAGGTTTTCAGTTTCTGCTCCACCTACAGGGTTAAAGTACGGGCAGTATGACACCGCATCACCAAGACCGTTTTTAGACATTACCTTAAATTTAGCAGTATCACTGTCTGTTACTTCAAGAAGAACGAGCTCCATACCGTCTACTTCGAATACGTATTCATCCGGAGTTGTTTTTCTTGCTCCTGAAATTGTTTCCGCGCCTCTTAATGGATAATATGACATAAGTCTCGGTTCACTTTCATAAACATTTCCGTCCGCAGTAACCTGATACTTTATCCATTTGCCGCCATAAGCTGCATTGTTGAAAATGAGATACTGGTCAATTGCCGGGTCAAAGCTCCAGAATGCTCCGTCCGGAGTATCACCCCATACCCATTTTGTAGTTACATTTTTTGCTGTTGTCTGATAAAAACCTTCAGCCGCAAGTCCGAACCACTCATAAAGTCCTTCCGTTCTTACGTTCCATACATTTACCTTGTCAGTAAGCGGTTTCTGATTTTTGTCCCATACGAAAGCCTCAACACTTACCTGCTCACCGCTTGTTTCGAATGAAAATTCTGCTGAAGTTTCATTCTCTCCGAGTTCCGTTTTACCAACCGACACAAGATTTCCTTCTGCATCGTATGCACCGACAAAAACATCTGCCGTTCCCGGTGCATCAGACAGTTCAATTTCTCCGTAGAGAGTTTTCATTCCGTTTAAACTGTCCACATAGTTTCCGCGTTCATCAGTAATTGCAAGCTTTGCGGAAAGTGTTAATTCTTCTGCATTAACACTTAATCCCGAGAAGCACTGAACTGCTATGCTTGCCAGTAAAACCGATGATTTGAGTTTCAAGTTTTTCATACTTTTCTCCTCCTGATTTATAATAAATTTTATTCAATAAAATTGAATACGATTTTAAATATACACTATTGCATTAACCAATAATGTAAAGCTTGAGTAAAAATAAACTCTTGCGTTTGGTGTTACATCATACAGATACTCGCTAAGCTCGTCCGATGATATTTTTTCAATTCTGTTTGTCTTTGTGTCAAACAGCAATACTTCGGCATTTGTGATATCATATGTAATACCACCACGTTTGATTTCGCCGTTTTCTTTTTCTACCTTTCCGGATACATTTATGTAGTTACCGTTTTTATGGGTGATTATTCCGTACATATATGCGGAAGAAACGCTTCCGGAACCCATTCCCATATTACCCTGCACCCACGGAACAATAGTTTTTCCGAGAGCCGCAGTTTTCTTATCAAGGTCAATTATAAGTTCTTCAACGTTACCTTTGCTGTCAAGGGCATATCTGATAACATCTCCCGGCTTTACATTTTCAAATACATTTTCCTTTGGAGAGCTTGTAAGAAGAGTTTCAGTCTTTGCAAGATAGTCATATCCTTTTATGGACGGAACAACTTCTTCTTCAGCGTTTATACTTTCAGTCACAGCTGTAACAAGAAATGCCTGATTATGACTTACACCACTTGTTGTTCTTGCATTGGTATAAGTAAGTGCCTTTACAAGGTCGGCATTTTCAAAATCGGTGTCGTAAGCAAGTACGGGACCTGCAAGAACTCTTCCTTCATACAGCGTGCCGAAAGGAACGAGACTGAAATCTGTATCGTCTGCATCTGCCATGTCATCAGCTTCCGGAACTCTGAATATAACGGTGCTGTTGTCAAGACGCATTGCATTATACAAACCTGCTGACTGTGCAAGACCTGTTTCAACAAGACGTCCTGTATTTTGTGAAAACAGTCTCTGTTCTGTATAAGCCTCATTATTAAGAGTAAGTGAAGATGCATTTTCGTTTGCACCCATGTAAGCGGTATCAATTTCCTTTATGATTCCTTCTGAATTCATTCTGTACTTTATAAGCTGAGGCTGCATTTTATCAGTCTGTTCTCCTTCAGGTGTATTAAGGAAATAATAAGAAATTGCATTTCCTTCTACCTTGTCACCGTCAATTCTGACACTTGGAGGCTGATTTACAGTTATCATATCTCCGCTGTCGGTAAATATCTTAAAGAAGAACTGTTCTTCGGAATCGTTATACGAAGCTTTTACAAGGAATCCGTACCTCATATCATCAGAACCTGTGACACTTGCCCATACGACTCTGCCTTTATAGTCAACATAAAACTTTCCGTTACTGCCGAGCATTGAAGAATCAAGATTATGACCGTCTATAAGCTCATATTCTTTTCCGTCTATTATGCAAAGCATACTGTCTTCCTGAATTCTGTTAATCTTTCCGTTTACGGTTCCGTCAGATATATTGACAATAATATTTCTCTTATCAAGGCTTTCTGCAATCGATAAAACGTTACCGCCCTTTATATCTCCCACATCTTTAAGTGCACCGCTTCCGGTTCTTATAATTACATTATCATAGTCATCAAGACTATAAACCGTGCCTGTATTAGATGAGAAAATCTTACGGTTCGTCTCTGATGCTCCGTTTGTGATAATCGTATCATAATCATAGATTTTCACAACATTATAGTTATCACTGCTGTTTCCGACAAACTCTATACTTCCGCTTGAAATGTCGAACATTTCCTCTGTATAGCTTTTCTCTACAACTCCGTTATAGACTATAACTGCATCGTCAGGAATACTTACATTTTTCTTTTTACCACCGCTATTTGTTATATAGTATATTCTCCCATCCTTATACTCTTCTATCTCATTATCGGACACTACAAGCTCGGAATTTTTGAGCTTTTTAAAGCCAACAACCTTATTATCCTTTTCAGTATACGCCACCTGAAGCTGATATCCGAGATAGTCGTTCATAAAATACAAATCATTATCAATTTCGTATTCCTCAGAATCTATAAGAATAAAGTTTTCATGAGGTGAGGACTCCGAGTCATAAGATGTTATGTTATTTCCGTTCATGACTCCCTTAACCTGCTTTATTCCATAGAAGCTTTCGAGGAATTCAGCGCCATTTACAAGTCTTACTTCTCCGCCGCTCATATCAATTTCCATTACATCGGCTTCAAGACTGTTTTCAAACATTGAGATTATTCCGCCCATTGTAACGGCTTCGTCTCCGCCGCATGGAATTTCGCTTTCTATTCCGACTTCAGCGGCTGTTTTAAGATATTCATTTTCATCATTAAGTAATTTTCCGTAGCCGAGAACATTCAGTATTGCAATTTTGGCTTCGTTTTCGGTTACAAGCTTTTCAGGCTCATAAAGCTCTGAATCCATCCACGGAAGATATCCGAGTGACGTCATTGAATTAATGTGTTCATTGTACGGTGTTTCAGCTGTCACATCACCGTAAAACTGTCCGCCGCCTTTAATATCTTCTTTATTCGCATACTTTGCAAGGATTTTCGCAAACTCACCTCTTGTTACCTTCTTACCGGGATTGCCTGCATTTTCAGAAGATATAATTCCGGCACGAACCATGAGAAATGTTCCCTGTTCAAGATTGTTAGACGAAACATCAGCCGGATTGCTCATGTTTATACTTCTCTGCGGAACAAATCCTTTTTCAATACCGCTTAAAATTCCCCATATAATAACTGCGGCTTCTGCCCTTGTCGCATTATTAACCGGAAGAAACTCATTCAGCTCATTACCGTTTATGATACCGTACTGATAAAGTATCTGAACGCTTTCCTTAGCATAATCGGATATAGTTCCCGTATCATTAAAGCTCATTGCATAACCTGTATCAGCCAGATTAAAGCCTTTATATTTAAGCGCACGGTAGCAGATAGCTGCAATATCCTGTCTCTTTATATTATCGTTCGGATAAAAACTTGTTCCGTCACCATATATAACAGATGCACCTACACCGCGTTTTACATAGCTTTCATACCATGCCCCGCTTTCAACATCGTCAAAAGCAAGCTCCGCCTGCTCACTGATTCCGAGAGCATCAACAATCATCTTTGTAAACTCAGCTCTTGTCACGTTATTGTTCGGATAAAAGTTTTCTCCGTCACCTGAAACAATTCCTCTGTCCTTTAGTGACATGACCTTCGCTCTTGCCCATTCAGCACCTGATAAATCAGCAAATTCATCTTTCGTCTGCTCCCCTTCGGGAACTTTACCGACAGCAGTTATTCCTCCGCCCTTCGACGAAGATGACGAGCCTCCGCCTTTTGAAGAAGATGACTTCTTCTCTTCTGTCAGCGAATTGAATTTTGATATAAATCCGTCAAAATCTTTCTTTCCTGCTGACAGAAGCTTCTGACCGACAGTATCTTTCTTTGATGAATTATATGCATCAACATCAAGACCTTTATCTTCAAGATAGTCTGAATATTTCTTTATTATTTTCTCAATATGTCCGTAACCGAGAGACTTATTTCCGTAAACCGCTTCAAGAATAATTTCCTCTTCAATCACTTCTCTGAGCTTTTCTACAGATGAATATTCATTCTCCTTAAGAGCGTTGTTTACGTTATTTACTTTTTTGATATCTGCGAGAAGCCTTTCAATTTCCCCATCTGCTCCGATTATATCATTATAGTTTATTTCCCCTGCACTTACAATTTCAAAATCTCCGCTTTCTGCACCGGAAATTACAATCGCCTGCCTCATATAATCTGCGACATTGCTTACTGTAGCCTTATCACATATTTCAAACAGCTTGCGAGCAACTTCCGTTTTATCCGTAATCTTATCGTAGGAATCAATTCCGGCATTAAAAACGTTTACCGTTCTGTCTGCAAGAGTATCAATATTCTCCGCTGATTTACTGTTGATTTCCTCTATAAGCTCCGCTCTCACATCTGAACCGTATGACGAAAATACTATTTCCTCACTATAGTCTCCGGCACGGAGCAAAACCCTGAAAAACGGTTCGATTCCACTGTCAAACAAACTTCTGTTTATTCTGAAATCAATGCTTTCACCGCTTACCGGATATTCTCCCTGATGATAGTACTGAACAGCACTGCTGTCTCTTTCCTGCAAATCCTCTTTTGTTTTTCCGGGATTAAGAACATAAAGCGAATAATAGTCATCAATATATTTATCCGGGAGAGCGATATCAATTTTGATATCACCCTCCTCACTTGTCTGAGTAGCGGTAATCTGAGCCGATGCAACCGATTGGCACACAGCACAAATTGCCAGTACATACGCTGTAAATTTCTTCATCATTTCGCCTCCTCAGCTTTTTCCATAACTCTTATCAAAAGGCTTACTGCCTCTGCCCTTGTAACCGCATCCTGCGGATTAAGTGTGTTTTTATCCGTACCGGTTACTATTCCGAGACTGTACATTCTCTCTACCGCATCTTTATAAATTGCGCTTACCTCAGATGCATCCGAAAAGCTGTCAATTGATTTTGTAATCTCCACGTCACCCGGCATGTAATGCTTATAAAACGCATCAATCATAGCAAATGTTTCTTCACGTGTGGTATTTTTTTCAGGATTGAAATAATTGTCAGCCATTCCGTCCGGAATGAATCCCGCAACAAGTGCACCGTTTACTGCTGATGCATGCCACAAGCCTCTCCATACATCCTCATAAATATGACCTTCAGGTTCTATTTTGCCACCCGAAACATTGGTAAGCATAACAGCCATTTCGCATCTTGTCACATTTTTGTTCGGGTCAAATATTGTTTCGGTTCTTCCGCTGACATAGCCTCTTCTTGTAGCAAGATTAATAGCATCTTCTGCCCAGTGTCCCTGAACATCCTTGAATTTACTCTTATTCTCCGTACCCTTTTCGGCACTTGCTTCTATCTTTTCAGGGATAACAATATTTGTATTTTCAATCTTACAGTCATCTTCTACAAGTGTGAAATCCCAGTACAGATACGGTTTCTTACCATCTGCAACACCCGGTGTAAACTGAACATAGTTAGATCTTGCACCAACGTTTGAGTTGTTGTAGCACACATCAAATCCGAATGTTGTCCCTCTCGAAAATCCGAGTCCCACAAGAGCTTCTTTCGGAATTCTCATGAAATATCTTGTCATTCCGAGACCGTGATTTCTCACCGCATTCGCCCATGACGAATCTCTGTCACCGGGAAGAAGTGTTGCATCCTGCCAAGCATAAGTTTTCACACCCGAATCAGTCAGCGCCAGTCCATACTCATAGTCATCAGGCATATAATATGTATCTTCTCCACCGTTGTTGTTAAGCGGGTCAATACCAAGCTGAATTGAGTCACCGTTCCAGATGGCGGCTCCAACCTGAGCATTTTCATGGTACCAGTCGAATACATCAAATGCAAGATAGAGTGCATCAGGTCCCCACTTTGACAGCATTCTTGTGTAGTACTCACCGTCATGCCACATTTCCTCTTTCTGAGGATCTTCGGGGGTCTCTGCATACACCGGATATGCATCATAGAAAAACGATATATCTCCGTTAAACTCAGACGGCATTAATTCCTTATCCGTTTTATTAATTACGGTAAAGCTCAGCATCTGAATTTCATCTACAACTGTTTCGCCTACATCATTTTTTACAACTATATGGAAAGGATAAGCATGGTAAGCAGCACTTTCTTTTGAAGTCACCTTCCATTCAAATTCCTGAGTTCCATTAGCAAAAACATCAACAGTCTTTGCCTCAGATGAGTCCAGTTCCCAGTTACATACAGGCTCAAGCGTTATATTTCCGCTGAAGCTTCTGCCCTTAAGGTCGGCAAATTTAACTTTTACACTGTCTATTCTGTCAAAATCAGTATCAATATTCTCTATTTTAACATCGAAGATTTTCTCGCCCTTGATATTCGCTTTTCTTACTACAATCTCTTCACCGTTTTCCACAAGCACGAGGTTATAAGTTCCTTCCTGAATATTTGTAACTATAACATCAAGCGGAATTTTCATACTGGTTCCGGCTTTAAGTGTAAAACTATCTGACTGCGAAACAATATCCCCGTCAGGAGCAACAAGCTTAACAAACCCCTCTACCGCCTTCTTGTTACGATAATTATATAAAGATGCATTAATTGTAACTGCCGCACCTATTTCTATTTCACATTCTGATGAAGGAAGCTGCAAAATCACATTGTCGTAACCTATCGGCTCAACGGCCGAGAAGTTTATTACAGTTTCGCTGAGCTGTGCAGTCATTTCATCCCATGCCTTAAGCACACCGTATTTAAGAGGATTATATTCCTTTTTATTTTGTACACCTTTTACTTTATCCGCAAATTTTTCAGCATAAATTAAAATTGCATCGCTGTATGAAAGTGTATTTTCACCTGCTCTGTAAGATATTGCCTTCTGAGCTTCTTCAAGCTTTTTAAGTCCACCGAAATCATAATTGTTAAGACTTCCCTTATCAACGGCTAGCATATATATTGAAGCATATATGTTTCCACTCCACTGATTTACATAAAGAAGACTGTTAAGCGCTTCCTTACCAATTTCAAGCTCACCTGAAGCATACATATCAATAAGCTTTTTATTAACGCTGTAATGCTCTCTCATTGCACTTAGTGCTTCTTCTTCAGTCGGAAGTATTGTTTTATTTTTAAAGCTTTCCGCAAGCTCAACAGTTGAATAAATAAGATCTCTCGCTTCATTTACACCCTTTTTGTCCTCATCACCTTCAAAGCATGTGTCAACGTACAAATCAAGATATTTCTGAACATTTCCCGGCAGACTTTCACTAAGATGCTTTCTTGAAATACCTGTAAGATAAACAGGCTCTTCACCGATTGTAAATGTGCTTCCGCTTCCGAGAGGATTTCCGTTCATATCTGCGGCTGTAAGAGTTTCACCTTCGAATGTAACCTCAGTTTCTTCGCCCTTTGACCACATTATCACAAACAATTCACCGTCGCGTGCGTAAACTGAAGCTTCTATATCTTCATTGTCGAACAGAAGTCTGCCGCAGTATACTGCACCTATAGTTCTGTTGTTAAGATAGCTTATAGTGTATGCAGACGGTTTGAAATCAGATTCAACCGGCTTAAAGAATACACCAAAGTTTGATTCAACACCGTCAGCACTGTAGTCATAGAGATTATTATCAGACGATCTGAAATACTGATTAATTGCTATGTCATAATAATCCGCTACCACAACCTGTTTTACAAGCTCTATTGCCTGTTGGTCAACAGTTATTCCGGCTGTATGAGTCGCCCAGCCAATCTCAGTGATTATCTGCTCCTTCCACCCTCCGTACTTGGTAATTGTTTTTGTCATATTTGCGATTGCATTATGATATCCCACGTCAACAAGTGTAGGTCTTATATACGGATGGTTTGCAACAGCATCCATATTAGGATATAGACCGGCTTCAAGAGTTTCATCAACAAATGCAAAATCACCTTCCGCAACAGAGCCTGTGGCTGTCTTTTCACGTTTGTCAAGCTTCATAAGCTCTCTTTTTGTGATTTCCGAAGTATATGTATAATCGGTTGTGTTTCTCGGAACCCAAGTTCCGTTAGGCTCGTTCCATATTTCAAAATACTCTATAGGATAACCTTTCTTGTAGGTGTCCTGTATGAATGTTGTATACTTTGCAAATGCATCGATATTATCCTTCGTATCAACACCGGCATTAAATGTTCTTCCACCGTTATGTACTCTGTTATTGTAGTCTACAAGTGCAACAATTTTATTTCCCGTCTTTTTTGCATCTTCAAGATCCTTTGCAAACAGCTTGGTATATTTACCCTTTTCAGCCTCTCCGACTTCCCACGTAAACTCAAGACGGTGAGTTCCAAGCTGTGCCACATGGTTTGCTTCACTCACTGCCAGTGCACCTGCAAGTCCCATTGCTCTTGTAAACGGTTCAAGATATGCATCTACAACAGGTGGAAGTATCCGTGCAGTATGCGAATAACTTCCCACAACATTTCCGTCTGAAGAAAGCACCTCAATTTTTATCATGTGTCGTCCTTTAAGAAGACCTTTTATGCTTTCCTCACGAACAACGCTCTTGCCTGCAGAAACAGCAACATCAATTGCCGGATATTCTTTCGGACCGCAGTATGTTTTTATTGTATAATATTCAGATTTATCGCTGTTTGATTTTATAGTTACCTTATAAGGAAAATCATCACCCCTCCATATGTCGGGAAGCCATACGGCAACCGAATATTCAGGAACGTCTATAACTACTTCTGTTTTAGCCTGCTGAACTTCAACATCCTTTATTCCGCTAGCCTTGTCGGCAAATGCAGATACTGTGCTTGTAATAATTAAAGTCGCGGCTAAAATTCCGCTCAGATATTTTTTCACTTATTCTCCCTCCTCAGTTTATCAGTTCAATCTGCTTTGTCACAGCAACAAGTCCGTCAGTTCCGCCGATAATGCTTATTTTTATATTTTTCGCATCAGCAATACTAATTCTGCCAAGCTGAATCTTCGCATTACAAGTTTCGCCTCTGCCTATTGCAATTTCCGTCATACCGACAGCTAATATTCTTCCGTCCTCATGATATGCCGCCGCAATCATTGTACCGTTCTTTGAATCTGCATAAGCTTCAACAGTAGCTGTAACAGTTACATTTTCTCCGCTGTCTGTGCATACTTCGTTTGTAATTGTATAATCGCACGGATAACCGAATACTTTTTCGGCAAATCTCTTGTTATATGCCTTTGCAATCTCTTCCTTTTCATATGCATTTCTGAGTATCTCTATAACCTTTTCGCCCATAGAGTCTGTATCAAGTCTTGCTTCCGTAAAGAAATCCTTGCTGAGATAGAACATAGGTCTAACCTCATAAACGGTACCGTATTCATTGCCGAAATCATTATTTCCGTCTTTTCCGAGAACAATATTCCCGTCCGAATCCGTACCGATAGCATATGTATAACCTGCGTTAATAGTTTCTGCCGCATTTGAAGTAAGTCCGAACATAATCGGAGTTGTATCTCCCTCTATGACATATGCATTGTGGTTATACGCCTTCAACCCGAGTATGTCTTTGTAGTTTATTATATCCTCCAGTCCCGGAGCATAAAATCCATGATACGAATCAAGCTCTCCGGCATCATCCATAAGAATACCGCCATGCATATAAAATCCCCATGCATTAATACTTCCGTTCCAGAAAGCATTTTTGTCAACATGCTTTACGATTATTTCAGGAAACTGCTCTGTAAATGCTTCACCGTCCATGTCGGCATATACACATTTTCCGTATGTATCTGTTGCAATAACTTTAAATCTTGCAGTATCAGATGTCGGGTTAAAATCAAGCAGAATGAAGTCATGTCCGTCAACCGTGAACTTATATGCATTGTCGTTTTCCACTCTGTAGTCAGCAAAGTTTTCCGCAGTGTATCCTGCCCACTGTCTTGCATCCCTTGCTTTTATTTCAACTGCAGGGGATGTGTATTCTTCGCCGTTTATAAGAGTTACTGTAACCTTATAAAATCTTACAGCCGCAATATCTTCAGTTTTTATACTCAAGCCCTTGCCGGCTTCCTTATAGCTTCCGTTTGCTGATGTTGCCACAAACCATTTCGCCTCTGCAATATGCTCATCCTTCACACTTTCGGATTCATATCTGAAATAAAGATAGTTTCCCGATGTAAAGATTCCTCGCACTTCTATATTATCTATCACACCGTCAAAATCCGAAGTGTAGATATTCACACGTACAGGCTCTGACTCCATAGTTTCCCCTGCCGGAAGAACAAGAACGGCTTTAATATACTTTTTGTGATATTCTGCCTTTATTGACACTGTATCTGTATCTGATTCGAATTTCTTATATTCACCGTTTTCGGTATCTGAAATATACCACTCATATTTTATCTTTTCAAGTGCATTTGCTTCGCCCTCAGCAACGTATTCAATTCTTATTAAATCACCCACACCTGTAGTTCCCGTAATCTCAAGATTGCTGACAGAATATTTTCCGCCATACATGATTGCATAATAAATGCTTTTTATCACAGGAAATCCGTTGTTATCACCGTTTTCAGGTAAAACGTACACCTCCGAGCCGCCATTAAGCTGACCGAGAACATCTGCTGATTTAAGCTCGTCTTCAGAAACAGCACTTACAGCACCGTCTTCGTCTGTAATTTCACCGGAAGCAGTTTTTATTCCGCAAGGTGCAGATGACGAAAGATAAAAGTTATTAATGTATTCTCCGTCTTTTTCATTATAGGCAACTATTGCACCGCTTCCGTTTGTTCCTGATATATTTCCGCTGTTATAACAGTATTCAATCTTAAGAGAAGCATTTGTATAACCTGTAATACCGCCTGCATAATTCTCTGAGCTGATTTCACCCGAATTGTAGCATCCGCTTATAACTGTCATATCTCTTGAATAATCACAGATGCCCGAAGCTGAACCATTCGCTGTTATATTTCCGTCATTTGCACATGAAGATATAAGACCGCTTCTTCCCGATTCCGCAATTATTCCGGCACCGTTACTTGTAAATCCGTCGCCTGTATAATCAATAATACCTTTGAAACAGCTGTTTGATATATCAATTTTTGTGTTACGGCTTGCAATTGTCGCTCTGCCCGAGCCTACAATGCCGCCAACGACTGTATTCTGCTGAAGACTTCCGTTATCGGTAATAACCGCATCAACTATACAGTTATCTACTTTAATTTCAGTATTCGGTGCAACAGTCTTCGGAGTACCGGCAATAATACCGCCTGTGCTTATCGAGTTATCTGCAATATAAAGTGAATTTTCTATTCGTAAATTTCTGATTTCACAACCAAAACTGATGCCGAACAAGCCCAGATACTCTTCATCACTGTTTATGTAAACACCGCTGATTACGGAGTTGTTACCGTTAAATGTACCTCTGAAACCTCTTGATGAAGAAGATTCGTACACACCTATCGGATTCCATTCTTTAATCCCTTCACCATCTGTAACAAAACTGTACACACCGTCGATATTTTCCACCATACCTGAATTAAGAATAATATCAGAATCAAGTATTACGGTCTTCCCCTGGAATGTTTCTCCGCTGTTTACAAGCTCTGCAAATCCTGCAAACTGTTCTGCAGTGGTGAGAACATATTCAGTCTCTGTGCTTACAAACCAGCTTGTGTCCGAAGTACCGTCCCAGACGTCTGAGTTCTTTGCCTGAATAACACCTGCCGGAACAATCTGCATAAGCATTGCCGCTGCAAGTGCTATCCTTTTTATCATGGATAAAGATTTTTTAGTCATCATTACTCACCCCATTAAATTATTTCTAAATACTCACTGTCCGGCATTTCAGGGAAGTTTTTACATACCTTATCCTGATACCAGAATGCAACAGACGATATATCGTCCTGAAGCGGCAGATATTTTTCAAAACCGTTTCTCCAGCCCAGGGCCTGAATAGTTACTTTTATATTTTCGCCAAAATATACAGGGTCGGTTATGTGCCAGCGGTACATTGAAAATCTCTGCTGTGCCTTATATAATCCATCAGGCTTGAATGCCGCAAAGCCTGCATACGGATTTGAATAGTCTCTGTATCCTTCTTCAAAGTCGAAATTATATGAGCCTCCGAAATAGTCTTCCGTACCTGTTCCGCAGATTGTCGGGAAATCCTTATCTCCGTCAAGATAGAATTTTATCTCGCCTTCGCCCCACCAGTTATTATTGTTAACGCCCCAGAAAAGATACGTTCCCACATACTGACCTTTTCCGTCAACATCATCTAAAATCGTATGTACATCTTTATACTTAAGCGGATTACTGCGTCTGAACTGAGCATGGAAATATCCCATACCTTCAGGAAGCTCTGAAAGAATATAGTCTATCTGATAATAAACCATAGCTTCTTTTCCTGATATATTTTCGAGTGTTATTCTTGCACCCTCATAAAAAGGCATGTCCCAGTAACAGTTAAGTCCCGAACGTACGTTTACGCACACTGCAAGAGAATTAATCTGTTTATAGCTTTTATAGTTTGCCGCTGCAAAGAAATCCCCAATCGGTACTTCTACAGAAGGTGTATCACTTCCGTCCCAGTACATTCTTATAATGAATCCTCTGTTAAACTCTGCACTGTCTGTCATCCATATATGCTTTATTGCACCCTGACCTTTTATGTTTGCAAGTTCAAAAACCTCTCCCGGCTGAATCATAACCGCCGGAGAAACCTTCCAGCCTCTTCCGAGGTTTCCTGAAGGTCCGAGACCTATACCTTCTTCTGCCATTCCGCCTTTTCCTTTTTCACCCGTAAAGTTTTCCGCTGAAATAGAACGTGTTTTTGCATTAGTTAATTTTGAAAGTCCTCCAAGACCGTTTATAATATCGAACATGTAGTTGTCCCCCTTGTTTTTTCATTGTAATTATATTATAAATAATTTTCTTGACAAATAAAATATCATATGTTAAAATAAATTTATCAATTCTTGGGGAAGGAATGAAAAAAAGAATGAATTATAACATTTTATCTCCGTATGTGAGAATATGTATGCACTCAACTTTCAAAAAACCATACATAATGCGAACACGTATTATTTTCGACTATGAGATTATTTTCTGTGACGGAGGATACGTTACTTTTGAACAGGGCGGAAGGAGATATGATGTTAAAAAAAATGATATCATTTTTATACGTCCCAATGTCGAACACCGTTTTATTGAAGCAAATGACTCGGATTTTATACAGCCTCACGTACATTTTGACATGCAATATGACGACATAAGCGAACAGCTGTACATTCCGTATTACGACCTTGAAAACATACCGGAAAACGACAGATATATGATAAGAGAAGATATTGTCGACCTTCCCATTCCCACAGTATTCAATCTGAAAAATCCCGATTATTTCAAAGCACAGCTTTTTGAACTTATCGACCTTTTTACAAACAAAGGTCCCTTTTATCAATTATTGGTAAAACGCAAAATGCTTGACCTCTTGTATCTCATTTTTTCCGAGTTTGATAAAGGTATCGTTCCGGTAGAATCACAGACAAATCTTGATATACTCAACGTAAAAAACTATATAGACGGAAACTACTTCAATAAGATAACACTGGAATTTTTGTCCAAAATGTTTTTCATCAACAAATTCTCTCTTGAAGAAAACTTCAAAAAGCAGTTCGGCATGCCGGTAATAAAGTACTATAATCAGGTACGGTTTGAAAAATCCTGCAACTGGCTTGCAGAAGGACATTCAATAGGAAGTATTGCTGAGAAGATGGGTTTTGACAATATATATGCGTTCAGCAGATTTTTCAAGAACTCCTGCGGCATGTCGCCAAGTGAGTTTAAGAAAAAACAAAATCTGCAGAACAAGTAAATTGTAATTTGTTGGAACAAATTACAATAATGAAATCCGATTTTCAATCGGGTGAAATTCATCCGCAGGATGAATGAAATTGTCACCTTGTGACAGTGAAATCTGTTGCGTTGCAACAGGTTATGGTAGAAATCGCAGGCGAGTTCATTGAATTAATTATTGCAATTTATCGGAACAACACACCGACAAATTACAATTCAGCTTCTTGTTTCAAGACATTTTAACCAAATACAGGGTATATTTTTGTTACTTATATCCATATTAATACCTACAATACAGGGAATGAAAAAAAATATTAACTTTTTTGTAAAATATACTTGAAATAATTTCATTTTTCTGTTACAATATAATATAGGATATTAATAACCGAAAGGAAATGATGATATTATGGCACGCACAATCCTTATAATCGAGGATGAACAGCATATTGTAGATATTTTGAAATTCAATCTTCAGAAAGAAGGCTACGAAACTCTCGAAGCATACGACGGTGCTACAGGGCTCGAACTTGCACTGACACATAAACCGAATCTTATTCTTCTTGACGTAATGCTTCCGCAGATGGACGGATACGAAGTTTGCAGAAAAATCCGTGAAGAGCATTTGCAAATCCCGATTATAATGCTTACAGCAAGAGAAGAAGAGCTTGATAAGGTTCTCGGTCTTGAGCTTGGCGCAGACGACTATATGACAAAGCCTTTCTCTATGCGTGAGCTCACTGCAAGAGTAAAGGCAAATCTCCGCAGAGTTGCCGCACAGCAGCCGACAACACCGGTAGTTTCTGATCAGCCTGACTACCTTATTACATCCGGGGATCTTACAATTAATACCGAAAGATACGAAGTATCCAAAAACGGAAAGGTTCTCGATATTACACTTCGTGAATTTGAGCTTCTCAAATTCCTTGCTACACAGCCGGATAAAATCTTTTCAAGAGAAAAACTCCTTGAAAATGTATGGGGCTATGAATACTACGGAGATGTACGTACCGTCGATGTAACCGTAAGACGTCTCAGAGAAAAAGTAGAAGACGATCCGAGCATGCCGAAATACATAATTACAAAACGTGGAATAGGATATTATTTCAATAAATAATTTTGAGGGGATATAAATTGGAAATTTTTAAAAGCGTAAAATGGAAGCTTGCCATTATGTGCGCTCTTTGTGTAACCTCTATCCTTGCTGTAATATGTACTGTTCAGTTGACTGCTCAGGTTTACAGGGAAAAGCAAGGATTTGAAGATGCGATACACGAAGTATTCAGCGATGAATATATAACAGAGTTATCCAAAATTGCAGAGGAAGTAGATTATACCGTAAATAACAGCGGCGAGGATTTAACTGTAGAAGCCGATTTCCCCGATAATGCAAAGAAGCTGTACAATGCAGTATTTTCACATTCCGGTGAAATTGGGCTGAACCGCTCAAGATTCATGTGCGTTCTTGATTCATCAGGAACGCCTGTTTATTGTACGGACAGTACTCTCACAGAAAACGATATTGAAAAAACGTCTACTGTCACAGCCGCTCTTAACGGTAATATCAGTCTTTCAACATCGCTTATGCGCAAATATATGGATTACGCTCTCGCACTAAGTACAACAGAGTATATTATATATGTAAAGGATACAGGAGACGACATTTACAGTAATCTCCAAAGCACACTTATTCTGTATCTGGAATGTCTTTTAGGTGCATTGATTATATCATTCTTAGCAGGTCTTTATGTTGCCGGCTCTGTTACAATACCGCTCAAGCGTCTCAACAACTGGGCAAAACAGCTTGCGGATGGAAACCTGAAAGCCAAAACGGATATTATAGGTCACGACGAGCTCTCAGACCTTGCCGATTCGCTTGTACACATGGCAAACAATATTGCTGCGACAAGCACCGAGGCAAAGAATGAGAAAATGAAAATAGAAACCATTCTGCAAAGCATGACCGACGGACTTCTTGCATTCAACACAGAAGGCAAGCTTATACACGCAAACAATGAGGCAAAGCTTCTTCTTAACAGAAATTATCTTGATGATATTGATTTCGACAAATTCTTCAAAGAAATAAATGCAGACATAACAATTGGTGACCTTTTATATATGGAGCATGAAAACGGAATAGAAAGACATATTACAATTGACAAAGAAAAATTTATACTCATGAGTTTTCAGACGTTTATGCTTGACAACAAGGTTGCGGGAATAGTTGTTGTTCTTCATGACACAACGAAACAGGAAAAGCTTGAGCTTTCAAGACGTGCGTTTGTTGCGGATGTATCGCATGAGCTGAGAACACCGATTACAACAGTTAAGTCATATGCAGAAACACTGATAGACAGCTGTACCGATGAAAGCGATTTTCAAGCACGTTTCCTGCGTGTAATTGCAGCAGAAGCTGACAGAATGGCAAGACTCATAAGCGATTTGCTCACGCTGTCCGCACTTGACGACAAGCATACTGCATACAAACTTCCCGAAGAAATTGATATACGTAAAATGGTGGAAGCGGTTACGGAACGTATGCAGATTAATGCATCCAAGAAAAATCAACAGCTTATATACAACCCGATTAATGATGTCCCGGTAATTACCGGTGACCCGGATGCGCTCGAACGCGTTATCATAAACATCATAAGTAATGCTATCAAATACACTCCGAATGACGGTGAAATCAACATCTATACAAGTAAAGTATATACCGACATATGTATCAAAATAACAGACAACGGTATGGGGATACCCGAAGAAAATCTTCCGCATATCTTTGACCGTTTTTACCGTGTCGATAAGGCACGTGCAAGAGATACAGGCGGTACAGGTCTCGGTCTCGCTATCGCAAAGCAAACTATTGAAACCGGCTTTAAAGGAAAAATCAAGATATCAAGTGAGGTAGGAAAAGGAACAGAAGTAAGCATTACAATCCCTGTTCCGTCGAATTAAAACCATGAAACGTTTTAAAAGAATAAGTATAGTTCTGATAATTTTTCTCATACTTCTGTTAACGTTATTCTCCTTGTGGATTTTATATCCAATAAATCATATAGGAGTTTCAAAAACAGATATAATCCAAACAGAAGAACTACTGGACAAACATGATATAAATGTGCCGGATGTTTTCCTGAAAAAAGGAGTAAGCTCTCTGGTATGTCCTACAGTGAAATACAGAACTGATAACAGAGAAAAAATCGTAAAAGACATACTCGGTGAAGAAGCTGTTCAGAAGGATGATTATGCATTTATATGCAAAGACACCGAGCTTGAAATTGACGGAAAGAATATTATTATCACCGGATTATACGAGAATTTCAGGGATATAACACTCGACGATGTGTCTGCTAAAGCAAAGAAGCTCATCGAAAGTCTTGACCTTGATAAAACAAATATGACAATCCACGCATATTCTCAGGATGAAGGGTTTTATGTAACCGCAATTCCCGAATATAAGAACCGAAGCGTATTTGATGAAAAAATGAAACTCTATGTCAAAAACGACGGCTCTTACAGACTTGAAGCCACTCCGGTCATTTTCTCACGACCAACAAAAAAAATTCTCCCGCTCACCCCGTGCATGGCACTTTCTGAGCTGGCACTTACCGGCAATGCTGACGATGCCGATATATCAGAAATGCAACTCGGTTACAAAACTTCCGGTAGTTCTCTTATACCGGTATGGGAGATTATAACTGACGATAATTTATTTTATATCGAGTAACACACAGAATTTGAGTACAAATTTTTACATTTAAGATAACAAAAGAGGATGCACAAAACGCATCCTCTTTTATGTTTTTAATTATTCAGCTACGAATGGGAGCAATGCGATTGTTCTTGCTCTCTTGATTGCAACAGTAAGCTGTCTCTGATGCTTTGCACAGTTACCGCTTATACGTCTTGGTACAATCTTACCCTTCTCAGAAACATATCTTCTGAGCTTAGCTGTATCCTTATAATCGATATGGTCAACCTTATCAGCGCAGAACATACAAACCTTTTTCTTTGTACGTCTTACTCTCTGAGGTCTTTCTGCTGTTTTTTCAGCCATTGAAACTTCCTCCTTTATCATTTTTCATCAAAAAGGCAAATCGTCGTCCGATTCTTCAATTGTTCCGAATCCGCCGTCATCAAACGTGGGAACATCAGAACCTGCCATTGCACCACCACCGAAGGTATTACCTCCGCCTGCATTGTCAGATTTTGAACCTGCAAAATACGCTTCATCCACAACGATATCAACCGAAGTACGTTCATTCCCGTCCTTATCGGTATATCTGCTGTTCTGGAGTGAACCTACAACTGCAATCATTCTGCCTTTATTAAACCATTTGCTTACAAAGTCAGCAGTGTTTCTGAAAGCAACACAGTTAAAAAAGTCAGCCTGTCCCTTCTGAAAACGTCTGTCTACAGCGATAGAAAATCTTGTAATATTCATATCACCGTTTTGTGACTGACGAACCTCCGGATCACGTGTTAATCTACCCATCAATATTACTTTGTTCATAATCTGTTACCTCCAAAGTCAAATGGGATTGATTATTCTTCATCCTTGCGGATGATAATTGTTCTGAGAATACCGTCTGTAATCTTGTACTGTCTGTCAAGCTCTTTCGGGAACTCATTGTCAGCCTTGAAGTTTACGAGTACATAATAACCCTCAGTTTTGTCATCGATTGCATAAGCAAGTCTTCTCTTACCCCATTCATCAACGCTGTCTACTGCACCGTTTGATGTGATAAGACCAACAAACTTCTCCTGCAAAGCCTTGATTGCATCTTCTTCCAAAGAAGCATCAATGATAAAAATTGTTTCGTAGCTGTTCATGATTTTTTCAGCCATTCTTTGCACCTCCTCATGGACTTATGTCCCGGAAACCCATTCCGGGCAAGGATGCTCATAACATGAGCTATACTATTATAACATATATAAACCGAGAAGTCAAGATATGTTACATTTTTTTATAATAAATACTTGATAAAGCGTTTTTTATACTGTTTTATTTATTCATTTTACCGAGAAACAAAGCAACCGCTTCAGCATTTTTTATACCGTCAACAGCCGATGATGTTATACCTCCTGCATGTCCACCGCCTTCTCCTGCCGAGTACAGACCTTTAATGCAAGTTTCAAGACTCACCTTATCTCTTACAACACTGACCGGTGATGAGCTTCTCGTTTCAGGAGCTGTCAACACAGCATTTTTGTCAGCAAAACCATTTAGTTTTTTATCAAGCTCTATTATTCCTGTTTTCAGCGTTTCAATTATCCTTCTGTCAAAAATCTCACGAAAATCAGACTCAGAATATCCCGGCTTTACAGTCGGAATTATATTTCCGAGACTCTTCGTCTCTCTTCCGGCAAGAAAATCTCCGACCGTCTGAACGGGCATATTATAGTTTCCACCACCAAGAGAAAATGCTTTTTCTTCAATTTCTCTTTGCAGTTCTATACCGCTCAGAACTCCGTTATTCCCCTTTACATTTACAAGCAATGCACTGTTTGCATTTTCACCTTCACGAGCATAATTGCTCATACCGTTTGTCACTATTCTTCCCGGTTCAGATGATGCATTCACTACAAAACCTCCAGGACACATACAAAATGTATATAGCGAATTTCCGTCCGCTGTATGAGTCCAAAGCTTATATGGTGCAGGAGGAAGCTTTGGAGCAAAATCTCCGTACATCGCACGGTTAATCATCGACTGTCTGTGTTCAATTCTCACACCGACAGAAAACGGTTTCGACTCCATTTCAAGTCCTTTTTCGTGGAGCATCTTAATTGTATCACGTGCAGAATGACCTATGGCAAGTATAAGTGCATCGCATTTTTCAGTTCTGCTTCCGTCCGCATTCTCAAGCTGTACGGAAACAACACGGTCATTCTCCGTTTCAAATCCAACAAGCTTAGTGTTGAAGAAAACACTGCCACCGCATTTTATTATTTCATTTCTTATATTTTTAACTACATCTCTTAAAACATCAGTTCCTATATGCGGCATTGCATCATAAAGAATTTCTTCCGGTGCACCGTAAGCCACAAACTGACGAAGCACCTCTTTTATTCTGATATCGTTCGTTCCTGTATTGAGCTTGCCGTCAGAAAAAGTTCCGGCACCGCCTTCTCCGAACTGAATATTTGTTTCGGGATTAAGTGCACCACCGCCGAAAAAGCTTTCCGTCTCTTTCACACGTTCATCCACACAACCGCCGCGTTCAACAAGAATCGGTGAATATCCGTTTTTGGCAAGCATAAGTCCTGCAAATAAACCTGCAGGACCTGTTCCGGCTATTATAATTCTTCCGCCCCGATTTAATTCAGGGAAGCTGTATATTTCTTCTTTAACTTCTCGTACTTTCGGTGTTCTTCTGTATTTCCCGACAACCTCACAGTCAACAGTACATGAATAAAAAATATCCTTTTTACGTCTTGCATCAATTGATTTTTTTACAATGGAAACATACGTCACCTCAGTACCGAGTATCTTTCCGCATTTCTTTTTAAGTGAGGATATGTCCTCATCAATTTCAAGACGAACTTCATAGACCCTTATCATAATACAAATCTTATAATTGATATGAGAAGTCCCAGAAGTGCTCCGGCACATACTTCTACAGGAGTATGACCTAATAGTTCTTTAAGCTCTTTATCTGTGTCCTTGAAATTGCCTTCTTCCCACTCATCAACTATTTTATTAAGAACCTTCGCCTGTTGACCTGCACTTCTTCGCACCCCTGCCGCATCGTACATAACTATAAGCGCAAAGCAGAAGCATATGGCAAAATCAACGCTTCCGAAGCCTTCCACAAAGCCTACCGAAGTCGCAAGAGCAACAGCGAATGAAGAATGTGAGCTCGGCATTCCTCCCGAACCTATAAACCGCTTCAGATTAAGTCTCTTTTCCTCAATAAAAACAAAAATAATTTTCAGTACCTGAGCCACAAACCATGCAAGCACAGCTGTCCAGAGAACATTGTTGCTTAAAATTTCGTTAAAATACTCCATTATTCATTTCTCGACCTTTCTTATAAAATTCTTTTCTTCATGCTTTCGGCAAGCTTCTGAAGTTCATCTGTATCCCTGCCAAGCGACAAAAGATTATTTACAGCATTATCAGTATACTCTTCGCACAGTTCTTCCGCTCTTTCAAGTCCGAACAATGAAACGTAAGTGCTTTTTTCTGATTTCTCGTCACTCCCCACAGGCTTCCCAAGAATATCAGTATCACCCGTAACGTCAAGTATATCATCACGAATCTGGAATGCTATACCAAGATTTTCAGCAAACTCGCTTACTTTCCCGATTTCTTCACCGCCTGCTCCGCCCAGCATTGCACCCGCAACGCAGGCAGCCTTTATAAGTGCACCAGTTTTAAGCTTATGAATATATTTAAGCTCATCGTATGAAATCTTTTTACCTTCACTGCCAAGGTCTACAGTCTGTCCTCCGACCATTCCGTCAGCCCCTGAAGAAGTGGAAATCACATTAATCACCTTAAGCTGTGTTTTTATATCATCAGTATAAGTCCCTGTCATTATTTCAAAAGCCTTTGTAAGTAGTGCATCACCTGCAAGTATTGCCGTAGCCTCATCAAATCTGATATGGCAAGTAGGCTTACCGCGGCGAAGTTCATCATCGTCCATTGCGGGAAGGTCATCGTGAATAAGCGAATACGTGTGAATCATTTCAAGTGCACACGCAAAAGGCAATGCCGTCTCAGTATTACCGCCAAAAATACGATTAAATTCCAAAAGAAGTGATGGTCTTAGTCTTTTTCCACCGGCTTCAAGGCTGTACTTCATCGCTTCATAAACAAGCCCCTGAGGCAAATCCGTCTTATCGCAATACTCACAAAGCCTTCTTTCAACAATTTCCTTATATTCTGAAAATCTGTTATTCATCCGCTTCTTCCTTTCCGTCAGACATAAGCACGGTAACCTTCTTTTCAGCTGTATCAAGCATTTTCTGACATGCTTTTGAGAGCTTTATGCCTTTTTCAAAAAGCTTTATTGAGTCATCAAGAGATACTTCTCCGCCTTCAAGCTCTCTGACAGTTTTCTCAAGCTCTGCCATAGTCTCCTCAAACGTCATTTTTGTTTTCTTCTCAGTCAATTGTACTGCACTTCCTTTCTCCGTCCTGAAGTCTCAGATTAAATTCGCCGTCAAGCTGAGACATTTTCTTTATAACATTTCCTTCATTGTCCGTAGCAACGCTGTATCCTCTTGACATTACAGCAAGCGGACTGAGTGCATTAAGTGCACCGGCAAGAGCTGAAAATTCCTGTTTTGAATTCATAAGCTTTTCATTAAATGCACTTTCAAGCGATTTTACAAGAGCGTCCGTTTTAAGAGCTCTGTTATTTATAAGCTCCATAGGACTCTTCATGCGAAATGCATCAATTCTAAGCTGTCTTCTTTCGTTGCTGCGTTTTATACTTCTGAGCATTCTGTCGCACAGCATATTTATTTTCGAGTACATCTCTATAGAAGACGGAACCGCAAGTTCTGCCGCAGCCGACGGAGTCGGAGCACGCATATCCGCAACAAAATCCGCTATGGTAAAATCCGTCTCATGACCTACCGCAGATATTATCGGGATTTTCGAATTATAAATTGCATATGCCACAACCTCTTCATTAAATCCCCATAAATCCTCTATTGATCCTCCACCGCGTCCGACAATAAGCACATCAACATTGTTTTTCTTATTGAAATACTCAATTGCCGAAACAATAGATGGTGCCGCACCTTCACCCTGAACCGTAGTCGGATATACAAGAATTTCCGTATACGGAAAACGTCTTGTAACTACATTTATTATATCCTTAACCGCCGCACCTGTAGTAGCAGTACATACACCTATTCTCTCAGGGAACTGCGGAAGCGGCTTTTTATGTGATTCATCAAAGAGGCCTTCGTCTGAGAGTCTTTTTTTCAGCTTTTCAAAAGCGGCATACAAGTCACCTGCGCCCTCTTCCTTCATCTCCTCAATATAAAGCTGATATGCACCGGTCGGCTCATAAACACTGATTCTTCCGCGAGCCAGAACCTTCATTCCGTCTTTTGGCTGAAAATTAAGGTTTGAGCAGGCGCTTCTGAACATTACCGCCTTAAGAACAGCACCCTCATCCTTCAGGGTAATATACATATGTCCCGAATAATGAAGCTTGAAATTTGATATTTCACCCTTAATCCATATATTATTAAGAATGCCATTGCTGTCAAAAACACGTTTTATATAAGCGGTCACCTGAGAAACCGTAGCTGTTTGCTGTTCCATTGTTACCTCCGTGAGTGGACAAGCTCTGTCAGTAATGCTATACCACAGGCATTATCCGTTGACATTTCCGGAGATGCAAAAAAAGCATTATCTCCGAATTTCTTGCATATTTCATTTCGTAAATATCTGTTTGAGGCAACACCGCCGACAAACAGAATTTTATTTATACTATAGCTTTCACAGCAGAACTTCAACGCACCTGTAAGTGTCTTTGAAACGGCCGAAAAAACACTTCTTGCAAGAACAGCACTTTCACATTCCGACGTTGCCGCCTTTGTTTCAAGTCCGGAAAAATTAAAATAGCCGTCCTTTAATGAAACCGGAAGCTTTATTTCCGTCTCAGCATTCTCAGAAATCCTGTCCATTTCAGCACCGCATGGGAATTTCATACCGAGTCTTACTCCGACTCTGTCTATAACCTGTCCTGCACTTATATCCTTAGTTCCACCAATTATTTCCACATTAAACCCATTACCGTTAAAGCACGTTTTAAGAATTTCTGTCGTTCCTCCTGACAAATGAACCGAAATAAAATTCTCTTCAAGCAATTCATATGCTTCTGCCGAATGAATTCCTGCCATAATATGCCCGTCCTGATGACTGAACTCATAAAGAGGCACATTAAGCACAGCCGCCGCAGTTTGAGCAACCGATACACCACCGAGAAACACAGGCATATATGAGCCTTCAACACTTCGCGGTCTCGTGCTGACACCAACAGCACATATGTCGTCCATGTTACCCAGCTCTTTCACTATTTCGGGCATCTGCTTTATATGCTGAAAAAGCGCATCGCTCTGTCTAAGTCCCCGTTCTCCTTGTTTGACGGTCAGCAGTCTGCGTGCGCTTTTAATTCCGGCAGTTCCGCACAATGCGGCACTTGTTGTATAATTACTGGTATCAAAACCGAGACAGTTCATTTTGCAATCACACCCAAAACTCCGTTAATAAATGACGGCTCGTTTTCTTCCCCATAATTTTTAGAAAGTTCAACTGCTTCGTTAACAGAAACGCTTACAGGAATATCCTCCATGTATAAAATTTCAGCTACAGCAAGCCGGAGAATAGCAAGGCTCGGCTTTGAAATTCTTCTGAGTGTCCAGCCTTTACCGATATTTTCGGAAATTAGCCTGTCAATTTCAGCCTTATGCTCCGAAACTGCCATAACAACATTCTTTATATAACGCATATGCTTTTTGTGTTCTTTAAGCTCAGCTGAAAGTCTGTCCAGCTCAAACTCAATACTCTCACAATTATCAATCATGAAAATCAGTTCAAACGCCTTTACACGCGCCTGACTGCGAGACATTTGTTCCATACGATATTCTGCCTTTCGTTTGTAATAATGATATTATACACTAAAAAACCGTAAATTTAAAGGGGTTACAGAAAATTTGTTAACAATAACTAAAAAATCTTACTACTGTCCAGTAAAAGAGTTACCGGGCCGTCATTTAAAAGGTCAACCTTCATATCGGCACCAAAAATTCCGCTTTCCGTTTTTATACCCTTTGATTTCAGATATTCAAGCATTTCAAGATACATTTTCTCAGCCTTTACCGGTTCGCACGAGCCTGTAAAATTAGGGCGTCTGCCTTTACGGCAATCTCCGTAGAGTGTAAACTGTGATATAACAAGAAGTGAACCATTAACATCAGTTACACTCAGATTCATTTTCTCATTTTCATCTTCGAAAATGCGGAGATTCATTATTTTTTCCGCAATATACTCCATATCCTTCTCCGTATCCTCAGGCGCAACACCCACAAATACAAGAAGTCCGTTTTCTATTTTACCTGTAACTTCTCCGTCAACCTTTACCTCGGCACGGCTTACCCTTTGTACAACTGCACGCATTAAAATTCATCCCTTTCAATTTCAAGAGACAGCCTCTCCCACTCTTCCATAAGTGAGGCTATTCTTTCTTCATTCACAGATATTTTCTCGGTTATTTCTGTAGCTTTTTCGTAATCGGTCGCAATCTCAGGTTCGAGAAGCCTGTTACTGAGAACCTCATTTTCTTCTTCAAGAGCCGTTATCTCGTCTTCAGCTCTTTTAGCAGCATTTACGGCTTTGCGCTTTGCCGCATCACGGCGTTTTCTCTCCTTATAGTCAACCACACCGCGTTTTTCAGTCTTTTCAGGCTCGCTCTGAGCAGAATTAAGCTTATCTCTGAACTTCTCCGAGAACTCGTCATAATTTCCGGGGTAGCTTACTATTCCATCATCAGTCATATAATAAATTTTATCGGACAATTTATTTATGAAATATCTGTCATGTGATACCATGAGCATCGTTCCGCCATATCCGGAAAGAGCTTTTTCAAGAGCTTCACGTGAATTTATGTCAAGATGGTTTGTCGGTTCGTCCATGATAAGAAAATTAACCTTTTTAAGCATAAGCTTGACAAGAAGAACTCTTGCACGTTCTCCACCCGACAAATCCGAAACCTCTTTATATACATCTTCACCTCTGAACAGAAGTGCCGCAAGTGCATTTCTGATTTCAGTCTGAGTCATTTGCGGAAATTCATCCCACACTTCATCTATAACAGTCTTCCCCGGTGAGAGATTCTCCTGAATCTGGTCATAATATCCTATATGGATATCAGTTCCGATTTTTGTAAATCCTCCCTTTTCCTCAAGCTGACCGAGGATTATTTTGAGCATGGTTGTTTTACCGCAGCCGTTAGGGCCTAAAAGAAAAATCTTCTCGCCTTTTTTTACTTCAAAGCTTATATTATCAAAAACTGTTTTCTCTCCAAACGACATTTTCAGATTGCCGACAGACAGCACATCATTTCCGCCGCCCTCGTACGATTTAAAGCTGAAATTAATACTCTTTTCCTCTTTATCGGGTTCTTCAAGATTTTCTCTCAGCTTATCTACAACCTTCTGCTTGCTTTCAGCTGTTTTTATATTCTTTTCCCTGTTCCACTGTCTCTGCTGCTTGATTACGCCCTCAAGTCTTGTAATTTCACGCATGGTATTTTCGTATTCACGCTCACGTGTAAGCTCAAGAGTTTCCTTATGTGCCGCATATAACCTGTAGCTTCCGTTAAAGGATGTAAACCTCCCGGAAAATATTTCAAACGTCTTATTAGTAACACGGTCAAGGAAATATCTGTCATGGGAAATTACCACAAACGCACCTTTATAGCCTCTCAAAAACTCTTCGAGCCATTCAACGCTTGTTATATCAAGATGGTTTGTCGGCTCGTCAAGAAGAAGCAGATTGCTGTCAGAAAGGAGTATTTTCGCAAGCTCAACACGTGTTTTCTGTCCCCCGGACAGCTTTGCCGCGGGCATAGTCAGCTGCTCTTCGGTAAAACCAAGACCTGTAAGAGTGCTTTTAACCTTACTTTTATAGAAAAATCCGTCTTTCTCCGCAAGCTTGTCATTAAGTGCGGTCTGACGTCTTATAAGCTCATCATAATCACCTTCAGCCGCTTCTATTTCATATCTTATATTATCAAGCTGTTCTTCAATTTCAATTAAATCAGAATATACCGAAAGCACCTCATCAAACACGGTTTTATCCGAGTCATGACAGGCATACTGGTCAAGATATCCTATTTTAAGCTGTTTGCTTTTAAAAATCTCACCGTCTTCTATGCCTTCCTGTTCTGTAAGAATCTTAAAAAACGTAGATTTTCCTGTCCCGTTTGAGCCTACAAAGCCTATGCGGTCATTATTGTCTATACAAAAGGAAGCATTTTCGAAAAGTACCCTTTCCGAAAACGCTTTCTTTATACCTGTACCGGTAATTAACATCTGTTTATCTTCCTTTTACATTTGTAATCATGCTTTCTCAAGAGAGAAAGTAAACTTTGTATATTTTACGTTACTTCCTTCCTTAGCCTCTGTACTGTCTACCCATATACTTTGCTTATGGAGAACCATAATATTTTTTACAAAGGACAGGCCGAGACCCGCTCCGGAAGTTTTATTCGTTCTTGATTCATCGGTTTTATAGAATCTGTCAAATACATGAGGCAGGTTTTTCTTTTCTATTCCCGAACCGTAGTTTCCTACACTGAAATATGCTTTTTTACTGTCAAACCACATTTTCACATCAATTACGGTATTGGGATAGCTGAACTTGACAGCATTATCCATCAGATTGATAAGTACTCGCTGTATCGCATCACGGTCAGCAAAAACCATCATTTTTTCTGCCTGGAAATCTACATTTAAATCAAGCGATTTTTCGCTTATTTTCTGTTCAAGTCCTATTATACAAATACGGATAAGCTCCGTAAAATCAAATTCGGAAGCGTTAAGCTTATATTCATTGCTTGACATCTTGCTCATTTCAAGCATATCCGTAACAAGCTTTTTAAGCCTCGTAGATTCATCAAGAACTATTTTAAGATAATCATCCTGCTTTTCAGGCGGAATTGTTCCGTCAAGAATTCCTTCAATAAATCCTGATATGCTCGTCATAGGTGTACGAAGCTCATGCGAAATATCGCTTATAAACCGATTTCTCATATTATCGAGCTTACCAAGTGAGCTTGCCATAAAATTAAACGAAGATGCAAGCTGGCTAAGCTCGTCCTGTCCGTTTACAGCAAGCCGCTCATCGAAATTACCTGCCGCAATATCAAGTACGGCACTGTTTATACGGCTGATTGACGCTGAAACCTTCACTGCCTGTCTGTAAATAAGTGCAAACGATGCAACCATTATTATCATTGCGGAAACAAAGAACAAAATCATTATATCCCATGCCATTTTAACAAGATTCGGCATAGGTGTATTTACATACATTCCGCCTATCCTGTTGCCGTAATATTCGATTGGAATACCTACCGTGAGAACCTTATTTTCATAAGAATTACCGAATTTACCGGTTTCGCGGATTTCCGCTCCGTTCCTGATTTTCCGTATATACTCATCAGGAACGCGCGTAACAGCGTTGTTTGTAGTATCTATAACCCTACCGTCAAGATCTGCAACAGTAATATCAGCCTCAAGAAATTCTGCCCAGTCCTTCAGCGTTTCTTTGTAAAATTTTCTTGAACGTACATTATCATGCTCAATCTGCAGATACCCTGTCCAGTAGTCAATCGCTTCAGAAATTTTTGTTATTTTACTGTACTGTCTGTCATTTATATAGTTATTTATAAACACAGACATACTTCCGCTCACAACTACGAATACAATCACAAGTATCAGAACATTCGTCCAGAAAAGCTTTTCAAATACACCTTTGAACATTATCTTACCTCAAACTTATATCCTACACCCCATACAGTTTTAAGTTGCCATGTTCCTTCAACACCTTCAAGCTTTTCACGAAGTCTCTTTATGTGAACATCAACTGTTCTTGAATCTCCGAAATAATCAAATCCCCAAACTTCTTCAAGAAGCTGTTCACGTGTAAATACCCTGTTCGGATTAGAAGCAAGGAAATAAAGAAGTTCAAGCTCTTTCGGCGGAATCTCAACAATTTTGCCGCTGATTTTAAGCTCATAGTTTGAAAGATTAATTGTAAGATTCGGAAATACTATCTCCTTAACAGCCTGGGTGTCCTTTGTCTCCGAACGGCGAAGAACCGCTTTTACTCTTGCAATAAGCTCTTTAGGTTCAAAAGGCTTGACCATATAATCATCTGCACCAAGCTCAAGACCGAGAACCTTATCGAAGGTTTCACCTTTTGCAGTAAGCATAATTATCGGTATATTACTTATTCTTCTGATTTCACGGCATACCTGCCATCCGTCCATTTCAGGCATCATCACGTCAAGAATTACAATTGAAGGAGCCTCTTCCTTAAACAGCTTAAGTGCCATCATTCCGTTTGAAGCAACTGTTGTTTTGTACTCCTCTTTTTCAAGATAAAGCTTTATAAGCTCTGCAATATGTGCATCATCATCTACAATCAGTACTTTATTTGCTGCCATAATAATTTCCATAGCCTTTCTGTCCACAATATAGTAATAAAAAATATATACAACCTTGTCTGTGGACTGACAAGGCGAAAAATCGCACGAACAATAAAATCCGCCGGAGTCAATTAACGTGATTTTTTCAAGTTATATTCCTCCATTTATCAACTCGTTAAATTAAGTATAACATAATTTTCTAAAATAATAAATAGTTTTTATAAATTTTTTATAATTTTATATAATAAAATTAATAAATTATTCACAAACTTTTGTCTGAGAAATAGAAAATGTAGTTTTGTTGCTGTAAATTGTAATTTACCGTCTATATCACATAAATAATTCTTTTGTCTTTTTTTCTTGCATACTCTTGTGTCATATAAGCGCCACCCCATGTATTTATAACACCTGAAATCAAAATATCACATTGGTTTATCATCCATTCATTTCTTTTCACTATAGCATAGCCTAAACAACCAATACTAAAGGCGGTTTAAAAACATAAATTTTCCCTTCAACTGCGTTAAAATCCTCGCGAATACGAGAGTATTCCCTGTGTTTTTTCCTTGCTGAAGAAAAAATTTATCATTTTTAAACTCCGAAGACCTGAAACGGATGGAATTTCAGACATATTTTAGTGCGGAGGATGAAGGAATGCTTTCGCCTTTCGAAGACGACAAGCTGAAAGGTGGCGGAATTACACCATTTCAGGCGTCTTTAGTGTTGGTTGTTTAGGCTATCGCTTTGGCACATTTTCTAACGGTGGATAAACAGAATCGTCGTACAGAGATAAATCATATTCGCGGGTGAGATACGGTATCACCAATGTAGAAGTAATATGAGGATATTTTTTCTTTAATTCTTTTACTGTCATTGCAGAAATCATATCAAACCTACCATATCCCCCCAACAAAAAAATTGAATCTTTCAAATAAAAAGTACAGAGATATAATAAGAAATCACGGAATTTCAACATAAATTTTGCATATCCGATTGACTTTTTGACAGTATTATGATATAATTCTATTAAAATGGATTTTTATGCCGATTTTTATTATAAATCAAGGAGATGCAATAATTTATGAAACTTGGTATAGTAGGTCTTCCGAACGTCGGAAAATCAACATTATTTAACGCAATAACAAAAGCAGGTGCTGAATCTGCAAACTATCCGTTCTGTACAATCGAACCGAACGTCGGAGTTGTAGATGTGCCTGATGAGAGAATTGACAAGCTTGCAGAAATGTACAATCCTAAAAAGGTTACACGTGCATACATCGAATTCGTCGACATTGCAGGTCTTGTAAAAGGTGCGAGCAAAGGCGAAGGTCTCGGAAACAAATTCCTCTCACACATACGTGAAGTTGACGCAATAGTTCATGTTGTAAGATGCTTCGAAGACGAAAACATAACCCATGTTGACGGAAGTGTTGACCCGGTACGTGATATCGAAACAATAAACCTTGAGCTTATCTTCTCAGACATTGAAATGATTGAAAGAAGAATTGACCGTACAAAAAAAGCAATGAAGGGCGACAAGACTCTTGCAGTCGAGCTTGCGCTGTTAGAACGTGTAAAGGCTACACTTGAAGAAGGAAAGCCTGCAAGAAGCATTGAATATACAGACGATGAGCTTGCAATAATAAAAGAAGTGGCTCTTATCTCAATGAAGCCTGTTATATATGCGGCAAATGTTGCAGAGGACGATTTTTCAAAAGGTATCGAGAACAATCAGTACGTAAACCGTGTAAAGGAATTTGCTGCTGATGACAATGCTGAAGTAATGCCTGTTTCAGCGAGAATTGAAGAAGAAATTTCAGAGCTTGACGGTGACGAAAAAGTAATGTTTCTCGAAGAACTCGGCATGAGCGAATCAGGTCTCGACAGACTTATAAAAGCAAGCTACAAGCTTCTGGGCCTTATAAGCTACCTGACCGCAGGTGAGCCTGAAGTAAGAGCATGGACAATCACAAACGGAACAAAAGCTCCTCAGGCTGCAGGTAAAATCCATACCGATTTCGAACGAGGCTTTATCAGAGCAGAAGTGGTAAACTATGACGAGCTTATGGAATGCGGTACAATGACTGCTGCAAAGGAAAAAGGTCTCGTTCGTTCCGAAGGTAAGGAATATGTCATGAAGGACGGAGATATCGTTCTTTTCAGATTTAATGTTTAATATGAGAAAAATCATTAAAAAAATCGATAAAAACATTATATTCATAATGGCG
>JAZULT010000001.1:0-25869 GCA_045603225.1 Clostridia bacterium | reverse complement strand
CGAGAGTATTCCCTGCGTTTTTGCCTTGTCGGAACAAAAATTTATTATTTTTAAACTCGTATGACCTAAAACTGATGAAATTTCGGTCATATTTTAGTGCGGAGGACGAAGGAATGCTTGCACCTTTCAAGGACGACAAGCTAAAAGATGGCGGAATTACACCGTTTCAGGCGTCTTTAGTGTTGGTCGCTTAGGCTAATGCTACATACATAAAATTTTCTTGACAAACTGATTATGTAATGGTATAATCTACAAAGCGAGGTGAGTTATATGAATTACATACAATCCGAAAAAAAATTATATTTTGACGAAATTCATCCGTTTGAATTTTCACTTAATTATACCGAATCCTATCAGAATTCAGATTATCCTCATCATATGCACGACGAATGTGAAATTTACATAAATCTTGATGGCGATGTATCTTTTATGGTTGAAAATCATATATATCCGATAAAAAAAGGAAGTATCATAATAGCCAGACCGTGGGAATATCATCACTGCATTTACCATAGTAAAGCTGTCCACAAGCATTTCTGGATTTTATTTTCTTCGAACGGAAACGAAAAATATCTTGAATCTTTTTTCAGCCGTCCTTCAGGGACAGGAAATCTTATAGAACTGCCCGAAAAAGAAACTGAGGAACTGATAAACATCTGTTTTTCTCTTATAGAAAAAAATCTTTCTCCGATTGAACAATATATACTGTTTTTTAAACTCATTTCCCTTCTCGGCACCGGAAATATAAGAAACATTTCCGCAAAGCTTCCCGACGATATAATCAGAGCAACTGAATTTGTTGACAGTAATATAAACAAACCGATAACAGTAAAAGAAGTTTCAGAATATGCACATATAAGCATAAATTCACTTGAGAGACATTTTAAGGAACATCTGCAGATGACTCCTGCAAAATATATAAAAAGAAAAAAGCTGATCTACTCAACAACTCTGCTGAGCAAACAGCTTTCAATAAATGAAGTTTGCGAAAAAAGCGGATTCACCGATTATTCCGGATTTATTTCTTCGTTTAAAAAAGAATTCGGTATTACCCCTCATAAGTACAAAGTAAAGCATCTCAAACACAACTGATATCCGTTATTCCGTAATACTTCAGCACCTTAACGCTTTCTTCAGTGATAAACTCTCCGCTAACCACCACAGGTACTGCAGGCGGGCATGAAACTGACGGAGATGCACATATACGCCCGACAGCATTTTCAACATTTATCTTTTCAGACTGTGACATTACAGCCTCTCTTATACTCATAACTTTAACACCGTCCGGTATTTCGGGCGGTTTTTTAAATTCCGGACTAAGCTCCGAAAAAGATTTCCTTACTTTTTCAAAATCTTCGTTTGTGTTCCCGGGAGTAAACATCATAACCACACACGATTTATCCGCATACTCACATTCTGCACCGTGTCTTCTTAAAATTTCTGCTGCATATTCCCCATCTGTTTTAACTGCAACTTTAAGGGGTTCTGAACCGATAAGTTCAAACTTCAGGTTTATGAGATGCTCTTTAAGGTCTTTAACTTTCTTAGTAGTTTCTGACAGCTTTTCAGCATAACCTTCCGCCATATATTTATTACATAAGTCAAGAGACGACAAAATGAGATACGACGGACTTGTAGAACCAAAAACAGACATTGCATCCTTTATCATACCGCTGAAAATCTGCTTATATTCCTGCGACACATGAAGATAGGCTCCACCTGTAATGACAGGAAGAGTTTTATGAGCTGAATCACAGCACATTGACGCGCCTGAGTTTATCGGATGTCCATCCGTAAATTTAAGATATGCTCCATGTGCGTTGTCAACAAGAAGCGGTATTCCATATTTTCTGCACACATCCGCTACAGCTTTTATATCAGTCATCTCACCAAGATAATTAGGCGACGTAACGTACATAGCAAACGGCTTTTTTTCAGAAATTACTTTTTCCGCTTCTTCTGCTGTTACGCAGCCCCCGCAAAGAGAGTCACGGTTTCCGGGATATATCCATTCTACATCAATCCCCAGCATTGCACATGCAAATATAAAAGATTTATGAACATTTCTTACAGCGGCAATAACACCTTTTTTTCCTGATGCAACATATGCCGTATAAAGCATGGCACGAATACAAAGTGACGAGCCTTCAGCAGAATAAAAAGTATCTCCGCTCCCGAAAATCTCAGATGCATTTTTCTCACTTCTCCTGATTATTCCGTCCGCTTCATAAAGACTGTCAGCACCTTTGATTTCAGTTATATCATATTTTTCAACACCAAGAAAGCCGGAACCTTTATGTCCCGGCATATGAAGTCTTGATATATCCGAATCTGCATATTTCTTAAGAAAATCGTATATAGGAGTATCCATCATTCTTCCTCTTCGGCAATCTGCATCATTATCGCACATTCAATTCTTTTCCTGAACAGCTCACAGCCATATTCATATATACCTGTAATATCACCTGTCGCATGATATGAATTAGCCGCGCATCCGCCCGCGCAGAAAAGCTTTGCCCAGCAGTCTTTACAGTCAGGTCTTGAATATGCATTACACGTTTTGAACTTATCCTGAATCTCCGTATTCGTCACACCGTCAAATATGTTTCCGAGCTTATATTTTTCATCGCCCACAAACTGGTGACAGGGATACAAATCCCCCCACGGTGTTACAGCCATATATTCAGTTCCCGAACCGCATCCCGAAATCCTCTTATATATACAAGGTCCGTTTTTGAGGTCTATCATATAATGATAGAACGTAAACGCTCTGCCTTCTTTCTTTCTCTTAATCATCTCTTTTGCAAGTATTTCGTACTGTTCAAAGAGCTTCGGCAAATCCTCGTCCGTCAGCGCAAACGGATCTCCCGGCGGACAAACAACAGGCTCCATGCTGAGTTCTGTAAATCCGAGTTCAGCCATATGCAGAATATCATTCGTAAAGTCAACATTATTATGAGTATACGTTCCTCGTATGTAGTAACTCTTATCTCCTCGTCTTTCCGCAAATTCCTGAAATTTCGGAACAACAAGCTCATAGCTTCCCTTACCCTCATAATTCACTCTGAAGCGGTCATGAACTTCCTTTCGTCCGTCAAGACTGAGAACAACATTATCCATTTCCTTATTACAGAAATCAATAACCTCATCATCAACAAGCACACCGTTTGTTGTAAGCGTAAATCTGAAATTCTTATTATATTCTTTCTCTATACTTCTTGCATATGCTACGAGGTCTTTTACAACCTGCCAGTTCATAAGCGGTTCCCCGCCAAAGAAATCAACCTCGAGATTATGTCTGTTCCCGGAATTTTCAATAAGAAAATCAAGTGCTCTCTTTCCTGTTTCAAAGCTCATCAACGCCCTGTCACCCTGGTATTTACCCTGACTTGCAAAACAGTAAGAGCAATTAAGGTTACATGTATGAGCTACATGAAGACAAAGAGCCTTTATCTCACAGCTGTTCTTCTTGAGCTTCGGAGTAAGTTCCTCATACTTATACTCAGAAAAAAGCTTTCCGGCATTTTTAAGCTCTTCTATATCCTCAAGACATTCAGAAACCTCTGACGCATCAACGTCATATCTGCCTGTTATATCGCTTATAATCTCATCCGCCGAACACGTATTGTATTTTTCAATTATATCATAAGCTACATCGTCCACTACATGAACAGCTCCGCTGCATGTATCAAGAACAATATTATAGCCGTTTAATTTATACTGATGAACCATAGTCATTTTTTCCTCTCAGCAAAATACCGCCCGAATCAGGCGGCATTTAAATTATTTGTTTTCGTTTTCACACTTCTGATTGATTGCACCGCATGAAGTTTTGCAAGCTGACTGACATGATGTCTGGCATTCGCCGCATCCGCCGTTTTTAGCGCTTTTGCAAAGGTCACGTGTTTCGATTGTCTTAATTCTCTTCATTGTAAATTCTCCATTCCTATTAATTTAAAGTCATAACTGACCTATATAGACAAATTATACCACAAAAAAATTAATATGTCAAGATGTTTAAGAAAAATATTAAACTAAAAAAACATAAGTGGTAAGAAATTTACTATTGACATACATTTCTTTTTTTAGTATAATTAGCATCAAGGAGTTGAAATTTATGATCAATGAAAAAATGGCACAGGATTTGATAAATCTCGGAATAAAAAAAGACGATACAATCCTTATGCATAGTTCGTTGTCTTCATTAGGTTATATAGAAGGCGGAGCGGAAACGGTAATCGACACAATTTTATCGGTATTGACAGAAGGAACACTTCTTATTCCTGCGCTCTCATACAGCTATGTCAACAACGAAAATCCCGTTTTTAATATAAAGGAAACAGGAAGCTGTGTAGGTATCATAAGTGAAACATTCAGAAAAAGAGATGGTGTAATACGAAGCATGCATCCTACACATTCCGTATGCGGGACAGGAAAATATGCCGCAGAAATACTGTCTAAACATATCGAAACCAATACCCCTGCCGGAAAAACCTCACCGTTTGCTCTTTTACCGAAATACAACGGAAAAATTCTTATGCTGGGATGCGGACTGAATCCGAACACATCAATGCACGGTGTTGAAGAACTTACAAAACCGTGGTATCTTCTGACAGAAGAACCGTTTACATATACTTTAACAGACGAAAACGGAAACGAAACAAAGAAAGATTATTTCAGACACAATTTCCACGCCTCAAATGCACATCAAAGGTATGACCGTCTTGCAGATGTGATGAATCTGGAATGTAAAAAAGTACTGAATGCGGACTGCTATCTCATAGATGCAAAAAAAATGTGGGAAACAGCAGATAAATACATAAAAGAGAATAATAACTACTTCATAGATACGGGGGAAACAAAATGAATTTCAGAACAGAATTAACCGAAAACATTCTGCCTTTCTGGCTGAAAGATGCTATCGACAAAGAGAATGGCGGTATTTACACATGTCTCGACAGAGAGGGAAACATTTACGGAACAGAAAAAAGTGTCTGGTTTCAGGGACGTGCACTCTGGGTTTTCTCAAAGGCATATAACCTTATTGAAAAAAATCCCGAATATATTAATGCCGCAAAAACAATATATGAATTTCTTCCGAAATGTACTGACACTGACGGAAGAATGTATTTTACAGTAACAGCAGACGGAAGAGAAATTCAGAAAAGACGTTATTATTTTTCCGAAACGTTTGCGGCAATCGGATGCGCTGAATACTACAAAGCTACCGGCGACAAAAAAGCACTTGAAGATGCTGAAAAATACTTTAGTGTAGCATATGAATGTTTCAAAGGCGAAAGACCTCTGAGTCCAAAATTCAACAGCGAAAATCACAGTTTCAAAGCTCTTTCCCCTGTTATGATTATGCTTGCAACAGCTCAGGTAATGAGAAGCATTGACGGTTTTTGGGATAAGTACAATAAAATTGCCGGTGAATGTCTAGACGAAATTCTGACAGGCGGATATCTTACAGATAAAGCTCTTCTTGAAAACGTGTCAAAAGACGGAAAATTTGTTGACAGCCCCACAGGCAGAATCGTAAATCCCGGTCACTCTCTGGAAGCATCATGGTTTATCTTAACAGAAGGACTTATCACAAATAACGAAGCTGCGATTCAGGCAGCAAAGAAAATTATTGACATCACACTCCCGCTCGGAATTGACGAAAAGCATGGCGGAATCATTGCGTTCACCGATATCGGTGGAAATCCGCCTGTACAGCTTGAATGGGACATGAAGCTCTGGTGGCCTCAGTGCGAAGCGATGATTGCACTCCGCCTTGCATACACAGTTTTCGGAAAAGAAAAATATAATGATGTATATAATACACTCAAAGAATACTGCAAAAAGTACTTTACCGACAATGAATGCGGCGAATGGTACGGATATCTCCACTACGACAACACTCCGTCAACAACACTTAAGGGAAATATTTTCAAAGGGCCTTTCCACATTCCGAGATTCTATATGATTATGGCATCAATGGACGAAACAGGTAAAATAAAAAAATATATGGAGTAACGTGAAAAATATGAACAAAAGAATTAACGATGCAATAAATAATACATATGACAATTATATGCTTCCGTTTGTATGGCTTCACGGTGAAAGCAAACAGCGTGTAAAAGAAGAAATTCTTGCTGTCAAAAACAGCGGAGTTTCTGCTTTTTGTGCCGAAAGCCGTCCGTATGAAAAATTCTGCCGTGATGAATGGTGGGACGATTTCAGATTCATCCTTGAAACAGCACGCGAGCTTGATATGAAGGTATGGCTTCTTGACGACCGTCATTTTCCTACAGGGTACGCAAACGGGTATCTGGAAAGCGAAGAACGTGCACATTTGCGTAAAGTAAATATACGAATTGAGAGAAGCGAAGTGGCAGGTCCTCGCAGAAAAGTAAAAATACTTACAAACAAATGGATTAAAAACGAAAAAGACGAACAGATTATCTCAGTACATGCTTACAGACATGCAGACAGCGGAGAAGCTCTTGACTATGAAAGTGTAAAAGACCTTACTCCCACGCTAAACGACGGTGCTGTTTACTGGGATGTGCCGGAAGGTGTCTGGAGAATATGCGTGTGCATACGTACAGGAACGACATACGAAGAAGGACACAGATACAATTACTATATAGACATGCTGAGAGAAGAATCATGCCGTGCCATGATAGATGCAATATATCAGCCTCATTACGACAGATTCAGCGAATTTTTCGGCACAACGTTCATGGGATTTTTCTCAGACGAACCGGGTATGCTTAACAGCTCTCATACATATCTCGACAAGCTTGGACTAGTCAGAGAAGCATATCCGTGGCGTGACGACCTTCCGTCACTCATTGCCGAAAGTGCAGGTATTCCGGAAGATGAAGTAAAAAAAGCATTACCGGCACTATGGGAGAACCTTGGAGATAAGACTGCTCTTATACGCTATCATTATATGGAGGTTGTATCAAAGCTGTACAGCAGTAATTTCTGCTATGCTCTCGGAAACTGGTGCAGAGACCATGGTGTGATGTATATAGGTCACGTTATAGAAGACCTGAATGCTCATATGAGACTGGGGCTCGGTGCAGGTCACTTTTTCCGCGCCCTCGACGGTCAGGATATGGGTGGACTCGACATCGTTCTTATGCAGGACATTCCCGGAATTACCGACTGCATTCACAGAGCTCCGCTTGCAGATGACGGATATGCAAATCCCGCTCTTTTCCATTATACCGTTCCTAAAATGGCAGTTTCACACTCGCATATACAGCCTTTAAAAAAAGGAAGAACAATGTGCGAAATTTTCGGTGCATTCGGCTGGGCAGAAGGTACAGAATATATGAAGCAATTAGCTGACACTATGCTTGTAAGCGGTGTAAACTATTTTGTGCCGCACGCATTTTCAGCAAAGGAAAACGACCCGGACTGTCCTCCGCACTTTTATAACGGCGGCAAAAATGTACAGTACCCGATGTTCGGAAAGCTTATGACATATATGAACAGAACAGCACATATTTTAAGCGGAGGTACACACTGCGCAAGTGTAGCGGTATTTTATAATGCTGACGGTGAATGGACAGGCGGAAAGAATGAAACATTTGATTTCGTATGTCGGAATATCACTCAGAATCTTATAGATTTTGATATAATTCCTTATGACTACCTGAAAGATGCTGTAACAGAAAACGGAAAATTCAGTATAAACAACGAAAGCTACAAAGCTCTTATCGTATCTGAGAGCGAAATTATGCCTATGCAGACAATAAAGCTTTTTGAAAAACTAGCTGACTGCGGTATACCTGTAATTTTCACAAACAGTCTTCCTTCAAAATCAGCAGAAGGCATTGATATATCGGAAATAACATCAAAATTCAGCGCAGTTCCTACCGATAATGTCGGAGCATATCTCAGGGATGCAGGTCTTTTTGAAATATCCGCCTCAGGCGAAAACAGTAAATATCTCAGATTTTATCACAAAAAACACGAAAACGAGGACATATATATGTTCTCAAACGATGCCGTATGCGACACTCTCGACACATATATAACACTGCCGCAGAGCGGAGAATACCTCATGTACGATGCATGGGGAAACAAGTATTTCAAAGGCAATGCCGAAAACGGCAGGCTTCATCTTATTCTTGAAAAAGGTAATGCGGTAATTATTGCATTCGGAAGTGATATTCCCGAAAACACACCTGACATCAGATATGAAAAAGAAAGAATCCCTCTCGAAATCAGAGCTGACATCTATCTTAACGGTGAACTGTACGAGAAAAACAGCGACTTGCATGACATCACCGCCCCCGACAGAAAACCTGATTTCTACGGTGAAATAGTATACAAAACAGAATTTACCGGCAAGGACGGGTTCACTGTCCTTGACCTTGGAGATGTGGGAGAAACAGCCGAGGTATGGCTTAACGGAGAATATGCAGGATGCAGAATAAATGCACCTTACAAATTTGACATAAGCAAAGCCGACACAGAAAAGGCGAACAGTCTCGAAATCAAAGTAATGTCAAATGCAGGTCATATCGAACGTGACTTTTTCTCAAACTTTATATGGCTTCCGTCAACAGGAATTACGGGAATGGTAAGTCTTTGCAAATACAATTAACCGTTGTATGTAAAGCTCAGTTTTCCATTCTGAAGCATTTTTTCCTATCCCCACAAAAAGGAGGTGTAAAAAACCGAGTTTTTTTACACCTCCCCTGCCCGAAGTCGTACGCGGGTACGTCGAGCGGTTCGTTTCGTTCGTAGTTCAATGGCATAAAAGTCAGGACAAATCCGTAAATTGCGGATTTTAACCAAAATTTTATTGTTTTTGATGAAATTTTGAAAACGTGATTACGCAAACAAGCCATTGAACGGTATGTGCATTTTTTTCATCTCCTTCATATCATTTCTCTATTCTTATTAGTATTGGTGTATAAGGTTCAACTGTGATTTCATTGCCGTAGATCTTCATTGACCTGAGCTCTGAAATTTCAGCAGCCTCTTTTCCATCAATAACAATTTTAACTGTTTTGGGAAGCTCCCATGTATGGTTTAAAATATTAATGTGTGTTTTACCATTGTATTCAACAGAGCAATATTCTATTTCAGATGCTCTCTCACCCGTTGCCGCATCAACAAGCTGAATACGGTCTAAGCCTGCTTCCTTTATTGCAGTAACAACTGCATCTGTAAAGCCTGCTCTTGTAGGTGATATAACTCTGTTTGCCGAAGCTTCAACCGGAACAACAGTTGCTTTGCTCTTTACAAACTCAATCTTTGAAGCATCGTTCACGTTCTGCTTTCCGTCAATCGACATCGGATTTTCTCCGAATATGAGAAGCTTTCCGCCATTTTCCGCATACTTGTAAACTGCGTCAAGTGTTGCCGCATCTGCAGTATTCACGCTCGGAAGAATAAGCACTTTATAATCATGAATTCTGTCTATCTGTTTTTCAGAAATGAATTCAACCTTTTGTCCGTGCATATTAGCCGCGCGGTACGCTTCAAATACAGCTGCCATATGTTCAAGATTATATATTCTTGAGTTTGTTGAATAAAGAATTGCAACGTCAGGCTCTTTGCTGACTAATGCATCAATTTCAAATCCAAGTCTGTTGGCATCAAGTGAAATTCTTCCAATTCCTTCAAGTGCATCAGGTCTCCACAAAAGACCGCCCCAAAGTGCAGGATTATTATGATTTCTTGACCAGTTCCACATTGCATTTGCCGGTGTATTGTGAATTATGCCGTTCCAAACGTCTGATTCTACGTGAAGTGCCTGTTCATGTATAAAGTCCTCGTTTGAGTCAGGAATGAAGTGGTTTTCTGAGTCAAACACAGGTTTCCCTATTATACTGTGCTGCCAGTCATAATACATATGCTTTTCAAGAAGGTCACCGCCAAGATTCATCATGGCGTCATTTCCGGCAAAGCCTGCCCACTCAGAATACATATCAATATCTACACCAAACTGAAGCGCCGCTCTTCCGCCTGCATGGTCAGATGCCTGTACAAGAGGCATAGCTTTCATATGAACAGGAAGGTCCGGAAGATATTCATGAATAATGTCAGCCATAAACGTGTGCATTTCGTCCACTACTTTACAGTTAAAGTAGTAATAGTCATAGAACTGCCTGTCAGCTGTAGGTGATGACGGCATTGGTACCTGCATAAAGTCTGTATATGCCGTTCCGTAAGCACTGTTCAGCTTATTTATATCACCCTGATATTCAACAGACAAATGGTATGCCCAGTACGGTGCGTAGAATTCGGGATTTGCTGAAGTCCAGTGTCTTGTTTCGTTTGAAAGACAGATACTATCTAAGTTCTTAAAGTCCTTAACCTCTTCCATCACCGCCCGTAAATGTGCCTCCATAGCGTCTTTGAATGTATTTGAAAGCACGTATTGCGAAAGATTACTTCCTCCCGGTCCATAGTACTTAAGATTCGGATAGTTTGTGCCAAACCATTCCGGGAAGGAATGCGGAGAAGTTATAATACTTATTCTCATGTTATTTTCTTCCGCGAACTTCAGATTTGTAAGGAACTGCTGTGCATTCTTACTTGTAAGGTCTGCGGTAAAAACTCCGGTACCGTTATCATTTTTAAGAGTATCAGACGGACTAATTTCCTCAAAAAGCATATTGGTTGCAATTTCCTCCTGCCAGTTAAGGTTAGCATCAAGGTCTCCGTATCCTACGTAACCTACAAGATACACAGGTCTTTTTTCAACACCGTTATCTGTCACGGCAGTTGTCCAGATAGAATTTTTTGTCAATTCAAGCTTTCCGCCGTTAAGCTCCGGAATGTCCGGAGGCGTCATGCTTCCGTTAAGATATCCTGTAAGATTTGTTTTTGCCTGTTCATAATATTTAGTCAGCCACTCAACATTATAACCTACTCTCGTAAGGTCCCCTCTTGCAATGTCGTCTCTCATCCACTTAGTGAACTGAACAAGGATTCTGTTCCAGTGTGTTTCGTAATCGGTGGAAATGCCTTTTTCCTTACACTCTGCAAGCATAGGTGCAAGCTCTGCGGCATAGCCGTCAAGTGTCCCGAGTATTTCGTTAAGCTTCTGTTCGCCCGGTTCAAAAAGAGTTGTACATGAGCTTTCTTTTACAATGCCGTCATATTTTATTTCTGCTTTAAAATCCTTATTACCCATAATTTCAGGGGTAATACTGAAATTCTTCTTTACAACTTCATTTTTGCCTACTTTTACAGTTTCTGACAGTCCGAAATCAGGCGCAGTAACTTCTACAGTTTTTTCCTCACCTTTGTTTACTACATATACTGTATAATCAGCCTTTTCATACGTAATAGCTCTCTCAGGGCCTGTAACAGCTACATAAACCGGCGGTTCTTCATCTTCTTCAAAAGTGAATTTTATAAAGTCTTCACTTGATTTGTTTGTTGAAATACCTGCCCTTAAGTTCATAATATTTCTTCCGGTTCCATCATTATCATTTACACACGCACAGAAAAGCAAGCTTTCGGGACGTCCGTTTTCATAGTATACTTCCCAAGGAATAGCAGCTTCATAATATGTCATATTATCAGCTTCATCTCTCGAGCCCCTGAATACAATCTTCCCAAGCTCCTCATCAGATGCAGTTGACGTATACGTTTCACTGACATTCAGCTTATTGTCGTGCATGAAACCAAATTCCTGCCCGTACGTCTCACCCTCGGAGCAAAATGCTATCTGCAGACTGTCCGAACGCCAGTAAAGATTACTGGTATACTGGAACGTATGCGTTATATCATACATATCCATGGCAACATATAAATTTTTGTCATCATATGTAACCCGTACACCGCCCCAGTTTTCGACAAATTTATCGTGATTGACATTCATTCTGTCAAACATATTAATCGCCATTTCAGGAATGTCATTCCACTCATCAAGCTTACCGTCAATCGTGATATTATCTCGTTTCAGAAGTTGAATTTCGTCAATTATTCCATAGAGCTTATTGAACTCCTCAATTGACATTTTTTCTTTTGTCAAGCCTTCATTGTATACTTTTCTGTAAATATTTTCTTTTGCTTCCACGCTCGTTCCGGCTCTATCAAAGCTTGGGTTTTTGATAAGATTTTCACCAAGTCCGTTTGCCGTCTTCTCTCTTACGAAAACGTTGTCGAGCCATACGCTCTTTGTTACGTTCTCGATGCCGATTACCACCATAAGACTTGTTGTACCTGCCGGAACGGTATATTCCGCTTCATAGTCAATCCAGTCAAATGTCGGACCTAATACAAGCAGATTCTGTCTTGCAGTGTTATTAAGCATCATAAGTACATTTGTAGCTTTTTCTGCTTTAACACTTGTACCGAATACATATGTTTTGCCCGGTTCTACATTTACTGTCTGGTTTATCTGTAATGCATGATACGATTCAAGCGGACTGAAATATTTCACTTTCAGAGAGTGCGAACCGCTTCTGCTTGTTGTTCCGTCAAGCTCATAATCAAAATCCACACCCTTTTTTGTGTTATATCCATAATAACTCCATGATGAAAGGTCTCCCTGCGGTTCATCTGCCGCAGATACTGTCATCGGAACGGTAAGACACGAAAACATACAAATTATGCTTAAAATTGAACTTATTATTCTTCGCATATATTACCTCCATTTTTATCATGTTCGGGGGAAATAACCAAAGTCTTTTTGTATGATAAATTGTAATTTACCCTCTCAGTCACATTCGTGACAGCTCTCCCATAGGGCGAGCCTATAGCCTCTCCCTCCGGGAGAGGTGGCACGCTTTGCGTGACGGAGAGGGTGACAAATTACAATTTGTTACTCAGGTTAATGACATTTGGAAATATCCCCGATTATGTTTTTATTCACCAAGTACTCCTGCTTCTTTATAAGCATTCATATTGTTATCCCAGAGGAATGTTTTAATTTCATATTCTCCTGCATTAACATCTGCAACGTTTACAACTGCACTTAGTGTTTCAGACTGTCTCCAGCCTATTGTCTTTTCAACAAGAACTACATCTTCAAGTTTTCCGCTGTTGTAAAGTGCCATGATGTACTTAACAGGGAGACTCCAGTCACCGTTTTTGTTTGCAATTGTCATGCTTGCCATGATGTTTCCGTTTTCAATTTTATCAAGAGATTTGATAACTTCCGCACCTTCTCCAACGCTGCTGAAATCACTTTCGAATGTAACCTGTTCAAATGCTTCATCTTCAGTTACAGAGTATTTTCCGTCAACTGTTATTTCTACACCCTCTGATTCAATTTCAGCATTGCCTTTAACAAGTACCGCCTTTACAACATATGTCTTTTCTTCGCTGATAGAATCCTTTAAGAGATAGCTTGTTCCTGTTACTTTTTCTGTTACATTTACTTTTTCAAGTGTTCCGTCAGCTTTCTTTTCGTAGATATTTACGTAGTTATAGAAAAGACCGTCTTTATTCCATGAAAGTACGTTGTTTGCTTCTGTAAGATTTGTAACTTCTTTTTCAAATCCGCCGCCGTTTAAGACATTATCGCCAAGACTTCCGTCTTCAAGAACTTCCTGAACCTTTACATCGTCAATCCAGATGCTTCTTGATCTTGCAGCACCCTGAAGCATAAAGTATACTTCCGCTGTTGTGCCTGTAGCTGTGTAGTCACGTGTATAGCATTTCCAGTCTGTAGTTCCTTTTGTTACTTTTGTTCCTGTCCAAGGCTTAGCACTTACTGCTGTATCATAGAACATACAAGCAGTATCTGCACCTACACCCGCACTTCTTCCCATATAGCTTATACGGTATGTTTTACCTTCTTCTGTCGGGAAAGATTTATTAAGAAGTACATATGTATTTGATGCATTAACCTGTTCATTTATCTGTGCACGGAGTGCATAATTTCCTGAATATTTGATTTCGTCATCAAGATAGAGAGCTGTTTCAGGGAATGTGCCTGTTCCACTTGAGTACTGGATTGCCCAGTTTTCCGCATAGTTTCCGTCTACAAGACTTCCGCCTGTAAATCTTCCTGTTGCAAGAATTGTTTGTACTGTATAATCTGTATATGTTGTTTCATTCTTGTACGCTCTGATTGTGTATGTATGTGCCCCTTCTGTAGCACCTGTCAGGATAAGTCTGTTATATCCACCCTTTGTAAGTACCCAGTCTTCTTTTTCAGCACTTGTTGTAAGCTCTGTTCCGTTTTCTAACACCTGAACATCTGTTAAATCAATAAATGTAGGATTGTACCAGCTGATAACAATCTGACCGTTGCCGCTGTTTGCAACAGGGTTATTTAAGTCGTACATATTATCGGTATAGAAAGCTTCAAAGCTGTTGTTTCCAACTGTAACGGCTGCGCTGTCTGTTACATTATATACTGTTACATCGTCAAGATATATATCTGCATTTGCATCAGCATGGAACAAAAGTGTTCTGTCATTATTATCACTGCGGATAATTGTTATATCCTTCCAGCCGTTACCGAGGTCTTCAACAACTACATTCGGGTCTGTCGAACCGTTCAGATAGCTGTGAAGCTTAGTAGTTTTACCCCAGGCAGCACCAAAGCCCACGAATAATTGTTTTGCAGTTCCTTTAAGCTTAAAATTGATTTTATATGTATCGGCAAGTGCGTTTGTTGTTCCGTCAAGCAAATTAGTATAGTAGAACTTTGTCCATGTATAACCGACATTTGCACCCTCATAAATTATATGTGCTGAATAATTACCGCTCACTTTTTCATCTGCACTGTGTTCAACAACTGCTTTTCTGTCTGAAGCAGGCGGAACAATATTGCTGTCCCAGTTTCCGAATGTAGTCTTTTCCTCTCCTGATACTTCAACTTCTTCGGAATCTTCTTCCTTGGGAGCTGTTGCATCGAATGACGGGTCTTTGAGTTCAAGAGGAGTCAGAATCTCTTTACCCTCAGCATCAGTTGTTACAAGGCTTATTTCAAAGTCATCAAAGTATCTCGCTTCAAATGCATTGCAATGTGTATTTAAACCAAGCAGGATATTACTTGCCCCTGCTGTGTAATAAAATGTATTCTGATACCATCCCGAATCTCCAAGCTTTTGCACAACCGTATCAGCTGTTACACTTGAATATTGCTTCCACCCTGAATGCCATCCAAGCTGTTTTCCAAAATACATATTCGTATTTATCGTTGAATTTCTCATAGGCTCTGTTGATTTAAAGCTTATTTTATATTTTGACCCTTGTGTAAGCTGTACAGGTAAAGTTATACCTATTCTATAATTTATATCAGTTGCAGAATCAGCTTTTACAGGATGAGAAAGCTTTAATGAATACGGTAAGCTGTATGCATTGTCATCGCTAAGCGAAAAACCTGCAACATCTGCTGTTACACCATTTTCTGCTTTAACAACCCATCCGTCACCGATTGTTCCGTTTAAAATCGGTGTATCAAGCGTAGCTTCTGCCATAGCCATAGTTGTACACGACATCATTGTCGCGCCTGCTAATAATAGAGCAATAATTTTTTTCATTTTCATTTACCTCCTGAAAATATTTTTTTATTATTCACCGTCTGTAATTTCTTCAGCCGGTTCATTTACAACTATTGAATCCTTAACAATATTCATTGTTTTAAAGCTGTCCCAGACAAAAACTTCAAGTCTGTATTTTCCGTCCTCAAGAGAAGGTACAGTGATATCCGCCGAAAGCTTTGTCGCCTCAGAAGTGTTTCCGTTTTTCTCAATTGTCACAGCCTCAGATGCCGCTGTTTTTATAACAGAATTATTTTTATAAAGAACTGCTATAAGCTGTGCTTTTATCGGGTTTTCAAGATGATTGTTCTCTATGCTGATTTCAGCCCTGAGATTCCCTGCTTCAAGATTGGAAATCTCCGTATCATCTTCATTCTTAACGCTTATTTCCGAAATCTGCATATCAGGCACAATGCTTACGGGAATTTCAAGCGACTCTACACCGCCCGTCACCGTTGTGAAATAATATGTTTTTTCACCCTCAGTTACTTCTGCAGTATACACGTTTTCCGGATACGGAAGCTCTGCTGAAAGTGAATATTTCCCTTTCGCATCCTTTTCATATACATTCACAAAATCATAACTGTCTGCTTCTGTCCATGAAACTACATTTTTTTCGACCTGTACATCTTTTATGGCAGGTTCGGAAAATTCAAAATCAGCATTTGGAATATCAAGTGCATCACCAAGACTTCCGTCACTATTGTAAGGTCTTATCTCAAAATCGTCATAATATCTGTCAGGAAAAACCCCGGCTCTCAACGATAAACTGAAGATAAATTTCGTAGAATTAGCAGTATAATTCAATGCATTCTGATACCATCCCGTATTTCCTATAGCATCCCTTCTGACAGGATTACCGGAATACATAAAGCATCCGGATGTCCATCCGTAGCCCTGACCGAAATACATATTCTGGTTAACCATCATTGCCTGTATAGGCGCTGTGGATTTAAAGCTTACCAGATATTTAGTTCCTACTGTCAGCGATACGGGAATTGTTACACCAATTCTGTAACCGTAATCAGAGTTGGACGGGATTGTATCACTTTCAGTTTTCGGATGTGCAAGCTTAAGTGCATATTTCCCGCTGAAAACATTTTCCTCAGTAAGTTCAAAATATGCTTCGCTTTCATCAACCTTATCTTCAGCAAGCACCGTCCAGTTTCCGCCAAGCACACCGTTTAAAACAGGAGTATTGGCTGTTCCCTTTGCCATAACCACTGATGAACATGATATTATAACAGCTGCAGATGAAATTAACGCAATTATTTTTTTCATCTTATTTCACCTCCCTGAATCTGTAAATTACGGCTGTATTTGTGGTGAGTGTATACGCATCTCTTACGATTGCAACATAATCACCCTCACTGATGTCTGCCGCTGTTGCATTTGTGATTGTGTTTTCTGCTTCATCGTATATGTAACACGCACCGGGAATTTTGAACGGAAGAATATTTGAGCCGTAATCAAGAATAACCATTGATTTCTCTGCACTCACCTTGTTTACAATACCCTTATCCACTTTATAATGATTAACAGATGATTTATTAAATGTCACTTCTGCTTTTACAGCACCTTCAGAAAAGTCTATGTACTTTTCGATATTCGTCGCATAACCATAGCGGTCTATGTCGAATTTTATGTAGTCACCTCTGCCAAGTTCTGATATTCCGGCTCCTGCATTATTCTCTGCAACAGTTATTTCAATATTTTTAACGTTTCCGAGATTTCCTTTTATGTAGTTTGCCGCTGTACCATCCGATGTAAGCTTTGTTCCCAGACCTGTTATCAGCAGATACTTCCCGGTTGTTGCATACGATTTACGGTTTGAATCGGTCTCTACAACAAATATATCAGAGTTGCGGAACTCGTCAAGACTGTATGCCCTTACCTGATAGTTCTGATTATACGAAAAATATCCCGTCATAACAATGTAGTTTGTTTCATCAAAAGCTGTACCTGACGGCGGAACAAGAAATACTGTAGCCCCCGAAGACGGATAGAATACACTTGCATTGCCGCTTGTATAAAGTGCAGGAGAACGATATGTCATCGTGTACATTTTGCTGACAGTAAATTCATCGTCACCGATAAATCCTTCTGTTTCAACAGCTGTCGAAACCTCCGTAATCTCACTTTTTTCATTAAGCTTTATTTTCAGAAGCTGATTTTCAAATTCAGCGCCTGCACCAAGAATTTTTCCGGATTCCTCAGCAGTCTTTTTCTTCTTATTGATAACAGGCTTCTTAACGAATTTTGCTACATACCATTCATCGTCAGAGCTAAGATATTTAAGCCATAATTCTTCGCCCTCATCCTCGTCTGTTGTATAACACTTAACAGCCCATACATATCCTTTATTATCAACATCGGCATTCTTAACAGCTACAATTCTTCCGAAACAGTCTAAATAAATATTCTGAGTAAACCCAAGCTCAAGCTTATTTACTCCTGCGACACCGACTTCAGAAGCTTTATAATACACCTCAGAAATTCCGACTTCCTTGTCTGCACCGTCAACTTCTATCACTGCTTTTCTGTCAGATGAATTTACTGACTTCACCTTTCCGTGTACCATTGCAGAAGAAATTATAATCTTAATCTGCGTTCCGTCCATTGAACGTGCAACGTTAAGCACATCGTATTTCGCAATATCAGTAAAGCCTGCACGAACGCCGTCTTTAATTATTTCAAAATTATACTTATCATCTGATTCGTCAAGCTCTATTTTCGTAATTGCTCCTTCATAGCGAAGCTTATTCGACACAGTATAACTTGAAAGCGATATACCGTCAACAAGCATTGTTTCAAAGCTCTCTACGAAAACTATATCTGCATATCTGTCGTCATCAATATCAACAAGTCTGACCGAACCGGACTGAGGCATCAGGTCAGAAGATATATATTTATCATAAAGTACATCGTTATAGATAACCTTAACTACAGGACTTATACGCTCTTTCTTTTCCTTACCGTTGTCATAATATGATATAACCGAACAGTCTTTGTCCACTTCTATTATATCTTCGCAGTTGATTTCAGTCGTATCAATTTCTTTATCGTCTGTTTCGATATAAAGTACCTCTCCGTATTCGTCAATATCATATATATACGCCATTACAGGAAGACCTATAATGTCATCGGGATAATCTCCCTTAACCTCATACACTTCTTCATCAATCTCTATAAATCCCTCGTGAACACCTTCCGCACCGTTAAGTGAAGTTTTATCGGTTGCAGTTACAGTACCTTCAATCCTGACTATATTTCTGAAAATACTGAGTGCACCTTCATTCCTGAGAATTTCAGATATCATGATTCCGCCTGTATATGAGACAGGCTTGGCAACATCTATTTCGAGCGCATTATACAAAAGCGATACTATAACCGGTGCTTTAACCGTACCCGTCACTCCGCTGATACCGTCTGTAAGTCCTATCTGATGTGCCACACTGATGTATCCTGACGGATATCCGCCGAAGCCTGTTGCATATGATGCAAATCCTACTCCGCATACCAGCATTTTAACTGCTTCTTCATATGTGATTTCTCTATCGGCGTCAAAGCTGTCCGCATCACTTATAATATGAAGATCTTCCGCAAATCTGAATCTTTCTTCATCGGTACTATGCGAAACCGTGAAAAAACCGCATATCATTTCAAGAAAATCTCCACGTGTCACACCACTGTCTTCAAGCAATGTGATATTTTCGTCAACAATACCGAGTGTCCGCAAAACTTCCAGCCTGTGTTCAAACCCTATTCCCTGTTCATCAGAGGCATATGTAATACTCAAGGAAAACATCATACTGAACGTCATTAATAGTGCAATAAATTTTTTAATCATATTTCCCCTCCTTACTTATGGAATACTTCATAAATTATTTTAGCCGCTTCTGCTCTCGTGAGCGCATTTCCCGGAGCGAAAGAATTGTCTCCCATCCCGTTTATTTTTCCTGACTCATAAAGAATTCTCACAGCATCTGCTGCATAACCCGAAATTTTTTCTTCATCTTTAAATCCGTTATACTCTCTGACAGCTGTCAGATCACCTGCTCCTGACGCACGGTATACCATAACTGCCATTTGCTGTCTTGAAATATTATTTCCGATTCCGAAGGTATTTTCACTTAAACCGTTGACTATTCCTCTTTCAACTGCTGTATTGATGTACGGTTCATACCATGAGCCTGAAATTACGTCTTCAAATTTGTTTTCTCCCGAAAATTCATTTATTCCCATAGCTGTCACAAGCATCTTGACAAATTCTTCCCTTGTCACTTTATTACCGGGGCGGAATGTTCCGTCCGGGTAGCCTGAAATTATGTTTTTCTCTTTAAGCGATTTGATTGAATCTGTTGCCCATTCATAGCCGTCAAGGTCACTGAATAAAGCATCTTCTGTTACCGGCTTATCTTCTTTTGCTTCTTCCTTTACTTCAACAGGATTTGCAGGGTAGGAAATTTTTCCGCCCGAACCACCTGAACCGCCTGAACCTCCGGACGAGCCTTTCTTCGGTTCTGCGTCTTTTTCATCTTCTATTTTATCTTCATACAATTCTACAAAGTCATCAATAGAATCAAGAGGATTTTTGTCAATTGACAAGGCTACCGCTTCATCAACCTTTCTGCGTTTTGTGGCTGACATATCAAGATAATCCTTATACAACTTATTGCCGGATAAATTAATTGCATCATCGTTTTCTGAAATGATGTCCTTAAACTCGGAATACTTGGCATTATTTATAAGGTAAAGAATATTTGCATCTTTGTAAGTACCCTCATATTCTGCATAACTTTCATATTCATTTCCGTGAAGCTTTGAATTAATCCACTTCCTAAGCTCATCATCTTTTATATTCTCATAAGCTTCATCTTTAAATGACGGATTAAGCTCAAGGAGATGCTCTTCGGTTTTCACCTCATCACAGACTGCAAGGCTTACTACGTCTATCGCTTTATTCACTGCCGACCTGAGCTCATATTCATCCATCTGCGACAAATCAGATTCTTTAAGAAGCAATTCAATACAATCACCTTTTTTACTTCCGAGAAGATTATATTCGTCAAGCTCTATTCCGACACTTTTTAAAACATCTGCAAAGCTATCGTCTGAAAGTACAGAAGAAATTGTTACTGCATCGTTTGAAGCAAAAGCTTCAACAACAATGGCTCTCTTCTCGGAGCTTATGAATTTAAAATCTTTTTTTACAACCTCTCCGTCACCAAAATTTACAAAAACCGTATAGTCACCGCTGGCATCTACACCATTTATCCTGTCAAGCATGGTAAATTCAAATTCAAATGCTCCGTTTTCTCCGCATTCAGCTTCTGTTACCGCTACTGCAGATGAATAATCACTTTCATCCGCTGAAGCTACAAGAACCTTTAATGTCACTCTCTTATTGCCGGAATTGTTCACACCGCTTATGAACACATCGTTGCCTTCGAACTTAACCTCGTTAACTGAAGAGTCGGCAGCTTTTACCGATGTACACAATGCAAGACACATTCCGAATGTTATAAGTCTTTTCAGTTTCATATCTTCCTCCTGTTAAAATATAATTCAGCAATCAAATGCAATGGGTACATCATATTGCTGTATAATATAATTATACAATACCCTAAAAAATTGCGATATAATTATATTGCTGTCTTTCATGGATTATCTTGCTAACTTGTCCGATATACGGTAGTTTAGTTAAAAATCACTTTTGAACGGTTCTGTCATAAGCCGCCTGCATAACTCCCGTCCAGTCCTGAACACCTAAAATATCAAGCTGTTTGAGATAATCATCCCATTCTGCATCAATTCCGCCTTTTGTAATCCATTTTGCCATTGTTTCAATTACATAAGGCTCAACCTCACCGATGGTACGGTTTCTGATTTCACCTTCTTCAGATGTAAATACATTCTGATAGAAAACTTCTTCCTTAGCCATAAGATACGGTTCGTAATATGTTTTAACAGCTTCCTCGTGTTTAATTGTAGATTCCGGCTTATTCATGATTTCGTAGTCTCCTGTTGCAAAGCAGAATGCTGCTCCCGACGGCCACACTGCTGCCTGTTCCTCACCGGTATAATTTGTACCATCATCCTTTTTGAGATTCTCAATCTGTACATCATCCACTTTTCTGAATGTCATATCCATTTTACCTTTTGAATTCTGAAGTGATATATCTCTTTCAAAATGCATATCAAGCCACTTAAGAAGAACTTCAGGGTTTTCAGCTTTGTTTGTGATAAAGAATGTGGTTCTGAAGTTTGCCGGAGTTACACGTCTGAACCATGATGGTTCAACACCTTCCTTATGCTTAAGTGGTGGTCCGTATACAAATGCATCATCTCCAAGAACACCATTCACGATACCTGCATTCGGTGCAATACATACACCTACATTCTTCTCGCTGTTCTTTATACGTCCTGTATAAGCAGTAGCATCCATAGTAAATGCCTCTTTATCTATAAGACCTTCTGAGTAAAGCTTGTTAAGATATTTTATGGCTTCTTTATATTCTTCTGTTGATGCCGCAAAAATTGTCTTCCCGTTTTCAACTATATATGAATTTTGAGGGAATGTCTTTCCTGTAAATCCGATAAATGAGCAAAGTCCGTACTGGTGGTCACGTGCACCTGCAGTTCCTAATCTGAATGTAAATGGAATTTCATCCTTTTTGCCGTTGCCGTTCAAGTCACCTGCATCCTTTATAGCTTTCAGATAGTTATAAAATTCATCAGTTGTTGTCGGCACTTCCATATTAAGTTTTTCCAGCCATTCTCTGTTATAAAGAATAGATTCCTGAGTATCACTGAGACTGTTCGGGTCATATGACGGAATTCCGTAAATATGTCCATCGGGAGTTTTCATATCCTCGAGAACTTCAGGATTCTTTTCAGCAATCCTCATAAGGTTCGGCATATACTTCGGTATCATATCCTCAAGCGGAATAATAAGCCCTGCTTCGCCATAACGTGCAAGTCCGTCCATTCCGATACAGAAGGCTCCATATACTGCATCAGGCAAATCATCACTTGCAAATGCCAGACTAAGCTTCTGCGTATATGTATCATCTGTTCCCCAGTCAACCCAGTTGATTTTTACATTTGACTTGTCCTCAAAATACTTGTTCCATTCCTCATACTCTGTATAAGGCTTCGAGATATTATATCTCTGCATTACAACATCGTATGTTACCGTTTCCGACAGTGGAAAATTAACATCTTCAAGAATTTTTTTCTCCTCTTCCTTCTTCCCACAGCCCTGCATAACACCTGCTGCTACTGCTACTGACATTAATAATGCCATTCCTCTCATTTTTTTCATTTTCTTTTCCTCCTTTTTATTTTTAGCCCTTTAAAGAACCAATCATTACACCCTTAACAAAATACTTCTGCAGGAATGGATATAGAATAAGCATCGGAACTGATGCAACTATTATAACACCATACTTTATCTGTTCTGTAATTCGCATCAGCTCCTCCGCCATTGTTATATCATCAATCATAGCCGATGAATTCTGCGCCTGAAGAAGTATTGAACGAAGTATAAGCTGAAGTGGATACTGCGATGACTCTTTCAGATATATCATTGCATTGAAATAGTCATTCCAGTGCCCTACACCGTAATACAGTATAAGCACAGCCATAACCGCCTTTGAAAGCGGCATAACCATAGAAAAGAAAAACCTGAAATGCGAACACCCATCAAGTTCAGCCGCCTCTTCGAGGTCAGACGGTATATTTGCTTTTAAAAACGACATACAAATTATTATATTATAAGTAGAAATACATCCCATAAGTATAACAGCCAGTCTTGTTCCGAGAAGTCCCAGACTCTTCATAAGAAGATATGTCGGTATCAGACCTCCTCCAAAATACATCGGGATAAATATAAATACCGTAATCCACCGTTTTCCCGAAAACTTATTCATAGACAGCGGGTACGCAATCATCATAGTTGCCATAACTCCAATCGCAGTTCCCGCAACAGTATATATAACCGAGTTCATGTAACCGGTCCATATCCTCGCATCCCTGAACACCCTCGCATATCCGTCAAACGTAATCCCCTTCGGAAGTAAAAATACCTTTCCGTTTATTACTTCGTTAGGGTCGGAGAATGATGCTATAACTACAAAATACAGCGGATATAAAACCACTAAAAGTGCAAGTCCCAGAACAGTATACACTATAAAATTGAATATTCTGTCTTCTTTTGATGTCTTTATCTTGTTCATATATGTCTCACTCCTTTCTATTACCACAAACTTGTTCCCTGAAGCTTTTTAGATACTTTATTTGCAGTTACAAGCAGGATAACGTTGATTACTGTATTAAACAATCCTATTGCCGCAGAATAGCTGAACTGTGTTCCTTCAAGTCCAATCTTATACGTATATGTATTGATTATTTCCGAAGCACTGATATTCAGAGAATTCTGAAGCAGATATGCTTTCTGGAATCCGACATTAAGAAGATTTCCCATGTTCATAATAAGCATTATTACCATCGTCGGGAAAAGTGACGGAATATCAATATTCAGTATTTTCTGAAGCTTTGTTGCACCATCAACCTCTGCTGCTTCATACAGCTCCGGATTGACAGAGGAAAGAGCCGCTATATAAATTATCGAGCCCCAACCGGCACCCTGCCATACACCTGACCATACGTATATGTGCTTCCACATTCCGGGGCTTGCCATAAAGAATATTTCCTCTCCGCCAAGGTTCTTTATTACCGTGTTGACAATACCGGTACTTGGTGACAGAAATGATGTAATCATACCGCATAAAACAACCACCGATATGAAATGCGGTGCGTATGTAACAGTCTGTACCAGCTTCTTAAACCTCTTACTCGGTGTTTGATTCAGAAGAAGAGCCAGTATAATCGGAACAGGAAAATTTGCAATTAATGAATAAAAACTGATAACAAGTGTATTTTTCATTACATCCCAGAATTTATAGGACATAATAAATTTTTCAAAATGCTTCAGTCCTACCCACGGACTTTCCATAATTGTCTTTCCTATTGTGAAATCTTTAAAAGCAATCTGAATTCCGTACATCGGAAAATAACAGAACACCAGGAAATATATAAGTGCCGGAAGACAAAGTATATAAAGTTGGTAATCACGGATGAAATTCTTTTTCATTTTCCTGAACCCGGTTGCTTTTTGATACCCCTCAGAAGCAGTGCCCTTTTTTGTTGAATGTTTCATAATTCTTTTCATTCGCTCCTTTGTTTTTGATAATTAAATTTTAACATACAGATGAACAATTTGTAAATAGACAGTTTTTTCATGATATGCAGTTTTTCAACGCCGACACCTGCTATTCCGCATATTTACACATATTTTCTGAAATTTTGCTGATTGCAAAAAAAATCAAAGGGTTTTCATTCTTGATTTTTAGAAGGATTTATTTTAAATCCCTTTTTATGTAAATACAGCCGGAAGAATCAACGAAAAAAACGACAATATTATGCACAGTATATATCTTTTATAAAACTTTTCCTTGTAAACTAACGAAGATATTAATGTTACAAGAGTTGATATAGATGCAGAAATGATTATAGACGGAACTACACCTACAACATCGTACATACAAATTACAAAATATCCTGACAAAGTTCCGGAAAAAGATACAATTAATGTCATAAAATAATGGTATGGTCTAAACTCCTTTATTCTACCCGGGCTTTTGCTTTTTATAACCATGAAAAGTATCCATATAAATGACATAAAAAAAATAAACACGTTTGTAATAAAATTCAGCGTCAGTACAGATTCAGAACCGCATAATTCAGATGTGATTTTTACGATTGTTCCGGAAGTACCGGAAAAGAGAAACATCATAAGAGCATAGAACAGTCCGGCAGGAGAACGCTTTTTCTCTTCATTTTTGTTTATCATTGGCAGAGCCGATGCAATAAGTATGCATAGTGCACTTACTATTGTAGCATATGACGTTTTTTCTTTGAACAAAATATAGCTCATTATCATAGGAATGACATTTGAGCCTGCCGTTGAGAATATCGAACCTAAAAATATCCCGTTATATTTAAGTGATGCAAAGGTTACAGGCACCCATGCCATACACATAATCGCACTGATGAAAGATTCGAGAACTATAACCCCGTTAAGACATAGATTGAATTTTGTCATAGCAAAGTATAAAATGCCTGTAACAAGAGCTGTCACGTTCAAATATAATCCGAATGCGATGTTTCCCGGAGGCATATTAATCTGCACATTTTTTTGGGTGTAGTTTGACATAAAACTAAAAATAAATGACACAGTTATTAAAATAAAAATCAAAAAAACCACATACTTTCTATAAGAAAAATTTTATCACCATTCCGTTGACTAAACAAGTAAAGCATTAATAAAAAGCTCCCC